>JAPJOH010000003.1:40536-113780 GCA_030826265.1 Collinsella aerofaciens
TTCTCCAAAACCCCCCCAACCATCGCCCCCCCCGGCTCGCCAAAAATATTTGGGGGTTAACTCGTCCGGGCAAAACCCTTTTGGGGCTGAATCTAGGAACTATTTCACCGCAACTTAGGAGGGGATGTGGGGTCCCCGGCATGTATATGAAAACGGCTCTGGTCCCAAAAGGAATCAGAGCCATTCGTCTATCTTATGGAGCGGGCGACGGGAAGTCCAAGGGTTTGCTTCGCAAACCCTTGTTTCGCTGCGGGCCGTTGGCCCTTGCGTGCTGCGCTGGAAAATGCTCACGCATTTTCTCAGCTTCGCACCCTGCCGGGTTCGATTCCCATCGCCCGGCACGCTTATGAAAACGGCTCTGGCACCAAATAGAGCCAAAGCCGTTAAAACTATCCTATGGAGCGGGCGACGGGAATCGAACCCGCGTCATCAGCTTGGAAGGCTGGGGTTCTACCATTGAACTACGCCCGCAAGATATGGTCGGGACGACAGGATTTGAACCTGCGACATCCTGCTCCCAAAGCAGGCGCGCTACCAAACTGCGCCACGTCCCGAAGGTGTTGAGCAGCTAAGGTCTAAACCTTGCGTGTCCCAAAGCGAAGGAAATTATAGGGGAGACTCCCCGCCTGTGCAAGCATTGATGCCTTAGCTCCTCGAATGTGCGACAAAACGACTATGGAGCAGACCGATCACAAATGCCACCACAGCAACCGGTGCCCACGCAGCACCGATATCTGCCAGCGGCAACGCATCGAACGGCAGCCACGCGCCCGCAAAGAACGCATCGCGGACCGAGGTGATCACGCTCTGCACCGCGACCACACCGCCGACCCAGACCCACACCTGCGGATGAGCGTCGCAAAAGCCGTGCACCAGGCCCATCAGTACCAGCACGATGGCAACGGGATACAAGGCGTTGAGCATGGGCACCGAGAACATAAGAATCACGTCGAGGCCCACGTTGGAGAGCACGCACGAAAACGCCGCGAACACAAAGGCGAGAATCGCAAAGGGACGGCGCATGGCCTCCTCGGAGGCCTCCGCTCCCCCATCGACCACATACGTCTCGCAGAAGTAACGCGAGCAGCAGCTGATGAGGCCGATGCACACGTTCATGCAGGCAAGGAAGAAGATGGCGAAGACCACGACCGTGCCAGCAAGCCCAAAATGCATGGAGGCCGAACGAGCGAGGATGGCAGCGCCGTTGGTGGCATCGGGCATCACGGTGCTGAGCTGCGCGCCGGCAAGCGCCAGGCCGCAGTAGATGATGGCCATGAGCACGCCGGCGATCACACCGGAACGCGAAATCTCGAAGGCCACGCGCTTGTCATCGGTAACACCCAGCTCGTGGATGGTCTCGGCGATGATGATGCCGAAGGCGAGCGACGCGAGCAGGTCCATGGTCTGGTAGCCGGTCAGAAAGCCCTGCACGGCAGCACCGGCATTGTAGGGAGCCTGCGGCGCGGAAGCGGGACCCAGCGGCGAGATCACGGCAGCACCCACAACCAGCACGATGAGCGCGATAAGCGCAGGGCCCGTAATACGACCAAGTACGCGCGTGATGACACCCGGGCGCAGCGTGAGCGCAAACGCGACCACGAAGAACCCGATGGCAAAGACCAGGCGAGCCGTGCCGAGCGAAACGCCCTCGGGCAGCAGCGGCACCAGCATCTCGAAGGCCGTGGAGCTCGTGCGCGGAATGGCCAGGCACGGGCCGATGGCCAGATACACCGCCGCGACAAAGAACTCACCAAACTTGGGGTGCACGCGGCCGGCAAGCTCGCGCGCCGTTCCGGCAAGCGCGACGGCAATAAATCCCATGACGGGCAGGCCGATGGCGGCAATCAGAAAGCCGAGCATGGCGACCGGCGTGGCAGAGCCTGCCTGCAGCGCCAGCAGCGGCGGAATAATAAGGTTGCCGGCGCCAAAGAGCATCGAGAACAGGGCGATGCCGACGGTGACGACATGGTCGGAGCGCAAACCGCGCGGAGCGGATGAGGCCATAGGACCACCTTTCGGGTCGAAACAAAAACGGGACGGGCAAAAACACCCGTCCCGCAAGTATAAACGGTCTAGCAGCTTTAGCAGGCTAAATCGCACAGAGCATCGATAGCCGTGTCGACTTCTTCGGTAGTGTTGAAATACCCAAACGAGAAGCGGACGACACCCTGGCGCTCGGTACCTAGCGCGCGGTGCATGAGCGGAGCGCAATGGGCGCCGGGGCGCGTCGCAATCCCCCACCCTTGCATGAGCGCGTCCGAGATCTCGGCAGAGTCGATATCGCCTACGTTGAGTGAAACGATCGCCGAGTGCACGGGCTGGTCAAACGCACCGTAGAGCGCAATGCTGGGGATTTCGCGCACGCCAGCGAGAAAGCGATCGGCCAGGGCGCGTTCGTGAGTCGCAATCGCTTCAACTCCACCCTGAGCCTCAATAAAATCAAGGCCGGCAGAAAGGCCCGCGATGCCGTGACCGTTGAGCGTGCCCGCCTCAAGGCGTGTGGGCCACTCGAGCGGCTGCAGCGCATCGAAGCTGTGCACGCCCGTGCCGCCCATGGCCCACGGAGCCACGTCAATGCCCTCCGCCACGGCCAGGCCGCCGGTCCCCTGCGGACCCATGAGCCCCTTGTGGCCGGTAAAGCACACGACGTCGAGCCCCATAGCATCCATGTCAATCTTCGCCGTACCGGCAGACTGCGAGACATCGACGATCACCAGCGCGCCGGCAGCATGGGCCATGGCCGCCACGCGCGCAATGTCGACCGCGTCGCCGGTCACATTGGAGGCGTGCGTCACCACCACAGCACGCGTACCGGGCGTGACCAGCCGCTCGAGCTCGTCGTAGTCAAGCACACCGTTGGTATCACAGCCCGCATGTTCAACGGTCAGGTCCCGCTCCGCCGCCAGGCGGTTAAGCGGACGCAGCACGGAGTTGTGCTCGAGCACCGTCGTGACCACGCGGTCGCCGGGGCGCACCACGCCATTGATGGCGGTGTTGAGCGCCGCCGTGGAGTTGGGCGTAAAGCACACATGGTCCGCCCTCGGGCAACCCAAAAGGCGCGCGAGCTTGGCACGGCAAGCGTGAATCGTACGAGCGGCATCGAGGGCACCCGACGTGGCGCCGCGGCCGGCATTGCCGAGCGAGCACATCGCCTGCGTCACGGCATCGATGACCGTCTGCGGCTTGTGCATGGTCGTCGCCGCGTTATCCAGATAGATCATCGCACGACCTCCCACATATCGATCACGGTATAGCCCTCGGTGGGAACACCTGCCGCGGCGAGTTCGCCGCGCAGCAGCTCCTCATCGGCAGGCAACGCCTTCCACGCCAGACCGCAGCCGGCAGCAACCTCCCCGGGCACGGGAATCGTTCGCCCGGGAAGGCCGCGCTCGATGCACAGGGACTCGCAACCCATGGCGGCCGCCGTGGTGGGAAACGTGATGACAAGCGCCGGGCGCTTCTCCCTCATGGCAACTCCAACCAATACGCTACGGGCGCACGACGCGCACGGCCTGCTCCATCTTCTCCACGATCACGTACATGTTGGTGACCTCGCCCACCGCAAGCTGGTCTTTAATGCCATAATGGTCCAGGCAGGTACCGCAGGTGAGAATCTCGACGCCCTGCTCGGCCAGGCCCTTCAGGTCATCGAGCACCGGAGAGCCCTCTACGGTGAGCTTGGCGCCGCCGTTGTAGAACAGCATGGTCGCGGGCAGTTCCTCCTGCTGCGTCACGGCAAAGATAAACGCCTTCATGAGCTTGTGGCCCAGCTCGTCGTCGCCACGGCCCATGCAATCGGTGTAGACGGAAATGACGAGTTTGCCCTTGCCGGCGCTGGCGTCGCAGAAGGCAGCGCCATCCTGCTCAGGATCGGCCACGGCAACGGCGCCAGAGGTCGCCACGGTCACGTGCCACTCGGCGTCAGAAACCTTCTCGACCGAGGCCGTGCAGCCCTTCTCCTGCGCCATCTTGGAGATGTTCTTGACGGCAGTCTCGTTATCGACCGAGGTCACCACGGCGCCCTCGCCATCGAGCTGCTTCAGGGCTTTGAGCGTCTTGACGACGGGCAGCGGGCAGGCATCGCCCATGGCATTGACTTCAATTTTGGTAGACATAGTTTTTCCTTTCGAAAGAACCGTTCTAGAGAACGGTAAACAGTTACATAAACGTGCGGGCTAGCGAACAACGCGGACGGCAGGACCGCCCGGCTCCGCCTCGCACACGCGCCCGACAACGGCCGCGATGCGCCCCTCGGCATGCAGACGGCGCGCAAGCTCATCCACATCGGCAGCAGGTGCCGCGATGAGCAGGCCACCAGACGTCTGCGGATCGTACAGCGCATCCAACATGCCCGGCTCCAGGTCTTCGTCGGCAACCACGCGCGGGCCAAAGAAGTCCTGGTTGCGGTAGGAGCCCGCGGGGATAATGCCCAGACGCGCCATGTCGAGCACCTGGTCAAAGAGCGGCACCGCCCCCGACGCAAGCTCAACCTGCACGCCCGAGCCCTCGGCCATCTCGCACGCATGCCCGATCAGACCAAAGCCCGTAATGTCAGTACAGCCGTGAAGCTCGAGTCCCTCGGCCAGACGAATCGGGGCCTCGTTGAGGGTACGCATCGAGTCAAACACGGCTGCGGCCTCGTCCTGCTCGATGAGCTCGCCCTTAATGGCCGTGGTGATGATGCCCGAGCCAACCGCCTTGGTCAGCAGCAACGCATCGCCCACGCGCGCGCCGCTGTTGGCGAGCATACGGTCAAGCGCGACAAACCCGCTCACGGACAGGCCGTACTTGGGCTCGTCGTCGTTGATGGTGTGGCCGCCCGCGATGGAGCAGCCGGCCTCGACGCACTTGTCGGCGCCGCCCGCCAGAATTTCGCCGGCGACCTCAACGCCCAAGCAACTGGGAATGCACAGCAGGTTCATGGCATGGCTCGGCCGCCCGCCCATGGCGTAGATGTCCGACAGTGAGTTTGCCGCGGCAATCTGGCCAAACAGAAACGGGTCGTCGACCATAGGTGGGAAGAAGTCGATGGACTGCACGAGCCCCAGGTTCTCCCCTACGCGGAAGACGCTCGCATCGTCGGAGGTATCGAACCCCACGAGCAGATTGTCGTTATGCACATTGGGCAAGTCGCCCAGGACCTGGGCGAGGGCTCCGGGAGCCAGCTTAGCGGCTCAACCGCTCGCGGCAGTCATAGACGTGAGCTTAATCTGATCGTCAGCCATACGAACCCCCTTCCAACAAATCAACGACTTTTAGTATACGCCCCAGGCACGCTTCCCAAGAGACCGCCGACGGCTCGAACGTCGAAGGCGGCGCCGCAAGCGCCTGCGCGATAGCATCTGCCAGTGCGCGCTCAAACAACGGAAGGTCGGCCGCCTCGGGCGTGTCGACATCCGTCATACGCGGCGGCGCCACCCACGTCTCGGGAGCACCGGGAAGCATCGCCTCCATCCAGGGACGAACGCCGGGCAAATCGGTCGCCACAACTTTGCAGCCGCACGCGAGGGCCTCGATCGTCACGAGCGGCAGACCCTCGTAAAACGAAGGCAGCACAAAGACGTCGGAACTGCGGTAGGCACGCACGAGCCCATCGCTATCCAGGCGGCCCGCCAGCGTCACCGGCACATCCGAGGCCGCGGCCAAGCGCTCGATACGCGCGTACTCGGCATCGTCCCCGCGGCCGCCCACAAGTACCAAGCCAGATGGGCGGACGTCATCGTCAATCGGCAATGACATGGCTCGAACCAGCGACTCGACGCCCTTTTTAAAGCAAATCTTGCCCACGTACACAAGCGATCCCGGCCGCCTCGCCACGCTTGCGTCGCAGCAGAAGACGCGATGGTCGTAGCCCGTCCCAATCACGTGGATGCGATCGGCATCGACGCCGCACACCAGGCCAATCTGCTCAGCCTGCTCAGCATGGAGCGCAAAGACGGCATCGAGCCGACGAACCGCACTTACGATGCGATCGCGCTCGAGCGCATGCGAACGCAGCTGGCGCAGATCGGTCGAATGGCACACGGCAACAACCGGCACGCCCCGGACGCACTCGCGCGCCAATGCGGTCACCAGATACAGGTGATGGCAGAGCACCAGATCGGGCCGAAACTCAGCCACCGCACGATCGATTGCAGCAGCAAATGCCCGCTCAAATGCCTTGAGCATCGAAGGCGTCAGGTCACGATAGCGTGTGGAGGGATAGGGCATGACATCGGACATACCGCAGATGGGGAACGGCAGCTCGGGCGACTCGAACGGTACGGCAAACACGGCAGCACGCCGGTCCAGCTCGCCTTGGGTATCACCCGGTGCCGCGCCGCAAAGCACGGCGGCGCGATGACCCGTCTCGATCTGTTCGCGCACGAGCGCGGCAAGGTAGGTGCCGCTACCGGTGCTATCTGGTTTTTGTGCCGAGATATTAAGGATGCGCATGTCGCGGTACACCCCTAGGCCAAGGCGGCGGCGCGGACAGCCGCGCCGATCGCTCCGGCAAAGCGAGCCTGGGGCGAGGTGGTCACCGGCGACCCCAGTAGCTCGCCCAACCGCTCCACTACGAAGGCGTTCTCGCACAGGCCACCGGTCAGGTAGTACGGGGCGCCCGCGGCCTGCCCGGCCATGGTCGCCACACGCGAGACCACGCTGTCGATCACGCTACGCGCAATGTTCTCGCGCGGCTCACCGCGACCGATCAGGCTTATGACCTCGCTTTCGGCAAACACCGTGCACATGCTGGAAATCTTGGTGGGCTCGCCGGAACGCGCCAGGTCGGCCATCTGCTGCTGGGAAATGCCCAGACGGTCGGCCATGATCTCCAAAAAGCGCCCCGTGCCGGCAGCGCACTTGTCGTTCATGGCGAACTTGGCCACGCGACCACCTTTAAGCTGGATGACCTTGGTGTCCTGACCACCAACATCGATTACGGTACCGTGGTCGCCAAACAGACGCACGGCACCGGTACCGTGGCAGGTGATCTCGGTCACGACCTTATGCGCATAGGGCACGGCGACACGGCCGTAGCCGGTCGCGATCACACGCACGTCGTCGGCAGCCACGTCATAGCCAGCCGCGGCAAGCTCGCCGCGCAGACGCTCGGAAGCATCGACCGAGGAGAACCCGGTTGGCTGTACGCACGTCCACGCCACCGAACCCTCCCCGTCGACCACAGCGGCCTTAGCCGCCGTAGACCCGATATCGATCCCGATCCCTATCATGGCTCTCTCCCAATCTAAACATCAAAGGTAACGGCGCGTTCAGGCGCCTTAGCTCTAGGTTTCTCAGGTGCCGGAGATTGCCCCGAAAGAGGAGCGCAGCGTACTTTGGGTACGCAAGCGACGGTTTGAGGGGCAAAATCCGGTGCCTGAGAAACCTAGAGGGTTTCGATGAAGGCGGCGATGCGGGTCTCGATCTGACCCATGTCGCCGTTGCTGTAGTCGGTCTCAATCTTCATGTACGGAATGCCCGCACCCTCGACGGCCTCCTGCATGCGCGCACTCTCAACGTTGAAGGTGTGGCACGCCTGGAGCACGCTCTCCACCACGCCATCGACGTGATACTTCTCGCACATGGCCAGCGTGTTTTCCATACGGCCGTCGTTGGGCGTCATGACCGAGCAGTTGATATCCAGGTAGCGGTCGGCAATGGCGCGCAGGATGTCGGGAGCCTCCGAATCGATCATCATGGCCGCCGTGCGCTCGCCCGAGCAGTCGTCCATGCACACGACCACGCCGCCGTTGGACTCGATGGTGCGGCCGATTTTGTTGATCACGCCGCCCACCGGGCAGCCGGTAATCAGAATGCGCTTGGCATCCGCCGCAACCGGGCGCTCGCCCGCGTCGTAGGCCTCGCGCAGCTTGGCGACCTTTTGCTCCAGCTGCTGCGTATAGGCCTCGATATCAAAGCTAAACGTACCGGCAAACATAGTGCTCATCAGGTCGACGCCGCTCATGGCCGCCGGCTGGTTGGCCTGCAGCGCAAACATCTCGAGCTGGGCAGCACGCAGGCGATTGCGACGACGGACGGCAGCGCGCAGGTCATCGTCGGTAATCGTGATGCCGTAGAAGCCCTCGAGTTCCTCCTTGAGCAGGCGGCACTCCTCGTACCAGCCTTCACGCTCGTAGGCGCGATCGCGACCCTGCGGAAGATGCAGAATGTGCGTGCGCTTGAGCTCGTTGAGTAGCTCGTACATCTTCTTCTTGCCGTCGCAGGTGGTCTCGCCGATGATCATGTCGCTAAAGTACGTAAACGGGCACTTTTGCGAGTAGGCAAAACCGTAGGTCGACTTGATGAGCGGACACAGATTTGCCGGCAGCACCTTCTCGGCCTCGGGAATCACCTCATCGGACGTACCGCACAGAGCGACACTTGCGGCCCCCGCGGCATCGATAATCTCGAGCGGTGTGTAGCTGCACAAGAAGCCGACCAGGCGATTACCCGCCTGCTTATAATCCTTAACGCGAATAAACGCCGCCTTGCGTTGCTCGTTGAACTCCTCAAACGTGGACGGCAACGGCTGCTCAATATTTTCCGACATATAACTCCTTAACAAACCTTTTAGCCAACCAAGGAAACGGCTTTCCCAGGTGCCCGAGGTTGCCGTGAAAGAGGAGCGCCGCGTACTTTGACACGCAAGCGACGGTTTGAACGGCAAGATCGGGTGCCCAGGGAAGCCGCCGGGACGGATAGCCCTAAATTGTCTCCAAGAAAGCCTCAATCCTGGTTTGCAGTTGGCCGGCATCCTCGCCGGCGTAGTCGGTCGTGATGTGCATAAACGGGATGCCCGCCTCCTCGGCGGCCTTCTCCACGGCAAACGACTCCATCTCGTAGAGCGTGCAGAACTGCAGGGCCACGTCGACGATACCGTCAGCATGCAGGTCCTTGGCCATCTGGACAATGTCCTTCATACGCTGGTCGTTGGGCGTAAAGACAGCACAGTTGATCTTAAAGTAGCGCTCGGCGATGGCGTCGAGCATCTCGTCGACCGTCTCGCCGGACTCGTCGACCAGGTCCTTGTAGTAGCGCGAGCCCGTGCAGGACTCCTCGCCTACCACAACGCCGCCGGCCTTCTCGATGAGGTTGAACGGCTTCCAGTTGGGCACGGCCATGGGCGTGCCGGTGTACAGGATGCGCTTGGTCCCCTTGGGCGCCACGCCCTCGCCGGTCTCAACACGCTGCTCGCACTCAGCCGCCATCTCGTTGATGGCGCCGGTCAGGCGCGGCGTGTCATCCATAAAGGCGGCCTGAACGGTCAGCAGACTGTCGAGACCGCTGATGGGCGCCGGATCGGCAGCGCGGGTCGCAGCCAGACGCTGCAGGGCGCGACGCTTCTCGTTGACGGCGTGGATGGCGGCCTTCAGACGCTCGGGCGTAATCTTGACGCCACACTCTTCCTCGATCTTGGCGGCGAGCTTCTTGACCTCGGCCTTCCAGGTCACGAGCGTCGACTCGTCGTGTACGTTGGGAATATCCATGACGTACATGTTCTTTTGCGTGGCAAAGAACTCGTAGGCTTTCTTCTTGCCATCGCAGGTGTTCTCGCCTACCACCAGGTCACTCGACTCAATGTAGGGGCAGACCTCGCCCAGCTTAAAGCCGGCAAAGCTCTTGATGAGCGGGCAGGTGTTGCGCGGCAGATGCTCCTCGACCTTGTCGGTCGCCCAGTCGGCACCCGAGCACAGGCCCACGGGAATGCCGTCACAGGCAAGTACGATCTCCTCGGGCACGTAGACGCAGAACGAACCGACGATCTTGGTGGCCTCGCCGGCCTCCTTCTTGTCGAGCATCTCCTTAATACGGCCACTGTGGATGTTGGTGGCGACAAAATCCAGGTAGGACGTGGACTTGGGGCGATTATTCTGCGTCAGGAACATATCGCCGTACATCTGGCCCACGGCGCCCAGCAGCATGTCGTGGTCGGCAAGATTCATGCCGAGGCTCTCCCACATCGGATGGAAATCAAATTCTTCAGCCATGACGGTTCCCCTCTCGAACCAAAAACGGATAACAGCGGTATCGATGCACGACGGACGGCGATTGCCCGGCCGTGCTCAAACCCGGATTTTTGGGGAACCTGCTTTGCAGCTGATTATTTAGTTGTGCGTCGTCTCTCCCGGAGCCGTGAACATACCTGCTCATATGCGACTCCGAGCCATATATAGGGCGCGCGCGGCAACGCGGCGAATGTATGTCGTCTGCGGCATATGCGCACCCTCCTTTTCTCGTCGAAGGTAACTATATCAACGGTTGTCGTCCAGACGAACACCGCCGACATGCGTACGACAGCGTCGTGTGCCGTCGTTTAATAAATAATTATCTGTGTTGATAAGAGTTTGTCATCCATCATTCGGCGAACGGCAAGACAAAGCCGCCGAGGCTTATATCCCCGACGGCATTACCCGGCACTATCGACAAACCAAATGGATCTTACTCGCATCGAAGTGCATGCGCAGCGTCTCGCCTGCTTGCGGCAGCTCGTCGACAGGCACGCCCACCTTGTTGACCTTCCACTGCAGACGTGTGGGCGCATCGACGCGCGGCACGTCCAGCAGCACCAGCCGCTCAAAGCGCGAATCGCTCACACGGGCCACGTGCAAATCGTAGCTGTTGCGGCCCCGCTCCGCGCGATTGTCAACATGGAAGTAGCTTGCGCGAATGCCCAGGTACGCCACATTATCGGGAACCTCGCGACCCACGTTAAAGGTCATGCCCCAGTCGAGGGCCTCAACTTCTTCGTCGCCGATCTTGCGCGCCCGGCTTGTGTTCTTGCAGCCCGTCAGGCGCAGTGCCGCCAGCGTCTGCGGACGACGGACCACGTCCTCGATGGAGCCGATCTCCTCAACATGCCCGTCGTGCATCACGCAGATGCGCTGACACAGGCGGCACGCTTCGTCGATGTCGTGGCTCACGTAGAGCACGGTACGGTTGCAGACGTCGAACAGGTCGAGCATGTTTTGCTCAAGCGCGCTCTTGAGATACGCATCGAGCGCGCTCATGGGCTCGTCGAACATAAAAATGCCCGGGTGTGCCGCCACCATGCGGGCAAGCGCCACACGTTGCTGCTGACCGCCCGAGAGTCGCGCGGGATAGCGGTCAGCAAAATCCGCCAGACCGAAAATGCCCAGATAGCGCTCGGCGAGCTTTTTGCGCGCGGCGGCGTCGCCCGCATCCTTTACGCCGGCGCATGCGTTATCGGCCACCGTCATGTTGGGAAACAGCTGATAGTTTTGGAACAACAGGGCGCATTTTCGCTCCTGGGGGGACAGGTTGATGCCCGCCGCCGAGTCAAAAAAGGTCACGCCGTTGACGGCGATCTTGCCCTCGTCGGGCGTCTCCACGCCAGCGATGCAGCGCAGCGTACAGCTCTTGCCGCAACCCGAGGCGCCCAGCAGCGCCACGCGCTCCTCGCCGGCCTCAAGCTGCATGTCGAGCATAAACCCGGGATAGCGCTTTTTGATATCCAGAACGAGTGACATGACCTATCGACCTCCCTGCGGCGCAGCATCATCGCGCATGAACTCGGCCAGCGCCTCGCGATCGATACGCAAGGCATCGCCGCCCGCCGGGTCGAGCGAATCGCCCTGCCCGACGAGCTCCTTGGCCTGCTTGCGCTCCGCACGGGAGAGACCGAGCTCGCGATACTTTTGCGAATGCGCCGTGTACATGTTGATGAATAGAATGACCAGGAAGCTGAACACAATTACGACCACGACCCAAAAGAGGGCCACCGACGTATTGCCGCCCATCCACTCAAAATAGATGGCGATGGGAATGGTCTGCGTAATACCGGCGTAGTTGCCCGCAAAGAACAGGGTGCAGCCAAACTCGCCCATTGCGCGGGCAAAGGCGAGCACCGTGCCGGCGGCAATCGAGGGCCAGCCAAGCGGCATCATAAGCTTGGTAAAGATGCGACGCTCGGACCAGCCCAGCGTGCGCGCCGCATCGAGCATCTGTGTGTCGAGGCTCTCGAAGGCTCCGAGCGCCGTACGATAGACGAGCGGGAACGACACCACCACGGCAGAGATCACCGCCGCCGGCCACGTAAAGACAATCGAGATGCCGTGAGCGATCAGCCACTGGCCCACCCCGGTCGAGCGGCCAAACAGCATGAGGAGCAGAAAGCCGCAGACCGTGGGCGGCAGCACCATAGGAATCGTAAAAACCGAATCGAACAAGCCCTTGATGCGGCTCGAGGTACCCATAGTCTTCCACGCGGCGAACAGGCCCAGCGCAAAGGAGATCAGCAGGGCAAGGCCGCTCGTTTTTATGGACACCCAAAACGGGCGATAGTCGATGCCGCCCAATAAGGAAGCCAGAGAGGTCAAGGGCCCCTGCTCATCCCGCAACACGACAGACGATGCTTCTACCATTTGAGCGCTATCAAGCCAACGCGCGCCGCCTTTGGCATCACCCGAGGCTGATGCAATCACCACATAGCGGTCCCCATCCGCACCGCGCTCGTCAAAGCCATAGGTATACCCGCCGGCATCAAACGTTGTTTCCGCCGTGACATACCAAGGAAGATCCACGTCCCCTAGCTGCGCACCTCCCATGCAGTTTGCGCTGTCGAGCTTACAGACGAGGGCCTTGAGACCCGATACGCACTCGTTGTCCTGCGGATCCAATCCATACTTCTCGACCGCCTTGGGCGATATCCACACAACAACGCGATCGGCAGCAGGCGCCACTACAAGGTCCACGTCCTCGTCAACGGGAAACCGGTAGCCCTCAGGCTGGCCCTCCATGGCACGAGCGGTCCCCTTGGCCAACCGCTCAAAACCCTCGATCCCATAGGAAAGCCCATGAGCGGTCGCAGCAGCCTGGGCCCCGTCCTCAGCGTCCCCAGCAAACGCAAATCCCGGCACCCAGCAAAGCGCGAAGGTCAAAGCACAGGCGACAGGCATGCGGAATCTATTAAGCACGAAAAGCTCCAAGCGAATACAAGGACGGAGTGAAACACAAAACGATGGAATTATCGCGCCAAGCCGCACTACGCGGAAAGCTCAAAGCCGTACTTAGCCCAAATCTTCTGAGCCTTCTTGTTGGACAGGCAAAAGTCGATGAACGCCTCGGCTTCGTCGGCATGCTCGGAGCTCTCGGCAACGGCACCCGGGTACACGATGGGCTTGTGCGAATCCTCGGGGCACACGAAGGCCTCCTCGATGCCGTCGTAGCGGAAGATATCGGAGCTGTAGACAAAACCGGCTACGCAGTCGCCCGTAGAGACATAGGCGGCGGCGGTGCCCACCTTATCGGCCAGTGCGACCTTGTCGGCAATCTCGGGAGCATACTCGCCGTCGTCGCCCTCGGTACCGGTATAGAGCCCCACGGAAGCCAGCGCCTGGTTGGCGTACTTGCCGGCGGGGACGGTCTTGGCGTCGCCAATGGCGATCTTGCCGTCCAGATTCGCGACGTCGGCGATGGCCTCGACCTTGGTGTCGGAGCCCTCGGCGCGAATGATCACGAGGTCGTTGACGAACATGTCCTCACGCGTATCGACGTCGACGAGCTCGGCGGCTTCGGCGTCGTCCATGATGCCCTTGGAGGCTGTGATGAGCACGTCGACAGCGGCACCGGCGCGCATCTGCTCGACAAGGTCGCCGGAGGCCTTAAACTGCGTGTCTGCAAACGTGGTGCCGGTCTGCTCTGTGTAGAGCTCCTGAACCTCGGGCAGAGCCTTCTCGAGCGAGTTGGCGGCAAAGACCTGCAGCTCGACAGCCTTCTTGGAAGATGCCTTAGCAGAACCGGCATCGGATCCGGCCGGCTCGGACGTCTTGCTGCCCGAGCAGCCAGCAAGACCAAGGCCGGCAGCGGCGACAGCAGAAAGCGAGACGAATCCGCGGCGAGAAACCATATCGAACATATTCAACCCTTTCGGACCTTGTGCCCGGGTACCCCACCGCGGGCTTTAATCTGCAATCAGATTATACTTTTGCGCGAATAATGTTAGTGAGAAATTATTCTCGCCTGAGAATATAGTTTCGAGTTACCGTACACCTCGGCGTCGATTCGGCGGAAAACAAAAGCGGAGCGACCGATAAGGTCGCCCCACCGCAGGTAAATAGCTTAGTTGGTATGTCCGCCGCCCGCTGTCATCTGAGCCGCGTGCTCCAGCTGGTCCGCTATGGCCTCCCAGCTTTCGCGGGCGGCCTTCGTGGAACCGGGAAAGTTTACGACAAGTGTATGACCTCGTTGCATGCAAATAGCACGCGAGAGCATAGCGCGGCGCGTCTTGGTCATCGAGTACGCACGAATTGCCTCTGCAATACCCGGCACATCGCGGTCGCAGACGGCACGCGTCGCCTCGGGCGTCACATCGCGCATCGAAAGCCCCGTGCCGCCGCAGGTGAGCACGACATTGGCGTGGCACTCATCGGCGGCTTCCACAATGGCATCACCAATCTCGCTGACGTCATCGCGCACGACCACATGTGAGGCGACCGTCCAGCCCTGCGCCTCGATAAGTTCCTCGAGTGCAGCTCCAGCCTCGTCCTGGGCAAGATCGCGCGTATCCGAGCACGTCACAATCGAAATCTTCAGCTCCATAGCATTCCTCCTATAGCACCGTGCCCTCAGGCAGGTCGACACGCACGACATCCACGACGTCGCCTGCCTTGAGCTCACACGGCCCTTCGTCAATACGCAGCAGACAGTTGGCACGCTGCATCGTGCCGAGCAGCGCCGAATTCTGCGTCTTGGCCTCGGTCACCAGCAGCTCATCGGTCTCGGGGTCGCGCAAAACCGTGGCGCGATCGAAGAAGCGTCGGTCCTGGCGCTTCTTCACGCCGTGCGTCAATATCGCCTGCTGCACGGGACGCGTACCCTCGGCAAAGCCGCGCATCTTGCGGATCGCGGGGCGGGCGAGCATCTCAAAGCCCACATACGCCGCCGCGGGATTGCCCGAAAGCCCCAAATACGGCTTACCCCCGAGCAAGCCAAACGTGATAGCCTTGCCCGGACGCATCGAGATGCGATCGAACAGCACCTCGCCCTCGCGCTTGACCAGCGCCGTCACGTAGTCGTAATCGCCCGCCGAGGCGCCACCGCTCGTAATGACAAAATCGCACTCCTGCACGGCACGATGTACGAGCTCGGCAATCGCCTGTTCATCATCGGGAGCGATGCCAAAGAACACCGGATCTGCCCCGGCATCGAGCGCCTCGGCCATCAACGCCGAGGAGTTGGAGTCGCGGATCTGCCCGCGCGCCGGCACGTTACTCGGTGCGACCAGTTCCGTGCCCAGCGAGATGATGCCCACACGCGGGGCAGCGTGCACCTTCACGCTCGCGTATCCGGCGCTTGCCAGCAGACCCGCGCCCGCCGGAGCCACGACCTCGCCGGCGCGCATCACAGCATCGCCGGCATGGGCCTCCTCGGCGGCAGAGCGAACGTTCTCCCCTACCTTGGCCGGCGCCGAGAAGCGAACGTGCGAGCCCTCGTTGCCATCGCCGTCAAGCACGTCGACGATCTCGTATTTCACTACGGCGTCAGCACCCTCGGGCACCGGCGCGCCCGTCATGATGCGGACGGTCTCGCCCGTGCCGACCACGCCCCCAAAGACATGGCCCGCTGCCTCGTGTCCGATAACGTCGAGCGTCACCTGTGCCTCGTCAGATGCCTGCGCCAAGTCCGCCGAGCGCACGGCATACCCGTCCATGGCGCTGTTGGCAAACGGTGAAATGTCGATATCGGCCACAGCATCCTCGGCCAAGGGAAAACCAGCCGCCTGCCACACGGGAATCTCGACGAGATCGGTCGGAGCAACGTGCGACAGGACAATCGACTGCGCGTCCTCCAACGGAATGAGTTTCTCTGCCATATGCACCTCTTAATGCCACGGCGCACAACAGGGGCGCCGATTCTTTATGCTTTTCTCAGTATAATCCCCCGACGCACGACCGCGACTCGGCCTGAACCCGCAAATACACCTGTCGGTTGCAGGCCGCGAAACAGAATGGAAACCAACCCACCGGCTCGTCGCGTTTGCCGCGTTTTATAATGCATGCGTTGCAACCTAAAAGAGGAACGTATGGCTTTTACCGACAAACCCGAAAGCGCAAACGAAGCGCAGGATCATTCCCAGTCGCTCGACGACGGCGGCTTTTTCTCCCTGAACGACGTTATCATGGCCGGCAGGCAACAGCTCACCCGCTCCGAGCATCTCTTGGCTGCCGACACGCGCCGCAACGTCCGCAACCTACTCGCGAGCGCCAAGTTGCTCGTACTCGTCGTCATCGTCTCGCTCGCCATGGGCGTTGCCGTTTGGGCGTTTTTGGCCTCGCTGAATATCGCGACCGATTATCGCGAGCACCACGCGTGGATCTACGCCATGCTCCCCGTCGTGGGCGTGGCTACCGCATGGGTGTACAAGAACCACGGCCTTGCCGCCAAGCGCGGCAACAACCTGGTCATCGATTCCGCCCTGGGCACACGCCTCATCCATATGCGCATGGCCGTCCTCACCTTCGTCTGCTCCACGCTCACGCACCTCACGGGCGGATCGGCCGGTCGCGAGGGAGCCGCGGTGCAGATTGGCGGCACCATCGCCAGCAACATCTCGAGCCTCGCCCACCTCAAAAAGCATGACCACCACGACCTCATGCTCGCCGGCATCTCGTCAGCCTTTGGCGCCGTATTCGGTTCGCCCCTTGCCGGAGCTTTCTTTGGCATGGAGATGTGCTTTATTGGCAAAATCGACTACACCGCAGGCATCTACTGCCTGGTCGCCTCGTTTACCGGCTATTTTACGTCGCTTGCCTTGGGAACCGAGTACGAGGCGAATGTTATCGCCAGCGTTCCCAACATGACACCACGGACGGTTGCCATCGTTGTTATCAGCGCCATTATCTTCGGTTTGACGGCACGCCTCTTTGCCTGGTCGGTTCGAACCGTCAAGAGCCTGTACGGTCGCTTTATCACCAATTACCTCGTTCGCGCACTCATAGGCGCACTCGTGGTGCTCGCGGCCTACGCGATGCTCGACGCCTGGAAGTATGCCGGCCTTGCCACCTGGCTCTCGGGCGCCGGGTTCTCCGGTAACACGACCCTTGCCGACGCAGCCATCAAGCTCGTGTTGACGGTGCTCACCCTGGGCGCCGGCTTCCAAGGCGGCGAGGTCACGCCCCTGTTTGGTATCGGTGCGGCGCTCGGCGGCTGGATAGGTTGCCTCGTCGGAATCGACCCCAGCTTTCTGGCGGCGCTGGGCATGCTCGGCGTGTTCTGCGCCGGCCTCAACGTGCCCATCACCACCTGCATGATGGCCATCGACCTGTTCCACGGCACGGCCGCGGGCTTCTTTGTCATCGTGGCGTTTATCAGCTATCTCGTCGGCGGACACCGCGGCGTGTACCCCGCCCAGCGCATCATCTCGCCCAAGCGCCGTTCGCTTATTGTGGATGAGGGCGGTA
This sequence comes from Collinsella aerofaciens, assembly GCA_030826265.1. Lineage (GTDB taxonomy): Bacteria > Actinomycetota > Coriobacteriia > Coriobacteriales > Coriobacteriaceae > Collinsella > Collinsella aerofaciens_AY. The sequence continues at coordinate 57,939 of JAPJOH010000003.1, forward strand.
CAGTAGCGGATGCTATCGAGCGCCACAACGACCTGATAGAGTAGACGTAAGTATTCGCCGTGCAGCCACAATCGGGGGCAATTCGACCTGAGCGCGACCGCACCGTCACGTCATACGCCGGGAGTCGCCCCATGCACGCAACTGATTTTGGTCGCACGCTCATCATCGCCAACCCAGCCGCCCAGTCGGGTGCGGCGCGCGAAGTTGCCGAGCGCCTGCAGCGCTTTTTGGACATGACCGCGCGCGCATCCCAGTTTGACTTGGTGCTGACCGAACGCGCGGGGCATGCCAAGGAGCTTGCCGCCCAGGCAACGGGCTATCGCACCGTTATCGCACTCGGCGGCGACGGCGTGATCCACGAGGTCGTCAATGGACTCATGACGCAGGATGAGGCGATCCGGCCCGCCCTTGCCGTCCTGCCCGTGGGCTCCGGCAACGATTTTGCCCAAACGCTCGGCATCGACGATTTCTCCGGCAAGGATTTTGGCGCGCTGCTCACCTGCGAGCTGCAGCGTCAGGACATCGGGCGCATTCGCTCGTGGAGCCCTGCGAGCGGCAGCGGCGAGGCTGCCGTTGAGTACTACGACCAGACGCTTTCGGTCGGCATCGATGCCGCCATCGGCCTTGGCACCACCGAGCTGCGCAAAAAGATGGGCTTGACGGGCGCTCCGCTCTACACCCTCTCGGGACTTGAGCAGTTTGGTCTACGCTACCGCAACTATCCCATGACAGTGAGTTTTGACGGTGCGCCCGCCGAGCGCGTGCGGGCGATTATCATGGCCATTCAGTTGGGGCCCACCTATGGTTCGGGCTATCGCATCTGTCCCGATGCCGACCCCTGTGACGGTATACTCGACGTCTGCTACGCCTGCGGCCCCGTCCCCCGTGCGATTGCCCTGCCCATGTTTCTTTCGGCCAAGGACGGCCACCACACCAAGCTGCCGCCGGTACGCATGCGTCGCTGCCGTCATGCCGAGCTCACGTTCGAGGAGCCCAACTACCCCATCCAGGCCGACGGCGAGCCCATCGTCGCCTCGCGCATCGAGGTGGACGTCCTCGGCGGAGCCCTCCACATCTGGCACCCCACCCACTAGCCATCCCTAAGTTGCGGTGAAATAGGGACTGTTTATGCAGCTAAAGCCGCAAAACAGTCCCCATTTCACCGCAACTTATTGAGAAGATCATTCCTCCCCGCCTGGCTTGCGACGGTTGGCCTTTTTAATCGCGTTGAAGTGTTTGTCGTTGAGCCTGCGCTGGCGCGATCGCTGAGGCACCTTGGTCTTTACGCGTCGGCGCGGTGGACGCCCGCGACGCTCAAGCTCTGCCCTCAGCTTACGCAGACAGCAGCTGCGATTCTGAAACTGACTGCGGCTCTCACGCGCCGTCACGACAATCCCCGTGGGCCCATGCTTCATGCGCACCGCCGAGTCCGTCGTGTTCACGCCCTGTCCACCCGGACCCGTCGCGCGAAACACCTGCACCTCGCAATCGCGTGCCAGCTCCTCGACCGACATCTCGGCATAGCGTGCATACTCGCGCCATCCCATCTTGTTCTCATCCATATCAATACCTCCCCTCATACAAAAAATGTGACAAAGGGACAGTCCCTTTGTCACATCGCATACCAATCGCTTGTGTTGCGCGCCTAGGCGAAGGTGATCTCACCGTTCTCGCAGTCCATTTCGGCGATACGGGCCAGGCTCTCAACGCGGAAGCCGCGCTCGCGGAGCTTATCGCCACCGCCCTGGAAGCCCTTCTCAACGGCGATGCCGATGCCGGCAACCTCGGCACCCGCGGCCTCGCAGATCTTAATAAGGCCCTCGAGCGCGCAGCCGTTGGCCAAGAAGTCGTCGATAATCAGGACCTTATCGCCCTCGGACAGGAAGCGCTTGCCAACGATGACCGGGTACTCCTTCTGCTTGGTAAAGGAGTAGATGGTCGTGGCATACTGCTCGCCGTCAAGGTTGATGGACTGGGCCTTCTTGGCAAAGACCACCGGCACGCCGCCAAAATGCTGGGCTGCAATGCAGGCCATACCAATGCCCGAAGCCTCGATCGTCAGGATCTTGTTGATCTCGACACCCTCGAACAGACGGGCCCACTCGGCACCCATGTGGTCGAACAGCTCAACGTCGCACTGGTGGTTGAGGAAGGCATCAACCTTAAGGACGTTACCGGCCTTTACGATGCCGTCATGGCGAATACGATCCTCAAGCTCCTGCATGGCGCAACCCCTTCTCGCGGCAACGATACCGCGCGATTAATAAACGTTGTTCGATAGTCTACCACGGACCGACCCCCGCCCGCCCCACAAGCCGCATCGCACCATAAAGCTGCAAGACCAGTAGATAAGCCCGATTCTTGGCAAGCCTGCCACCACAAGCTAATGGCGGGCGCGCATCCTCACCAAACGCACCATGGCGAGCGCAAAGCCCACAGCGGCCACAGCCATGAGCACGTAGAACACCGAGCGAAAGCCGAACAGGAACACATCCGGACGTCCTGCAACAAAACTGGTCACGGCCTCGCCCATCGCCACGCTCATCTGCCCATACAGGATATTCGACGCCACCGTAATGCCGAGTGCCATGCCGGCATAGCGTGCCAAACTGCCCAAGCTGCCCGCAAAGCCGAGTGCTTCGCGCGGGGCCGAGCCCATATACAGCGAGTTGTTGGGGCTCTGGAAAATCGACGTACCGCACGACATAAACGCGACGCAGCACACGATCACGGGGATGGAAGAGTGCTCGTCGAGCGTGCTTACCGCAAAAAGACCGCACACGTACACGCCCAGGCCGACCGCCGTGGGGCCCTCGCAGCCAACACGGTCCGAAACCGTACCCGATAGCGGACCGATAAAGGCATTCACCATCGGCAGCGCCAAAAAGAGCAATCCGGAAATGTCGGAACCAAACCCATGCGCGTCCTGAAAATAGAACGGCAGAATAAACTCGGATGCGCCAATACCAACGAACACGATGAGCATGCAGGCAAGGTTGATGGTGAAGGCCGAATTTGCAAAGCAGCGACGCGTGGCCTCCACCAACGACATGGGGCGCTCGCCGGCCTCCGGCTTAACATGCGGCAGCGTGTAGAGCCCCACAATAAACGAGATGACGCCAATGGGCAGGTTGATGAGGAAGATGCTCTCCCAAGGAAAGCTTGCCACCAGCATACCGCCGAGCACGGGACCACACATCATGCCGAGGGCCACGAAGGTCGCGAGAATACCCATAGCACGACCGCGCTCGCGCGCCGGAAACGATTCGGTGATGATACCCATGTTGTTGGCCATGGCCGCCGCGCAACCGACGCCCTGAACAATGCGTGCCAGGATAAGAACCTCGAGCGAGGCCGAAAGGCTGCACAGCAGCGAACCGACCGAAAAGACGATGACGCCCAGCTGAAACACATTCACCTTGCCGCGCACGTCGCCCAGACGGCCAAACGGCAACATAGCCACGCAAGTCGCAAGCAGATACACCGAACTCACCAGCTGGATGCGGTCGAGGCCCACGCCCAGCTCCTTTTGCATCACGGGCAGCGCCACGGTCACGACGGTCGAATCCAGACACACCATAAACGTCATGATGAGCACGGTAAACAGAATCGCCCATTTATTCTTGCCATGGGTGTCGCCCTCAAGGGCAATGTGCTCGCGGCGCAGCTGCTCTGCGGTTTTCTCCATATCCATCCTTTCGAGTGGCGCAACGCAAAAACGGGGCCCCGATCGCCTGCGAACAGTCGCGATTGGGGTCCCGCCTACGGAATCGGAACGAAAGGTCGCCGAAGCTTTCTGCCAGCATCGGCGCCTTGCATGAACGCTAGCCTAGCACTGCTCGAGTGCCTGCTCAAGGTCGGCAATCAGATCGGCCGTGTCCTCGAGGCCGCACGACAGGCGCACCATGTCAGCGGAGATGCCACAGGCGATGAGCTCTTCATCGTTCATCTGGCGATGCGTAGCATTAGCGGGATGCAGGCAGCAAGTGCGGGCGTCGGCCACATGTGTGGCGATCTGGGCGAGCTTGAGGCTCTTCATAAAGGTCTCGGCCGCCGCGCGACCACCGTTAAAGCCGAAGCTCACAACGCCGCAGGTACCGTTGGGCATGTATTTCTGAGCGATGTCATAGTACTTATCGCCCTCCAGGCCCGGATAGCTCACGAAGCGCACCTTGGGGTGGCTCTGCAGGAACTTGGCAACGGCCAGGCCGTTCTCACAATGACGCGGCATGCGCACATGCAGGCTCTCGAGCGAGCTGTTCAAGAAGAACGCTGCCTGCGGGTTCTGCATGGGGCCGAGGTCGCGCATGAGCTGCGCGGTGGCCTTGGTAATGAAGGCACCCTCGCGACCGAACTTCTCGGCATAGGTCACGCCGTGGTAGCTCTCGTCGGGCGTGGTAAGACCCGGGAACTTGTCCGCATGGGCCATCCAGTCAAACTGACCGTGGTCGACGATCACGCCGCCCAGGTAGGCAGCATGTCCATCCATGTACTTGGTGGTGGAGTGCGTAATGATGTCGGCGCCCCACTCAAAGGGACGGCACATCACGGGCGTCGGGAAGGTGTTGTCGACCATCAGCGGTACGCCGTGGTCGTGCGCGGCCTTGGCAAAGCGCTCAATATCGAGCACGGCAAGGGCGGGGTTGGCGATCGTCTCGCCAAAGACAAGCTTGGTGTTGGGTTCAAACGCTGCCTCGAGCTCCTCGTCGGTACAGTCGGGGGCAACGAACGTGCAGGTCACGCCCATGCGACCCATGGTGTGGGCGAGCAGGTTGTAGGTACCGCCGTAAATGGCAGAGCTTGCGACCACATGATCGCCGGCACCGGCAACGTTAAAGATCGCGAGGAAGTTCGCAGCCATGCCCGAGCTCGTGAGCATCGCTGCGGTGCCGCCCTCCATCTCGCAGATCTTGGCGGCAACCAAATCGCACGTGGGGTTCTGCAGACGGCTGTAGAAATAGCCCGACTCCTCCAGGTCGAAAAGCTTGCCCATGTGCTCGGACGTGTCGTACTTCCACGTGGTGGACTGGTAGATGGGCACCTGGCGCGGCTCCGCATCTCCCGGGTGATAGCCGCCCTGAACACACGTCGTACCGATGGTCTGCTCGCTCATATCCAACTCCCTTACTTGGGTTTTGTTTTATTCGGTTCACGATACCGCTACGCCGCACCCCTCTCAACCCATCCCGCCGATAGGTTATGGGACAAATGAATCAGGGGCATTCGTCACAGCCTTAGGCATTTGCTCGATAGATAAAAATGAGGCATCCATGAAGCTCTCGATGATTACACGCACCGTCACGGGTACCATAGGCGGGTACACCGTGACCAAGGAGACAACGATGAAGCAAATCGATACGGCCCAGCTCGACATCACCGCCTGTCAGGCTCAGGCTGCCGAATACCACGCCCGTGGCTTTAACTGCGCCCAGGCCGTCGCCTGCACGCTCGCGCCCGCCGTCGGGCTCGACCCCCAGGTCGCCTTTACCCTCACCGAGGGCTTTGGCGCCGGCATGGGCGGCATGACCGAAACCTGCGGCGCCATCTCGGGCGCCGTGGCCATCATGGGCTTCATGATGAGCGACGGTATGGAAAACCCCAAGACCAAGGGCCAAACCTACAAGCTGTCGCGCGAGATCGCCAAGCGTTTTAAAACGAAGAACACGACGACCGTCTGCGGCGCGCTCAAGGGCGTCGGATCGGATAAGGGTCCGCTCCGCAGCTGCCCCGGCTGCATCGACGATGCCGTCGAGATCGCCTGCGATATGCTAAAGCAGCTCGCCGAGTAAACGACAGCAACAGAAAACGACGGCCGGCGCGCTTGGGATTCATCCAAAAGCACGCCGGCCGTCGCCGTTAGAACTCGGCAAATTCGGGAGCGCCGACCTCAATCTCCTCGCGCCCCGCCATAAGCTCGCGCATCTTGGCGCAAAACGACTCCTGCTCCCCTGCCTTAAACACCAAGTGAAGTGTCACGGTATCCGCGTAATCGGTATCCGAAACCTTTGCACCCGAATCCTGGGCCAAGCGAAGCACCTGCTCATACTGCGGATAGGCCACATGCACGTCAACCGGCACGACACTCGTCATCTCGACGATCTGCCCGGACTCCTGAGCCGAGGCCACCGCCGCCTGCGTCGCCGCGGTATAGGCGCGCACCAAGCCACCAGGACCCAACAGCGTGCCGCCAAAATAGCGCGTCACCACGCAGCAAACATTTTTGAGCCCCGCGCCGCGCAGCACCTCGAGCGTCGGCATGCCGCTCGTGCGGCTCGGCTCACCGTCATCGCTCTGGCGTTCACGTCCATCCACCAAAATCCACGCGGGAACATTGTGTCGAGCGTCGTAATGACGCTTGCGAACCATCTCGATAAAGGCATTCGCCTCATCCTCGGACTCAATATGGACCAGCTGGGCAATAAACCGGCTCTTGCGGTCCACAAATTCGCCCGAAACCTCAATATTCGATTGCAGAGTAAAATAGCTGTCCAACAAAGCCCCTCAACAAAATAAAGCGCAGCAACAAACAGCCTCAATAATACGGCAAAGACCGTACCGTTAATCCCGGTAAATAGAACGGCAACACCGATGATTCCGTAAACGAAAGCGAGAACCCGTCAGCGCGAGCAAGGTGCCTTGAAAGACGAGGGCATTGACCTTATGGTCATGCCCGAAGGCTTGAAAGGCAGATTGCCGCGCTGACGGGTTCGCAGCGTCAACAAAGTGCTGAGTGGGCCGATAAGCCGGGTTCTGTCGTGAACGGTCATTTATCTTGTCTGCACGTTACCGTGCAGCTCCACGCACGCTACCCGAACGCGGACCGGGCCGGCCCATAGCGTTCCTATTCGCGCTTGCTCCGGATGGGGCTTGCCAAGCCGCCGTGTTGCCACGACGCTGGTGGTCTCTTACACCACCGTTTCAGCTTTTCCCTTTACGCCTTGCGGCGCAGGTGGGAGTCTTCTTTTCTGCGGCGCTTTCCGTCGGATCACTCCGCCCGGCCGTTAGCCGGCATCCCGCCCTCTGGAGCCCGGACTTTCCTCACGCGTGCTGCAAGCAGCACATCGCGCGACCGTCTGGCCCACTCAGCAGTGTAAGAGTGTAGCACACCGTTGCCGCGGGCAATGGCACAACGCAAGCGCTCGCACGATAAACCAAGAACCACCCATGCGCTACAATAATCCCGTCGATGGGCAACGTCGTCAGTCGAGACGCGACCGCGCTCCGCACCCCTCCGTCTACTCGGTGCGTTCCCGCCTCTTCCCCGAGGCGGGATGTCGGCATTTTTCATGCACTGACAACCCAATAGCCTGTGGACAGCCCTGGCAGCATTGCGTACCTCGGCTGCAAATGCAAAAAGGGACCCGTCCATTGCGGACGGATCCCTTCAAACAAGTGATCGTCAAACCGATTTACTCGGCGTCGGTCTCCTCGTCCTTCTTCTCGGAAGGCAGCGGGGTGACCTCGATCTCAACGCCCAGAGTCTCAGCAGCAGACTTCATGGACAGGGAGATACGACGACGGTCGAGGTCGATCTCCATGACCTTGACCTGAACCTTATCGCCCACGTGGGTGACCTGAGAAGGCTGATCGACGTGCTTGTTGGCCATCTCGGAGATGTGCACCAGGCCCTCGATGCCCTCGCCCAGGTCGACGAAAGCGCCGAACGGGACAAGCTTGGTCACAGTGCCCTCGACGATAGCGCCGACGGGGTACTTCTTGACCAGTGCGCGCCACGGATCCTCGGTGGTCTGCTTGAGACCCAGGGAGATGCGCTCGCGGTTGAGATCGACGTCGAGAACCTCGACCTCGACCTCCTGGCCGACCTTGACAACCTCGGAAGGATGGTTGACGTGGTTCCAGGAGAGCTCGGAAATGTGGATGAGGCCGTCGATACCGCCGAGGTCGACGAAGGCGCCGAAGTCGACGATGGAGGAAACGGTGCCCTGGAGACGCATGCCAGACTTGAGCTTGGACAGGATCTCGGAGCGCTCGGCCTTACGGGACTCCTCGAGCACGACGCGACGGGAGAGGACGACGTTGTTGCGGTTGCGGTCCATCTCGATGACGCGAGCCTCGATGCGGGTGCCCATGTAGGAGGTGAGGTCCTTGACGCGACGGAGGTCGACGAGGGAAGCGGGCAGGAAGCCACGCAGGCCGATGTCGAGGATCAGGCCGCCCTTGACAACCTCGATAACCTCGCCCTCGACGTTCTCGCCGGAGTTGAACTTCTCCTCGATGCGGTTCCAAGCACGCTCGTACTCGGCACGCTTCTTGGACAGGACCAGACGACCGTCCTTGTCCTCCTTCTGGAGAACCAGAGCCTCGATGGGATCACCGAGTGCAACGATGTCTGCAGGGTTAGCGTCCTTGCGGATGGACAGCTCGCGGACCGGGATAACGCCCTCGGACTTGAATCCGATGTCAACGAGCACCTCGTCATGCTCGATCTTAACGACAGTGCCGTTAACGAGATCGCCCTCATCAAAGTCGGTAATCGTACCGTCGATGAGGTTGTTCATCTCCTCCTCGTTGACATCGTCAAGAGAGAAAATGGACGAGTTCTGAATCTCACTCAAAGGTGGACCCCTTTCGAACTACGGGGCCCCGATTGCTAGGACCTACAGAAGGGTGCGACAAGCACACAACGTTTAGGAACACTCGGGAGCCGACAGATACTAATGTGACGCTTATGCAATCACGTTCGTATAGGTTACGGGGAAATGAGTTCGATTTCAAGCGTGAACTGCGATTTTTTACTCGTGTGGAGACTTTTTCGTAATCTTATGAACACTCGTCTCCGCAACTTGACGATAACCAGCCAGGCATTCGGCTTTGGGGTAAAGTATCCGGAGCCAACGATTCTAGATCGATTTTTCGAGAAAGGTGCCCGCGTGCTCAAAGCAGTCGTTTTCGATATGGACGAAACGCTTCTTAGCATCAACCTTAACGCGTTCATCCTTCGCTATTTTAAGGATGTCTCTTCGATGCTCGCGGATATCGGGCGCCGCAGTCGCGGTGGCACGATGGCACGCCTCGGCACCATCCTGGTCGACCTCAACGCCAATCGCCGCAGCGGCACGGATAACCGCACCAATCTTGAGTTTTACCGCACCGAGGTCGAACGCAGGTGCGGCATCTGCCTCTCCGATCCCATCATCTACGAGGCGTTTACCTACTACGAGCGCGCAGTTCTTCCGTACAAGAATGACGAACTCATCAACGCCCACGCCATGCCGGGCGCACACGCCGCGCTCCAGGCCGTACAGGACGCTGGACTGCGTTGTGCGCTCTTTACCAACCCCAGCTTTCCCCAGGGGGCCATCGAGTGCCGCATGGGCTGGGGCGACCTGGCCGACGCCCCCTTTGAACTCGTGACGCACATGGGAAACGCCACCCGATGCAAGCCCGATGCCACCTACTATCTAGAGCAGCTTCAGGTGATGGGGCTCGAGCCACACGAGGTCCTTATGGTGGGCAACGACCCCAAGCGCGACTTTCCCAGCCCCGCCTGCGGTATTCAAACTGCCTATGTTGGCCAAGGAAAACCGGGACGCGCCACCTGGCGCGGAACCATGGAAGATTTCGCCCACGACTTTAACGCCGTAATCGAAGCCTTCTACGAGCACCAAATAGCCGACGAACTATCGTAGGCAACAGAACATCTAGCGCAGTTGCGGTGAGATAGTTCCTGTTTGCCCCTCACCCGGGTAATTTTAGGAACTATCTCACCGCAACTTAATATCTAGCAGACCTGGGTTTTACCGATCATGATGTTGAGGATCTCGATGTCGGTGTCTTTCATGCCCACGCGGCCTACGTAGCCCATACTAGCGATCGTCTGTTCAACGGTATCCTGGATCAGACCCTCGCCGGCACGGAAGCCGCGGCCCTGCATGGCCATATCGTGGCCCAGAATCGCCGCATCGACGGCAGCGGAAATCTTGGCGGCACAGCTTGCCTTGGCGCCGTCGCACACGATGCCGCCCACGTTGCCAAGCGTATTCGAGACCGTCGCGCCAATCTGCTCGCGCGTGCCACCGCACAGCCAGGTAATCGCAGCGCCGGCGCCGCACGCGGCGCAAATAGCACCGCAAAACGCCGAGAGCGCGCCAATATAGCTCTTGATATGCACGGCGATAAGATCGGACAGCATCACGGCGCGCACCAGGCGCTCGTGGTCGCAGCGCAGGTACTCGGCATACTCCATGACGGGCAATGCGCAGGTAATGCCCTGATTGCCCGAGCCGCACACAATGGCGACCGGCAGTGCGCAGCCGTTCATGCGGGCGTCGGACCCGGCGGCCGCACGGGCACGGGCACGGCAGGCGACGTCATCGGCACGAGCACCCAGCAGCGTACGACCCACCTCGGCGCCCCAAGCGTGCGCGAGGCCCTCGGCACTGATCGCGCCATTCAGCTCAATCTGACGCTCAACGGCAGCGCGGGCTTCCTCAATGTCGCCGTCCTCGATAAAGTCGATGATGGACTCAATCGACATGGGCGTGTCGGCCTTATCCGCCGCCCGCTCGGCCACCACGCGCTCGGCGCATGCGGCACACTCCCCCGCTGACTTGCCGCATACCGGAATACCGTCGAGCGTATGGCACGTGACGTTGGTGTGGTGATCGGTAATCTCGACGACCGCGGTATGGCCCCCGGCCGTCGCAGTCACCTTGATGTAGAGGTTGGGCACGCCCTCGACAAGCGACACATCGCAGTAGTCGGCGTCGGCGAGGAGCTCGGCCACGCGTGCACGGTCTTCATCGTCAACGCTCTCGAGCACCTCGAGCGCGCTCTTAGCGTCGCCGCCCACGGCACCCAGCACGGCTGCGGCCTCAATACCGTGCATACCGCCCGAGTTGGGCACGGTCACGCTCTTGACGTTCTTGATGATGTTGCCCGAGCAGGCAACATCCATATGATCGGGCTCGCAACCGAGCGTCTGGCTCGCCAGCGCTGCTGCATAGGCAACGGCAATAGGCTCGGTACAGCCGAGCGCGCAGACAAGCTCGCGGTTCAAAACATCGCAAAACGCGGCATCACGGATGGAATCGATAGGCATAGGTATCTCCTGCTTGCATAACGGGCTGGGCTCTCAAAATAGTTAGCTCCTTTATTTGATAACAATGCATCAAAAACCGCAACCATGGTTCCGGCGGACGGCGCTCGAGCACAAACTGGTGGCATTATTCATGAGAAGCCGATCTTGTTGCATGCTAAAGCGTTTGACCAAAAAACGCCCGAGCGTTTACGCAAGAGTCGCGCTATCATGCAGTCGAACGCGGTAAACACCTTTAGCATTTGCGCCGCACAGACCAGAGAGGAACCATCCATGAAGATCGGTATCGGTAACGACCACGCCGCCGTCGAGCTCAAGAACATCATCTCCGAGCACCTGAAGGAGCGCGGCTGCGAGGTCGTGAACTTTGGCACCGACACCTCCGAGAGCTTTGACTACCCCATCGCCGGCTACAAGGTGGGTAAGGCCGTTGCCAACGGCGACGTCGACCTGGGCATCCTGATCTGCGGCACCGGCGTCGGGATTAGCCTGGCTGCCAACAAGGTAGAGGGCGTGCGCGCCGTCGTGTGCTCCGAGCCCTTCAGCGCCAAGCTCTCCCGCATGCACAACAATACCAACGTGCTCGCTTTTGGCGCCCGCGTCGTGGGCTCCGAGCTCGCCAAGATGATCGTCGACGAGTGGCTCGACGCCGAGTTTGAGGGTGGTCGTCACGAGCGTCGCGTTAACCTCCTCAACGAGATCGATCACACGCGCGCCCTTAAGATCGTCGACGAAGCCTAAACTATTCAGTGCCACAAGCTAACAGCAGGGGCCCGCTCGGAACACATGTCCGAGCGGGCCCCTGCATAGATTTTGGAATAAAAGGGCGCCGCGGATGGAGTTCCGCGGCGCCCAAGCCACACGCTAACAGCTTTAAGGAGTCAAAGCTGGTTTAGCCAAAGAAGCGCTTGATCTCAATCTCGGCGTTCTCCAGGCAGTCGGAGCCGTGGATTACGTTGGCGTTGACATCGACGGCAAAGTCGCCGCGGATGGTACCAGGAGCAGCCTCAAGCGGGTTGGTAGCGCCCATGAGGGTGCGCATCTTAGCAACAGCGGAGAGACCGGAAACGACCATCTTGACGACCGGACCGCTCGTCATAAAGTCGCAGAGACCGCCAAAGAAGGGCTTGTCGGCCAGATGGGCGTAGTGCTCCTCGACGGTAGCGCGCTCGAGCGTGGTCATCTCCATGCGCTCGATGACAAGGCCGCTGCGCTCAATGCGAGCAACGATCTCGCCGATCTTACGGTCGCGCACGGCGTCGGGCTTAATCATGATGAAGGTCTTCTCGATAGCCATAAAAGTAGCCTTTCAAGTAGGTTCGCGCGTGCCCAAGTCCCATTCCGGCACCCGCCTGGACTGCATCGTAACAGAGTTTTAGCCGCAGTTAAACAAAAAGCTGTTTATTGAAACGTTGCAATTTATTAAAGCGCTCCATATGTGTCACTTCTGTTTCGAAGCCCGATTAGAGTACCATCCGACCGCCCATCAACCGCATCGAGCAGAGCAGGCGGTCGGTTGCCGCCCGCGAACGTATCCCCTTCACAACCTGCCCAAAGGTCCTACAGAAGTTCTCGACAAGCCCCTCCCCCATAGCAACAAAATACGGGCGCCCACATCAGCAGGCGCCCGTAAAGTGAAAACGATTTATCAATACATGGCCAAAACGGCTTCAGCCAAATCCCTACTTTACCCCGTGGCCCATCTCGACGACCTTAGTCAGCGATCCAAACACGCCCTCGTCGGCCACGAGCTGCGCCTCGGCACGCTGCAGCTGCACGGCAACGGCGGCAGGGGCGGTGCCGCCCTCGGTCGTGCGCGCGGCGACAATCGACGGGATGTCGAGCGCCTCGGTAATGTCGTGCTCAAAGAGCGGGCTTGCCTCCTGGAACACCTCAAACGGCAGGTCCTCAAGATTGCAGCCGCGCTTCTCACACATCAGAACCAGATGCCCCACCACGGCATGTGCCTCGCGGAACGGCAGGCCACGCTTGGCCAGGTAATCGGCAACATCGGTAGCGGCAAGGTGCCCCACGTCGCACTCGCGCGCCATGGCATCCTCGTTGACGGTCCAAGTCGAAATCATTCCGGCCATAACGGACAGGCACTGCATGAGCGTATGGGCGGTATCGAGCGCGCCCTCCTTGTCCTCCTGCAAGTCCTTGTTATAAGCAAGCGGCAAGCCCTTCATGGTTACCAGCAGCTGCACCAGGTTGCCGTACACGCGACCGCTCTTGCCGCGGATAAGCTCGGCAAAGTCGGGATTCTTCTTCTGCGGCATGATGGACGAGCCGGTGGAGTAGGAGTCTGAAAGCGTGATAAAGCCAAATTCGGAGCTCGACCACAGCACGATCTCCTCGGAAAGACGCGACAGGTGCATGGCCATGACGGAGCCGGCGTAATGCAGATCGAGCAGGAAATCACGGTCGGAAACAGCATCGAGCGAATTGGGGATCACGCCCGCAAAGCCAAGTTCGGCAGCCGTCATCTGACGATCGAGCGGATAGCTCGTACCGGCAAGCGCGGCAGCACCCAGCGGGCAGTTGTCGGCGGCATCAAAGGCGGCCTTCAGGCGTGTAAAGTCCCGCGCGAACATCCAGGAATACGCCAGCAGATGATGCGACAGCAGCACGGGCTGAGCATGCTGCATGTGCGTGTAACCCGGCAGAATTACCTTGTCGTACTTCTTGGCCGCATCCACCAGCACATGGCGCAGCTCAAGATTGGCCTCCATGAGCTCCTTGGCCAGCGCCTTGACGCCCAGTCGCGTATCGGTCGCCACCTGGTCGTTGCGCGAACGCCCAGTATGCAAGCGCTTGCCAGCCTCGCCGATGCGACGCGTCAGCTCGCTCTCGATGGACATATGAATGTCCTCGTCATTGATATCGAAGGTAAAGTTGCCGGCATCGATATCCTGCTCGATTCCGGTCAGGCCCTTGGCAATCGACTGCTCATCCTCGGCGCTGATGATGCCCTGTACGGCCAACATCTTGGCATGCGCCTTGGAACCGGCAATATCCTGCTTATAGAGATGCTTGTCGACCGGCAGCGACGCGCCAAACTCCTGCGTGACCTCGGCCACGCCCGCCTCAAAACGACCACCCCAAAGAGCCATGGGACCGTCCCCTTTCATCAAATACCAAACGAAGCGCCCAATGAAATGCGCCATGTCGATAAAGCGATTTTTCAACCGCTAGTTTTGCATATTCCCTACCGTGCGCGAGGCCATATAGCTAATTTGCAAAGAAGTGACGCACCATGCACTTGGCGCCCAACGTCTCCCTCCGGATGTTGCCCTGCGAACCGTCAATCCAAGCCTTCAGGCTCATAGGGACGTCCTCGACCTTTGCAGCATCGAGCTCGGGCGCGAGGGCAAGTAAAGCATGCGCGATAGCATTGAACATAATGGATACTCCTCATATATATATAGGCACAGAGCCGCCAAATTGATAGAAGGAGCCCCGCCGGACAACCCCGGCGGGGCTCGGACTCAGCCGCAGACGCGGCATCATATATGCGGGCGGAACGTAGGGGCCACCGATGTTAAGAAGTGTCAGCAAGCATAACGAAAGGTAGGGACCCCGTGCGCCCGTTATGTATCACGCGGATGGGCCGCGCGGATACCAAGGGAAGGAGGCGCTAGGCCTGGGCGGCAGCAGAGCTGGGGCCCTGGACCTTTGCCCACGTCTTGAGCGACAGCGTATCGATCTCGATAAAGCCGGCGCTGGCCTTCTCGTCAAACGTGGTGTCGCGGTCGTAGGTAGCCAGACCGTAGTCGTAGAGGCTGAAGGGGCTCTTGCGGCCGACGACATGGCAGTTGCCCTTAAAGAACTTCAGACGGACAGTGCCAGTCACGAACTTCTGGGTATCGGCCATAAAGGCATCGAGCGCGTTTTTGAGCGGGCTGTACCACTGGCCGTTGTACACGGCGGTGGCCCAATCCTGCTCGAGCTTTATCTTGGTCTTGAGCAGGTCACCCTCGACGCAGATGTCCTCGAGCGCCTTGTGGGCGGTGATGAGCGTCAAGGCGCCGGGAACCTCGTAGCACTCGCGGCTCTTAAGGCCCACCAGGCGATCCTCGACCAGATCGAGACGGCCAAAGCCATTGTCGCCGGAGATCTTGTTGAGGGCGATGACGATCTCGGAGAGCTTCATCTTCTTGCCGTCGACGGCAACGGGCTTGCCGGCCTCAAACTCAATCTCGGTGTAGGTCGGGGTGTCAGGCGTGTCCTCGGGATTCTTGGTCATAACCCAAGCGTCGTCGAGCGGCTCGTTCCAGGGATCCTCCAGGTGACCGCACTCAATGGCACGACCCCACAGGTTGTCGTCGATGGAGTAGGGGTTGTCGTTGGCACCCTCGGGAACCGGCACGTTGTGGGCGTGGGCATAGGCGACCTCGTCGGGACGGCACTTCAGGTCCCACTCGCGAACCGGGGCGATAACCTTGAGCTCGGGGTCGAGGGCCTTGACGGCGGCCTCAAAACGGACCTGGTCGTTACCCTTGCCGGTGCAGCCGTGGGCGACGTAGGTCGCGCCAAACTCGTGGGCGACCTCAACAAGCTTCTTGGCGAGCAGCGGGCGAGAAAGAGCCGAGAGCAGCGGATACTTGTTCTCGTACATGGAGTTTGCGGCGATGGCCTTAGTCAGGAACTCATCAGAGAACTCGTCGCGCAGGTCGAGCACCTGGCAATCGAGAACGCCCAGGTCGAGTGCCTTCTGCTTCTTGGCATCCAGTCCGGTCTCTTCCTGGCCCACGTTGCCGCAGACACAAACGACATCGAGATTCTTCTCGTCCTGGAGCCACTTGACACATACGGATGTATCAAGACCACCGGAATATGCGAGAACGACTTTTTCCTTGCTCATGGCTGTTTCCTTTCGCCCTTGGTAGCTAGTTAGAACATCGGTCAGTTGCAAGTCATTTCAAGGTCATATACCGTGCAATATCAGGTTAAATAGCAAAAATCAGCACATACATGCCCTAGAAACATGTAGCAATGTCGTGCTAAAACCCAACGACCTCAAAATGACTCTGTTGAGGCAATTCGCCCCATGCGGACAGAGACGATTGTTATCGTCGTCGGGAAATTGCGCGCTGGCGTCGGATGGCATTGTCTGCAGTGGTGATGATCTTTACGAACTGCATCTGCCTCTCCTTTCACCTATCGCCGGGCGCAATTCTAATATCGTAAACGGTACCTTTTCCTCGGTAAGCGGTTGTTTTTCCGTCTCCGTTTTCGATGCTCGCTATATTACGCTAAAGTGCCCGCAGCACAAGCGACAAATTCAAATTTCTGAAAAGTTTTTTCATTACTTTGTGAAGCGTGGTGCAAATACGCTCCGTTCCTGCGAAAATACGCCCGACTACGAATTGATGGTTATAACGTCTGAAACAATCTCGAAACGAAAGGCTCGCTTTTATGCAAACTTACGAATCGGACGCCAATATCGGAAACATTAAGATTCTCGCCGTCGACATGGACAAGACGCTGCTGACCGACGAGCGTGTGCTGCCCCAGGGTCTTGATGAGCGCCTGGACAAGCTCGCCGACGCCGGCATCGTATTCTGCCCCGCCAGCGGACGTCCCGCCCCCAAGCTCGAGGAGATGTTCGAGGGCATCAAAAACCGCCTTGCTTTTTGTCCCGACAACGGAGCGTGCGTGATCTATCGCGGCAGCTATATCTATAAGAGCAATATTGACGTGGAGCTGTATCAGCAGGTCTTGAGCCGTGCCTCGGAGGATCCTCGCGCTGTCCCCGTCCTGTGCTGCTTCGACGAGTTCTACGTGCTTGCCCGCGACCATCAATACCACGACGAGATCAGCGTCTACTACAACACAATCAACTACGTCGACAGCTTTGAGGACCTTGATATCGAGTCCAACAAGATCTCAATCTTCTTCCCGGCCTATGATGCCGAGCCCGCTTTCCGCGAGACCTATAGCCCCGAGTTCTCGGACAAGCTCTACGTCACCAACGCCGGGCGCGAGTGGATCGACTTTATGAACCTGGGCGTCGACAAGGGCGCCGGCGTCGCGCACCTGTGCGAACACCTGGGCATCGATATCGCCGACGCCGCCGCCGTGGGCGATACGTACAACGACATCCCCATGCTGGAGCGCGTCGGTCACAGCTTTATCGTGGACAATGCCGAGGAGCACATGAACGCGCATGCCAAATGGCGCATTCCGAGCAACAACGACGGGGGCGTACTGACGCTCATCGACGCCATCTTGGCGGCTCGTTAAACTCGCCGCTATGCCCGGGGCCGGCCGTTTGATTTTTGTTCGGTCAGGTCCTGGGCTCGCTCGAAGAGCACATTAAGTGCTCTTCGGCTCGTGCGGAATCTACAAAAATCAAACGGCCGGCCCCGGGCATGGCTACGTTGACTTGCTTGCCGCATGGATGGCGTCTTGGCGCCTAGATACTTTGGCTGATTTTTATTGAACGAAGGACGCTCCTTGTTGATGAGGGGCGTCCTTCTGGTTTTGGTTACTTTGGAATTGTGGTCGTGCCCTTACTTGGCGTCTGCCCAGGTCACTCCAGTCGAAGCTTCGGCGATTAGGGGGACGCGGAGGTCTACTACGTGCTCCATGACATCGCGGACCATGGCGGTCAGGCGCTCGACTTCGTCGATGGGGCACTCAAAGTCCAGTTCGTCGTGTACCTGCAAGATCATGTGGGCGGCAAAGCCCTCCTCTTCCAGACGGCGGCTTACGCGGGCCATCGCGATCTTGATGATGTCGGCGGCGGTGCCCTGCATGGGATGGTTCATGGCCGTGCGCTCGCCAAAACCGCGGAGTTGCGGGTTTTTGGCCTTGAGCTCCGGAATATGACGACGGCGGCCGTACATGGTCTCGGCGTAGCCCGTCTGCTTGGCGCGCGCCACCACGTTGTCGAGGAACGTACGCACGCCCGGGTAGGCCTCGTAGTAGCGGTCGATCATGTCGCGCGCCTCGGCCATCGAGATATGCAGCGACTGCGACAGGCCGTAGGCCTGCTGGCCATACACGATGCCAAAGTTCACGGCCTTGGCGCGACTGCGAAGGTCGGGCGTTACCTCGGACACCGGCACACCAAACACGCGCGCCGCCGTCTCGGCATGGAAGTCCTCGCCCTCGTTAAAGGCGCGCACCAAGTGCTCGTCACCCGAGAGATGCGCCAGCAGACGCAGCTCGATCTGCGAGTAGTCCACCGCCAAAAAGACGCTTCCCTCGCCTGCCGAAAACGCCGTCTTGACGGTACGCCCCAGCTCCGAGCGCGTCGGGATGTTCTGCAGGTTCGGGTCGCTCGAGGACAGACGCCCCGTTGCCGTGATGGTCTGGTTGTACGTGGTGTGCACGCGACCGTCACCACGGCGCAGTGGGCCCAGCGTATCAAGATAGGTGGACTTGATCTTGGACTTCTCGCGCCAGTCCAAGATCAGACGCACGATTTCGTGGTCACGGGCAAGGTCGCTCAGCACCTTGGCGTTGGTCGAATAATAGCCGCGCTTGGTCTTCTTGAGGCCCTTGGTCGGAAGGCCCATCACATCAAAGAGCACGTGCGACAGCTGCATGGGGCTGCCGATGTTAAAGGTCTCGTCACCGGCAAGGTCGCGAATGCTTCGCTCGACCTCGGTGATCTGGGTCGCCAGGCCCTCGGACAGGCTGCGCAGGCGGTCGGGATCCACGAGCATGCCCGTGCGCTCCATCTTGGCAAGCACTGGCACGAGCGGCATCTCGATGCCGTCGAACACGTTGGCGGCGTTCTCGCGAGCCATGCACTCGCGCAGCGGTGCAACCAGCGCCAGCGTCAAGGCCGCCGTGCGAGCGGCGGGCGCAGGAGCGTCCTCGCCGGCACCCTCTGCACCGCGCGCCGCAGGCAGCGCCATCTGCAGATAGGTATCGGCCAAATACGCTTCGTCAAACTCGGAGCGGTCGGAATCCAACAGATAGGCGGCAACCACGGTATCGAAGATGCGCGTGGAATCGACTGCCAGCGGATCCATGAGCTCGAGCTCAGAAGAATCGATGGGCGAAAGCTCGTGCAACAGTGCCTTCATGTCCGGGCTCGCCACGCGGCCCTCCATAAACAGGAGCGCGAGCACGCCGGCGATCACGCCGTGGACGAAGTTGAAGCCCTCAACCTCAGCCGCCGCACCGCTGTCGCCCTCCTCGAGCGCGAACAGGCCCTTGGACGTCGCCAACCACAGCGTGCGCGTCAGTCCAAAGAGCGCGCCCTCTTCCTTATCGTCGTCCACCACGGCGGCGACCCACTCGCCGGCATCAATCGCGCGGGAGACCTCAGCCGCAACGGCACCAAGCGCGTCGGCATCGCCGGCGGCTGCGCGAACCATCGCAGGTATCTCAAACACACTGGAGGCAGCAGCCCCGCCCTCGCCGCCAATCAGCGCCAAGAAACGATTCTGCATGGCGGTGATACCAAGCGTACCCAGTGCCGCAGACACCTCGTCGGCAGAAAACGCCGGGAAGGACGTCGCCTCAAAATCGAGCTCGACGGGCGCATCGGTGCGGATGGTCGCCACCTTACGGCTCAGCAGCGCGTCGTCGATGTGTGCACGCAGGTTCTCGCCCATCTTGCCCTTGACCTCGTCGGCATGTGCGATGACCTCGTCCAGGCTACCGTACTGCGCAATAAGCGCACTCGCCTTTTTGGGACCGATGCCCGGCACGCCGGGGATGTTGTCGGACGTGTCGCCCTTCAGACCATAAAAGTCGGGCACGAGCGCCGGCGTAATGCCGTGATACAGGTCATCCACGCTCTCGGGCGTCATAATCGCCACGTCGGACAGGCCCTTGCGGGTCGAGACCACGTTGACGTGCTCGGTAACAAGCTGATACATGTCGCGGTCGCCGGTCACCAGTAGCATGTCGCAGCCGGCCTCTTCACCCAGGCGCGCCATGGTTCCCAGGATATCGTCGCCTTCCCAGCCCTCGGACTGCAAAATCGGCACGTTGAGCGCGCCGAGCAGCTCCTTGATCATCGGAAACTGCGCGTGCAGATCGGGGTCCATGGGCGGGCGTTGCGCCTTATACTGCGGCAGCATCTCCATGCGCACGCGCGGTTTGCCCTTGTCAAACGCCACGACCACACCGTCGGGGTTAAAGGCATCGATCATCTTGAGAAACATGTTCAGAAAGCCAAAGATCGCGTTGGTGGGGCGACCGTCCGGCGCGTTCATGGTCGGGGGCACGGCGTGGAAGGCGCGGTGCATGAGCGAGTTGCCGTCGATAACGGCAAAAGTGCGGCGCTTGTCAGACATATTAAATACCTCGCTTTGGGCTGGGCACGGTTTGCTCACTCCAGTTTACACGCTCCCCGCCCCGCGGCCACCGCACATCAAGCTCCCCCGCCACCGTGAGCCCGCGCGTGATACGATGGCTCACGGTACATCAACCAGCACGATCGATCCGAAAGGAGCCTGCGTCATGGAGCGTCCCTGCGCATGGAAAAAGTACACGCCACAGCAAGTCGAGGAGCTCGAGGAGCTTTGCCGCGGCTATAAGCAGTTTTTGAGCGAGAACAAGACCGAGCGCCTGTGCGTCAAGACCGGCATCAAGATGGCCGAGGAGGCGGGCTACGTCGACCTGGAGACCGTGATCGCCGAAGGCCGCGAGCTCAAGGCAGGCGACAAGGTGTACGCCGCCAACCACGGCAAGGACCTTATGCTCGTCAACCTGGGCACCGCCCCGCTCGAGCAGGGCTTTAACATCCTGGGCGCCCACGTGGACTCGCCGCGTCTGGACCTCAAGCAGAATCCCGCCTTCGAGGCCGGCGACATGGCCTACCTCGACACGCACTACTACGGCGGCGTCAAGAGCTACCACTGGGTAGCCTCCCCGCTCGCACTCGTGGGCGTCATCTGCAAAAAGGACGGTACCAACGTCGACATCAATATCGGCGACAAGGCCGACGACCCGGTCTTTACCATCTCCGACCTGCTGATTCACCTCTCGAGCGAGCAAATGTCCAAGCCCGCCAAGGACGCCGTCGACGCCGAGATCCTCGACGTGATCGTGGGCGGCCGCCCCGTCAAGTTCGATGAGGACGACAAGGACGCCCCCAAGGAGCCCGTCAAGCAGATGTTCCTGGACATCCTCAAGGAGCAGTACGGCGTCGAGGAGGAGGACTTCCTCTCCGCCGAGATCGAGGTCGTGCCCGCCGGCCCGGCCCGCGACATGGGCCTCGACCGCTCCATGATTCTGGGCTATGGCCACGACGATCGTGTCTGCGCCTATCCGTCCATGCTCGCCCAGATCGACGTCGCCAACGTGGAGCGCACGAGCATCACGCTCATCGTCGATAAGGAGGAGATCGGCTCCGTGGGCGCTACCGGCATGACGAGCCGCTTCTTCGAGAACACCGTCGCCGAGATCATGACGCTCGCCGGCGAGGACAGCCCGCTGGCCCTGCGCCGCGCGCTCGCCCGCAGCCGCATGCTCTCCTCTGACGTGTCCGCCGGCTTCGACCCGGGCTATGCCGGTAAGTTCGAGACCAAGAACGCGGCCTTTATGGGTCGCGGCCTGTGCTTTAACAAGTACACGGGCAGCCGCGGCAAGGGCGGTTCCAACGACGCCGATGCCGAGTACGTGGCCCTCGTCCGCGACATCATGGACGAGGCCGGCGTGGACTTCCAGACCTGTGAGCTCGGTCGCGTCAACGCGGGCGGCGGCGGCACCATCGCCTATATCATGGCCAAGTACGGTATGAACGTCATCGACTCCGGCGTTGCCGTCCTGTCCATGCACGCCCTGTGGGAGGTCGCCAACAAGGCCGATATCTACGAGGCCTACCGCGGCTACAAAGCCTTCCTCGAGCGCGCCTAGCAAACCCTCGTAAGGCGCACCAAACCAGCCCTTTATAACTTGCGGTGGAATACGGACTAACCTGGCCTTCAACCGGCCCGCGCAGACCGCATTCCACCGCAACTTCTTTTTGGCAGAGGAGAGTCCATGCTGCAGGTCATCGTTTCGCCCGCCAAGCAAATGCGCGCGGCACAAGATGCTTTTGAAGTTCAGGGGATTCCGCCCTTTGCGCGCGAGACCGCCCAGCTGCACCATGCGCTCTTGGACATCGAACGAACCGAAGGCGACAGCGGCCTACAAGCTCTGTGGAACGTCAGCAACAAGCTGCTGGGCCCTTGTCTCGACATTTTGCATGAGTTCGAGCCCATCTTGGGAAACGGCGATCTTGCCGATTCCGGTATCGCGCGCCGCATCTCCCCTGCCGTCATGTCCTATCACGGCATTCAATACCAGAGCATGGCGCCCGAGGTGATGGATTCCGCGCAGCTCGCATGGCTGCAAGACCATCTGTGGATCCTCTCGGGCCTTTACGGATGCGTACGCCCCTTTCATGCCGTCGAACCGTATCGGCTGGAGATGGGTGCGAAGCTCGCCGTTGACGATGCCCGAGACCTCTACGCGTTTTGGAGCGACAAGCTCGCGCGGGTTATCGCCCCGGCAGGTTCAAACACCACGATCGTCAACCTCGCCAGCGTAGAGTATGCCAAAGCCGTTCTGCCCCACCTCGCGGGCGACGCCACAGCCGTCACGTGCCTCTTTGGCGAGGGTATCCGCAACGGGAAGCCCATCCAACGGTCGACCGCCAGCAAAAAGGCGCGCGGCTCCATGGTGCGGTGGATGGCAGAAAACAAGCTCGAGGATGCAAGCGAACTTACCGCATTCAACATCGGCTATCGCCACGTCCCCGAGCTCTCATACCTAGGCACCCTCATGTTCATCAACGAACAGATGCTCTAGAGCCGGCACCCAACACTGACCCGCTCAGCCTTCTCTATATAACTTGCGGTGGAATAATTCCTATTTGAGCCTTTTTCGCACAATCAGGAACTATTCCACCGCAACTTTTATGAATTGGCTGCTAGGCTCGACACCTATTCTGCTAGACCGTCGGCCTTTGCAATCCCGTTTGTCGAACCGTCCTGATAGACAATCTTGACGTGCTCGACCTCGGACACCGCAACACCCGACGGGGGCTCCAGGCGCCATTCCGTCAGCGCGATATCCATCGTCGTGGGCACATCCCCTTGATCTTTGAGCTTCACCGTCAACGTTTTGAACGTCGCATCATACGTCACGCGTTCGATTTCCTCACCAGGAATAGACCCACCACTCAGCTGCAACTGCACAAACTCATCGCACGGGTACCAATAATCGCCCGGAACGGCGAGCGTATTGGCATTACCGCCAGTACTCCTCACCGTCATAATCGGTAGGCTATCATCAGCCTCGAACTCCCATGCAGCGCCGCCGCGACCACCAAACGTCCAGATACAAAAGGCAATCACCAGCACGGCAAGCACCGCAAAACCGATCGCGACAAGGCCATGGTGCGCACGGCTTTCCTCGGCCGATACATCCCATTGCGTCTCTCGATATAGATGCTTGTCTTCCATGTTCGCCTCCTCACAGGCACGCTCGTTAGGCCAATCGTACCCATTCGAGCTATACTTGAGCCCATTACATAAACGGGGGGCTTGCAGGACAAGACGGCAGGCTGAGATTGGGCGCGCCCGCCCTGACCCGCAAACCTGATATGGGTAATGCCAACGAAGGGAGCCGTGCCAATGAGCACACAGACCGAGCCCAAGCTCGTCACGCAAATCGACTTCGCCCGCGCCGGGCAGATCACACCGCAGATGAAGGAGGTCGCCGAGCGCGAGCATCGCGACCCCGAGTACATCCGCGAGCGCGTGGCCGACGGCCGCATCGCCATTCCTGCCAACATCGTGCACATCAAAAAAGGCATGCGCGCCTTTGGCGTCGGTGAGGGCCTGTCCACCAAGGTCAACGTGAACTTGGGCATCTCGGGCGACAAGGCCGATGCCGCCGAGGAATGGAAGAAGGTCAAGATCGCCGAGGACTTTGGCGCCGACGCCATCATGGACCTCTCCAACTCGGGCAAGACGCGCCAGTTCCGCCAGCAGCTCATCGACGAGACGCCGCTCATGGTAGGTACCGTCCCCATGTACGACGCCATCGGCTACATGGAAAAGCCGCTGGTCAAGCTTACCAAGGACGACCTGTTCGAGGTCGTGCGCGCGCACGCCGAGGACGGCGTGGACTTTATGACCATCCACTGCGGCATCAACAAGTCGGTCACAAAGACCTTTAAGGAGACCGGCCGCCTCATGAACATCGTGAGCCGCGGCGGCTCGCTGCTGTTTGGCTGGATGGAGGTCACCGGTAACGAGAACCCGTTCTATGAGTTCTACGACGAGCTGCTCGAAATCTGCCACGAGTACGACGTGACGATTTCGCTCGGCGACTCCTGTCGCCCGGGCTGCCTCTACGACTCCAACGACGCCACCGAGACCGCCGAGATGATCGAGCTGGGCAAGCTGTGCAAGCGCGCATGGGCCGCCGGCGTCCAGGTTATGGTCGAGGGTCCGGGCCACATGGCGCTCGACGAGATCGCCGCCAACATGAAACTGCAGAAGCGCCTGTGCCACAACGCCCCGTTCTATGTGCTCGGGCCGCTGGTGACCGATATCGGCGTGGGCTACGACCACATCACCGCTGCCATCGGCGGCGCTATCTCCGCCAGCTCCGGCGCCGACTTCCTGTGCTACGTGACGCCGGCCGAGCACTT
Source organism: Collinsella aerofaciens (assembly GCA_030826265.1). Classification (GTDB taxonomy): domain Bacteria; phylum Actinomycetota; class Coriobacteriia; order Coriobacteriales; family Coriobacteriaceae; genus Collinsella; species Collinsella aerofaciens_AY. Next base: position 82,613 of record JAPJOH010000003.1, read on the forward strand.
GTGCCTGCCCAACGCCCAGGACGTGCTCGACGGCCTCATGGCCACCAAGATTGCCGCACACGCCGCCGACATCGCCAAAAAGGTGCCCCACGCCCGCGACATGGACGACAAGATGGGCCAGGCACGCCGCAAGCTCGACTGGGACGCCATGTGGAAGTGCGCGCTCGACCCGGTTACGGGCAAGAAGCGCTACGAGGAGTCCCCCGCCGCCACCGAGGGCACTTGCACCATGTGTGGCAAGATGTGCGCCGTCCGCACCGTCAACAAGATCTTCGAGGGCACCACGATCGACCTCGGCATGGAGGACTAACCCTGTCGCCGCGGCCGCTTCTGGCGGCGAGCTGGTGCCTGTCAATTGTTGACTTGTGAACATTTACTTACACTTGCGTAGAGATTGCATCGCCCGCCCGGGTTCGGCATAGAGTCGGCCCGGGCATCTTTATAATGCTGGCTTAAAGACCCATTTGATTCCGACCGAACAAGGGAGCGAACATGGATCGTAGTAAGGTACCTGCCGTCCTGTCCATCGCGGGATCCGATTCCAGCGGTGGCGCCGGCATTCAGGCCGACATCAAGACCATCACGGCGCACCGCCTGTATGCCGAGACGGCCATCACCGCCATCACAGCGCAAAACACCCTGGGCGTTACCGCCGTGCAGGATATCTCGCCAGATATCGTAGCCGCGCAAATTGACGCCGTTTTTGACGATATCCGCCCCAGCGCCGTCAAGATCGGCATGGTTTCTTCTGTCGAGATTATCGAAGTCATCGCCGACCGCTTGAGCGCCTGGAACGCAACGAACGTGGTCGTCGACCCCGTCATGGTCGCCACCTCGGGCGCGCGGCTGATTGCCGAAGATGCCGCCGAGGCGCTCACCCGCCGCCTGTTCCCGCTAGCGACGGTTATCACGCCCAATATTCCCGAGGCCATGGCACTGCTCGACTATGAGGTCGACTCCGAGCGCACGCAGCAAAATGCTGCCATGCTCCTCACCCGCCGCTTTGGTTGCGCATCCCTCGTTAAGGGTGGGCATCTTGTCAACGAGGCCAACGATGTACTGGCCGAACCCGCGCCACTCGATGACGAGGGCAACCATCTGGGAGATCCACTCACCACGTGGTTCCGCCACAAGCGCATCGAGACCGACAACACGCACGGCACCGGATGCACGCTCTCGTCCGCCATCGCCTGCGCGCTGGCTCAGGGCATGGATCTTGCCGACGCCGTCAACGCCGGCAAGGCCTACCTAACCGGCGCTCTGGCCGCCGGCTTTGACATGGGCAAAGGCTCCGGCCCCGTCAACCACATGTGGCAGTATTAAGATTCGCAGTCCCAAGCCACCGCAAAGGCGCCCGTCCCCTTTGCGGTGGCTTGGGGTCGCGCTACTCTCCGAGCATCTCTTGGAGCTTGGCCGCCACGGCGTGACCCAGGCTCTCATGGCTTTCGGGCATCATATGCAGATAGTCGATATCGCCCGGCTCGGCAAACTCCGCTGCATTCAAAAAGTCGCAGCCAAACTGCTCGGCTACGTGCGCATAGTATTCAGCAAAATGCTCCGAGGCCTCGACGGAACGCTCGTCAAAATCGGTCATATATACATCGGCGATTTGCGGCTTGATCTTGATAGGTGCCATCAGCAGAATACGCGGGCAGGGTGCAGCATTGGTCCAGGGAAATGCACGCACCGCGCGAATCAGCGCCATGGTGCCACGGGCAATATCGGAGGCCGTCACACCAAAGACCGTCTTGCAGTCGTTGGTTCCCAGCATAATAACGATCGCATCCAGCGGCTTATGGGCCTCGAGCAGCATCGGCAGTGCGCGGATGCCGTTAAGATTGGTGTTCAGATGGCACATGTCGTCGCGTACCGTCGTGCGGCCGTTGAGGCCTTCTTCAATTACATGCCAGCCCTCGCCTAAGTCACGTTGGGCCACGCCGCACCAGCGCACATCCTGCGCATAGCGCACCGCGGTGCCGTCGCGCATGCCCGCCGGATCGTAACCATAGGTGTTGCTGTCGCCAAAGCATAGAACGTTTTTCATCGTAAGCCCCTCGCTCAGTAAAAAACCGACGGAAGCAGCCTCTCCCGCCGGCTCGACCCATCTGTCAGCACGTACCGATTACAGGTACTTGCGCCAGTCGTCCTCGTCCTCATCATCCTCGGTAGCAGCTTGGATCTGCTCGGCGGCGCGAGCTGCCGCAGCGCGAGCGGCAACCTGGGCATAGGACTCCTCGTTGCGCTCGGGGAAGTTTGCCAGCACGTGCTCGAACTTGGCAAAATCCTCATCCCAGCGCGTAGAAGGCACGGCAAAGAAGACTTGCTTGACCTTAAAGTCGCCCGACGCGAGCTCCTTGCGGAAGAGCTCGGCCACGGCCTCTGCGTCAAAGCCGTTGTTGTCGCAGCCCCAAGCGCCCAGCACGAGCTTCTCGCGACCTAGCTCGTCGCAGATGGCAAGCACAAAGCGAATGCGGTCGCGCAGGGCATCCAGCAGAGCATCGTCGCTCACGCGATACTCCTGGCGGGCGCGCTTAACGTTGGGCGCGGCGGCCACGATCACGTCGGCGTATGCATGCACGTGGTTGCGGTCGAAGCGCACCGCAGGCACCACCAGCGCACGGTTTCGGTAAAGCTCGCAGTTGATGTTGCGGCGACGGTTCTCGCCGTACCATTTGCGCTGCTTATCGAGAACGTTGTACAGATACGAATCGGCGCACAGCGTGGCCTCCTGGCCCAGATAACCCTGAATATAGCCACCGCCCGGATTGGTGAACGAGGCAAAGGCGAGCACGGCCATGTCGCAGAACTGCGCATAGCCACGACCGTTGTCCAAGATGGCCTGCGTGGTGGAGGCATCGAGCACGGTGACCTCGGGCAGAACCGGAGCGGGCTCCTCAGCAGGCGCGGACTCAGCTTCGGCGATTTCCTCGGCAGCCTCCGCGCCCTCGACGTCCTCGGCAACCTGTTCTTCGGTGGCCACAGCACTCTGAACCTTGGCCTTCATCGCCGAGACAAAGCCGGCAGGCATACCGTCAAACTCGCGAACACCGGCAAGCGAACGCTCGATATCCTTGGCGCACGCTTCGGACACAGTTGCCACGTGACGCTCGGCGGCCTTGGCACGGGCCTCGCGCTTGGGATTGGGCTGACCCGCTCGGTTGGACCTGCGGTTACGGTTCCTGTTGTCGACGTCTGCCATAAGTGGTCACCTTTCTCGGTCTCTGCCGCTATCGGCTTTTCCCATCCATGATACCCCGCCGCGTACAAAAAAGACGGCCCCGAAGGACCGCCTTTCGCATCGATTTGCACGCACGGCAAGCACCGCCGCAATTCGCCACTAGTCGCGACGGCCGAGGATGTTCAGAATGCGCAGGAACACGTTGATAATATCCACGAACAGGTTAGAGGCCATAAGCACGGCGTTGGGCAGCGTAGGCGGCACCGTCGTGGCAACATAGGTGTCGTAGCCAATAAAGCCGGCGAACACCACGATCACGATCAGGTCGGTGATGGTCTGTGAGACGCCCATGAACATCAGCACGATCTCAACCAGAATAGTAGCGAGCAGAATGCCAAAACCGATGCCATATACGCGCTGGAAAAACTTGGGGAACGTCACGCCCAAGGCGCCAAAGACAAAGGTGATGGCGGCCGTGGCGATAAAGGCAGTGTTGATGGTGGGCAGGTCGTAGTTGGCAAGGCCAAACGACGCGGTCAGGCCAAAGGTGCTCGCAAAGATTACGTAGCCCACAAGGGACAGGCCCACGGACTGCTTGCTGGCGGCGGCCGACATCATGACCATGCCGACGATGGTCAAAATAAATGAGCCAAAGACCAGCGGCAAAGCGGCGCCGCTCATCATCATGCGCGCAAACGACATGGTGCTCGTAAAGTAAGCACCGACGCCCATGGCGCAAAAGCCCAAAAAGATCAGGGCAGACATGACAAGGTTGTACGCGCGCGGCGACATCTCCTTGGCGCGGCTTGCGCCGCTCTCGACGGGGCCGTTCTGATAGCCCTGGATATCGTTCATAGGTTCGTCCTTTCAAAAAGTGCCGTGAAAGACGGCGCAGCAGGTGACAAGATTCCTGTCATTGTACCCGAATGCCGTACGTCCTTACCCACGGCGCTCGCCCTCGAGCGTACGGTCGAATGCCCACACCCACCAACGCATCAGATGGGCCTGCGAACCATCTGGTCGTTCGCGCGTCTGGTCCTCCAGATACAACTCGGTCGCGTGCCCGCCAAAACGCACCTTATAGGTTGCCGTACGGATGCCGTGAACCGTCAGGCCAAACCCAGTGGTCGAGACAATCTCGTCAATCGTAAAGCAACGACCGTCGACCCAGCAGACGGTGACCGGCACGACCTGTCCGCCCGCGAGGATGCGAGCCACGACGTCCACATACTGCTTGTGCACGCGCCGAGTTTTGCCATCTGTCTGTCGATATTCCATGCCTCCTATTATCGAACGCATGTTTGCATGTTGTAAAGCGAACAGACTGTGGTTTTGGAGTGTCGTAGTAATCGCACGTGTCCGCATGGCGTGTTAGCAAAAAGAACACCCGCGGTCAACAGGGCTAATATTCAATTTTAGTGCCAAAAAGTTCACTTCTCCCATCAGAACTCGGTAAAGAGACCCGCAGGAGGTGATACGATTTATCATGTTTTTGTAACGTGTCTGCAAACTTCGAGAAAGCCCATATATGGACGTAACGTTCTCAACCTTCCTCGGCCAAATTGTGTCGAACCCAGTCCTTGCCGTCACCGTGATCCTCGCGTTGGGCGCCATCTTCGTCAATGGATGGACCGACGCGCCCAACGCCATCGCGACCTGCGTCACTACGCGTTGCATGCCCGCCCGCGCCGCCATTCTCATGAGCGCCGCATTCAACTTCCTCGGCGTGCTCATCATGACGCACTTTAACGCGAGCGTCGCCAACACCATCTCACATATCGTCGACTTTGGCGGAAACAGCACCATGGCGCTCGCCTGCCTATGCGCGGCGCTGTTCTCCATCGTCGTCTACGGCGCCACAGCGTCGCGTTTTGGCATCCCCACCTCGCAAAGTCACAGCCTTATCGCCGGCCTGACCGGTGCCGCCATCGCCCTCGGCGGTGCGAGCAGCGTCAACGTCCACGAGTGGATGAAGGTCATCTACGGTCTGGCGCTCTCCATCGGCCTGGGCTTTGTCATGGGCTGGGTCCTGTGCAAGCTCGTCTCGATTCTTTTCGCCGCCGCCAACAGGCGACGTGCCAATGTCTTCTTTAAATACGCTCAGATCGCGAGCGCTGCGGCCATGAGCTTTATGCACGGCGCGCAGGATGGACAGAAGTTCATCGGCGTGCTCTTTTTAGGTGTGGCCTTTGCCAGCGGCCAAACGAGCGTCGGCGATGCAGGCATCCCCATCTGGATTATGCTGCTGTGCTCGGCCACTATGGGTATCGGCACCAGCGTGGGCGGCGAGCGCATCATCAAGTCCGTCGGCCAGAGCATGGTCAAGCTCGAAAAGTACCAGGGCTTCTCCGCCGACCTCGCAGGCGCCGCAAACCTGCTGCTTGCCACCCTTACCGGCATCCCCGTGTCCTCCACCCACATCAAGACCTGCGCCATCATGGGCGTCGGTGCCGTCAAGCGCCTTTCGGCCATCAACTTTGGCGTGGTCAAGGACATGATGTTCACCTGGTTCTTTACCTTCCCCGCCTGCGGACTCATCAGCTTTGTCATGGCCAAGCTGTTCATGATGTTCATCTAGTCAAACCGAGCGTCCATCCGGACCGTAATACTTCGCCCACCCGTCTTCGCCTCGAAAGGACCCACTCATGGCAAAGAAACCCGATTCGTTCTACTTCGACAACTACGTCGCCTGCGCCGACCTTGCCGTCCAGGCCGCCGAGCTGCTCACCAAGATTTTCGAGAACTTCGACCCCGCAAAGATTCACGATATGCTCAACAAGATGCACGCGATCGAGCATGCGGCCGACAAGAAGCACCATGAGCTTGAGGACGCCCTGCTCACGGCCTTTATCACCCCGCTTGAGCGCGAGGATCTGGACCTGATGAGCTGCTCGCTCGACACCGTGCTCGATCGTATCGAGGGCGTCGTGCAGCGCGTCTACTTCACCAACATCCAGAGCATCCACCCCGATGCCATCGTGATCGCCCACAAGGTGACCGACGCCTGCCGCGCCATGAAGGACCTGATGGTCGAGCTGCCCAACTACCGCAAGTCCAAGACCCTGCGCGAACTCGTCATCCAGATCAACACGATCGAGTCCGAGGCCGACGAGCTCTACATCAACGCCATGCGCAACCTGCATGTCAACGGCAAGGATCCGCTCGAGGTCATCGCTTGGCGTGACGTGTACGCCTTCCTGGAGTACTGTGCTGACTGCTGTGAGAATGTGGCCGATGTTGTGGATTCGATTGTCATGAAGAACAGTTAATTGGGGGTACGTGTCCCGGCGGTCGCGGGCCCGGCCACTAATAACCTTTTTCACTCCGGCTGCAAGCAGAGTCGTTCAAAAGGTTATTAGTGGCCGGGCCCGCTCCCTTACGTACCACCATTGGGAACTTTGGCTGATAGTTATAGCGCAATGGGGGTTTGGCTGAAGGGACATTTGGTATCCGTTCAGACACTTTGGCCCTCGATGAGCGTTTGGCTGATTGCTGCTTGGATACTGTTTGGGTTACTTTGGGTTTGTTTGATTTTTAATTGTTGGAGGGCTTGTATGTCTTATTTGGATCTGGCTCGGGGTCGGTATTCTTGTCGTGAGTTTGAAGATCGGGCTGTGGAGCAGGCTGTGGTGGATGCTATTGTTGAGGCTGGGCGTATTGCTCCTTCTGCTTGTAATAACCATCCAACCCGTGTGATGGTGTTGGATACGCCTGAGCTTCTGGAGAAGGCTGCTGCTTGTCAGCCTCGGTTTGCTCGCGATGGGTCTATCTTTGGCGCTCCGCTTATCTTCCTTATTTGCAGCGTTACCGATGATGCTTGGGTGCGCCCGTATGATCAGATGAACTCGAGTGCCATCGATACTTCGATCGTCTGCGATCAGATGATGATGGAGGCCACCGAGCAGGGCCTGGGAACGTGCTGGGTATGCCATTTTAAGCCTGAGGTGGCACAGGAGCAGTTCAACCTGCCCGAGGGCGTCTATCCCTATCACATGCTCGTCTGCGGATATCCTGCCGACCACATCGCCGATCCCGAGCATCGCGAGGCCCGTACCATTTCCCTCTCCGACTTCCTCCTCAAGTAGATTTTGGGACATGCCCTAAAACCTATCCTTGACCGCTCACCGGTTCGCCGAGTTCTGCGCCACTATGTGCAGGGCTCGGTTTTTTATGTTGCGCGCCCCGGTACAGTCATAAAAAAGGACCCGCAAGCTGCGGGTCCTTTCTAGGCACTAAATTGTAGGCCGAATGTTAGTCCAGGTCGTCGGCAGCGAAGTTGTCGATCGGGGCGAAGGGATCGGCCACGGGGACAACCGGGTCAGCGACGGGCAGCGGCTCGGCGGGAACAGTCACCGCAGGAGAAGCGGCGGAACCGACCGGCGTGGAGGCCATGAGGTCGGCCGGGAAGGAGTTTTGGGCATCGTCCATGAAGTGCTGGATGAGCTTGAGGTACTCGGCCTTGAACTCCTCACGGGAAGCCTTGAGACGATCGATTTCCTCGAGCTCGGCCTGCTTCTCGGTCAGAGCCTGGCGGATAACCTCGCGTGCCTTGGCGTCAGCCTCGTTGCGGATACGCTCAGCGTTCTCATTGGCATCGTTAACGATGGTCTCAGCGGTCTGCTGGGCAGCGATCAGGGCAGCGGAAATCTGGCGCTCCTGAGCGGAGAAGTCAGGGGCGGGAGCAGCCACGGGGGCGGCAGGAACGGCCTGGGCGGGGGCATCCTGAGCCTGGGCAAGTTGAGCCTGCGCATCGGCAAGCTGCTGCTCGGTAGCAGTCAGACGACCCTTAAGGTCGACGATCTTAGCGAGCATAGCGTCAACCTCAGAGGACAGCGTCTCCAAGAAGACGTCGACCTCGGCAGGATCGTAGCCACGCTTGGCCTCAGAGAAAGTCTGAGCCTGGATGTCTGCAGGGGTAATAGCCATAACAAGTCTCCTTTTTCATCGCCTCGGCGCTACACGCCCGACGTAAGTTACTAAGTCAGTTCTACACGAGTATACCTATAAGAAGCTGCAGAACCAGCCTCTGCACCAACTGCAACGCAATAATCGCAACGACCGGCGAAAAATCGATACCGCCCATTGGCGGGATGAAACGACGGAACAGGTTGAGCCACGGACCGCACACGCTATCGAGCACCGCGGCAATATCCTGAAGCAAACCACCCTGCTTCATGGGAATCCACGTCATAAAGCAGTAGACGACAATGAGCGTGGAATAGAAGTTGAACAGCGTGTTGACCAGCTGGACGATAGTGTAGATGTTGATGGGAATCTCCTCGTCTTGTCTTTACTTAAGGTAGCCGTCGGCACGAAGCTTCTTGAGATCGGAATCTTTGACCTCGCAGCCGGCGGGCAACACCATGAACACGCGGTCGCCCACCTCCTTGACCGTGGCGCCCAGACCGCAGGCAAAGCCGTAAGAGAAGTCCAAGACGCGCTTGGCAACTTCGGTGCGTACGCCCACAAAAATCAGTGCGACAGGCTGCTTGGTGCGAACGCGGCGAACCACGGTCTCCACGTCATCATAGCTCTCGGGGCGCAGGACATAGGCCGGCAGCTGCGGCGTGGCGTTGATGATATTGCTCGCATAGGCCGAGGCATCGCTCGGTGCAGGCGCGGGCGCAGCGGCGGCACGGGCGCGGGTGTTCTCGGCGTAGCTCGACGGCGTGTCATAGGCACCAGGACGATAACCGCTCGCAACACTGTCCTGCGAGCGCGAAGGCGGGTTATACGTCGTGGCATGGCGGGAGTCATCGCCGACCAGCTGCCCGGAGCGTGTATACACAGCAACCGACTCAGCTTCACCACGGCGCGTCTGACCAAGCAAGCCGTTGCTCGGCTCGTCTTGGGTGTAGAAGCCCTCGCCCGAAGCACCGCTGTAGCCGTTGCCCTGATAGCCATCGTCATAGCCATCATCGTAGCCGTAGTCGTCGTCCTGGCCATAACCCTGGTCGTAACCCTGCTGGCCGCCCAGGTGCATCTTATTTTTAATCTCGTCAAGGAAGCCCATGGTTGTGTCCTCTCGCGGTTTAGTGCAGGCGCCCCGATAATCAGTGCGCACTTCAGAGCCTTATTTTACTGCAAACTCCGGGCTAAATACTACCCTGCCCAGGCGAACGAGCGTAGAGCCCTCCTCAAGGGCAGGCTCAAAGTCCTCGCTCATGCCGCAGGAAAGCTCAGGCAGGTTCAAATCGGGATGCGCCGCCTCCAGCTCATCCCTCAGCTCACGAAGCCCCGCAAAGGTGCGGCGTGCCACATCCTTATTCCCCCGGGGCGCCATAGTCATAAGCCCCTGTACGCAAATTCCCTCAAGTTCCGCAAGCTCACCCGCGGCGGCGCGAATCTCATCGGGCGAAAAGCCTCCCTTCGACTCCTCACCACTCACATTGACCTCAATGAGCACACGCTGGGGGCCGGCGAGCTCGCCTGCCTCAATCTTGCGGGCAGCACGGCTCGAGATCGCCTGCGCCAGATGCAGCGAACCCACCGAGTGAATCAGCTCGGCTGAGCCCAGCACCGCATTGATCTTATTGGTCTGCAGGTTCCCGATCATATCGAAGCGCACCTCGGGCAGCTCCGGATGCTCCGCCAGACCCGTGAGCTTGCGAACCAGCTCCTGCGGGCGGTTCTCGGCAAAATGGCGATACCCCGTCTGGATGGCGGCAACGGTCTCATCGACACCAACGGTCTTGGACACGGCAATGAGGCTCGCGGCGTCGTGGGTACGGCCCGCGCGATCGAGCGCCGCATAAAAACGTTCCAGAATCTGCTCGCGGCGAGCGCGCATCAAGTCCAAATAGTTATCCATTGCCAATCGCCTCCGCTGACAGCCAAACAAGTAGTCCCATGCTAACGCAAGAGCGCGGCCCCGCATGTGCAAGGCCGCGCTCACTTAGGTATTTACAATCTTTCGACGAACGGGGTTACTTACTCCTCGTCGTCCTCGCCATCGTCCTCATCCTCAAGATGATCGAGCAGGTAGCGAAGACCCTCGCTGACCTCGTTAACGGGCACCTTGGCAACGTAGCGTGCATCGACGGCGGGCCTCATGATAACACCCTCGCCCGAAGGCGCGCGCATGCTCTCGAGCTCATCCTCATCAGTGCAGGCGATATCACCGGCAGTCATACGCTGTCCGGTCAACAGGAAGGTCAGACGGCAGGCGGCATCGATGGAAATCGAGGCGATGCGATCGAGATAGCGCGATACCATGATGGCGCGGCGCAGGTCGTCATAGTTGCTGTCGTCGTCCATAAAATCGCCCGTGTCCATGCGGTTAAAGGTGCGGAAGAACTTCTCGTAGGCGGCGTGCACTGGCTCGTCCTCGACGGCCAAGTTGCAGATGATGGACATGTCGTTGGTGACGAGCGCAGAAAGCGAAGAGCCCAGCACCTGGTAGACGGCCTCAGCCTCGGCCTCGACCGTGCCGACAAGCTCCTTGGGCAGCGAGATGTCGGCCTTGATCATATGACGCGTGGCGCGGCAAATCTGGCGAACCTTATCGGTCATGCGCTGCAGGTTAAAGTCGACGTAGATGATCGTCTGCAGCAAGCGGAAGTCGGAGGCGACCGGTGACTGCGTGGCAATCAGGTTGTAGCAGACGGCCTCCAGGTTGGCGCAGCGTGCGTCAATCGAAAGCGTGCGCTTCTTGGTCTTGGTGGCGAGCTTGCGGTCGTCGGTCACATAGGCCTTCACGGCATCGTGGAGGGCCAGATCGACGGCCTCGTAGATGCTCAGCATCTCGTGACGGGCCTCGATGAGCTGACGGGAAAACAGTTTGCGCATGGTTCACTCCAATCAGTTGGGTGCGGTCATGCCGCCCGCACAGTGAATACGCACCGGACCAGATCCGATCGGCTTGGGACTAGTCGCACCGATCAGCCAAAGCGGCCGGTGATATAGTCTTCCGTCCGCGAGTCCACCGGGCTGGTGAAGATCGCGTCGGTTTGACCATACTCGATGAGCGTAGCGGGCTCGCCGGCAACTTCCTGCAAGAAGAATGCGGTGTAGTCGCTAATGCGAGCTGCCTGCTGCATTGAATGCGTGACGATGATGATCGTCATCTCGGGCGCCAGCTCGGCCATCAGATCCTCGACCTTAGAGACGGACGTGGGGTCGATGGCGGAGCAGGGCTCGTCCATCAGAAGGACATCGGGTTGCACCGCAAGCACGCGCGCGATGCACAGACGCTGCTGCTGACCGCCCGAGAGCGCCAAACCATCCTTGTTGAGCTGATTGGATACCTCTTTCCAGAGGTTGGCGCGCTTGAGCGATTCTTCCACGATGTCATCGAGGTCACTTTTGCTAGTCACGCCCTGCAGACGAGGGCCAAAGGCGACATTCTCGTAGATGGATTTAGGAAACGGGTTGGGCTGCTGAAAGATCATGCCCACGCGACGACGGAGATCGACCGGGTCGACACCCTCGGCATAGATATCGTTGCCGTCGAGCGTCATGGTGCCCTCGACGCGCGTGCCCTCGATCAGGTCATTCATGCGGTTGATGCAGCGCAAAAACGTCGACTTGCCGCAGCCCGAAGGGCCAATGAAGGAGGTGATGGCGTTTTTGGCGATGTTGAGGTCAAGCCCCGTCAGCGCATGAAAGTCACCGTACCAAAAGTTGAAATCCTTGGCCGTAATGGCCGCTTGCTCCAACGTGGGAGCGGACTGATAAACGGACATGGGACTCCTTAACTAGCGACGCTTGCGCGACAGGAAGCGCGCAAACAGGTTGAAGGCCAGAATGATCACCATCAGCAAGAGCGCGGTGCCGTAGGCTGCGTTCATGTTGATGCCGTCGTTGGCAAGCAGATACAGGTGAACCGTCATGGGGCGGCCGGAATCGAGCGGCGAAATAGGTAGATTGATGGCCTGCCCCATGGTATAGAGCACCACCGCGGTCTCGCCAATGGCACGGCCGATGGCGAGAACGATGCCCGTGGCAATACGGCCAAAGGCAGAAGGAAGCACGATCTTGGAGACAACCTGCCACTTGGTGGCGCCCAGGCCATATGCGCCCCAGCGGATATAGCGCGGAACGGCGCGAATGGCCTCTTCGGTGGTACGCATGACGATGGGAAGCATCAAGAGCGCGAGTGCCAGGGCGGCCGAGACCATCGAAAGGCCCAGGCCCATGGCCTCGACAAACAAGGCGTAGCCAAACAGGCCCATAACGATGGAGGGCACCGAGGCCAAAGCGTCAGCAGCGTAGCGAATGAGCTCGACGACCTTGCCCTGCTTGGCGTACTCGGCCAGATAGACGGCTGCCAGCACAGCGATCGGCGTGCAGATAAGCATGGCGAGCGCCGTCACGTAGACGGTCGAGACGATCGTGGGCCAAATTCCGCCCTCGGCGTTGACGCCCTGGGGCCAACCGAAGATAAAGTCGAGCGAGATGTGTGGCAGGCCGTTGATGACCACGTAGGCGATGATAGCGACCAGCACCAGCGTGGTGATGTAGGCAGCGGCACGAAACACGCAAAGCATGATCTTGTTGGACAGGTCCTTGTTGATGCGGCCCTTCTTGCCGTGGGAAAGGGCACGCTTGATGCGCTCGCGCGACGAGGTCGTATCGACCGTCGTGTCAACGGAATCGGACATAGCCTACCCCCTCTTCTTCTTGGAAATCAGACGGACGATGCCCACCAGCGTGGCGGAGATGATAAACAGGACCACGCCCATGCCGAACAGCGCCGAGCGATGCAGACCCGAGGAATAGCTCATGTCGAGCGCGATCTGGCTCGTGAGCGTCGAGATAGGGCTCGCAATGCTGTCGGGAATAACCGGGGCGTTACCTACGACCATGAGCACGGCCATGGTCTCGCCGATGGCACGGCCCATACCCAGCACGATGGCATCAACGATACCCAGCTTCGCGGCAGGTAGCACGACCTTATAGATGGTCTGCCACTTGGTGGCGCCCATGGCATACGATGCCTCGCGAATGCCCATGGGAATGGAATTGAGAGCATCGATGGTGAGCGTGGTGATGGTAGGGACGATCATGATGGCGAGCACAAACCACGCCGTCAGCGCACCAAAACCAAGGCCGCCGGTCAGTTGTGCGATAAACGGGCGGATGATGATCATGCCAAAGAAACCATAGATGATAGAAGGGATGCCGGCCAACAGGTCAACGGCGGGGCTGATGAGCTTGCGCACGCGCTTGCTGGCAATCTCGACCAGGTAAACGGCCGTACCCACGCCCAGCGGCACGCCCATGGCGAGCGCACCGACGGTCACCAGACCCGAGCCGGCAAGCAGCGACAAGATGCCGTAGTGGCCCTCGGAAGGCGCCCACGTAAAGCTAAAGAAGTCCGCCAGACCGATGTCGGTAAAGACGGGCAGCGCCGAGTACGTGGTAAAGACAAAAATCAGGATGACGGTAACGACCGCCAAGAACGCGCAGGCAAAGAAGATCCACTGCAGCGCCTTCTCCTTGATATAGGTACTGCGCGATACGAGCGCCAGCTCGCGCTTCTTGGGCGTCTGAACATTCTGCTCAGTCTGGGAGTTTTCCTGTGCTTCCATGCTACTCACTCCCCTTCTCGTCGTTGGTGACGGGAATAAAGCCCGCCTCGCGAATCTGCTTGTCCATCTTTTCGGACGTCACATAGTCGATGTAATCCTGCGCCTGCTGCGAAGGCGCACCCTTCACAAAGAAGTAAAGGTCGCGCGAGATGGGATAGCCGCCACTCGCGACCGTCTTCTCGGACGCCTCAACATGATTGACCGAGACGGCCTTGACCGAGGTCTTGGCGTTGAGGCTATCGACGAAGCCCAGCGAAATGTAGCCGATGGCCCCACGCGAACGAGATACCACGTCGCGCACCTGGCCCGTACCCGAAAGAACAGCCGAGCGGCGATCGAACGGCGTGCCATCCATCACGATGGTACGGAAGGCCTCGCGCGTACCGGACGCCTCGTCTCGGTTGATGACCTGAATCCTCAGGTCCTCGCCACCGACCTCTTTCCAATTGGTAATCTTGCCGGCGTAGATATCGCGGAGCTGCTCGGTCGAGAGGTTATCGACCGGGTTATCGTCGTTCACGATGACCGCGATACCGTCGTGGGCAATTACGATGGGGGTCAGGCCCAGATCCTGTTCGTCGGCATTGAGCCCACGGGAGGAGCTGGCGATATCGGCCGTGCCGGCGCTGACGGCCTCGATGCCAGCGGAAGAACCCAAACCGGAAACGAGCACGTCGATGCCGGTCTCCTCCTTAAAGCCCTCGGCCGCAATCTCGGCGATAGGAAGGCAGGTCGTGGAGCCAGCGACGGTAATGGAAGAGGTAGAAGATCCCGAAGAACAGGCACACAGCGTAAGTGTAAGCACAGCGGCACTCAGGACCGATACGATCTTTCTCATAGCATCACGCCGATCGCAGCATGGCGCCCACAGGTGCCGTCCTCGTTACGGTAGGAATAAAAGCGGTCGTTCTGACGCACGGTCGAAAGCTGGGTATCCACGATATCATCCGCGTCGACACCGACATCTACCAGCGCCTCGCGAATGGCAGCGGAAAGATCGAGCATGCGAGAGGTACTCGCATCGATGCAAGAGAACTCGGCGGCAAAGCGATCCATGAGTTCCTGGGATACCTCATATTCGTCACCCAAGATATGGGGGCCGATATAGGCGGAAACGTCGCCCGCATCGCAGCCGGCAGCATCGCAAAGCGCCTGGCACGCCTTGGCGGAAATACGTGCAATCGTGCCCTTCCAACCGGAGTGCACCACGGCAAATCCGCCAGGGGCCACCAGCACCACGGGAACGCAGTCGGCAAAGCAGAGCAGCACGGGCACGTTATGCGCCGTACAGACGATGGCATCGCAGCCCGCGGCAATCTGCTCGCGGACGTCCTCAAGGTCATCGGCACCGTTCGAGGTCACCGCAACGACATGGTCACCATGGACCTGATTGGGAACGAGCAGGTTGTGCTCGCACTCGGCGGCACCCATAGCCTCGAGCGCGCGACGGCGATTTTCTTGAACAGCAAAGGGATCATCGCCAACATGCGAGCCCAAGTTGAGTGAGGAGTACGCATCTTCGGAAACACCACCGGCGCGCTCGGTGAAGGCAAAGCGAACATCGGATGTCGCGCCCTCCACCAACGTAACACCATCATGGTCGACACGCGAAACTTTGTCCGCACGTGCTGCCATACTAAAGCCTCCTAATAACACAAGTATTGCGGCGACGCCGCAGCAGTCCGTGCCATACGGCTGCACACTTCATCAAAAAGGATACCCGCAGCGGTAAGGAGCAAACGTAAAGGGAACGTAAGGAGATTGGAGGCTTTCGTTTACAAAGGCGAAACACAACAAAAAAGGGGCGTGCCCAATCGGACGCACCCCTTGCAAGTCGTTGAGAAAAACGAACTAGAAGCTACCGCGCTTCAGGAAGTCGGGAAGCTCGAACTGATCGTTGCCGAAGTTAGGAAGCTCGGTGCCACCGACGTTGCGGGTCGGAGCGGCCTGAGCCGGGCTCGTGGCAGGAGCGGTGCGCTGCGGCTCAGCGGAGGCAGCGGCCTTGCTCTGAGACTGCTGAGCAGCAAAGAGCTCGTCCTGACGGTTGACGTTGGAGTCGGAGAAGCCCGTAGCGATGACGGTGATACGCACCTGATCGCCCAGGGACTCGTCGACAACGGTACCGAAGATGATGTTGGCCTCGGGGTCGACGGCGTTGGCGACAACGTCGGCGGCGTCGCTGATCTCCTGGATGCCCAGGTCCTTGGAACCGGCGATGGAGAGCAGCACGCGCGTGGCACCATCGATGGAGCTCTCGAGCAGCGGGCTGGAGATGGCCTGCTGGGCAGCGTCGACGGCACGGGTGTCCCCAGAAGAGGTACCGATACCCATCATGGCGGTACCGGCCTGCTTCATGATGGTCTTAACATCGGCGAAGTCCAGGTTGATGATACCGGGGACGGTGATGAGGTCGGTGATACCCTGGGTGCCCTGGGAAAGGACGCCATCGGCAATCGCGAAGGCCTCGAGCATGGTGGTCTTCTTCTCGGCGATGTCGAGCAGCTTATCGTTAGGGATGACGATCATGGTGTCGACGCAATCGGAGAGAGTCTTAATGCCCTCCTCGGCGCTCTTCTTGCGCTTGCGGCCCTCGAAGGTGAAGGGCTTGGTCACGACGGCGACGGTCAGCGCACCGACCTCGTTCATCGCGATATCGGCAACGATGGGAGCAGCGCCGGTACCGGTGCCACCGCCCTCGCCGCAGGTGATGAACACCATGTCGGCGCCAGCGAGCGCCTCGGCAATGTCGTCGCGGGACTCATCGGCAGCCTTGCGGCCAACCTCGGGGTTGGCGCCGGCGCCCAGGCCGCGGGTAAGATCGGTGCCGATGTGCACCTTGATATCGGCATCAGAGATCGCGAGTGCCTGAGCATCGGTGTTGATGGCAACAAACTCGACGCCGCGGATGCCCTCTTCGATCATTCGATTGACCGCGTTGGTACCGCCGCCGCCGACGCCGACCACCTTAATGACGGCAAGGTAGTTGTTGATCTCTGTCTCGTGCATGTCGGTCCTCCGAACAAAGGTTATAGCCATAGCATGGGTCGACCCCTGCGCACATTAACCTTCAGGTTGAAAGTAAATGCAAAGGTAAACCGTATTATGTTTGCACATTATGAACGTATCAGTCAAATAATTGACCGTGAAAACCAAACAAACCAGATAAACGGCGTGGTATGGCCCCTCAACAAAGCATCAACCAGCGCTACGAGGTCGGAGCGTTCCTAAATGTGTAGTTGCCCGGAGAGCGCACATTGATATACGTTACGCCCTCTACCTGCGAAAGCAGCTTGGTGACTACGCGCTCCTTCTTGACGATATCGTTCGAATCGCCCAGCGACACCTCAATGCCGTTATTGAGGTTTGCCGAGATGGCTTCGACCGAAGGCGCGGAAATATCCTTGACTTGTCCCAAGAACTCGCTCGAAAAACCACGCACATAATCCAAGCCAGCCTTAACGGCCTTGGAGCTCACCGCCTGGCCGGAAACCGGAGCGACATCCGCCGAGACATCAGTCAACAACACCGCGCCATAGTGCTTAGCGAGCGCCAGCGCGGCATCAATGCCGGTCAGGGTATTTGAGCCCTGCCCCGTCGTGATGACGTTGCCCTGGTCATCCACTTCGACCGACGTCGACAGCGGGGCGATCCAGGTGTCATCATCCCCGATGGCCCAGGCAAGGTCATCGGAGCTGATATAGGCAATTGCAATGACCTTGCGCTCCATCGGCGTAATGATGAGCGTATGCGGGAACTGACGCTGGACATCCACGCCCGAGACCCACGGGTTCTGCTTGAGGTCCTCGGTAATCTGGTCGGGATCGACGTTAAAAAGCGACGTTCCCTCGGGCAAATCGATCAGCTGGATAGCATCGTGCTTCGTCACATGCTCGCTTCCTTGAATCTGAATATCAGTGGCGGTAAACAATCCAGAGTTGATCACCACGATAGCAACGACGACGAGCACGGCCAAGACGGCCAAAACGCCGCCCACGATTTTGCCTTTGCCTGTAACGACAGAAGCGGCGTCTGATGTTTTATTTGCCATCGCCCTAAGTGAAGACAACGGGTTGACGCCTTTTTTACCCGAAGGCTTCTTGGCGGTAGCCGGCACCGATGTCAGCGAGCGCGGTTTCGATGCGCCCAGCGTGAGACCCGGACGCGCCGCTTTAGTTCCCGTCGAGGGCTTAGGAGCTGCCATGGGACGGGCAGGCTTGGCGCCCATAACAGGCTTTGACGTCACCGAGGGACGCAAGGACTTTTTTGCGGCCGAACGATTACCGAGCTGAGAGCCGACGACCGGACGACCGGCCTGTCGAGCATGCCCGACAGACTTAGAGTGCGCGACGGTATTGCGTTGAGGTTTGGCAGGCGCGCCGGAACGCCCTCCGGCGCGGCGGAAGGTGGGTTTCGATGCTCTAGAAGCCGAGGAATTTAACTTCCGGTCTGAGCTCGATGCCATACGCCTCCCTCACCTTTCCGTGCACATGTCTGATAACCGCGGCAACGTCATCGGCCGAGGCAGTTCCGTTATTAACGATAAAATTAGCGTGAACGGGCGAAACTTCCGCGCCGCCAATCGAAAAACCCTTTAATCCACAATCCTCGATAAGCTTGCCCACACTCGCATCGGGCGGGTTGCGAAAGACCGACCCGCAGGATGCGCGACCCATGGGCTGCGTACGCTTGCGCCTCGTCAGGTACCGTTCCATGCGCTCGCGAATGTCGGCCTTGGGCGCCGGTTTAAGCTTGAGCACGCACTCGAGGATGATCTCATTGCGGGGAAGGCTACATTCGCGGTAGCCCCAAGTGATCTCGGACCCCGCATAATGCTTGATACCGGATGCCGGGTCAAACGTTACGACATCCTCAACCAGCGAGCCAATCCACTCGGTCCGCGTGCCGGCATTCATAGATATCGCACCGCCAACCGAGCCAGGGATGCCAACGGCAAACTCAAGGCCCGAGAGGCTACGCGACAGGGCGTCGTTGACCAGGCGCGCAAACATCACGCCCGCACCGACCGTCAGCGTACAACCGTCATCGGCAACAACCGTGCGCTGAAACTCACGTCCGAGAGAAATGACGGCACCGCGATAACCGCCATCGGCAACCAGCAGATTGGAGCCCTTGCCGATGATGACCCACGGCACCTGCTCGCGATCGAGCACCGCCACGGCGCGGCGGAGGGCATGATAACTATGGCACGTCACAAAGAGGTCGGCCTTGCCGCCGATACGATAGCTCGTATGACGCGCAAGGCGCTCGTCCTCGATCACATCCGTGTCGATCATGCCCGAGAGCGCCATGACGGCGTTAAACAGACCCATTAGACTTAAGCGTCTTTCTTGGCAGTCAGATACTCAATGAACTCGGGGCCGACGGTCGTAACGTCACCGGCACCCATAGTGAGCAGCAGGTCGCCCGCGCCCACCATCTGCTCGAGCTCCTGATTGAGCTCAAGACGGCTGGAGCAGTACACGACCTCCTTGCCAGGATGCTTGGCGCGCACGGTATCGGCGAGCATCTTAGAGGTAACACCCGGAATGGGCATCTCGCCAGCCGAGAACACATCAATCAGCAGCAGTTTATCGGCATTGGCAAATGCATCGGCAAAGTCGTCGCACAGGGCCTGCAGGCGCGAATAGCGGTGCGGCTGGAACACGACGTCGACGTGCTTGTAGCCCAGCGACGAAGCAGCAGCAAGCGTCGCCTTGATCTCGGTGGGGTGATGGCCGTAATCATCGACCACGGTGATGCCATCGATATCGCCCACGTGGGTAAAGCGACGGCGGACGCCCTCAAAGCTCGAGAGCGCCTTGGCGGCGGCGTCGATGTCAAGGCCCAGGACATGGGCGACGGTGAGCACCGCCGTGGCGTTGAGCATGTTGTGGCGACCGGGATTGCTCTTGATCTCCACGGCATGCTCAGTGCCGTCCTCAAAGCGAACGATAAAGTCACTCTGGATGCCCTTGACATCCGGGTGCATGCAGACGATGTCGTTGCTCTCGGCAAAGCCGTAGGAAAGCACGTGACGGCCCGTCGACTTGGCGAGCTCGACCAGATGCGGGTCCTCACCGCAGACGATGGCGGTGCCGTCCTCGCCCACCAGGCTCATGAATTTGGCGAAAGTTGCCTCGATCTCCTCGATACCCGAGTAGTGATCGAGGTGATCGGCCTCGACGTTGGTCACAATGACCACGTTGGGGTTCAGGAACAGGAAGGAGCTGTCGGACTCATCGGCCTCGGCGACAAAATAGTCGCCCGAGCCGTTCTTGCCGTTCGTGTCATAGCCCTCGACGATGCCACCGATCAAGAAGCTCGGATCCAGACCCATGCGGTCGAGCATGGTGGCGCACATCGAAGACGTGGTGGTCTTGCCATGCGTGCCGGCAACAGCGACGGTGGTGTAGCCGTGGCCCAAAGCAGAGAGCATCTTGGCACGGGGCCACACGGGAATACCAAGCTCGCGAGCGCGCACGAGTTCAGGGTTGGACTCTGGAATAGCGGTGGAGACAACAACCACGTCGGGCTTGACCTCGTCGATCGTGGCGGCCTCATGGCCCACATGCACCTTCACACCAGCGCGGGTAAGCTGGCGGATATAACGTGACGTCTTAAGGTCGGAGCCGGTAACGGCATAACCACGCTCGTGCAGAACGAGGGCGATGCCGCTCATGCCGGCGCCGCCGATACCGATAAAGTGGGCGCTCTTAAACTCGGGCGCGGAGGTTGCAGTCTGGGAATCAGCCATGTGCTCGTGTACTCCTTGCGTAAACACTGCCTGTAACCCGTTAACTGTACCGCACCTACCGCATCAGCGCGAGGGCGACCGACGATATCCCGTCTAACTAACGCAAACCCTCTACCGCATCCGCCAGAAGAGCGGCGGCCCTATCCTGAGCCAGACCACGCGCCGCCTGACGCATGGCGTCGCGTGCCGCCGCGTCATCGACCAGGTGCAGCAGCTCATCGGCAAAGGCAGAACCGTCGATATCGGCATCGGCGCAGAGCACGCCGGCCCCGGCGTCGACCAGATAACGGGCATTGGTGGTTTGGTGGTCGGCTGTCGCATGCGGGTACGGCACGAGCACCGAAGGCACGGCGAGCGCAGCGATCTCGGCCACGCTCGATGCGCCCGAACGCGAGAGCACCAAATCGGCAGCAGCCAGCATATCGCCCATGTTGTCGATGTAAGGCTGGACGCGGTAACGCTTCGCCTCCTCGGGCGTCAGCGCCAAAGCGCGCTCGGTCTCCTCAAAGCCGTCGGCACCCGTCGAATGCAACACATAGAGATTCTTGCGCGAAAGCAGCTCGTTTTTGAGCGAAACCACGCGCTCGTTGAGGTGCTGGGCGCCAAGTGAACCGCCAAAGACGAGCAGCAGCGTAGCGTCCTCGGGAACACCAAGTGCCTTGCGGCCGCGAGCGCGATCGCCCTCGATCACCGAGCGACGTACGGGGTTACCGGTCATGAGCACGTGGTCAGGGTCACCTTCGCGCTCAAAGACCGAACGCGCTGCCGGCACCGAGATGCACACGCGGGCGGCGTGGGAGTTCATCATCTTGTTGGCCAGGCCCGGAACAGAGTTCTGCTCATGCAGCAGATACGGAACGCCCGCGCCCTTGCACCACCCCAGCAGCGGAACCTCGACATAGGCACCAAAACCGATGGCGGCATCGGGCTTGCCGACCTTTGAGAAATGATTGGCGAGCGCACGTTTGGCCTTGTTGACACGCCACAGCGAGGTCAGCGCCGTCCAAGGACGGGAGCGGTCGAAGCCCGTGACCGTAATGGGCACAAAATCAAACCCAGCCTCGGGGACCAGACGACCCTCGAGCTTGCGCGACTGGCCCACGAACACAACGTGGTGGCCACGATCACGCAGTTCTTCGGCCAAGGCGAGCGCGGGGTTGATGTGTCCTGCCGTGCCGCCGGCTGCAATAGCAACGGTCATTTTATCGGTCATGGTAGTCCCTTCGTACACGCGGTCCCTGGTCGTCGGTGCGCAGACGCGCCGACGGGTCCGAGTTCAAATGGATTCGATTATATCCGCCGCCCGCGTTGCGAGGGCTGGGGCGCTGAGGACGACCTTGCGGAGCCATTCGCGGGCGTGGACGAGCTGCCGGCTCGGATGGAGAACCATCAAGAACGGTAAAGCCGCTACGCGAAGGTCGTTCACCGCGCACATGGGCCACGCCGGCAGTGCTCTCGTCCATAACGGCAAAGCTCTCGCGGCGACGGTCGTACTCATCGCGACGGGCGCTCTCATACGAAACGCGCAGGATCAGACCGGCGAGCATAAGCGACACGATAATCGACGAACCGCCGTAGCTAATAAACGGCAACGGTTTGCCCGTCATGGGAAACACGTTGAGGATGCCCAGCGCGTTAATCAAAAACTGCACCGCGAGAATGACCGCGGAGCCAGACGCCATAAGCGCGCCCCGACGATCGGTCGCCTGCTCGGCAATGCGAAACGCCGAGTAGATCAGCATCGCAAACACCAAGAAGAACAGCACGGTTCCGACAAAACCGACTTCCTCGCCAATGATGGCCAGGATGTAGTCATTGTGCGCCTCGGGAAGATACGAGTACTTCATGGTTGAGTTGCCGATGCCACGGCCGAACAGACCGCCCGAGGCAAAGGCCATGATGGCAAGCGTGGCCTGATAGCCGTCACCATACTCGTCGGCCCAAGGGTTCAAGGCAACCTGAATGCGCACCATACGGTACGGCTCTGCGACAAGCGCAATCACGATCACGAGAATGCCGAAGATTAGCACGCCGATGATAAATCTGGGGTCGAGACCCGCAAACAACGCCATGCACATGAGGGTCAACAGGATGATCAGGACAGTACCGAAATCGGGCTGGATAAAGATCAGAAAGAGCGAAATACCCAGGTAGATGCCCATCTTGCGAAGGAATTCGTTGATGTTGCCACCGGGCGAAAAGAAGCGATCAAGCATGATGGCCGAATACGCAATGGCAAATGGCTTTAAAAACTCGGAAGGCTGGAACTGAATACCGGCGATGTTGAGCCAGCGCGTGGCGCCACGGCTGCCGCTGCCCACCAAGAACACCAGAAGCAGTAGCCCTATCATGCCGATAAGGAAGATCCTGAGCACATCCTCCCCAAACCAGCTGTCCGGCAAAACGCGCACGATGGCAATCAGCGCTAGAACACCGACCACGGCAAACGCGGCCTGTCGACCCAGAAAAAACGTCGCCGAGCCATTCTCGTGCAGCGCCTCGACCGAAGACGCCGAGTACACCATCAACAGGCCAAAGCATACCAAGGTAAACAAGCAGGCCATGAATATCAAACGGGGGCGCATGATACGGGCGGGAACGCCGGCAATATAGCGTTCGCTAAACGACTGCCCGCCGCGGCTGGAACGCGGTGTGATACGACGTGAGGAAGCACGGTCCGAGTCGGGCCTCCTCATACCTTGTCGGGGGCTCTCCTCTCTCACCGCAACCCCTATTCCATTTGTGATTTCGCTGCAGCGGCAAGCTGGGCCACGTAGTCCTTAAACACGCGGCCGCGCTCCTCATAGCCCGAGAACTCATCGAACGAAGAGCAGGCAGGAGAAAGTAAGATCACGTCACCACGGCTCGACAGCGAACGGGCGACGTCCACGGCGTCGCGTAGGTCATCCGCCTGGGCGATATCCACATCGCCATCGACATCGGCCTCGTCCATAGCGGCGGTGAAGCGCTCACGCGCATCGCCAAAGCAGACGACCGAGCGCACGTTGTCCATAACGACGCGCGCGAAGTCCGTGAGCGGCGTGCCCTTATCGTGGCCGCCGAGCAGCAAGATCACGTCGTCATCGGGAAATGCCGTCAGTGCCTTCTCGACCGCATCGGTGTTGGTCGCCTTGGAATCGTTGACGTAGCGCACGCCGTCAATCTCGCCACACGGCTCCACGCGGTGCTCGAGCGGCTGGAACGAGGCAAGACCGCGGCAGACACCATCGACATCGGCACCGACCGCCAAGGCAGCCGTGGCGGCGCACAGGGCATTGATAACATTGTGATGGCCCGAGATCTTGAGCTCGGATGTAGCGATGAGCGGGGTCCCGACGCCCTTCAGGCGCACGACCATCTTGCCGTCGCGCACAAAGGCGGCATCCTCGCCCTCAGGCTCGTCAAAGGCAACCTTGCAGATGCGACGACCCGGCGTGTAGATGTACTCATCGAACTCGTGAATGCCGGCGTCTTCGACGTCGACAACCGCCAGATCGTCATCGACCATATTGTCAAACAGTTTGATCTTGGCAAGCGCGTAGTTCTTATGGCTCTTATGCCAGCCCAAGTGGTCGGGAGTGATGTTGAGCAGCACCGCCACGCGGGGGTGGAGCTCGGTTGTCGTAGCAATCTGATAGCTCGAGAGCTCAGCCACAAACCACTCGTTGTGGGCTCGGCCGTCAATCTCGTTGACCGGCGGCTCGCCGATGTTGCCGACAGCTACGCTGGCCTCACCAGCAGCCTTGAGCAGATAATCAGTCAGCGACGTGGTAGTCGTCTTGCCGTTGGTACCCGTAATGGCAATCCAGTTATCGGGCGACAGGCGATAGGCAAACTCGGGCTCACCCATAATCTGGGCGGCATGCTCGCGCCCGGCCTTAAAGAAGCCCGAGAACTCCGAGATGCCCGGGCACGTCACGCATACGTCATAGGCGCCCTCGACCTGTTCGGTCCCATAGACAAACGACGCACCAGCAGCCTCGAGCGCACGCGTGGCGTCATTGGGCTCAGAGGTGCCGCCGCCATACACGGTAACGGCGCTTACGCGCTCGGGATGTGCCAGCGCCCAGCGGGCGACATCGAGACCGGATTTGCCCTGACCCAAAACGAGCAGGCTAAAGACATCAGCAAGAGGCATGAAAGACCACTATCCCAACTGGAAGAACAGAGCAAGGCCAACGGCACCAAAGGCCGCAGCGATAATCCAAAAACGGATGACGACCTTGGTCTCGGCCCAGCCCTTCTTTTCGAAATGATGATGGATGGGCGCCATAAGGAAGACGCGCTTGTGCGTAAAGTGGAAGTAGACAACCTGAATCATGACCGACAGGGTCTCAACGATAAACAGGCCGCCGATGATGAGGGAGACGACCTCGGTGTTGGTCATGATGGACGTGCAGGCAAACGCGGCGCCCAGGGCAAGCGAGCCGGTATCGCCCATAAAGATGCTCGCCGGATAGCAGTTGAACCACAGAAAGCCCAAGCAGGCACCGGCACACGCGGTGCAGAAGATGGACAGGTTCACGTCTCCGTGCAAAAACGCCATGGCGGCCATGGCGAGCATGGCAATCATGGAGGTGCCGCCAGCAAGACCGTCAAGGCCATCGGTCAGGTTCACGGCATTAGAAAGACCGGCGATCATCAGCCAGCAAAAGACAATGTAGAGCCACGGGAACGAAAGGCCACAGATGGTGGTCGAAAGAACACCGAGGTCAATCGTCAGGCCGCCGGGAAAACGAATCTCGGGGGCGACGCCGCACCAGTTGACGGCAAGTACCGTAAAGGTGACACAGATAATGGTTAGGCCGATCATCTTGGCATGGGGCGTCAGACCGAGCGAGCGCCCATGCGTAACGGAGGTCAGGTCGTCGATCAGGCCCAGCACGCCGGTCGCCAGCGTGGCGAGCAGCACGAGCACGAGCTCGGTGGTGAGCTTGCCCATCAGCAGGCAGGTCAGCGAGATCGCGACGAGGATGACAACGCCACCCATGGTGGGCGTTCCCTGCTTAACCAAATGACGCTTGGGGCCGTCGGCACGAACCTGCTGGCCGATACCCTCGACCTTGAGTAGCTTGATCCACCACGGCATGAGCAGCAGCGCAATGGCGGCGGCGATGCCAAGCCCCAAAAAAGCCTGATACGTTGGATACGAGGGATTGCCGAACATGGGCTAGCACACACCTTCCACAAAGCGGTCGAGCTCAACAAAGCGGGAACCCTTGACCAGTACAACATCATGTTTTTCAAGCGCGCCGCCCATGCGGTCGAGCACCTGCTGATAATCGGAGAACACTTGGATGCGGTCCTCGTCCATGCCCATCATTCGCGCGGCATCGGCCATAAGCTGGGCCAGCTCACCACCCACGCACGCCAGCATGTCGAGCTTCTTGGCGGCGGCATAGGCGCCCACGAGCTCATGCATGCGAGGAGCCTCATCGCCCATCTCGCCCATCTCGCCCAGGATCGCCATACGAGACCCCGTGCACGAAAGCGAGCACAGCAGATCGAGGCCAGCAGCCATGGATTCGGCACTGGCGTTATAGGAATCGTCGATGATGCGTGCACCGCTCTTGGCGCGCTTGATCTCCTGGCGGTGACCGGTGATCGTGAGGCCTCTAAAGGCAGCATCGATCTGCTCGGGCGTCACGCCCAGGCGATAGGCAACTGCGGCGGCCTTAACGGCATTTGGGACGGACTGCACGCCGGGGATGGCAAGCATGGTATCGGTCGTCTCACCCTGGCCAAAATCGAGCGTAAAGACCGGACGGCCTTCGTCATCAACACGAATGTCGCGGGCGCGGACCTCATCATCGTCCGAGACGCCGGCCAGCATCACATCGATACCAGCAGGCTGGGCGAACGTATCGCGAATGAACGGCGTAAAGTCGTCCTCACCGCCCAAAACCAGCAGCGGCAAGAAGTCGCCGGCGGCGCACATACCCTGGACAATCTCGGCCTTAGCGCGGGCGATGTTCTCGCGGCTGCCCAAAATGCCGATGTGAGAGGTACCAATCTTGCTCACGATGGCAAGGTTGGGATTGGCGGACTGGGACAGGCGCTCGATCTCGTGGAAATGGTTCATGCCCATCTCGAGCACCAGGACCTCGGTATCGGCCGGAGCGGAAAGCACCGTGAGCGGCATGCCGATCAGGTTATTGAAATTGCCCTTGGTGGCCCAGACACGATAGCGCTTGGCGAGCACGGCGGCGAGCACGTCCTTGGTCGTCGTCTTGCCGATGGAACCGGTAATACCAACGACCAGGCAGCCAAGCTCCAGGCGATACGTGTGCGCCAAACGCAGCAGAAACTCCTCGGGATCATCGGTCAGCAGGATGGCGCACCCCTTGTCCTGCGCCAGCGAGACCAGCTCGGCCTCGGGCTCACGCGTCATCACGACGGCGCCGGCACCCGACTGGACGGCACGGGAAGCAAAATCATTGCCGTCGACGTTTTCACCGGGAAAGGCGACGAAAATCGTCCCTTCCTCGACCTGGCGCGAGTCGATAACGCACCCGCGGCATACCCGATCGGCTTCTCCCGTCACGGTTCGGGCCCCTGTTGCGGCCGCGAGGTTGTTGACGGCGATCTCTATCATTGCAGCTCCCCTGTAAACCTAATAATGCTATCGGCGTATTGTATCCCAGCGCCGCACATGCGTGGTGCAGGGCATGTGAACACCCTCATATGGGACAACAAACCACGCCCCAAAGATTGTAACCCCCTACTTCGTGTGCGGGATACCCAGCACGTCGAGCGCGTTGGCCATAATGGACTGGAACGGCACCGCAGCGGCATCTGAGCCGCTCGGCGTTCCGTCGAGCGTGATATAGCACAGCACCTTGGGCGATTGTGCCGGTGCAAAGCCCATAAAGGACGACATGTAGTTCTCCTTGAGGTAGCCGCCGTTCTCGTCGGCACGTTCGGCCGTACCGGTCTTACCCGCTACGTCATAGCCGTCAACCGCGCCGCCAACGCCCGTTCCCTCGGACACGACCGTCTGCATGCACGATGTCACCTGGGATGCAGCATCCTCCGAAATCGCGCGCTCGCCTTCGCCCCAGTCCTTCTCGTCGCCTTTGCTGGACTTATAGAAGTGCGGTGTCATCATCACGCCGCCGTTGGCGATGCCGCCCACGGCACGTGCGATCTCAATCGGCGAGACAGACAGTGCCTGTCCAAAGCTCATCGAGCCCAGCGTGGCGCCGTCATACTGGTCACGCTCCTTGACGATACCCAGGCTCTCTCCCGGAAAATCGACACCCGAGCTGTGACCGATGCCCCACTTGTCCACATAGGTGGCAAAGTCGTCGGCACCGATCTTGCGCCCCACCAGGACAAAGCCCACGTTGGACGAACGGCGCATCATCTCGCGCACATCCATGGTCATGGCGTAGTCGCGCTTGTCGGCATCGGTGACGGTATCGTCGCCCACCTTGATGCTCGCCGGCACCTCAAACGACGTACTCGATCGCACGACACCCAAGTCGAAGCCGGCGCCCGCCACGAGCGTCTTAAAGACCGAGCCGGGCTCGTAGGCGTCGGTGACCAGGCGCAAGTTCATATCCTCGGTCTTGGCGTTTTCCAGATCGGTCTGGTCGTAAGTCGGATACGAGCAGGCTGCCAAGATCTCGCCTGTCGTAGGATCGGTGACCAGCGCCGAGCCGTTCTTGGCCTTTGTCTTCTCGACAGCCTCTGCCAGGGCATCCTCGGCCGCACGCTGGATATTGACGTCGAGCGTCGTCACGATATCAACGCCGTCGACCGCGGCCACCTTTTTATAGGCACCGCCCGCGATATAGCTGCCGTCCCTCGCGCGCTCGCGTACGAGAGAACCGTTCGTGCCAGTCAGAAGCTTGTTGTATTGCTTTTCGAGACCCGTCAAGCCGTCGTTGTCCACATTCACTACACCCAGCACCTGCGATGCCAGATTGCCGTATGGATATACGCGCTTCATGGCCTGCTCAAAAAGCACGCCGGGCAGGTTCTTCTTCTCCAGCGCCGCAACATCGTCTTCGTCCACCTGGCGCTTGATATACACCCAGGTTCCATCGGACTCAACGAGCTTGCGGCAGGTCTTTTTATCGATTCCAGTTGCCTTGACCAGCGCCGACACCGTCTTGTCAACATCCTCGACAAGCTGCGGGTTCACGGCGATGTTGCGACATTCGACCGACGACGCCAACACGTTGCCGTTGCGGTCGTAGATGGTGCCGCGTTTGGCATAGAGGGTCTGCGCAAGCAGGCGGCGCGCATCGGCACGCTCGCGCAGTTTATCGGCTTCGACAATTTGATAGTCGGCAAGGCGAAAGACGCCCAAGCCCAAGCCAAGCCCGATGAAGCCCATGACGGCTTTGCGGCGAGGAAGAGGCGCGCCTGTGAGCCATTCGGTCGACGAACTCTTGCGCGACCTGGTGTTATGCACTTGAGGGCCGCCCGAGCCGCGAAGTCGCGACGCCGGGTCGTTGCCACGGGACTGCCCGGCGTTGTAAGATTGCCGACCCGTTCCTTGATAACCAGAACGTCCCCGCGACGAGGGACGTCCAGAACCGCGGCCCCCATCGGAACCGCGGCGATAGTCATTTGTCATACTCAGCTACCGTCTTGCTACTGAGCGGTCGCGGTCGCGTTGGCGCCCGCGGCTGCATCCTGCGAAAAGTCAAGTGTAACGCTCTCGCTGGGCTCCACCATGCCATAAGCGCCCGCAAGGTCGCGAATGCGCGTGTCGGCGCCATAGACCGAATGCATGACCTCCAGGTCGGAGCTCTCATCGGTCGCCTTTTCGAGCGTGTTGGTAAGCTCGGCGTTGCTGTTGAGCACCTGGGCCGTAACGCCGGCGAGCGCCACGCGGGCGACGCCGATCGTCATGAAGATAGCCGCAATGATGCAAAACGTTTTAAGAACGCTCATGAAAACCGGGCTTACCGCCTGGTTTGCCTGACGGCCCGCGCCCGTGTAGACATCAAAGCGCGGCGTGCGCTGCTCACGGGGAGCAACGGGGGCCTGCGGCGTCTCACGATAGGCGGGCATGGCGTTCATATCATAGGCGAGTGCTGCGCTTGAAGTGTTGTAGCCCATGATATGCCGCCTCCCATCCCGAGTACGTTGGTAGTGTGTTTAAGCTTCGTTTATGGTGCGAGCGGGAGGTCCAATATCGCGCGGTCGCGCCTACAGACGCTGCGCCACGCGGATTTTGGCTGATCTCGCCCGAGGGTTGCGCTCAACCTCATCAGGCTGGGCAACCAGGGGTTTGCGGGTGATGACCTTGAGTATCGGCACGTTGCCGCACACGCACACCGGAATCTCCGGCGGACACGTGCACCCCTGGCTCATCTCCTTAAAGTGGTTCTTTACGATACGGTCCTCGAGCGAGTGATACGAGATGACGCAGATACGTCCGCCCGGGTTGAGCCACCTGGTGGCGGCATCAAGCCCTCGTTCGAGCACATCGAGCTCGTGATTGACCTCGATGCGAATGGCCTGGAAACTTTTCTTGGCCGGGTGTCCGCCATGCCGACGAGCGGCAGCCGGGATACCCGCCTTGATGATCTCGACAAATTGGCCGGTGGTTTCGATCGGTTCTTGCTCGCGGCGGCGCACGATCTCGCGCGCGATCTGCGAGGCGAACTTCTCTTCGCCGTAGACGCGTAGAATCCGGGCGAGGTCGTGTTCGTTATAGGTGTTGATGACCTCAGCTGCGTTTAAGGTGTTATTACCCGGATCCATCCGCATGTCCAATGGGGCGTCCTCGTTATACGAAAAGCCCCTGCCAGGGATATCGAGTTGCGGTGACGAAACGCCCAAATCGAACAGGAAGCCATCGACCCCGGGCACCTCGGCCGAGCAAAGAAGCTCGTCCAAGTCGCCGAAGTTGCCCTTCAGCAGCTGGTGCGGAACGCCGGGAACCTCGCGGTCCAGACGGGCGCCAGCGGCCTCGAGGGCCATGTCGTCCTGATCGACGCCGAGCAAAAGGCCCGTCTCCCCCACCTGCGCGGCCATCTTTACCGAATGGCCGGCACCGCCAAGGGTGCAATCGCAGACAACGGAGCCGCTCTTTAGCCGCAGCGACTCAAGCACTTCGCCGAGCATGACAGGTTCATGCCGATATTCTTGTGTCAAGATCCCACGCTCCATCCGTTACCCGTGCCTTGCCCTTACGAGAAGAAGAGGTCCAGCAGGGCCTCATCGTCATCGTCCTCATCGGCCGCGGCGCGATCCCAAACCTCAAGGTGGTCGTAGTTGCCCACAACCGTGACCTCGCGGTCGAGGTTCGCCTGCTTGCGGAGAGACTCGGAAAGACCGATACGACCGGCGCTGTCCACGTCCATCGACGTGGTGCGCTTGTTGATCGCCCTCATGAGCTTCTGGTCATTAATGTCACGCGGGTTAAAACCCTCGTGGCCCTCACGACCCGCGAAGAGTCCTTCGACCCACTTATCGAAGGCCTCGGCAGAGAACACGTACAGAGCATCGACATCCAGGGCTTTGAACACGCGAACGTGCTCTCCAAGCTCCTCGCGAAGGGGTGCAGGCAGGGACAGACGACCTTTTGCATCGAGATTGCGCTCGTATGCACCCGTCATTCCCATGTGCGCCCTCCCCTCGGTTACTCAGATGGCACGTACGCGGGGAACCACCCCGCCTGTCGACGTCATCAATAATATGGGGAACCGCCCCATTTTTCAACATCTTTCCCTGACTGTTTTA
>JAPJOH010000004.1 GCA_030826265.1 Collinsella aerofaciens
CCCCGCAGTGCCCGCTTCCCCCGAGAACAATTATCAGTGCAGGTAGAAAGCTTGCGGTTTTTCATGAAAAGCGGCTATGGTCGGGGTATCGAGTCAAACGTAGTAGATGGCCCGATTTCGTGGCGAGCGTTACCAACTGATCCCCCGGGGACGGAGGAAAACGGATCATTTTGACCTGTTGGCTCCGAGTCGCACCCGTTTTCCTGCGAAAACTTTCGTGTCTCAACTTCGGTGAGACATTTGTCTCACGCCCAAAATCAAATCTGGAACGTGTGTCACCTGCCCTAATTGTGTCTCATTTCGTAACTTTAGGCTGATGCAAGGTTTGAGACAGTGAGAAGGGAGACGCGATGAGTAAGTACACGAGGGGTCTCTTGGCGGTGATACTGGCCGTAGTGCTGGTGTTGCCAGCCGCAGCATTCGCCATGCTGCCCGAGGCCAACGCCAGGTCCAGCACGGGAATGGACGGACCGATAATGACCGGAAAGGTCGTCGACCCCGATACCAGCGGACGCTGGGAAATCTGGGCGGCAGGCCACGGCGGCAATAAGGTAACGACCCAAAACGTCGGCCGAATCTGGACCGATAAGACGGTCAAGGCAACCGGGGAAAACGAAGAGTCGGACTTTTTGACCACGCTTTCGGCGATGTCCTCGACGTCTAATTCAACCGTGACAGTCACCACGCCACTTGACATCGTGATGGTGTTGGATGCCTCCGGCTCGATGGATGATCCTATGGGTGGCGGAGATCGCACCAAGCGTATCGATGCACTGAAGAGCGCTGCGAACAGCTTTATCAATACCATCGCCAAACAAAACGAGGCTATCGAGGGCGTTGATAGGCAGCATAGGGTTGCCATTGTTAAGTTTGCGGGTGATAAGACTGATAAGGTCGGCAATGACACGTACTATCAAGGCCAATACAAGTACAACCACTCGCAGGTAATGAAGGGTTTGACCGATTGCTCCGGCGGCAACGTGAAAGCTCTTAAGGATACAGTTGCTGGAATCAAGCCAAGCGGTGCTACGCGTGCCGACTATGGTCTGGAACTGGCCGGGGATATCACTTCTGGTCGCGCAGATGCCAAGAAGATCGTTGTGTTCTTTACCGACGGCAAGCCAACGAGCTACAGCGAGTTTGATTCTGGCGTCGCCGATGCTGCCGTGACGGCTGCCAAGAACATGAAGGACAGCAAGGCCACCGTTTATACCATCGGCATCTTTAGTGGAGCGGACCCCGCTGCCGATCCCTCGAAAAAGGGGACAAGCGACGTCAACAAGTTTATGCACGCCGTGTCGAGTAATTATCCCGATGCCACGTCGTATGCGAGCGACGAGCTTGGCACACGCGCGGAAAACTCCGACTACTACAAGTCGGCGACCAATGCTGAAGAGCTCAAGAAGGTCTTCGACGACATCTCACAGGCCATCACATCGGAGCCGCCTTATCCGACCGAAATCCATAAGGGCTACGACGAGACCAAGTCCGGCTACATCACGTTTACCGACGAGCTGGGCGACTTTATGCAGGTCGACGGATTTACCGAAGTCGTCATCAACGGCATGTCGTTTACCAAGGCGAGCAAGACGGTCAACAAAGAAACCAATACCGACACCTACGAGTTTTCCGGCAAGGCAAAAGACCTGCTCATCACCGTGCAGCGTGCTGGCGATGACAATCCCCGGAAGGGCGATATCGTAACGGTTAACATTCCTGCGTCGTTGATTCCGCTGAGTCACTTTAAGACCGTAGACGGCAAGCTTTCGGTCGACAACGTTAAGCCCATTCAGGTGAAGTATGCCTCGAGCGTGAAGAGCGCCGCACTTGATAACCTGTTTACGCCCGAGAAGGTAGCAGGGCTCAAGAACTACATCGAGCATAATACGACTGTCGTTGACGGCACCAAGACCGTGAACTTCTACGCGAACAAGTGGAGCGGTGGTGCGCTGGGTGATACGGTTGCGACCTTTGAGCCGGCCGACACCAACCGCTACTACTACTTCCAGAAGCAGACTCCCATTTACGCGGATAAGGACTGCACGCAGCCTGCAAAGAATTCGCTGGCAGATACTGGCACCTATTACTACAAGGATGAGTTTGAGGAGCGGGGCTCGAACGGCGAGGCCAAGCCCGCCACTGCTGTCATCGAGTTTGTCGGCGGCGACGCAGCGAAGTTTGACGGCGCTCTTGTTGCCGACGAGGACGGCAACCTTTCGTTTAGCGTGGGAACCGCGCGTTTGGCCTTTATCGATGAGCTCCACACTACCAAGGGCAGCGTGGGCGGCAACAGCACTGGTACCGCGACCGACGTTCTCAACCCCAAGTGGAACAACGTGTCTGCCAAGGCGACCGCGACGCATGTCAATTCCTACCTGGGCAACAACGGCAAGATCAGCTTTGCGTATGACATGACGCCGGCAATGGTGAACACCAAGGCCAGCTTTGGCCTGACCAAGGTGCTCAAGGGTCGCGACTGGACGAATGCTGACGCGTTTGAGTTTGGCCTGACATCCGAGAGCGGCGCCCCGATGCCTGCGGCTAGGACTGCGACCGTGCGCAAGGCTGACCTGGACCAGGGCAAGGCTGCCATCGACTTCGGCACGATCGAATACACCGAACCTGGCACGTACGTCTACAAGGTCAGTGAAAAGCATGCCGGGACCACGATTGACGGCATCGCCTACAGCAAGAACGTCGCGGAGATCACCGTGACGGTAGCGCCCGACAAGAAGGGTGAGCTGAGCGCTGGCGTGAAGGTGACCTCGGGCGAGACCGAGTTCAAGAACGTTTACGCCACGAATCCTGTTGAGTCCAGCGTCACCGACCAGATTACCGTGACCAAGTCTCTGACCGGGCGTGACCTTACGGCCGACGAGTTCAGCTTTGAGCTGCTCGAAATCATTGACAAGGAAGTTAAGCCTGTCGAGACCGTTAAGAACGCCGCCGACGGCAAGGTGACGTTCAGTGCCATCAAGTACACCGAGATCGGCCAGCACACCTACAAGCTGCATGAGGTTAAGGGCAACGCCGGCGGTATTGACTACGATGACGCGGTCTACACCATCGTGACGACCATCGCCGATAACGGCAAGGGCCAGCTGGTTGCCACGCACGAGCTGAAGGACGCCAAGGACGTCAAGAGCATCGAGTTCAAGAACGCCTACACCACGAATGCTACCGAGGCATCGCTTGCGGGTATCAAGAATCTGCAGGTTGACGACGCTCTGACCCCGGCTGATATCACCGGCAAGTTCACCTTTACCGTGACCGGTGAAGAGGGCGCGCCTATGCCTGCGAGCACGAGCGTGCACAACGACGTTGACGGCAAGGTCGACTTTGGCAAGATCGCCTTTACGCTCGACGACCTTAACAAGGCTCTGGGCGAGAAGCCCGAGAAGCGCGAGCACACCTTTACCTACACCGTGACCGAGTCCGGCGAAGTGGCTGGCGTGACCAACGACGCCAAGCTGTCGCGCAAGGTTTCCTTCACCGTGACTGATGACGGCAAGGGCAATCTGAGCGTATCCCGCAAGCCGGACGGCGATGTGGCATTTACGTTCACCAATACCTATAACGTGACGCCTGTCGAGACGAGCGTTACCGACCAGATCACCGCGAACAAGGTCCTGACTGGCCGCAATCTCATGGACAGCGAGTTCTCCTTCGAGCTCGTCGAGGGCGACAAGGTCGTCGCCACCGGCAAGAACGACGCCGAGGGCAAGATCACGATGGGCGCCGTGAAGTACGACAAGGCCGGCAAGCACACCTACACGCTGCGCGAGGCCAACGGCGGAACCACCAGCAAGGGCATCACCTACAGTGACGCCGAGTACACCATCGAGACCACCATCACGGACAACGGCGACGGCACCCTCAAGGCCGAGCATGTCCTGAAGGACGCCAAGACCGCAACCTTCAAGAACACTTACAGCGTGACCCCGACCGATGCAGACCTCGACTTTGACCTGAGCAAGGCCATCGACGGTCGCGAGTGGACGGATGGGGACGAGTTCGGCTTTACCATTACCGCCCCCGATGGCGCTCCGCTACCCGATCCTGCAACCGTAACCGTGAGCAAGCACGATGCGAAGGACGGCATTGCCGCCATCAAGTTCGGCAAGATTCGCTACACGGCTGCCGGAACCTACAAGTACGAGATCCGCGAGAACGCGGGTAATACGGTCGGCATGACGTATGACTCCCACGTCGCGACCGCCGAAGTAACCGTGACCGAGGACGGCGAGGGCAAGCTGACCGCCAATGTCACCAAGAAGGAAAACGGACGCTTTACCAACACGTACCGCACTGAGCTTAACTACACCGCGGCCGGCGGTCTGTGGCTCAGCAAGTATCTGGACGGCCGCCCCATGACCGAGGGCCAGTTCACGTTTACCGTGACGCCTGCCGACGAGGCCTCGGCCAACGCGCTTGGCCTGCTGCCCGGAGCCAACAACTTCAAGTCCCCTGCGACGGCAGAGGCAACGGTCGGACTGATCGACATTCTGGCTGGTCATGAGGTTAAATTTACGCAGGCTGACGCCGGCAAGACCTTCAAGTACACCGTGGCCGAAAAGAACGACGGCCAGCCCGGTTACACCTACGATGACGCCGTACGCACGGTGACGATCGCCATCGCCGACGACACCGCCGGTACGCTCACTGCTACGACGACCGTTTCCGGTGGTCCCGAGGGCACGCATGAGACGGTCCACAAGAGTGGCGAGAACAAGGTCGAGAAAGCCCTGGTGCCGTTCCACAACAGTTACAGCGCTACGACCAACACGCCTGGTGGCACCGCTGCTCAGGTCGTTGCCACCAAGACTCTGACCGGCCGCCCGATGGCCGACGGCGAGTTCTGGTTCGGCATCGCCTATCAGGGTGAGCTTGTGGCATACGAAAACCTCAAGCCCAATATCGGCGGGCACGTGAGCTTTGATACGCTGCACTACGACACCAAGATGCTTGCTAATCTTGAGGCTGCTGGGCTTGCTTATCGTACCGATAAGGACGGCAAGCTTGCCTGGACCATTAACTACACGGCCTACGAAGATTTATTCGGGCTGCCGAATGGCGTTTCCGCTACAACGTGGAGCTTTGGCTTTAAGGTTATCGTCGTCGACAACGGTGACGGTACCCTGACGGCAACGGTCGACTACGGCGGCGTCGAGCCCTTGTTCGAGAACGTCTACGGCGCCGAAGCCGTCGATGCCGCGCTCACCGGCACTAAGAAGCTCCAAGCTGCCGAGGGCCTGACCCCGGCTGACATCACGGGCAAGTTCACCTTTACCGTGACCGCCGACGAGGCTGGTGCCCCGATGCCCGAGCGCACGACCGCAACCAACGACGCGGCTGGCAACGTGGGCTTTGGCAAGATCCACTTTACGCTCGAGGACCTCAACCGCGCTCTGGGCGTGACGACCGATGCTTCTGACGACGCATCGAGCGACGCCGAAGCCAACACCGGTGAGGCCGAGGTTGACGCCGACGCTGCCGAGACCGATGAGTCCAACGACGAGTCCGATCCCGCAACCCCCACCGCTCCGCGCTCGCACACCTTTACCTATACGGTGACCGAGTCCGGTAGCGTCCCTGGCGTGACCAACGACCCCAACGCCACGCGCAAGGTTTCCTACACCGTGACTGACGACGGCGCCGGACATCTGAGTGTCGTGCGCAACGGCGACGACGGTGCGGACTTCACGTTCACCAACACCTACGTCGTGGCGCCCACCGACTCTTCCGTGACCGATCAGGTCAAGACGGTTAAGCGTCTGACCGGACGTGACCTTGCAACCGGCGAGTTCACGTTTGAACTGCTCGAGGACGGCGTGGTTGTCGCCAGCGGCACCAACGACGCCAACGGCAACGTTACGCTGAGCCCGATCCACTACGAGGCGCCCGGTACGCACACGTACACGCTGCGCGAGGCTCGCCCGAACGCGCTTAGCCTGTACAAGGGTGTCACCTATGACGGCACGACCTACACCGTCGTGACCACCGTCTCCGACAACGGCGACGGTACGCTGGCCGCGACGCACAAGCTCGAGGGAACCACCGAGTCGGCTGGCTTTACCAACAAGTATCACGCCATGCCCACGCAGGTCTCCATCGGCGCCATTAAGGTGCTCGAGGGACGCGAGCTCAAGAAGGACGAGTTTAGCTTTAAGCTCGTTGGCGAGGACATCGAGTCTACGGTTACCAACGATGCCGACGGCAAGATCAACTTCGACAAGCTCGAGTACGACGAGCCCGGTACGTACGTCTACACCATCAGCGAGGTCAAGGGTGACGAGGCCGGTATGACCTACGACAAGTCCGTCTTTACCGCGACCGTTAACGTGGTCGACGACGGCGAGGGCAACCTCAAGGCGAACGTTGCCTTTACCAAGGGCGACAAGAGCGTCGAGGGTATCGTGTTCAACAACACGTACAAGAAGCCCGAGACGCCCGTGCCGACGCCCGACCCCGGCACGCCCAAGACCGTGACGAACATCGTCAAGACGGTCAAGGGTTTCCTGCCCACCACGGGTGACCAACAGGCTGCCGCTCTGCTTATGGCATTTGTCATCGCCATGGCCGGCGTCGGAGCCCTAGTCTGGGGTATCCGTAAGCGCTAGGCACGTCGACAGCGCCCGGGGCCAAAAGGCCCCGGGCGGCCGGCAGGGCTAAATTCCGACCTACTCCTACCCCCAGCCGCCACGGAGGCATCTCCCTCCTCCGTGGCGGCACTTTTGTGTGCCGGGGGCGCCACGAAACCGGCCCATCTACTACGTTTAGCCCCTTACCCCCAACCATGCCAAAAAACGCGAAGACAAAACCGCAGGTAGAACGCCTGTGGTTTTGTTCAAAACGAAGGTATGGTCATGGGTATCGCGTCAAACGTAGTAGATGGGCCGATTTCGTGGCGAGCGGTTCCGGCTGATCCCTTGGGGACGGAGGAAAACGGATCATTTTGGTCCCGCGAGGCTGGCGGAGGCACTCGTCCAGGGCCGCCCGAACAAAACTATGCCGGTTTACGGGGCTGAGTTACGAGTCTCCAACCATGCCGATATTCGTGAAAATAAAACCGCAGGTAGACGAGCCGTCATTTTGCAGAAAACGCGGGTATGGATGGGGGTCCTGAGTTTGGCCCCGTAAACCGGCATAGTTTTGAAATGGCCTTAAATCGGTAGCAGCCATTTTGCTATGCCGGAACGGTCGGTCTTCGGGCAACTACCCTCGCAGGTAGGCGATAGCGATCTGCGTGCGGTTGCGCAGGCCCATCTTTGCCAGGATTGAGCTGATGTGGTTGCGCACGGTGCCTTCGCCCATGTAGGCGGTGGCGGCGATCTCTTTGTTGTCGAGGCCGCGGGCGATGAGTTCGGCGACTTCGAACTCGCGGTCGGTCAGGCTGGCGAAGGCTGCGGGCCGGCGGGGCGTGCCCGCCTCGACGTCCGTTCCGTCAAAATCGATGTCCTCGATCGCCTTGCCCTCGAGCACGCGTTTGCCGTCCATGACCTGCGCCAACGCCGGCGGAATGGCAGCGACATCGGTCTTGATCAGGTAGCCGCGGGCGCCCAGCTTGAGCGCCGACACAATGTACTCGTCATCCGAGAACGTCGTCAGAAACACCACGCGCGCCGCAGGGTCGTGCTCAAGGATCTCGCGCGCGGCCGAAAGGCCGTCGCGTCCCGGCATCTGGATGTCGAGCAGCGCAATATCGGGTGCGTGCTTGGCGTAGAGCGCCACCGCATCGTTGCCGTTGGCACCGGTGCCCACCACTTCGATCTGCGGCTGGGCGCCCAAGATAATCTTGAGCGAATCGACCACCAAGCGGTCGTCGTCGACAACGATGAGCCTCATCGGCCCTCATCTCCTTGCTGTTTGGGAACGGTGGCAAACACACGCCAGCCGCCGGCGCCGGCACGCGGGCCGGCGGTGAAGGTGCCGCCAAGCGCCTCGATGCGCTCGCGCATGGAGGCGAGCCCCATGCCCTCCGCGGTGCCGCGGCCGCTTGCTTGGACCTCACCCACGCCATCGTCGGTAACAATGAGCTGGTAAAACGACGGATGCTCCATGCACCGTACGGTGACGGTCTGGGCGCAAGCGTGGCGCATGGTATTGGAGAGCGCTTCGCGCAGGACCGCTGCAAAGCAGTTGGCGACGTTTGCGGGCGCATGTTCGGCCATAACTTCAAGCTCAATCTGCGGGCCGCCGTCCGAGCGTGTGCCTTCGACAATGCGTTCGAGCTGCACGGAAAGGTCGACGGCGTTGTCGTTGAGCGCGTGGACGCTGGTGCGCACAAGCTGGAGCGCCTCGTCAACCGTGCGTTTAACGTCGGCGAAATCGGCGGCGACGCCAGGCTCGTCGGCGTGGACCACGCGTAGGGCTTCGGCCTGCAGTGAGGCGCGCGTGAGCTGGTGCCCGACGTTATCGTGGATCTCGCGCGCGATGCGGGCGCGTTCGGCGAGCGTCGCGAGCTCGACTTCGTAGTCCTGGCGATCGGCAAGATCGCGGTTGCGCGCCTCGAGCGCGAGGGCTCGTTCCTGCAGCTCGTCGCGGGTGCGGCGCATGCGCCGCTGCTCGCGCTCCAACTGGGCGGTGCGTAGCGATAGCAAGGTGGCGGCAACCGAAAGGATGGCGGTTAACAGCAGCGTTCGGGTGGTGAGCACGCCACCACGAAGGTCCGCGACAAGCGCGCAGACAAACACGGCGCCAATCGCCAGCGCGGGCCAGATTCGTTCACGGCGAACGCGTCGCGCGATGTCATAGAGAGCGAGAGGCGCAAACGGCACAAACGGCGGCACGAAGACAGCCGCGATGATGCAGGCGTAGCTCGCGGCCTCGCTCACACGGCGGGCGCGGTTTCCCTGTACGACCTCGGCCAGCGAGGTGGCAATAACGCCAAGGCAAAACGCCGCGACCAGGCGAGCGTCCACAGCAAGACCCATGGCGGCCGCAATACAGCACGCCAGCACGATCGATTTGTCGAAAAGCCTGTTCATACGGGTATTGTACGCGAAGCCGCGCGTGGTGGAGGGACCGCCTGCGCAACCGTGACATTCCTCCCACGCGGCAAAGCGGGGACGTCGGCAGGCCGCACGGCCAAGCTCCGCACTCGTGACAAAGCTCACTGGTGCGCGCCGCTCGCTCCTGCGATGATGCAATCGTACCGGGCCGCAATCAACAGAAGGGCCGCCTCATGACAGACATCGTCCACGTCGAAAACCTCGTCAAGCGCTACGACGACCTTATCGCGCTCGACCACTTTAGCCTGAGCATCGCCCCCGGCGAGATCTTTGGCCTGCTGGGCCCCAACGGCTCGGGCAAAACCACGTCCATCAACTGTATCCTGCAGCTGCTTGCCTACGACAAAGGCACCATCGAGCTCTTTGGCGAGCCCATGACGCCCGCTCGCTACGACCTCAAGCGCCGCATCGGCGTGGTGCCGCAACAGGTGGCGGTGTTCGACGAGCTCACCGTGCGCGAGAACATCGACTATTTCTGCAGCCTTTACGTTAGCGACCGCAAGCGCCGCCGCGCGCTGGTGGACGAGGCGATCGACTTTGTCGGCTTGGGCGACTTTACCAAGTTTCGCCCCGGCAAGCTCTCGGGCGGCCTGGCGCGTCGCCTCAACATCGCCTGCGGCATCGCGCACAAGCCCGAGCTCATCTTCTTTGACGAGCCCACGGTGGCGGTCGACCCGCAGAGTCGCAACGCCATCCTGGAGGGCATCTGCCGCCTGCGCGACGAGGGCGCCACGGTGGTGTATACCAGCCATTATATGGAGGAAGTCGAGCAGATCTGCAGCCGCATCATGATCATGGACGGCGGGCGCGTGCTGGCGCAGGGCACCAACGACGAACTCAAGCGCATGATTCAGATGGGCGAGCGCGTGACCGTCGAGGTAGGCGCCGTCGAGCCCGCCACGGTCGAGCGGTTGCGCGCCCTCGAGCACGTGCTCAGCGTCGATCTGTCCGGCGGCGAGCTCGTCTGCACCTGCGAGGCGAGTCCGCACAACCTGGTCGACATCCTCGACACATTGCGCGCCGCCGACGTGGCGCTCGGCCGCGTGTGGAGCGAGCCGCCGACCCTCAACGACGTGTTCCTCGAGATCACCGGCCGCGAGCTGCGCGACTAGGGGGCGGTCATGTTCAACACCATTATCATTACGGTCAAGACGCTGCTGCGCCGGCCGAGCACGTGGGTTTGGGGCGCTCTCTTTCCCGTCGCGCTTTCCACGATGTTCATGTTTATGTTTGCGAACCTGAGCTCCGACGGCAGGATCGACCCGGTGCCGGTGGCCGTCGTGGCGGACGAGGCCTGGGACGCCTCAACCTTTAAGGACGTGGCGACGTCGCTTGCCAAGGCAGGCGACGACCAGCTGCTCGATGTGAGCGAGTACGAAGACTTGGCTGCCGCGCGCAAAGCGCTCAAGGCCGGCGAGGTCGCGGGCATTTACACGGTGGATGCCGCGGGCACGCCCAAACTCACGTTGCTTTCGAGCTATGACAACTCGCGTGCGTCGTCGGTGCTCACTGACCGCAGCATCCTTGAGACGGTGGCAAGCTCGTATACACAAAATGCCGAGCTCATGCGCCAGATTGCCCAGGACAAACCGGCGGCGCTCGCCGACCCCGAGGCGGTTGCGCGCGCTCTGTCGCTCGAGGGCGGCACCCGCCGCGTAAGCCTGACACGCACCACGCCCGATGGCACGGTCATCTACTATTACGCGCTCTTTGGCCTGGTGGCGATGATGTCTGCCGAGTTTGCCGCCTTGAGCGTCGTCGATCTGCAACCCAATCTGTCGGGCCTTGGCGCGCGCCGCTGCGCGGGTGGCCTTTCCAAAACGGCGTCGCTGGCCGGTATCTTTGTGGGCTCGTGGCTGGTCTCCTTTGCCTCGATGGCGATCGCGATCGGCTACGTGCGTCTGGTCGTGGGCGTCGACTTTGGCGGGCGCGAGGGGCTGTGTTTGGTGGGCGGCGCCGCTTCCGCGCTTGCCGCCACGGGCTTGGGACTCTTTGTGGGCACGCTTCCCGTTAAGGGCGGCAAGGCGTCCAAGTCTGGCATCCTCACGGGCTTTGCCACTACGTGCGCCCTGTTCGCCGGCCTCTACGGCGAGCCAGCGATGGCGCTTGCCGACGACGTCGCCCGCGCCTGCCCGGCTGAGTGCTGGCTCAACCCCGTCAAGCTTATCTGCGACATGTTCAACCGCCTGTATTTCTTTGAAGACTTGGGACCTTTTGCCGTTCGCGCCGGCGCGCTGGTCCTCATGACGCTGGTGTTTGTCGCCGCCGCTACGCTGATCTTTGGAAGGAGCCGCTATGAGCACCTTTAAGACCGCGCTTCGCATGGCGCTGGCGCACCCATTCTACCTGATCATCTACACGGTGTTCATTTCGCTCATGGGCGTATTCATCGCGGCCTCGGTGAGCTGGAACTCGTCGCAGCTCACCGAGTACAAGCCCTACGATGCCAACGTGATCGTGGTCGACCGCGACGGCAGCGACCTTTCGCGTGCGCTTACCAAGCATCTGGGTTCGCGTTTTGAGCTGGTCACGGGCATCGGCGGCGACACCTACGATCTTGCGGACGCGCTCTCCAAGAGCAATAGTGCCAAGGGCAGCGCCGACTGCGTGTTCTTTATCCCGGAGGGGTTTGAGGACGACCTCGTTGCAGCCGCCCGCGCGGGGGAGTCCCTGCCCAAGCTCGATGTGACCTACGGTGCCGGCACCATGGCGGCGGCGCTTTCGTCTGCCGAGGCCTCGCGCTGGATCTCGCTCGCGGGCGCTGCGGCGGCGCTTGAGCCCGCTGCTTCTAACGGCGACGTTGCCAAGGCCGCCGAGCATGCCGCTGCAAAGCGCGCGGAGGTCCAGATCGAGCAGGTCAAGGTCGACTCGACTGCTGCCGCCACGCTCGAGTCGTACTTCAACTTTGGCGCGTACGCGATTATCTCGTCGGTCATCGTGACGGTGGGACTGGTGTTCTCGGGCATGAACGAGCCCGAGCGCGTGCGCCGCATGGATGCCAGCCCGGTCTCCGAGCGTCAGCGTTCGCTTGCCGTGTTTGCGGCCGCCGCCGTGCTCACCGTCTGCATTTGGCTCGTGTCGAGTATGATGGGCGTCGTGGGCTTTGCCGGCGCGGTTGCCGAGGTCGGCGCGGGTCGTGTGTGTCTGGCGCTGGCGGCGACGTTTGCCCTGGCGTGCACGCCGCTGGCCGTTGGCTTTGCGTTGTCGAGCCTGGGTGCGCGCGAGGAGCTGCTCAACGGCGTGGGCAACTTACTCGGCATGCTCATGACGTTTTTGGGCGGTGCCTGGATGCCGCTGTCGCTCATGGGCTCGGCCGTGCAGACCGTGGCGCACTTTGTGCCGACATATTGGGTGAACGATGCGATCAGCAAGGCACTTGCCTCGGATCTGACGTCTGCCGTGCTGAGCGACATCGCCTGCGATCTGGGCGTCACGGTGCTCTTCGCCGCCGCCATTGCCGCCGTAGGTCTGGCCCTCGCACGCGCCAAATCCCGCGCCTAGCCACCTAGTCATCGGGTACTCATTGGGGACAGACTTAAACGACCAAGAGTGGTCATTGGGGACAGACTTAAACGACTAGTCATTGGGGACAGTCTTTGCCGAACCGCCGGCTTGCCGGCCGGGTTGCCAAGGACTGTCCTCAGCTGCCGGCAGAAAGGGAACGTCCCTAACTGCCGGGTGGCGAAAGAGTGTCCCCAACAGCTAGTCATTTAAGAACGCCCCAATGACTAGTCTGAAATAAAATCCAGGCCTCGCCCAAAAATAGTTCGCCATGGTTTACTATTACGCACATAAAGTAGCAATAGGCTAACAATGGGGGATAGCATGGCGACGAAGCAAGCCTACGTCCAGGTCAAGGGGCTCAAGAAGCACTACGGCGATGGAGATGCACGCCTGACGGTGCTCGACGGCATCGACACGTCCATCAACCGCGGAGAGATCTGCGTCATGCTGGGGCCTTCGGGTTCGGGCAAGTCGACGTTTCTTAACCTGATCGGCGGCCTGGAGGATGCCGACGGCGGCTCCATCATGGTGGACGGCTGCGACCTCACGGTGCTCAAGCCTACCGACCTGGGCGAGTGTCGCCGCCGTGAGCTGGGTTTTGTCTTCCAGTTCTACAACCTGGTGCCCGATCTCACCATCAAGGAGAACATCGAGGTCACGGCGCACCTGTCCAAAAACCCGCTCAATGTCGACGACCTGCTGCGTTCGCTGGGCCTCTACGAGCACCGCAACAAGTTCCCGCGCCAGGTCTCGGGCGGCCAGCAGCAGCGCTGTGCCATCGGCCGTGCGCTCGTCAAAAACCCGGGCCTGCTGC
Organism: Collinsella aerofaciens; assembly: GCA_030826265.1. GTDB lineage: Bacteria > Actinomycetota > Coriobacteriia > Coriobacteriales > Coriobacteriaceae > Collinsella > Collinsella aerofaciens_AY. Next base: position 13,330 of record JAPJOH010000004.1, read on the forward strand.
TGTGCGACGAGCCCACCGGCGCGCTTGACTACAAGACGTCCAAGGAAATCCTGCAGCTCATGGAGGATGTCAACCGCACCTACGGCTGCACCATCATCATTGTCACCCACAATGCCGCCATCGCGCACATGGCCAATCGCGTGCTGCGCCTGCGCGACGGGCACATCGTCGAGGATGAGCTCAACGAGTCGCCCGTTGCGGCCGCCGAGCTCGATTGGTAGGCGGCGCCATGACACCTCTCGCAAAACGTCTCCCGCGCGAGCTGCGCCGCAATATCGGCAAATACCTGGGCATCTTTTTGCTTATGTGCGGAAGCACCGCTCTCACCTCGGGATTTTTGCTCGCAGCGCATTCCATCGGCTGCCTTATCGATGACATGCGCGATGCGTACGCGATTGAGGACGGCCGCGTGACCACCTCCTTCGAGGCTACCGACGATCAACTCAAGGCCGCCGAGGATGCAGCCGGCGACGTCGGCGGCGTCACGCTCTACAAGAATTTCTCCATCGACGCCATCATCAAAAAGGTGTCCGGCGACGACGGCACCAAGCGCACGCTGCGCACCTATGCGCACCGCACCAAGGTCGATATCGCGTCCTACTGTGAGGGCAAGGAGCCCAAAACGGACGATGAGGTGGCAATCGACCGTGTCTTTGCCACCAACAACGGCCTCGCCGTGGGCGATAAGGTCGAGCTCGAGGGCCGCACCTACACCATCTGCGGCATCATGACCCAGCCCGATAGCCAGGCGCTGTTCCTCAACAATTCGGACTTTACGGTGAACACCATCACGTACGGCGTGGCCGAGGTCACCGATGCCGGCTTTGCCGCGCTCGAGGATGCCGGCGGCGCGCCCGCCTACACCTACTCCTTTACCTTTGCCGATCGCGACCTCCCCACCGCGGATCGCATCGATGCGGAGCAAGATATGGTCGAGGCACTGACCGACGCCGATGCGCGCGTGGACGATCTGACCGACGCCGATTCCAATCAGGGCATTGGCTATGCGCGCGATGACGTGGACGGCGACTCCATGATGTGGATGACGCTGCTCGACATCATCATCGTGATCATGGCGTTCGTCTTTGTGGTCCTTACCGACGCCACCATCGAGGAGGAGAGCGCCATCATCGGCACGCTGCTCGCCAGCGGTTATCGCCGTCGCGAGATCGTGCTGCACTACCTGGCACTTCCCGCCATCGTGGGCGTGGTCTCGGCGCTTTTGGGCACTGCGCTCGGCGTTGTGTTCTTTACCGAGCCCATGCGTAGTCTCTATTACGGGTCATACAGCCTGCCGCCCTTCCAGGTGTACTGGAGCTGGGAGATCTTTGTGAAGTGCGCCGTGGTTCCCGCCGCCGCGCTCATCCTCATCACGCTGGTGGGTCTGCTTCGCAAGATGGGCAAGACGCCGTTGCAGTTTCTTCGTCACGAAGCGAGCGGCAAGTCGGGTACCAGGCGTGGCCTGCAGCTGCCGGAGCGCATGGGTTTTGTTTCCCGCTTCCGCCTGCGTATCTTCCTGCGCAATCTGGGCAACTTCGCCACGCTCTTCGTGGGCATTGCGTTCGCCTCGCTGCTGCTGCTCTTTGGCCTGGCGATTCTGCCCACGATGACGCACTACGCCGACAACCTCGAGACAAGCCTGGTCGCCGAGCACCGGTACACGCTCAAGGCCCCGCTGGAACTCGAGGGCACTGCCGAGGAGCGCGAACAGTGGTCGGCACTCGAGCGCTTGCAGTCGGTTGACGGCGCGCTGCTTTCTGCCGCTCAGGATGCCGATGACGAGCTTGACGACGCGGCCGATGCGGCGCAGGCGGCAGCCGATGCCGCGACCGCATCTCCGTCTGCCGAGAGCCTGGCCGCAGCGCAGGACGCGCTCGCCAAGGTCCAGGACAAGAAGGATGCGCTTTATGCGCGCCTCGATGACCTTGCCGATGCTCTCGGCTGCGACCGCGATGAGGCTATCGACCTGATCGGCAAGGCCTCTAAGATTGACACCGACAACGACGATATCCACCCGGTCAATACGACCGATAACGGCGCGGGCGCAATCGCACAGGCCGAGAAATACGCCGTCTACCAGCTGCAATACGACCGCGGTGGCGGAAATGGCGAGGAGACGATTTCCATCTACGGCATCTCGCCCGATTCGCGCTACTGGAAAGGGCTGGACGTCGGCAACGGACGCGTCGTCTTTGGCGGTGGCTTGCTCGACAAGTTTGGCTGGAGCGAGGGTCAGAAGGTTAAGCTTCGCGACAAGTACGAGGGCAAGAATTATTCCTTTGAGTACGTGGGCAAGGACTGCGTTTGGGGCTCTAAGTCGGATATGAATGTCTATATGAGCATCGACGACTTTAACGAGCTGTTCGGCAACGACGCCGCCTACTTTAACGGCTATGTGAGCGACGAGAAGCTCGACCTCGACGCGCGCTATTTTGCCGACGACACCACGCCCGACGACATGCGCGCCGTGGGTGATCAGTTCATCGGCATGATGAGCAAAATGATCGGCATGATGGTTGGGCTTGCGGTGTTCATCTTCTTACTGTTTATGTACCTGCTGACCAAGGCTGTGATCGACCACAGCGCCCGTTCGATCAGCTACATGAAAGTCTTTGGCTATCGCGATAGCGAGATCTCGCATCTGTACATCCGCTCGATCACGCTGTGCGTGGCGGCGTCGCTTGTGCTGAGCCTGCCGGTCATTATCGGCTCGCTCACGGCCATCTTCCGCTCGATGCTGCTCGCCTACAACGGCAATATCGAGATCTACGTGCCCGCTTGGTCCATGGTTGCTTGCGTCGGCGTTGGCTTTGCGACCTACCTGGTCGTGGCGCTGCTGCACACGCGCTCCATCAAGCGCGTGAGCCTCTCCGAGGCGCTGAAGGTCCAGGAATAGGAGGGCTCATGGCAAGATCGGCAGAGGAGCTCAAGCAGCTCTCCATCAAGGAGTTCACCGAGGCGGCAAAGGTCTACGAATCCGGCCATGCCGGCATTTACGAGATGTGCAAGGACGACTATCCGCAAATGCTCGAGGAGCTTGAGCTCGAACCGTTCGAGGACGCGCTCGACGTGGGCTGTGGAACCGGAGCCGTCCTAGAACTGCTCCACGCCCGGTACCCCAGCAAGCACTTGACTGGACTCGACCTCACACCCGGGATGATCGACGTCGCCCGGGCAAAGCAGCTCGATAACGTCAGCTTTGTCGTCGGAGACGCGGAGGCACTGCCCTTCGAGCCCCGGAGCTTCGACGCCGTGCTCTGCTCCAACAGCTTCCACCACTACCCGCATCCGGAGAGGTTTTTCGCCGAGGTGGCACGCGTCCTTCGGCCCGGCGGGCGACTGGTCCTTCGCGACTACACCTCGAACGATGTCGCGGTCTGGCTCATGAACAACATCGAGCTACCGCTGGCACGCCTCTTGGGCCATGGCGACGTGCGCATCCTCAAGCTGTCCGAGCTACGCGCGCTCGTCGAGGAATCCGGGCTCACTCCGCTCAAGCTCGAGGCACAGAAGGGATTCCGCGCGCATCTGGTCGCGCAAAAGGGCTAGCGGTCCGCGCCAGGACGCTCCGTCACGCCAGGGCACGCCGTCAACGCCGCCACACCAGGGCACGCCATCAAACCAGATTGTGGCCACGCCAGAACGCGCCGCAAAACCAAGGCGCGCCGCCACAAACGTGACGGCGCGTCCCTCTTACCAGATGCCGATGATTCGCCGGTCTGCCGGTCGGGTTGGCAAGGACTGTCCCTATATGCCGGCCTTCGGGGACGTTCCTTTCCTGCCGGCACTTGGGGACTGTCCCCAACTGCCGGGTGGCGAAAGAGTGTCCCTTGCGACTACTCATTTAAGTCTGTCCCCAATGACTGGGTGCCGTACTTGACTTTAACTCTGCTTTAACTGGTACCATCCTCTTATGTCTGTAACGCCATATAGACCGAGGGGATATATCTATGACCGCAACTACACCCGCAGCACCCGCTAAGGTGTACTTCACCAACTTGCGCACGCATGCTCGCGAGAGCCAGCTCGACAAGCTCAAGCGCCTCATCCGTCACGCCGGTATTGAGCAGATCGACTTTGAGAACAAGTTCGTCGCCATCAAGATTCACTTTGGCGAGTTGGGCAACCTGAGCTTTTTGCGCCCCAACTACGCCCGCGCCGTCGCGGACGTCGTGAAGGAATTGGGTGGCAAGCCCTTTCTCACCGACTGCAACACGCTCTATGTCGGTAGCCGCAAAAACGCGCTCGAGCACATCGATACCGCCTACCAGAACGGCTTTACCCCGTATGCCACGGGTTGCCAGATCATCATCGCCGACGGCCTCAAGGGCACCGACGAGGCGCTCGTCCCGGTCGAGGGCGGAGAGTACGTGCACGAGGCTAAGATCGGTCAGGCGCTCATGGATGCCGATATCGTGATTAGCCTCACCCACTTTAAGGGCCATGAGCAGGCCGGCTTTGGCGGCGCCATGAAGAACCTGGGTATGGGAGGCGGCAGCCGTGCCGGCAAGATGGAGCAGCATGCCGCCGGTAAGCCGAACGTCGCGACCGAGCACTGCGTTGGCTGCCGTGCCTGCGAAAAGATCTGCGCGCACGACGCCGTCTCGTTCAACGACACCCGCGAGCGCGAGCTTGCCAGCGGCGCTACTCGCACGGTGCACGTGGCCACCATCGACCACGATCGCTGCGTGGGCTGCGGCCGCTGCATCGGCGTGTGCAACCAGGACGCCATCAAGCCCGGCTATGAGGCCGCGGCCGACGTGCTCAACTGCAAGATTGCCGAGTACACCAAGGCCGTCGTCGACGGCCGCCCGAGCTTTCATATCTCGCTTGCCATGGATATCAGCCCCAACTGCGATTGCCATCCCGAAAACGATACGCCTATCGTCAACGACATCGGCATGTTCGCGAGCTTCGACCCGGTCGCTATCGATCAGGCCTGCGCCGATGCCGTCATGGCATCCGAGCCGCTGCCCAACACCGAGCTCACCGACAGCGCCGCCAAGATGGAGCATAACCACGAGCATCTGGAGGGCGAGCAGGCGCGCGACCCCTTCTGCATCACGCATCCCGATACCGATTGGCGCGCGTGCATCGCGCATGCCGAGAAGATCGGCCTTGGCACGAGCGAGTACGAGCTCATCGAGGTCAAGTAGCGCCTAGCTATTGGACAAAACAAGCGTTTTTGTAGCGCAGCGTTAGCAAAAGCCGCCCGTGAGCACAGTGCCCGCGGGCGGCTTTTTGGAAGTGCTAAGGGGTCAGATAGACTGGTAAACCGTCCTATTTGCCTAAAAATACTCGTCGAGGAAGTCGTCGACCGTATTCCAGTAGAGCTCGGGGTCAACTTGCGCACTCTTGGCGTGGGTGGCGCCATGGATAGTGAGCTTTTGCTTGACCTTGCTGGCGCACGCGTCGTAGTTTTGGTCGAGCATGCTGTACGGTACAAAGGTGTCCTGGTCGCCGTGGATAAACAGCATGGGAACCGTCGCGTGTTTGAGTTGCTCCACACTGCTCGCCTTATGAAAGTCGTAGCCCGCGCGCACGTTGCACACCAAGTTTGCTACATCGAGCAAGGGAAAGCTGGGCAGGCCGAACACGTCCTTGAGCTGCAGGGAAAACTCGTCCCAAACACTCGTATAACCGCAGTCCTCGATAATGCATTTCACGTTTGCGGGCAGAGGTTCCCCCGCGACGTTCATGGCGGTTGCTGCACCCATCGATTCGCCAAAGACCAGGATGCGCGCCTGGGGGTCAGCCTGAACGATTTGCTCGATCCATGCGACGATGTCGAGGCGCTCGGGCCAGCCCATGCCGATATAGTCGCCGCCGGAGCGCTCGTGAGCGCGGGCGGCGGGTGCGAGTACGTTCATGCCGCGGTCGTGGAATCGCTTGACGTATCGGGCCATACCGATGGGCTCGTTGGTATATCCATGCAGGCAGACGGCGTAGTCGTGCGTGCTCTCCGACGCAGCAAAATACCAGGCGGCAAGCTCGGTCCCGTCGTCCGCGGTGAGGCTGCTGCTCTCGCGGTTCTCTTTAAACCACGCCCGCGCCTCGCCCTCCTCGGCGTCCATCTGCTCGCCCTTTTCGGCGTCCTTGCTGTCCTGCATCATCTTCATGGTGTAGGGCGCTTGGGGATTCAGGGCAAAGTCGAACAAGAAGTTGCCGGCAAACCCCAGCAGCGCGACAACGAGCACCAGCGCAACGACGCCAGCTATCTTGAGCTTTCGATGGGAACGTGCGTTTTGAGACATAAGAAGCTTTCCTATAAGATGTTAATACATCAACATTTAATGCAAGCGCATTATGGACGTTCGCCGTTGATGCGTCAACAGGCAAAGAATGGGTAAACAAGGGGTCACGTATGGTGCAAATTTCGCACGTACCTAGACGCTTTGATATAGTGTTGAGAACTCTTTACGTTGGAGGATGTAACCGGCATGTCCGATTCGAGCGACAGTTCTAAGCCGCGACCCAAGACCGCGGCCGTTCCACACTACACAGTGGGCGAGGAGATCATGAACTCCGTCACCCATGGTGTCGGCTGCCTGCTGGGTATCGCGGGCCTGGTGCTCCTGATCGTATTCGCCGCCCTGCGCGGCGGAGGCCCGGCCCATATGGCCGCGGCGATTGTCTATGGCGTCAGCATTATCCTCGAATACCTAGCCTCCACGCTCTACCACGCGATTCAGCCCGCGCGCGCCAAGCACGTGTTTCGCATCATCGACCACAGCTGCATCTACCTGCTCATTGCGGGCAGCTATACGCCGTTTTGCCTTATCACGCTCGCAAACGACGGCGGCCCTGCGCTGTTCTTTGCCGTATGGGCCATCGCCATTATCGGCATCGCTCTCGAGTGCTTCCTACGCGAGCGTCAACCGCACTGGGTAAGCGGCCTGGTCTACCTGCTGATGGGCTGGCTCGTTGTCTTTAAGCTGCCCGAACTTGTTGCGCTGCTCAACCCCGTGGCACTTGCCCTGCTCGCCGTCGGCGGCGTGTGCTACACCGCGGGCGTGCCGTTCTATATCGCCAAAAACGTGCGCTATCTGCACAGCGTGTTTCACCTGTGGGTGCTCGCCGGCAGCATCTTCCAGTTCATGGCGGTGATCCTCTTCGTAATCTAGCGACCACGCCTGCGCGCCCGCGTTCTCGTTTGGGCGCCGGTGCAATTGCCGTATCCGCCATCAACGTTTTAACCTGACGTCCCGAATCTTGGAGGTTCGAGAAACTCCCGATGGACATAACCATCTCCCTTATCACCACCCTCGTTTTGACCCTCATCAACGGCTACTTCTCTATGTCCGAGATGGCGCTCACCACGGCCAAGCGCGCCGTGTTGGAGCACGAGGCCGAGGAAGGCGACAAGCGCGCCGAGCGTGCCATTAAGCTGGCTGCCGACTCCGACCAGCTGCTCGCCACCATCCAGGTTGCCATTACGCTCGTGGGCTTCGCCTCGTCCGCCGTCGCCTCGACGAGTCTGTCCGACCCGCTCGCCACGTGGCTCATGAGCTTTGGCATCGCGCCGCTCTCCGCCATCGCGCGCGGCCTGGCGCCGGTCATCATCACCGTCGCGGTCGCCTTCGTGTCCATCGTGATCGGCGAGCTCGTCCCCAAGCGCATCGGCCTGGCCAATGCCGAGGGCGTGTCCAAGCAGGTCGTGGGACCGTTGTCGTTTTTCCAAAAGATCGCCCGTCCGCTCGTGTGGCTGACCGGCGCCTGCTCCGATGGCCTGGCCCGCATCCTGCGCATCAAGAGTGCCGACGACCGCCAAAACGTCTCGGAAGAAGAGATCAAGTACATGGTCTCGGAGCAGGACGACCTGCTCGACGAGGAAAAGCGTATGATCCACGAGATCTTTGACTTGGGCGATACCGTTGCCCGCGAGGTCATGGTGCCGCGCGTGGACACCACCATGTGCGAGGACGACGAGACGGTCGCCGACGTGCTGTCCACCATGCGCCAGACCGGCTTCAGCCGCATCCCCGTCTATCACGAGGATCCCGACAACGTCGCCGGCATTGCGCACATCAAGGACCTGATCCAACCCGCGCTCGACGGCAAGGGTGACCAGCCCATCGCCGGCTTTTTGCGCGACGCCACCTTTGTGCCCGACACCAAGGACATCCTGCCGCTACTGTCCGAGATGCAGACCTCGCACGACCAGATCGTGGTGGTCGTGGACGAGTACGGCGGCACGGCCGGCATTATCACCATCGAGGATATCGTCGAGGAGATCGTCGGCGAGATCGAGGACGAGTTCGACCCCGACAACAAGTATCTCACGCGCCTTTCGCGCCGCGAGTGGCTCGTTGATGGGCGTTTTTCGTGCGATGACGCGATTGAGCTTGGTTGGCCGCTCGAGGAAAGCGATGATTATGAGACCATCGCCGGCTGGATTTTGGAGCTTTGCGACTCGGTGCCCGACATCGGAGAGGTGTTTGAGGTCGCGGGGTACAAGTTTAAAGTTCAGTCGATGCGTGGCCAGCGCATCTCGCTCATTCGCGTGATCGCTCCGGCCGAAACCGATAAGAAGGATTCCGAGTCTTCGGTAGACGAGCCGACGACGTCGGGTGCGGGTTCCGCGAATCCGCACGACGGCGACGAGTAGGACAAGGAAGAGTAGGGGAGAGTTATGGCAGGCCTGTTCAACATCCTTAAGGTCACCGTCAGTGAGGACAAGATCTGCGCGCATGTGCTGGTGAACCCCGGCATGCCGCTCATGACCTCGGAGGACATCGAGGCCACGGCGCGCGTGTACTACCTGGTGCCCGCGATTGCCAAGCACCTGTGCCTGGGCGATTCCGGTCGCGAGTTCCAGGACTGCATGGGCCAGACCGAGCTCTGCCACTTGCTGGAGCACGTGACGGTTGAGCTCATGAACGAGACCGGTCTTGCCGGTAGCATCTCGTGCGGCCGCACGCGCGTAAGCGAGCACGACGAGCGCGTCTTTGAGGTTGAGCTTTCGTGCCCCGACGACGCGCTGGCCATCGGCGCGCTGTCTTCGGCCACCTTTATGATGGACTGGGCCTATCTACACGCCGACCAGCCTGCCCCTGACGTGGAAGGCACGGTCGCGGGCCTGCGCAACCTGGTGCTGGGCATGCGCGCCGAGGCCGAGGGCAAGGATCCTCACGAGGCCGTCGCCGCTGCGAACGGCGAAGATGCTGCCGAGGACGAGGGCGCTGACGAGGGCGATGTGCCGGTCGACGCCGAGCCCGTTGCCGATGCGACCGCCGAGCCCGTTCCCGCCGAGCCCCAGGGCGTCCCCAACTTTGACGACGAGCCCCAGGTGGCGATTGATACCGAGGGCGCGGTTGCCGAGAACCACGAGGCCTCCGCTGCCGTCTTTGGCGGTGCTGCGACGGTTCCGGCAGGACCTGCGCATGAGGGCGGCCTGCCGCTCGTGGACGGCGCCGGCGAGGACCCGGGTGCCACGGTGGCCATGCCGGCTATGCCCCAGGAGTAGGCCTACGCGTTTATCACCATCACGTACCTGCGCCTTTGCCGTACGCAGATGAGCGGAGCGGCAAGTGATGCGCTGCGGGTATAATGGACAGCATTCAAACGGTGGGCACCGACGTGCCCGCAGGAGAGGAATGATCATGGGTAAGACTTTCAGCTTTGTCTCCGGCGCACTTTTTGGTGCCGCTGCCGGCGCTATTGTCGGCGTTGCTCTGGCCCCGCGCTCGGGCGCCGAGACCCGCGCCATGGCTGCCGATATCGCCAACGACGCCTGGGACAATATGCGCGACACCTACGAGCACAGCGCCGAGGAGGCCCGTGCTGCGGTGAATGACTTTGGCCCGATGGTCGACGCCAAGACCGACGACCTGCGCGCCAAGGTCGACCTGGCCCGCGAGCGCATGGACCAGCTGCGCGAGCAGCTCAACGACGCCATTTCGGGCGGCAACGTGACGCCTGCCGCCGACGTCGTGGTCGAGAACGCCGTCGAGGCTGATACCGAGGCTGCGGAGCCCTCGACCGAGGCATAATGCGCGCCGGGGATTTTGTCGGCGCCAAGATCTATCGCAAGCCTACTGAGGACAAGCGTACCAAAAAGGACGGCACACCGCGCAGCCCTAAAAAGCTCGGAAAGATTCACTTTCCGGTCTTTACCCCGGGCGGTACGCGCGTGGTCGGCTTTATGGTCCGCCAGTCCGATATCGCGGGTATGATCGAGCGTCCCGACCGATTCGTAGCGCTCGACGCCATTGGTGTCTACGAGGGCGCCATCGCGGTTGACGACGTCAAGGGCACCTACGATACCGCTGCGGCCAAGCGCCTCGACATCAACCTGGACGATTGCATCATCTGGGTCGGTATGGACGTGCGCACGGAATCGGGCGACGTCGTGGGCTATTGCTCGGACGTTGAGTTCAAGCCGCGCTCGGGCATCGTGCAGGCATTCTATGTGACCGCCGGTGCTGCTTCGAGTGTTTTGGTTGGTGACACGCAGGTGCCGCCGACGATGCTGCGCGGCTACGAGAACGGCGCGATGGTCGTCTCGGACGAGGTCAAGTCGCTCGGGTATTCGGGCGGTGCGGCTGCCAAGGCCGCCGAGGCCAGCGTCGTGGTGGGCGACAAGGTCAAAAAGGGCGCCAAGGTGCTCGACGACAAGGGATCGGTTGCCGTGGACAAGGGCAGTCGCGCACTGGGCAAGCAGCTCGGCAAGACGCGCGGCATGTTCAAGGCCTTTAAGGACGAATACCAAAAGGCGAGCGGAGGCTCGTCAAAAGCTACAAAATAGCGACGTACCAAATGATGGGAGGCAAGCCGGAGACCTGTTGCTCCGGCTTGCTGTGTTTATGGGGGAGGGCACATGCGCCAAAACGGATCCAACTTAAACGGGCGTTCGGGTGCGCGTCCGACGGCGCGCCGCGATCTGGGGCAGCTGCCCAGCGGTCAGCGCAAGCGTCACCGTAAGCCCGGCGCGATGTACCTCAACCATAGCCGTGGGTTTAGCGATCGCAGTGCGCGCATCGGCAACAGCCGTACGCCCCGTCGTTCGTCTCGCCTGCCCTACGCGCTCATCGCCGTGGGTTGCGCGCTCGTGCTGTTTATCGCTGCCGTCGTGGGCTACGTCAACCGCAGCGTGGACGTGGAGCTCAACGGCCAGAAGACCGCGGTGCGCGTGGGCTCTACGCTACAAAACCTCATCGACGACCAGGAGTTGACTGACACCTACGACGCAGGCGACCTGCTGGCCGTCGATGACAGCGTGCTCAAGCGCCATGGGGGCGAAAAGCTGTCGGTGAAGGTCGACGGCAAGCGCGTGAAGCAGGGCAAATGGGATAGCCGCGAACTCGAGGGCGGCGAGAAGGTGACGGTCAAGGATGGCCGTAACACTTACGAGAAGCACGAGGTTCAGGCTACGGTTATCGAGCCCAAGCTCAAGGTCGAGGGCACGGGCGCTATCGAGTATGTGCAGACATGGGGTGTCCAGGGCCGATCCGAGGTGTGGGTTGGTGAGCAGTCAGGCAAGACGCAAGACCGCGGCGAGGTTGTGCCCGCCACCGATTGCGTTGTTGCGTGCGCCAGCGTGGCGCCCAAGGGCAACAAAAAGTACGTGGCACTGACGTTTGACGAGGGTCCGAGCGGCGCCACCAAACAGATCTTGCAGGTGCTCAAGGAAAAGGGCGTCACCGCGACGTTCTTCCTTTCGGGCGATGCGGCCGAGGCCTCGCCTGCCACGGCCAAGGCGATTGTCGACGCCGGGTGCGAGATCGGATCCAACAGCTACAGCGACGATTCGCTCAAGGGTCGGGACCGTGAGGCGGTACGCGAACAGATCACGAAAGGCACCGATGCGATTAAGTCGGCGACCGGCGTGAAGACGATGCTGCTGCGTGCTCCCTACGCTGCCTTTGACGAGCAAAACTGGATTGATGCGATGGACCTGGTCTCCGCCGTGGTCTCGTGGAATATTGACTCGGGCGACTGGCTGCTCAACGGTGCCGACGAGCAGGTCTCGACGGTGCTCGATTCGGTGACGCCGGGCAATATCGTGCTGCTCACCGATAGAGACGAATGCGCCGAGCAGACGCTCGAGGCGCTGCCGCAGATTATCGACGGCCTCATTGCCGACGGCTACAAGATCGTGACGCTCAGCGACCTGGTCAAGACGGACACGTCGCTGAGCAAAAAGCTCACCTCGCTGACGAAGGTCACCATGCCCAAGGACGCCGTGTTCCCCCAGCTTGCCGAGGACGACGACACCACGGAGTAGTCATTGGGTAGTCATTTAAGAACGTCCCCAATGACTATGTCACGGATGCGTCAGTGTTTGGTATGCCTGCAATGTGCAGCGCATAAATTCGATGCCGCAGGGCGATGCTGATGCTATAGTTACTGCGGTTAATGAGGGTCAAGAGAAAGGTTACAGGTGAAATCCAAACCTCGACCATACAGTCGATGACCCCATGCAGGTGCTTTTTGCGCATGCACGGGGTGTAAGCGTCGAGCGGCGTGCCGCCCGCGCATGCGTATACATATCCAGAAGCCCACGGAGCGTGCGCCATCACGGCCGCAGCCCGAAGGAATAATGATGGGGAGCACCATTGAATTATCTGAGTGAGATGCTCAAGTTGCCGGTCTTGGACGTCGATGGCGAAAAGCTCGGCGTAGTGAACGATTTTGGCATTGCCACCGGCGAAGTTTTTCCGCACGTGACGTCGCTCGCGTTCCGCGGACCCGGCAAGACGCCGTTTATGATCAGCTGGCGCAAATGGGTCGACCGTATCGACGAGACGGGTGTACACCTTAAGACGTCGGCCACCGAAATCCGTTTTTCGTACCTGCAGCCGACCGAACTCTTGCTTGCCCGCGACGTGCTCAACAAGCAGATTGTCGACACGCAGGGCATGAAGGTCGTGCGCGTAAACGACATCAAGTTTTCCATGTCGGGCGAAAACCAGCTGCGCCTGCTGGGCGCCGAAGTGGGCGCCCGCGGTCTGCTGCGCGCGATCAGCCCCGCACTCGAGCATATCGTCGAGGGCTTTATGAAGCACCTGGGCAAGCCGCTCAGTGAGGACATTATCGCCTGGTCTTACATGGACCTGCTCGATCGCTCGACTAAGAACATCCAGCTCTCGGTGTCGCACAAGACGCTTGGCGAGCTGCACCCTGCCGACATTGCCGACATCATCGAGCAGCTCGACCCGCGCCTGCGTGCGCAGGTGTTTGCACAGCTCGATACTGCCCAGGCCGCCGAGGCCATCTCGGAGTTCGATGACGACGAGCTTATGACCGAGATGCTCGAGGGCCTGTCCGACACGGACGCATCGTCGATGCTGGCCATGATGGACCCGGACGACGCCGCCGACCTGATCGACGAGCTCGATTACGAGAAGGCCGAGAAGCTCCTGCGCCTGATGGGCGTCAAGGAGGAGAAGGCGATTCGTAACCTGCTGGGGTATGAGGACAACACCGCCGGCCGCATCATGACCTCGGAGTTTGTCTCGCTGCCCGCCACGGCGACGGTCGGCGATGCCATCGAGGCGATTCGCAAACTCGATGAGGACTTCGAGAGTGTCTATTACGTCTATACCGAGGATCCGAGCGGCATGCTGACCGGCGTGCTTTCGCTGCGCACGCTGATCGTAGCCGACCGCGACGCCACGCTGGGTCAGCTGGCCTATCGCGACCTGGTCTATGTGTCGCCCGACGAGGACCAGGAAGACGTGACGGACGAGATGACCAAGTACGACCTGGTTGCCATCCCTGTCTGCGACGAGAACCGTCATATCCTGGGTATCGTGACCTTCGACGACGCCATGGACGTTATCGCCGAGGAGCATCAGGAGGACCTGCAGATCGCCGGTGTCGGCTCGGGCGATAGCGCGTCGGACGACTCGACGAACGTGCTCAGCTGGTTCGTGCATCGCCAGTACTGGGTTGTTGTATGGGGCATCGCGTCGTGCATCATGGCGACCGTGCTGGGAACGGCGCTCGGCTCCGCGCATCTGGTGGTGTTCCCCATGTGCGCCATGCCGCTCGTGCTGCTGGCGGCCTCGCGCATGGTGTCGTTCGTCAAGAACTACTTCCTCGAGTACGACGGCCACGACGACGAGCCCAAACCGTACCTGGGATTCTTCTTCCAGAGCACGGGTATGGGCCTGATCCTTTCGCTCGTGACCTACCTGTGCGCCCAGCTGGTGCGCACCGCCGCGTTCCCCGATGCGCCCATGTTTGAGGAGCAACTCTTTACCGGGTGCTTTAATATCGCTGCCATCATTTGCCTGGTTGGCAACATGAGCGCCGTGATTTACCTGATGGTGCTGTTCTGGCGTGACGAGCATGACCTCAACACGTCGGGCACCGCCATGAACGTTATTGCCGTCATGATCTCGTGCGTAGCGTACTGCGCCGCTGCGGTGCTGCTCACCATGTCGGTCATTGGTTAGGTGGTCGCGTGCAAAATACCAAGCAAAAGTCGGGCACCAAGCAAAAGTTGACCATCGCGGCCATCTTTGGCGCTATGGGCCCCGGTCTGCTGGCGGCGCTTTCGGGCAATGACGCCGGCGGCATTGCAACGTATTCCAGTGCGGGCGCCAACTATGGCTACAAGATGCTCTGGATGCTTCCCGTCATGACTGTGCTGCTCATCGTGACGCAGGAGACCGCGGCGCGCTGCGGCTGCGTCACGGGCAAGGGCCTGGCATCGCTCATCCGCGAGCGCTTTGGCGTGCGCAAGAGTGTACTTGCTATGGCGGCGCTGTTGATCGCCAACACGGCTGTGACCATTTCGGAGTTTGCGGGTATCGCCAGCGGCCTTGCTCTCTTTGGCGTGCCGGCGAGCATCTCGGTGCCTTTGGTGGCGCTGCTGGTGTGGATGCTTACCATGTCGGGTAGTTTCCAGCGCATCGAGAAGATTCTGCTGCTGGTAAGCTGCGTCTTCGTGACCTATATTGTCGCCGCGTTTATGGCTGGCCCCAACTGGGGTGAGGTCGCGGTCGACCTGGTCGTGCCTAACATTCAAAATGACCCCAGCTACGTGTCGCTCGTGGTCGCAACGATCGGTACCACCATCGCGCCGTGGATGATTTTCTTGGCGCAGAACAACGTGGTCGATAAGAACGCGGGCGAGGACGACATCGTGCTGCAGCGTATTGATACCGTGAGCGGCTCGATCGCTGCTGATATCATTGCGGGCTTCATTATCATCACGACCGGTACGGTGCTGTTCCCGGCGGGTATTCAGATTAGCGATGCCGCCGATGCTGCCCGCGCGCTGGAGCCTATTGCGGGTCAGTGGTCCACGGTACTGTTTGCCTCGGGCCTGGTCGCGGCGAGCTTCTTGGCCGCCTGCGTGCTGCCGGGCGTTACGTCGAGCGCTATCTGCGAGGCATTTGGCTGGGAGCGCGGTGCCGACCGCAGCTGGGACGAGGCCCCGGTTTACCGCGGCATCATTACGGCCATCATCGGTATCTCTGCCGTGCTGGTGCTTATGCCCGGCGTCGATCTGTTCCAGATTATGATGACCTCACAGGTCATCAATGGCGTGCTACTGCCCGTGGTTCTGGTGTTCCAGGTGGTTATCGCCGCCGACCGTCACATCATGGGTGCCAACCGCAATGGCCGCGTGTGGAACGTGCTCACTTGGGCGACTATCGCCGTGATTACGGTGCTGACAGTCGTCATGTTTGTGCTGCAAGCGATGGGCTACAGCGCTTAACGCCCACTTTTGCTTCCGAACAGGCCGCAGCGATGGGCTGCGGCCTGTTTTTTGTCTGCTATAGGGTGTTAGTTATATAGCAATGGACAAAAAATGCCAAATATGAGTACTGTTGCTAAGTGAATAGCATTTACATCCTAAAAGATAATGAACATAGCCTTTAGTATGTTCATTAAAATTGGCTCCAATACGCCTTAAACCAGTCAGGTTGGCTGCTTTAGGGGGTTGTAGGGGTCGCTCGGACGTCATTTTGGGTGGTTTTGCCTGCTACTAAAATGGTAACAGTACTCATATTTGCCCTTTTTTGCCCACAGACCTTTGAGGGTGCGGCGAAAAGGGCTTGTTTTGATTGTTTGGGGCAGGCACGAGGCGCGGAAACGATGTCTGGAGCGACGGAGCGGCCTGGAATTCATCCGTAGAGGTCTTCATTGGCTGCGCCAGGAGTGTCCCTAACTGCCGGAGGGGGTGTCTGCCGTGGCAGACACCCCCTCCGGATGTGGGAAGTTTGCGCTGCAGGTTACTTGTCGGTGCCCAGCTTGTGCGGCTTGAGAGCGAGCGCATTGACGAGTGCGTCGGTGGCAGACTTGACGGCTGCCGGCTGCGGATCGTTGACGTGATCCTCGGGATGCACGGGCAGGTCCTTCTTGACGGCATCGTGGATCAAGTTGAGGTACTCAGTCACGCCAGTGGTCGATAGATGCGTGCCATCGCCATCGAACAGGTCGTTGCGGTTGGCACTGTATCCGTACCAGTCGATAACGCGTACGTTCTTGTAGCGCGTAGCGGCGTTGGCGATGGCCTGGTTGGTAGAGCCAACCCACGGCTGCGGGCTGCGCGTGTTCACAAACACCACAATACGCTTATCTCCTGCATCGGCCATGATGGCGTCGATCTGGTCGTCGGTTACCAAGCCGTTGGTGCCCAGGGCAAAGACCACGATCTTGCCGGCAAGGTTCTGCTGGATATAGCCCTCAAATGTCGCGCGGCCCGCATCAAACTGGCGGCCCTTTTCGGCATCGATATGGCTGTGCGGGAACACGCCGTCAAAGGTGTCCACGGCACGCAGCGACACGGAGTCGCCGATCATAAGCAGATCATAGGAGCCATCGGGGAAGCCGTCGTTGTCCTTGTCGGTGTCGTCGGCCGCCTGCTGGTCGGTGGGCGCGGTGTTCTTGGCTTCCTTGTTCAGAACTTCGGCGCCCTCGCCGCTCAGCGCAGACGTTTCGGGCACAAAGATCAGGCCGCCCAGTGCAACGACCAACACGACAGCGCGGGCTACGCAGACAGGGGCGTGCGCGCGTGCCCAGTTGGCGGGCGTGGTGGTGCCACCGCGGAATTTGGCGACGGTGCGCCCAAAGGCGCCCTTCCTAAACGGAGTCTCGATAAAGCGATAGCAGCACTCTGCCACGGCGACCACCACAAGTACCTGCAAGATATACTGCCACCACGGTGTATCGTTGATGTTGGCGACTGGGTTCATGAGCAACAGCAGCGGATAGTGCCACAGGTAGATGCTGTACGAGCGCTTGCCAACCCACACGAGTGGCTCGGCGGACAGCGCGCGGGCAACCATTCCCTGGGGCTGCACGCAGGCCGCGATGACCATGAGCGTGAGGATGGAGCATAACAGCGTGCCGCCGCGATACTGGAACGCGGTGTAGCCGTTGGTGAGCGCGACCATGGCGGCAAGGCCAACCAGACCCACGACGCCCAATACATCGATGGATGCGGGCGAGGACCAAAAGCGCACGAGGGCGCTCGGCTGTGCCGGGGCGGTCTCGGCTGATTCGTCGGCTTTCTCGCCAGGCTTGCCCTCGGCGTTCTTGCCGTGCTTGGCGGCGCCAGCCAGGCGATTGAGCCCCAAACGATGAACGAGACGCACCGGCGCCAGGTCGCGATCGGGGATAAAGGCCATCCAGGCACCCAGCAGCAGCGAGAACACGCGGGTGTCGGTGCCGTAGTACACGCGGCTGGGGTCGGCGGCAGGGTTGTAAAGCACCATCATGGCGAGGGCAGATACCGCGGCAAGGCCCAGAACCACGCGGCGCGTGTTGGGTTTGCTCACATGCATGGATACCATGGCAAACAGCAGTGGCGGCCAAATCAGGTAGAACTGTTCCTCGATGGCAAGCGACCAAAAGTGCGTGAGTGGCGAGGGGTCGCCCAGAGCATTGAAGTACGAGACGTTTTGGGCAATCTGCCACCAGTTGTTGAAGAACAGCAGCGACGGCAGGATGTCGGGGCGCATCTTGGTGAGCATCACGTGGTTAAAGATGGTGCACAGCGCGCAGGTCACCACCACGACGGTCACCACGGCGGGGACCAGGCGACGGATGCGGCGAATCCAGAAGCTCTTGAGGTCGATGCGTCCGGTCTTAGCGACTTCGTTGAGCAGCAGGCGCGTGATCAGATAGCCCGAAAGCACAAAGAAAATCGTGACACCGAGCAGACCGCCCTGCGCCCACGTGAGGTTGAGGTGATAGAGCACCACCGCGACGACGGCAAGCGTGCGCAGGCCGTCAAGGGCAGGGATGTAGCGGGACTTGGGGCGAGCAGGCGTCTGCTCCGCGGCGGGAGTGTTGGCGCGGCCCGCGTTGTTGGCAGAAGTGCGATGGGGGCTCGCGGTGCGTCGCGGCTCGTTGGCACGGCGTTCGCTCTTCACGCGTTCGTGCGGCGCCGGCTCGTTGCCCGTGCGGCGTCGACCGCGCGAGCCCGATTGCGAGAATTGTTCCATAAAACATCATCCAATGACGAGAATAATCAGCACGCCTTCATTGTAGCTGCCTGCTCCTGTGAATGCTTGCTGCTGGCGCAAGCTCAAGCGCGCGTCCACATCAAAGTGAACTAAAGTTATAGGGGGTGCGAGAGTGCACGATCGACGACTGGCGGTGGGTATAAGGCCCGCAGATGAGGAGGTTTCCATGGCAGATCGCGGCATCGTTGCGGTGTTCGGCAGCATGAACATGGACCTTTCGGTGGCGTGCGAGCGCATGCCGCGCGCGGGCGAGACCGTCGGCGGTAGCGGCTTTATCACCAACGCCGGCGGTAAGGGCGCCAACCAGGCCGTCGCCGCTGCGCGCATGGGTGCGCGCACGTGCATGATCGGCGCTGTTGGGCGCGATACCTTTGGCGATGCGCTTGTGGCAGGGCTCCAGGATGCTGGCGTGGGCGTTGAGTTCGTGGCGCTTCGCGATGACGTGGAGACCGGTACCGCGACCATCATTCGCTGCGAGGGCGACAACCGCATCATACTGTCACCGGGCGCCAACCATGCGCTTGCGGGCGCGGACGTTGCCTGCGCGCTGAGGCGTCTGGTGGCCCATGAGCTCGACGGCGACGCCAGCGAGATTGCCCCGGCTGCCGGAAGCGTCTTTATCGCCCAGGGTGAATGTGACCTTGCAGCGACGGCCGAGGCACTTGTTTGCGCTCATGGGCTGGGGTTCTATACGGTCTTTAATCCGGCGCCTGCCTGCGAGCTGCCTGCGGAGGTCTGGCCTGCGGTCGACCTGGTCTGTCCCAACGAGACCGAGTGCCAGGTTCTGACGGGCATTCTGCCCACGGATGATGTGAGTTGCGTCGCCGCGCTCAATGCGCTGCTCGACAAGGGCGCCGGCGCTGCGGTCATCACGTTGGGCGGTGCCGGCTCGGTTACGCTCGGCGATGGCGGTGAGCTGCTGCGCATGCCGGCACTTTCGAGTACGGTAGTCGATACCACGGCCGCCGGCGATACGTTTATCGGCGCGTTGGCGGCGGCTCGCCTAGAGGGCTTGCCGCTCTTTGAGTGCATGGCCGCGGGTGCTCGCGCCTCGGCAGTGACGGTGTCGCGCCTGGGCGCTCAGCAATCGATTCCCACGCGCGCCGAAGTTGAACATTGGTTTGGTTAAACGATAAAGACGGAGAAGCGGAGTAGAACAATGGCAATCAAGAAGCTGATCCTTGATCTGGATATGGGAGTGGACGATGCGATGGCGCTGGCCTATGCCATCGCGAGCCCCGAGGTGGAGCTCGTGGGCATCACCACGTGCTTTGGCAACGTGCGCGTCGAGCAATCGGCGCACAATTGCCTGGCGGTGCTCGATCTGCTGGGTCGCCCCGAGGTTCCGGTGTACCTGGGTGCCGACCGTCCTCTGCAGGCGACTGAGCCCTATACGCCGCCGGCGTCCACCGCGCTCATTCACGGCAAGAACGGCATCGGCGGCGCGAGCGTGCCCGCGTCGCCCTACGAGCCGGTGGGGGCGACCTCGGCCGACGGCAACGCTGCGGTCGATTATCTGATCGATGCCGCGCGCACCTATGGTCCCGATCTGGTCTACGTAGCGACTGGCCCGCTCTCCAACCTGGCGCTCGCCCTGGAGCGCGATGCGGCGGCGATGATGTCCATCGGCCGCGTGGTCGTGATGGGCGGCGCCCTTACCGTGCCCGGTAACGTGAGCGCGGGCGCCGAGGCCAATATGGCGAGCGACCCCGAGGCAGCCGACGCGGTGCTGCGCTCGGGCCGCAAGCTCACTATGGTGGGTCTGGATGTGACGCATCGCGTGGTGCTCACGCGTCGCGACATTGCCGGTTGGACGGGCTCGGGCACCATGGCCGGTTGCGCGTTTGCGAGTATGGTGGAGCACTACATTGGCTCGTACGAGATGAACGCCCCCTACCTGGGTGGCTGCGCGCTGCACGATCCGCTGGCGGTTGCCGTGGCGATTGATCCCACGCTCGTGGGCGCGCTCGGCTGCAACCTGCGTGTTGATCTGCTGGGCGAGTACCGCGGTCGCACCATCTGCGATGAGCGCCGTCTGTCCGACCCCGACAAGAGCGCACTCGTGGCGCTGACCGTCGACGCCCCGCGCTTCCTGTCCGAGTTCAAGGCGCGCATGGCCCGCGTTCTGGGCTAAGTTGTCTTTTTGGGACGGGGCTTTTTTGACTGGTATGATTGGTGCGACCATTCGAACCAGCTAAAAGAGCCCCGTCCCAATTTGACTATCGAGAGGATCTGCCATGGAGCGCATCGCGAGCTTTTCCGTTGACCATCTGCTGCTTGAGCCC
This sequence comes from Collinsella aerofaciens, assembly GCA_030826265.1. Taxonomy (GTDB): domain Bacteria; phylum Actinomycetota; class Coriobacteriia; order Coriobacteriales; family Coriobacteriaceae; genus Collinsella; species Collinsella aerofaciens_AY. Next base: position 34,043 of record JAPJOH010000004.1, read on the forward strand.
GGCGTGTATGTGAGCCGCATCGACCGCGATCCGGCGACCGGCGCCGCCGTCACCACGTTTGACCTGCGCCTGACCACGCCCAACAAGGAGCCGGTCATGAACACGGCCGAGTGCCACACCATCGAGCACCTGGGCGCGACGTTCCTTCGCAATCATGCCGAGTGGTCGAGCCGCATTGTCTACTTTGGCCCCATGGGCTGCCGCACGGGCTTTTACCTGGTTGTCTTTGGCGAGCTGACGAGCGAGAAGATCTTGCCGCTCGTCCGCGAGCTGTTTGAGTTTGTCGCCGACTTTGAGGGCGATGTCCCCGGTGCCGCTCCCGAGGAATGCGGTAACTACCTGGACCAGAACCTCCCCATGGCCAACTGGCTTGCGCGCCGCTACCTCGACCGCGACCTGGCCGATATCGACGAGAAGCACCTGCACTATCAGCAGGCGTAAGGGCTTTATCGCCCAAAACGCGCGCATTGGGCGCCTTCGCTTATGCGGGGGCGCCTTTTTGTTGATTGGTCGGGACGAGCGTTCAAAATCGCTCATGTTTGTTCTAGAATGTTCGTATAGTCACATTTACGAATAGGAGTGAACATGCATATCTACTCTGTCAACGATCCCGAGTTCAAATCCTATGGCAACGTTTGGGATGACGTTCCGTCTGAGCTTACGTCGCCCGTGCTCGAGGCGCTCTCTGCCACGCCCATCCCCGAGGGCAGCAAGTACGTTGCAAGTGCGCCGGAGCTCGAGGGCGTCAAGGATGCCGATAAACTGGGCTTTCTCATGTTTGGTGGCCGTCCCTTCCAGCTCGGCTGGTGCAACGGCCACAACACGCGTCTCAACTGCCTGGAGTACCACCGCGCGAGTGAGTTCAACCTGGGCGCGCGCGACTTTATCCTGCTCGTGGCGCATCGCTGGGAGATCGAGGACGGCAAGCTCGACACCGCGTGTGTCAAGGCGTTTCGCGTGCCGGCGGGTACGGTCGTCGAAGTCTTCAACACCACGCTCCACTACACGCCGTGCATGGTCGACGACGGTGGCTTCCAGGTGATGGTGGCGCTGCCCGCCGGCACCAACGGCCCGCGCCCCGAGGTCGCGGCCGACATGCCTGCGGCCGGCGACAGCTACTGCTACTGGAAGGCCGACAAGTGGGTCCTCTGCCATGCTGACAGCCCCAAGGCAGCCGAAGGCGGCTACGTAGGCCTCATCGGCAAGAACCTCGACATCACCGTGGACTAGCGCATCGCCCCAAACCACCACAAAGGTGCCTGTCCCCTTTGCGGTGGTTTGGGGCGGGCGGATATCGGGAAGTGCCAGACGGGGGAGGCTGCCGGGCGCCTTGCCGTCTGCGGATTTTGGGACATGTGGCCCGCTTTTTGAGCCTGCCTGTCGGTACACTAAAAGCACTATGGGTACCCGCGAGCGACATATCGGCCACGCGGCCGCCCGATCCGCACCCGTGGCGGATCCCAGGGGTGGCAGGCTCTTCGCCATGCCGCGATTCCTTGTTGGCATAACACATCGGATGTACCGCCACCGCGTCTTTGCTATCGCCGGTGTCATCACCGCGATGTTCCTCATGCTTTTGGCAGTCTTGCCGGCGCTGTTCGCCTTCGACCCCAAACTTTCTAACGCCGTGCCCGCCTATAGCGAGGTGTCCGAAGAGGTCGTGGATGCGCTCGTCCATTCGAGCTCTCTGCCGTTGCTTGTTGCCGCAATTGCATTTTCGATCTGGGGCGTATCGGTCTATCTGCGCTGTTTGGACTATGTGCTGCGCCGCCGCCTTGTTGCCGTCGCCACCATCTGCGCCCTGTGGATGATCGAAGTCATTCTCAAGTACAAGTCGTTCACGCCGTTCTATGCCACCGTGCTGTGGTACCTGTACTACGTGCCCATGACGCTCATTCCGCTGCTCTACCAGTTGTGTGGTTTGCGCCTTGCGGGCCTGGAGCAACACCGCCTGGGTCGCCGCTACTGCGCTGCGCTGTGGATTGTGGCTATCCTGCTTATCGGATTTGTTCTCACCAACGATTTTCACCAGCAGGTCTTCCACTTTGACCGTACAAGCGACACCTGGAGTAACGATTACACGTACGGCTGGGGTTATTTCGCCGTCCTCGTGTGGACGGCCTTTAACTTTGTGGCCTTTTTTATCCTGGTGGGCCGGTCCTCGTCCTTTCGCATCCAACGTTTCTCGGGCACGGCGGCGCTCGTGCTGCTGGGCGGCGCGTTCTTTGCCATCTCATATGCTCTGCGCGTGCCCTGGGCATGGAGGCTCAACTTTTCGCTCGTCTATTGCGTCCTGTGCGTGGTGGCGATGGAAATCTGTCTCGATTGCGGTGTCGTTCCGTCGTATCACGACATCGCTGGCATCTTCGACACCTTGCCGCTTGACCTCAAAGTTCTAACGCGCGACCTGCAGGAGGTCTATGCCACGCCGGTGTCAAAGCCAACGCCGGTAGGCGTGCGCGAGGAGTTGCGGACCCAGGAACACGGCCGCGCCCATGCCTTTGCCGTGGCGTCCGATCCCGATGTGATGTACCGTGCCTTTCCACTGCTGGGCGGATCGGCCCTGCTTGCCCAAGACGTGTCGGAGCTCAACGAGCTTAACCGTGAACTGGCGCATCGTCGCATGGAGCTGCAGCGTCAAAACGAGCTGCTCGCCGCCGACTACGACCTTAAGACGCACCTGGCAGATCAAGAGGCCGAGACCTTGCTGGTCCAAGACGTGGACCAGGCGCTTGCCCGCGCGCTCAAAGGGATGTACGACCTGCTGAGCTCGCTGCCGCCGTTGACCGACGAAACGTCTTCACACGAGCGTTACCGTATGTTGCAGCGCGCCAAGATGCTTGTCGCCTATTGCAAGCGCAAGGGATCGCTCACGTTGGCGCAGCACGGGGAGAGCGGTTTTGATCGCGACCGCATTCAGCTCATCGCCAACGAGCTCGCAAGCGACCTGCGCACCATCGATATCGATTGCGCCTCGATTATCGCCATACGGCTCCCGTTGCACGCCAGTACGGTAAGCGCCCTGTACGACTGCGTGTATGACTTTGCGTTTTTTGCCTACACCACCGACCATCCGGCGCTTATGTATCACTTGGGCGACCATGACCGATGCAGTGTCGAGCTGCGCGCCACGCTTTTTTCCAACGATGATGCAGATCTTTCGCAGACGCCCGCTGCGCAAGAGCTCGAAAGCGCTCTGCAAGGGCGCAACGTGGCATACCGCCTTGAGGGCGAGCCCGGCCAGCTGCGCATGATCGTCTTGATGCCGAGGGCGGGTGAGTGACGATGCAGATTTCGCTCATTCTTCCCCAAATCGTTGCGCTCGATGTTGTCTTTGCCCTGGCTGCGTGTCTGCAGACGATCCACGTCCCGCTCATCTCATCGCGCCGCTCGTCCTATAACCGTAAGGTGATTTGCGCCTACGAGGCGAGCCTTGTGCTTCACCTAGTTATTTCGGCGCTTATCTTGTTCGCGTCGTCTGGCTCGTATCTGGTGGCGCCGCTTGACGTTTGTGCCAGGGCAATGGGTGGAGTGCTGTGGCTCAATGCCGCAATCTTTGCCTATGGCGTGGTGCTTATGGTGCGCTATCGTCGCCCCGTCATGCTGGTCGAGCTGCTGCTTGTTGTCGCCGTTACACCGCCGGTGGTTTTTGCCATGGGCTCGGCGTGGACCGTTGTCCTTATCGCAGAGGGAGCGTTCTTCCTGTTCCGGTCCATCGCGGCGCTCTTGATGGACGTCCGTAACCGCCAGGAGGATATCACCGCGTTCTCGACGATCGAGACCATCAACGTGATTCCCGTGGGCATCCTGTATCTGGACCCGAGGGGCCGTCCGCTGCTCATGAACCGCTGCATGCGCAAAAACCTGGTGGAACTTCATATGCCCACCGATCTAGGTGACATGAGCGGCACATGGAACGACCTGCGCAAACTCAGCATGCAAATGCCCGAAAGCAGTAGGAACCGTGTGCGGATTAACTTGGATCGTTTCGGTGATGCTCGCGCGGTGATCGAGATTTCTCCCGCCGAGATTCGCCTATTTGTGCACGACGAGGTTATGGTTTCGGGCCGCCTCGTTGAGCGCATTATCGGACTGGACGTGACGGAATACGCATACGCCTACGACCGCTTGGCGCAAGCAAACCACCTGCTTGAGCTTGCGGGCCAAGAGCTCCAGTCCCAGATCGAAGAAGTTAAAAAGGTTGCCGACAATGCGGCCTACCTGCGCATGCGTGCCCGCGTGCACGACGTGATCGGGCAGCGCCTGTCCATCCTCCATCGCTATTTGGAGGAGGGGCGCCTGGACGACGAGTCGCTCGAGCAGATCGACCCCTTGCTGCGCTCGATCGCCGCCGATCTGCGCAGTGGCGGCGCCAGTGAGCCTGTGGAGCAGCTGGGTGATATCGTCCACGCCTTTGGCTTGGTGAGTGTGCAGATCGATATCGAGGGATCGCTTCCCGAGGACGCACGCGTTGCCGCAGCGTTTTTGCAGATTGTCCGCGAGGCCTCGACCAACGCCACTAAGCATGCGCAGGCGCATCAGATCCATGTGCGCCTGTGGCAGGAGGGGACGGATGCTGACGCCATCGCGCGCATGACGATTTCTAACGACGGGTCCCCGGCCCCCGTATCGTATCGCGAGGGAACGGGTATCCCAGGTATGAGGCATGTCGCGCAAGATCTGGGCGGCTGCCTGGAAGTCCATGCCGCCCCGCCCTTTACGCTTGCGGTGTCCATCCCGCTCAACGCCAGCGCCACAGCTCAAAGGAGAAACTCATGATTCGCGTCCTTATCGTCGAAGACCAGGCTATCTTGCGCGAGAGCCTGGCGCGCTCCGTTGGCGACCAGCCCGATATGACCGTTGTTTCCGCCATTGCCGATGCTTCCGAGGCTTTGGGTGTCGCGCTCAAGGAGCGCCCGGACATGATACTGATGGACGTGTGCACCGAACACGATTCAAACGGCATCGTGGCGGCGGCGCGCATCAAGGAGCAACTGCCCGAGTGCCGCGTCATTATCATGACCGGCATGCCCGAGATCACCTTTGTCGATCAGGCCCGCGAGGCGGGCGTCGATAGCTTTGTGTACAAGAACGTCGGTATCGACGAGTTGTTCGCCGTGATGCGCTCCACGCTGGCGGGCTATTGCACGTTTCCCAAGCCGCCCGAGAGTATTTTTTCGGGTACGGCGGCACTCGACGATGTTGAGCTATCGATTTTGCGCCTTGCCTGCGAGGGCAAGAGCCGTCGCGAGATCGCGGCCGAGCTGTTTATGAGTGAGGGCACCATCAAGCGTCGCATCTCGGAGATCCTCAACAAGACCGGCTACGACAACATCATGCGCCTGGCCGTGCGCGCAGTAACGGAGGGCAGCATCGTTCCCAACATGGAGCGCCCGTAGTCGGTGCGCCGCCCGTGTTCCGGCGCCGTAAAGATAGGCCGCCCGCCGTTTCGCATCTAAAAACGGCGGGCGGCCTGCTTGTATGGGCAGTGCTGTCGGCGCAAGGCGGCGGGGCCGCAGGATCATTTCCTGCGGCCCCGCCTGACATGTGCGCGGATGTGTCCGCCAATCCGCGGCTATCGGTGTCCGCCGTTACGCGATGGTTGCGCTGTAGGAGGCGACGTCCTCGTAGGAATCGGTCAGGTAGGCGTCGATGCCGATGGTCGTGTTGACCAGGTCGTCAAGACTGTCAAGCTCGCCGCTCGAGAACGTGAATTCCTCGGTGGCGCTGGTGCCGGGCATCAGGTTAGCCGAGAACCAGGGTTCCTTCATGGTGCCGTTGACGTTGGTCTTGCCGGAAGGAGCGTAGAAGGTCAGGTCCTTGTCGCTCTTGTTGGTGATGTTGACGACAAAGCCGATGTCGCCCCAGTCGTCCTTGAACTTCTCGGTGATGGTGATGGTGCACAGATCGTCATCGGCGACGGTGACGGCGGGGGAGATTTCGACGTTCTGGACATCGTCGTCTTCGACGGCCTCATCGATCTCCTCTTCCTTCTCGGCCGCCTCGCGATCCTTCTTCACCGTACCGGACAGGTCCTTGTCGGACTTGGTAAAGACAAGATTGCCGTCATCTTCTTCGAGGATGAGTTTGCCGTCCTTGAGCTTCATGTCGTGCGACTCATCTTCGGCGGTGATAGTTACGGTGGTGGCGTCCTTTGCCTCCCATTTAAGGTCGACGACTTCAAGGAACAGGTCGAGGGCGCCTGTACCGTCCTCATCGAGAATCAGGACGCAGTGGACACCCCAATCCTCGAGCATCTTCATGTACTCATCGGTCAGCTCTTCGCCATCCACGGTTCCGCCCGAGAGTTCCCAGCTGCCGACGAAGTTGGCCTTGGGGTCTTTGCCGCCGCCGCTGCAGCCCGTCAGGGCAAAGGCGAGCGCCAGGACGCATGTCAGGAATGCGAGTACGGACTTTTTGAACGTTGTCTTCATGGTGTCCTCCTTCTTGTGTGAAAACCCATAGAAGCAAATGCGGGGGTGGCGGATCCCCCGCCAATTACCAGATAGAGGGGCTAGGGCCGGGGCGTTCCGCAGTTGCTGCAGAACTTGCCGCCGTTTTCGCTGCCGCAGTTGGGGCAGAACCACTTGGCCGGCGCCGGGGCAGGTGCGGGGCTGCCGCACTCGGAGCAGAACTTGCCGGTGTTGGTGGCGCCGCAGCTGCAGGTCCATGCGCCGGCCGCAGGTGCGGCGGGAGCCGGTGCGGGAGCGGGTGCCGGAGCCGGCTGCGGGGCGGCCTGCTGCTGTGCCTGGCCGGCGGCGAACAGCTGGCTGGCGTTCATGCCGCCCATGCCACCTGCCATGCCCATGCCCATAAAGCCGGCCATCGCGCCGTTGGGGTTGGCGGCTGCCGCGCGCATCGCGTCGCTCTGGGCACTGGCGATGTTGGCGGCCGCCATGGTGGGATCGCGCATGACCGCGGTCTTCTGCAGGTCCTTGATCATCTGCTCGTCCTCTTGCGAGGCGGCGATGGAGTTGACGCCAAAGCTCACGATCTCGACGCCGCGCAGGTCACGCCAGTCGGCAGAGAGGACCTCGTTGAGCGCGCGGGCGAGCTCGGTGGTGTGGCCGGGGATGGCGCTGTAGCGGATGCCCATCTCCGAGATCTTGGCAAAGGCGGGCTGCAGGGCGGTGAGCAGCTCGGACTTAAGCTGGCTGTCGATCTTGTCGCGCGTGTAGCTATCGGTCACGTTGCCGCATACGTTGGTGTAGAACAGCAGCGGGTTGGTGATGCGGTACGAATACTCGCCGTTGCAGCGAACGGAGATGTCGACGTCCAGGCCAATGTTGTTATCGACCACGCGGAAGGGCACGGGCGAGGCGGTGCCGTACTTGTTGCCGATGATCTCCTTGGTGTTGATGAAGTAGACGCGCTGGTCCTTGCCCGCGTCGCCGCCAAAGGTAAAACGGCTGCCGATATTGGCGAAGGTCTCCTTGATGGAATCGCCCAGGTTGCCGCTAAAGACGCTCGGCTCGCTGCCGGTATCGAAGACGAACTCACCGGGCTCCAGCGCGACTTCGATGATCTTGCCGTTTTGCACCACGAGCATGCCTTGTCCGTCGTTGACGGCGATGACCGAGCCGTTGGAGATGACGTTGTCCTCGCCGCGCGTGTTGGAGCTGCGGCCACCGGTACGTTTGCTGCCCTTGCAGGCCAAGACGTCAGCAGGCATCGATTCGCAGTAGATAAATTCCTTCCACTGGTCGGCCATGACGCCGCCGGCAGCTCCCAATCCAGCTTTCAAGAGTCCCATGGTGATCTTCCTTTCTCGTCAAAGGCCGGGTGGTATTGGTTGGATTGCTTAGTCGTCCTTGTCGTCTTTCATGACAACGGTGGTCTCGGTGTGGCTGAAGGTGTCGTGTTTCTCGGTCAGGTCGAGCTCGCCACAATACTCATCGGCACAGGTTGCTTCGTTGGCCGTCTTGAGCTGGCCTACCAGTAGCACGTCTCCGATAATCACGATGATCAGCGGCGCGATGATATTGATGAGGATGCCCTCGATATCAAAGGTGAGGTAATCCGGATCGAAGGCGTATTCCCCCATAAAGAGAATCTGGGAGAGGATAAATCCGATCATAAAGAACAGCACCGAGGCGATGACGAGCTTGGGCTTGGAGCAGGGGAGCTCGCCGACCAAGCGGCCGGTCTGGCCGTTCATGGCAAACAGGTAGCTCTTGCCGTTCCACGAGGTGGAGAGCATCCAGACGGGGAACAGGGCGTAGTCGCTGTCTTCCCAGGTGTAGTCGAGCTGCTTGCTTTCGACCGTGGCATCGTCGTATTCGTCGACGACGGTCTCGCGCAGGGCCGAGATCGTGCTTTCTTCCATACGGCGCTCGGCGCGCGCCTTGCAGGTCTCGCAGTCCTCGTCGTAACGGTTGGCGATGTAGCCGGGCATATATGCGACCGAGAACGGACGCAGTGCGTCGTAGTCAAACGGCTCGATGGCGTCCATGTGGCCGTCGGGCATCTTGGATGATCCGTCGACGGGCACGCGCTTAAACGAGATATTGCCCTTGCGATAGGCATCGTAGTGGTCGGTGGTCGTGACGGTGCGGTCGGATTCCTCGGTCACGGTCTCGTTGGTCGCGTCAAAGTACACTTCGCCGTCAACGTGGGCGCCGTAGAGCCAAAACGGCACGTAGACACCTTGGACCTCGTCGATGTGGTTGCCGGTGACAAAGCTCTTGGGCAGCAAGATCTTGCCCTTGTAGTGTTCCTTGAGTGCGGCCGTGACGTCATCGCGCCCGAGCTTAAACGGAATCACCAGGTCGGGCGAGAAGTCGCCAGAGAGCTGGCCGGGCGCCACGGCGGAGTTGCCGCAGTACGGGCAGGTGGTGACGGCGACGGTGCCGTCCGAGACCAGCTCGGCGCCGCATGACGAGCAGATGTAGCTGGCGTTTTGGGCCAGCTCCTGCACGGCGTCGTCGGCAGCAGGTTTGGGAGCCGCGGCTGCGGCATCAGCTTTGGCATCTGCCTTGTCCTGGCGCTCGCGATAGAGGGCCTCGACTTCTTCGACTTCAAAACGAGAATCGCAGTAGTCGCAGACGAGCTTTTGCTCGGCACTGGCAAAGTGAAGGGGGCCGCCACACGCGGGGCATTGATAGTTGACGCTCTCGAAGGCCATGATCGGTCCTTTCGCTGCCGGAGGCTATGCGCCGATGGCGCCGCCGCAGTATTCGCAGCGCCCGCTGGCATCGGGAATGGTGGTGGCTCCGCAGAAGGGGCAGGTCACCGCGGTCTTGGGGGCCTTGGCGGCCACGACGCTGTCGCGCGTCTCCTGACGCAGCTGCACCAGCGCATCGCGGACTTCGGTTGCCTGGCGCTTGGCCTCGCGATATTCGATGGAGCCGCGCTGATCGATGGTGGAGTCGTTCACGCGCAGGTTGATCTCGGTAAAGTACGGCGTGTTGACGTGGATGGTCAGATTAAAGTCGTAATCCAGGTCGTAGCGCGGCGGGTTGTAGCTCTCGCGCTCGCCGTCCTTGGTCTCGCGATAGATCTCGGTGCGTTGCTCGTCGATATCCATATCGCAGCCGAGTACCTGCGAGAACTCGATGATGTCGGGATTGGCGTCGCGCCAGCGGCTCTGCGAAGTGATGATCAGCAGGCCCGCGTCTTCATCGAGCATAATATTGGTGCGCCCGGCAGAAAGCGTGCGCGTGGGGTTGAACGAAGACAGGCGCTCGGCGTTGGCCTCGCGGTAGGCGAGTTGCTCACGGATATCGTCCGCGGTGCTGGAGCGATAGCCGTGAAAGTAGGGGGAGAGCTTGCCGGCGCACTCTTTGCACAGGTAGCCTTCATTGATTTTTGTCTTACCTAGAAGTCCCAGCTCGGTACCGCAAATCGCGCACTCTTTCTTCTCGAACATCTTGTCAAAGAAGCCCATGGCTGCCTCCCATCAACAGGTAGCGTGTGTCACTTTTGATGATGGGGGAGTGTGCGATTCTTCGCGATACCCAGACGGCTCAAGGAGTCTCCACAACTGGGACACATGGCCCATTTTTTGATTGGACGCCGGGGACACTCTTCGGCCACTCATTGGGGACGTACTTAAATGAGTGGTAGTTGGAGACACTCCTGGCCGAGCTAGAGATCGCGCGCGTCCCTTCTGGTCCATGCGGCTCAAAATCGCGGCGTGATGTGGACGGCTGGGGTCGAATTGGCAGCATTTCGAGCCTGGCTTCGATATTGAGACTGGTTCTGTATTAAAATAGATTTCCAGACAATTGAGCGGCTGGGGGTTAACCATGAGGGGGGTTAACCATGAGGGGCATGGGAGACACAATCGCATATTTGCGTCGGGGCATTCGGGAGATTATATGCCTGGCGCTGTTCTTCTTCACGTTTTTGGCGTGCGAGTATCTTTTTGATGTGCGCATGGCCGAGTTCGTGTCTCCAAACGAGGTCGTTATTTATGAGAGCCTTGTTATCGGCGCGAGCGTGATTGGCTTTTTTGTGCGTCCCATTCTGTACTATCGCCGTCCCCATGCCATCGACGCAACGAGTGACGTCACGGGCGTTTTGCTGGTGGCGGCATTGCTGCTGATGATTATGGCAGTGCGGTTTGAGGTGGTAATTGCCGGCGGTCTGGTGGCGTGCTGCGCGCTGGGCTACTGCGGATCGACTGCCCACGCAAACTTTGCGCGGCGCTTTGCGCGGACGCCCTGCTTGGCGCGCGCCGCCGCACTTTCTTACGCCATGGGCGTTCTGGTGCAGGTCCTCAACCACATGGTGATGCCTGCCGGCATTCCTCAGCAGGCTGTTCTGGTCGTCTGTGCGATCGCGCAGGTGGCGTTACTCCACGGTACCCGACGCGCCAAGCTGCGCGACGAGTCCGATCCCAACTTTGAACCCAGTGTTGCCGGGCTTTCGGTAGATGCTCTGGAATATGGCGCCAAGTGGCATGACGATCCCGAGGCAAAGGCGGCATTCCGCCGCACTGTAGCTCGCTTGACCGTGGCGACAGCGTATCTTTCCAGCGTATTCGCCGCTCTCAACGCGGGTCTCACAACCTTGCATGCTACCGGAGCTGTTGATTTGGGTGACTGGCCGCGCCTGCTGCTTGTCGTGAGCTCGTTGGCTGCCGGCGTCCTATTTGACCTGCGCGGCCGTTCGTATATGAATATCGGCATGACATGCGCCGCCATGTTGTCCACGCTTTCGTTCTTTGTGCTCATCGTCGATGGCAATGGCGGCAACGAGCTTGCTGCCACGATCATCTTTTATCTGGGCTCGGGCTTTTTCGTGGTGTTCTTTACCACAAAATATGCCGCCGTCTCGCTCTATGCGCGCTGGTCATATTTTTGGCCGTGCATGGGTCGCGTCGTCAACAACGTGTGCTCGATGTTCGTGACGGCGCCGGCAGTGGCGATTATCTCGAGTCAAAATGTGCTGGCTGCGGTCGGTGCGGCGCTCGTGATGTTTGTGGGCATTGCGATTACGCTGCTGGGGCAGTTGGGGCAACGAGCCGATGATGCCGCGATGCGGGACGGACTGCCGCTTGCCACCGACGATCTTGGTGGGGATCTTGCGCCCACATGCTCCGACCCCGAGCCCGTGGAGGCAGCGGAGCTCACGTCCGATGAGCGCCTCGATGCCTTCGTCGCCACCTTTGGGCTTACAGAGCGCGAGCGCGATATTCTTGAGGTCTTGGTCGTTTCGGACCAGAGCGTTCAGGACATCGCCACAACGCTCTTCCTTTCGCGCTCCACGCTCTATCGTCACATTTCCTCGATCAACAAGAAGACCGGCACCGCCTCGCGCGTGGCCCTTATCAACTTCTTCTGGTCCTGGACACCCAAGGACTAGCTAATCTCCCAATAAGTCGCGGTGGAATAGTCCCTAAATTAAAGTCACGGGGCTTTAAACAGGAACTATTCCACCGCAACTGCTGAGGGGATAGATTGCGGCGGCGGCAGAGGCAATGGCAGCGGCAGGGGCGTTGGCAGCTGTGGTAGTGGCAACGGCAGCTGGCAGGGTGTTTTCCGTCTACTTGCTACAGCAGCTCGCCGTGGCGTGCAATGTAGCGGCGCTTTGCCAGCTGAGTGAGCGCGATGTAGGCGGTGACGATGCCGACGAGCAGCGCGAAAAAGCTCGCGGGCAGTGCCATGAGGCCGAGCGCATCGGCGATGGGGCTTGCCGGCAGCCATGTGACGAGCGCCAGGCCCAGCACGGTAAGAACGCACAGTGCGGGCGCGGCGTGGTCGCGCGGGCTCGGCAGATGCGGGGAGCGCAGCATGTGGACCACGAGTGTCTGCGACCACATGGACTCGACAAACCAGCCGCTCTGGAAGAGCGCAGCAAAGGTCGCCATACCCGCGACGTCGCCCGCGGCGGCAAGCTCGGACCAGCTTGCGTCCACGGCGGCGGGGCATACGACAAAGAAGAGCGCGGCGAAGGTCACGATGTCAAACAGCGAGCTCACGGGGCCCAGCTCGAGCATAAAGCCCTTGATGGACGCGGCGTCCCAGGCACGCGGGCGGGCAGTCCAGGCGTCATCGACGGTGTCCCACGGCAGCGCGATGCACACGATCTCGTAGACCAGCGACAGCAGCACCAGCTGCAGGGCGCTCATGGGCAAAAACGGCAAGAACAGGCTCGCGACGGTCACGGACAGCACATTGCCAAAGTTGGAGCTCACCGTGGTCTTGAGGTACTTGAGCAGGTTGCCGTAGGTGCGGCGGCCTTCGATGATGCCGCGCTCGAGCACGCCCAGGTTCTTCTGAAGCAAGATGATATCGGCGGATTCCTTGGCAATGTCGACGGCCGAATCGACCGAGATGCCGCAATCGCTCGCACGCATGGCGGCGGCGTCGTTGATGCCGTCGCCCATAAAGCCCACGGTGTGGCCGAGCATCTCGCGCATGACACGTACCAGGCGCGCCTTCTGCAGCGGCGAGAGCTTGGCGAAGAGGTGGGTTTTCTCGGCGCGCTCGGCAAGTTCGGCGTCATCGAGCGCATCGATCTCGGAGCCGAGCAAGACGTTGCTCGCATCGATACCAATCTGCTCGCAGACGGTGGCGGCGACGCGGTCGTTGTCGCCGGTTAGGACCTTGACCGCCACGCCCTTGGCCTCGAGGGTGGCGACGGCGCCCGCGGCACTTGCTTTGGGCGGATCGAGGAAGGCCAAAAAGCCCATCAGCACCATATCGCACTCGTCGGCGATGCCAAACTCGCCCACGCAGCGCGGATTGGTCTTCTGCGCCACGGCAATTACGCGTAGGCCCTCGGCGTTAAGTCCGGCGATCTGCTTGCGAATCTGGGCGAGCTTCTCGTCGGTGAGCGGCTGAGCGATGCCATCGATCTCGACAAAGGAGCAGATCTCGAGCATTTCCTCGGCGGCGCCCTTGGTAACCATCTGGGTTTTGCCTTGGGCGTCGGCGACAACTACGCTCAGGCGACGGCGCGAGAAATCGAAGGGAACCTCGTCGACCTTGGTGTAGCGGTCGCGCAGGCTCTGGGCCAGCATGGAATCGGGTGCGACGGTCGAGGGTGTCACATCGGCACGGTCGATTACGGCCAGGTCGATAAGATTTTTGAGGCCGGTCTGGAAGAAGCTGTTCAAAAACGCATGGCGCAGCACGCGCGCGTCCTCGTTGCCATCGGTGTTGAGGTAGCGCTCGAGCACGATGCGGTCTTCGGTGAGGGTGCCGGTCTTGTCGCAGCACAGGACGTCCATCGCTCCGAGGTTTTGAATCGCCGGCAGCTCCTTGACGATAACCTGGCGACGGGCGAGGTCCTTGGCGCCCTGCGACAGGCTCGTGGTCACGATGACGGGAAGCATCTGCGGCGTGATGCCCACGGCCACGCTCGTGGCGAACAGCAGCGCGTCGATGACGTTGCCCTTGGTGGCGGCGTTGATGGCAAAGACGGCCGGCGCCATAACGAGCATCAGGCGCACCAGCAGCATGGAGACGCTCGAGACGCCGCGGTCAAACGCGCTCTTTTCGCCGCGCCCGTTGAGCATCTTGGCGATGCCGCCCAGGTAGGTGTCCGAGCCGGTGGCAACGACAAGCGCCATGGCGGCGCCGTTTTGCACGGAGGTGCCGGTAAAGACGATGTTCTTGCAGGCAGAGAGTGGCAGTGCGGAGCCGTCGGCGCCCTCGACGACGGTGGCGGCGGTGGTCTTCTCGACGGCCTCGCTCTCGCCGGTGAGTGCGGACTCGATCACAAACAGGTCGCGCGCGGTGATGATGCGGGCATCTGCCGGCACCATATCGCCGGCAGAGAGACGGATTACATCGCCGGGGACGAGCTCGTCGAAGGGGATCTCGATGCGCTCGCCGTCGCGCAGGGCGGTGCAAGTGTTGGAGACCAGGTCCTTGAGGGCCTCGGCCGCATTGCCGCTGCGGGCTTCCTGGATAAACTTCATGCCGCCCGATACCAGCAGCATGGTGCCGATGACGATGACCGTGGAGGGGTCGCGCTGCGGTTCGGGCACGGCGAGCACGTCGATGTAGAGCGAGACCAGTGCGAGCGCGGCGAGGATACCGGCGAAGGGATCGATGAACGCGTCGGCGATGCGGCGGGCGAGCGTTTTGGTCGTTGCCTCGATGGTGTTGGGGCCGACGGCGTTCAGGCGCTCAGTTGCCTGCTCGACGGTGAGGCCGTTTGCCGTGGCGTCAATCAGTACGAGGGCGTCCTCGGCACTATGGGTGGCGGCGAATATGGTGTTCTTGGACAGGCCGGTATGAGCGGCAGGGCGCGCCGTGCGGCGGCGCTTGGAGATGGCTTCGAGTACCGTGACGGTTTTGAGCATCAGCATAGGGTCCTCCTTGTTGAGGGGAGTTAGCGTACGTGTCGTATTTGCTTCAAAAAACCTAGATGTCGCTCACGTCAAGCTCTTGAGCCCACAAAGGGTGCAGCGCGCCTTTGCGGTGGTTTTGGCGATCTGCCGGTGGCGTTTATGCGTGTGCGGAGTCCTCGCGGCGTGCCGAGGGCGACATGCAGGTTTTTCGACTAGGACTGCCTTCCATGGCACACCTCCTAAAGGCTGAGCGCAGCGCGCTTTGGGTATCTCGTACCCCTTTTTAATCCGCCCGTATTCTTGATGAGGGGGTTTGACATGTCAACCCCATTGTTCGGAAAACCATTCCCCCTGACAAAGCCTTTACAGAATGCCGTGGCCCCAAAGCGCGCCCGCATCGACGCTTCGCCTGCGCTAAACTGGAAGGCACGTACGCGATTACGAGAGGAGCCCGCATGGAGGCTTACAAGCAAGAGTTCATCAAGTTTATGGTCGAGTCCGACGTCCTTAAGTTCGGCAGCTTTACGCTCAAGAGCGGCCGTCAGTCCCCGTTCTTTATGAACGCCGGCGCTTACGTGACGGGCTATCAGCTCAAGAAGCTGGGCGAGTATTACGCCCAGGCCATCCACGATAACTTTGGCGACGACTTTGATGTGCTGTTTGGACCGGCCTACAAGGGTATTCCGCTGGCCGTCGTGACCGCAATTGCCTACCACGAGCTGTACGGCAAGGAGGTCAAGTACTGCTGCGACCGCAAGGAGGCCAAGGACCACGGTGCCGATAAGGGCAACCTGCTGGGTTATGAGCCCAAGGACGGCGACCGTGTGGTCATGGTCGAGGACGTTACCACCAGCGGCAAGTCCATCGACGAGACCTATCCCAAGGTCAAGGCTGCTGCCGATGTCGAGATCAAGGGCCTGATCGTGTCCCTCAACCGCATGGAGGTCGGCAAGGGCGGTGTGACCACCGCGCAGAAGGAGATCGAGGCCAAGTACGGTTTCCCCGTCGCGAGCATCGTCTCCATGGCTGAGGTCGTCGAGACCCTCTACAACCACGAGATCGACGGCAAGGTTGTCATCGACGACGAGCTCAAGACCGCCATCGACGCCTACTACGAGCAGTACGGAGCACGTTAGTTACG
This sequence comes from Collinsella aerofaciens, assembly GCA_030826265.1. Taxonomy (GTDB): domain Bacteria; phylum Actinomycetota; class Coriobacteriia; order Coriobacteriales; family Coriobacteriaceae; genus Collinsella; species Collinsella aerofaciens_AY. Next base: position 49,930 of record JAPJOH010000004.1, read on the forward strand.
GCGTTTTACCAAACGCCGTAACTGCTCGACGCTGCGCGGGCCGCATTTGGACAATCTGACGTTCAACTTCAAGGGCGCGACCAGAAGGTCAGCGCCCTTTCGTTTCACGTCACCTTGTCTCAAATGCGACCCGCTCGCTGTCCGTTCTCTACCTGCGGCGTCGTCTTGCTCCGAATGCGGCTCGCTCGCTGTCGTTGCCGAAACATCGGCGTTGCCGGACTAGTCATTGGGGACGTTCATAAATGACTACTCAGGAATGAGCGTGGATAATCTCCCGTTTTTGGCCTGTGTGCAGGCTCAAAGTGGGAGATTATCCACGCTCGCTTTAATTTGCCTGGGTTGCGATGCCTATCTAATCGGCTCGGCGTCTTCCCTGAGAATCGAAAGATACTCTTCATACCCGTACTGCCGGTATCTCTGTCTTGACTCGTCGAGCGGACGGAGGATACCCAATTCTTCAAATGATTTGACGAGCGAGCTCGCGGTACTCCTGCCGATATCGAGTTGGGCAGCGATGAATGCGGTGTCGACGATGGGGTGCTCTTCAAGAATGCCCAACAGCCTTTGCCCGTTTGCAGCAGTCCTTCCGAGATTTTCGGTAATGGTTGCTGTGGAACGGTTATGGAGGTCAACAAGGTTTTTTAAAGACCCTACCGAGTCCTTCGCACTTTCGAGAAGACTGTTGCAGAAAAACTCTATCCATTCCTCGTAAGTGCCTCTCTCCCTTACGGATGTGAGTTGCCGGTAGTACTCGCTTCGATTTTTCTTGAACTGGAACGATGGATAGAACAAGCAAGAATGAAGAACGCCATCATTGATGAGCATAAGTGTAATGAGAAGCCTGCCCAGGCGACCGTTTCCGTCTAGGAATGGATGGGCAGTTTCAAATTGGTAATGGACGAGCGCCGCCCGCACAATCGGATCCATTTCGACTTGAGGCTCATTGATAAAGCGTTCGAGGTCCTGGAGCGTGTTACTCAAATCTTCAATGTTTGGAGGGACAAACGATGCGGTTGCAATGGTGCAGCCTGAGGGGCCAATCCAGTTTTGTGAGGAGCGCAGCTCGCCTGGATTCTTCTCCGTTCCGCGCACTCCGTCCAGCAGGACCGCATGAACTTGCCTAAGAAGTCTCGTGCACAAGGGCATCTTTTTGAGCAGTTCTACGCCGCGGTCGACAGCACGGACGTAATTCACGACGTCTGCGACATCTTTATGATGGAGTTGTGTTTGCGATGGACTAAGTAGGTCGTCAAACGTGCACTGGGTTCCCTCAATTTGCGAAGAAAGGAGTGCTTCTTTGCGCACGTACATTGTCAGATACATGTCGGCGTTGGGAACAAAGTAGAGCATGCCTTCAAGCTCTCCAAGCTTTCGTGAGCATGCGGAAAGCGTGCGATAGGTTTCCTCGGTGAGGTTTAGCTGCCTCAATGATTGCAAGGGCGTTGGAAAAAACGAATAGTAAGCCAATTTCCCCGATAGATTATTGCGGAGCGTTCCCTGGCCGTTCTCCTCGATTTGCATCGTGCCCTCCATATCTTTAGTGCCGGAAACTCGTTATTAGGCTAATCATATCAATTCTAATAACGAGTTTAAGGATTAAATAGTTATTAGAATTGATGTAAACAATCTAATGATAAAAAGTCGTTATTACTTGACCATGGAGCTCGGCTTGGTACAAGGGGGTCATCCAAAATGAACGTGGATAATCTCCCGTTTTTGGCTCGGTGACGGCCTCAAAGTCAAAGTGGGAGATTATCCACGCTCGTTAGTTAAGCGTCCGAAAATCCACACTCGCCAAACCTACCAAAAAGGGACGGGTTTATTTTGGCACGTTTCGGTCGGTATCAGGAAGTGTCAGGGACGGGGCGGCGGCAGGACTCGAGAGCGAAAAGAAGTATCGGGTTTGGTGCGCCCGCTTCTGCCCGTCCCGTGCGCAGACGATACTCGGCTTATCGACCCGCGATGCAAAGGAGATGCTCGTCCCGCGAGCACTACCGGGAAGGGCTCGCGATTCGAGTCCCCACCTTAGCATTTGAACCATTTGGCACTATAATCACCATAGGCATGCGCATAACGTTGCGCTTAATCAAGAGGAGAAAACGTATGGGTCTGTTTGACATGTTTAAGAAGAAGGCTGAGCCCGCGGCTGCCGCTGCTCCGGCCTCCATCTCTGCTTCTGCTGGCGCCGACGTGCTGTGCTCGCCCGTCAAGGGCAAGGTCATCAAGATGGCTGACGTGCCCGATCCCGTCTTTGGTGGCGAGGTTCTGGGCAAGGGCTGTGCTGTGTGGCCCGAGGACGATCTGGTCTACGCTCCCTGCGACGGTAAGGTGACCGTCACCATGGGTCACGCCGTGGGCCTGCAGTCCGATAGCGGCATCGAGGTTCTGGTGCACGTTGGTGTCGATACCGTCAACATGAACGGCGACGGCTTCGAGGGCTTCGTCAAGGCCGACGACGTCGTGAAGGCCGGCCAGCCCATTCTCAAGATCGACCGCGCCAAGATCGCTGCTGCCGGTTACAAGGACTGCGTCGTGGTGGCCGTGTCCAACACCGCCGAGTTTGCCGATGTCGAGCTTACCGTCGAGGCCGACTCCGCCGTCGCCGCCGGTGACGCCATCGTTAAGGTCGTTCGCAAGTAAACTGCGGCGTCCAAAGGATGTGCAAGGGTGGTCGGGTTTTCCGGCCACCTTTTTTATTGCACCGTGGGGAAGCGTTTTATTGCACGTTGGGCGGGCTTGCAAACCGTTCGGACGCTAAAACGAACCGACCGCGCCTTCGCGTTGCCGAGGGTGTTCATAAGTGGATAGTATGGGCTTACTTATTACAACGTGCGCCGTGTCTGGGAAGCACGGTGCCGCTTATTGGGAGGAACAACATGAAAAAGAAGCTGCTGCTTGCGCCCCTCATGGCCGTCTTGGTTGCATGCGTGGTCTTGCTTTCCGGCTGTGGAGGTCCTTCGGTTGAGGAGCTCATCACCGAGGATCTTACGACGCAGTTTGACGAGGTCAAGAACGGTGGCGACGACTTCCTTTCTGGTCTGGAGGAGGCTTCGGGCGACGAGTTCGAGCAGCTGGGTATCGATCCCAAGGAGTATGCCAAGACCTATCTCGAGGGCTTTGACTACAAGATCGGCGACGTGACGGTCGACGAAGACAAGGGTGTCGCGACCGCCGAGGTCTCTATCACCTGCAAGTCTATGAACAAGATCGTCGAGGACTTCTCCACCCAGTATCAGGAGAAGGTCGCCGCGCTTGATACGGTTCCTTCCGATGACGAGCTGTACAAGATGGCCGGTCAGGTTATGGTCGATGTGACCAAGGCCACCGAGCCCAGGAAGACCACGGTTATCTTCAAGTACACCTGCAACGACGACGGCGAGTGGTCTGCCGACGACTCCGTCAACTCCGAGATGATGGATGCAATGCTGAGCTAGTTCGTTGCGGCGTTTTACCAAACGCCGCAACTGCTCGACGCTGCAAGCCCGCCAGAGCGGCAATCTGCCTTTCAACTTCGGCGGCATGACCAGAAGGTCAATGCCGCCTCGTTTCAAGGCACCTTGCTCGCTCTGGCGGGCTTTCGCTGTCGTTGCCAAAACAACGGTGTTCCCTTGGCTGGCTTAAAGTGGCGCTTGTACCTGTGGCGTTGCCATCGCTGAAGTAGTCATTGGGAAGGCGGCAGCTGGGGACGTTCCTTTTCTGCCGGTAGTTGGGGACACTCCTTGTGCCAGCGTTGCATCGAGTGCTTGGGAAGATGCGACCCGGTTTTTGGCCGAATAGTGGGTCGCATTTTCCGGATGGGGTGGGTTGCGGAAAGTGCGACCCGGAATATTGCTCTGAAACGGGATGCGGTTTCCCTGATGCGCCTCAAACGGAAAGCATATCCCATTCCGGAGCTCCAAAACGGGATGCGCTTTCCGCGCGGAAGAATTGTCGCAGCTGCGTTAAGCAGTGTCGCTCGTTACTCGCCCAGAATCAGCGCCGCTAGCTCGTCCTGGGTGTCCACCACGTAGTCGGCGCCGGCGGACTCCAGCTCTGCGCGGCCGCGGAAGCCCCAGCTGACGCCTGCACTCTTAAGGCCGGCGTTGTGACCGGTCAGGATATCGACATTGGAATCGCCCACATAGAGCGTGGTCGACGGATCGGCGCCCAGCTCCTCCATCACATGCAGCGTAACAGGCGCCTCGGGCTTGGGCGGAAACGCATCGACGCGGCCCTGCACCAGCGCAAAGCGCTCGGAACCAAAATACTTCTCGATAAGCGGAGCCGCCGAGACGTGGTCCTTGTTGGTGAGCACGGCAAGCTGAACGCCCGCGGCGCGTAGGCGGTCGAGCGTCTCGATCGTGCCGGCATAGGGGGCGGTGTGGTCTTCCTTGTGCTCGCCGTAGTAAGCCCTAAACTCGGCAAGCGCCTGCTCAAACATGCGGCCGTCGCCCGCATACTCGGCGGGCATAAAGCGCTCAACCAGCTTGAGCATGCCGTTTCCCACCTTGTAGCGGTACTCGTCTACGGCAAACGTGGGCCAGCCGTGCATCTCGCAGGTATGGTTGCCGGCGGCCGCCAGGTCCTCGAGTGTGTTGAGGATGGTGCCGTCCAGGTCAAAGATCACATGGGAAAAAGCTGCTGCCATAAAAACTCCCGTCATTGGGTTTAAAACGCACCCCATAATACTGGGCTTCCGCGTTGGGCGTGCTTGGAATCTGAACATCTCCAGGGGTATCAGGCCGCATCGCGCCGACCGTGTGGTTTCGCCCTAGCAAATCCTCGGCAGCTGTTCTCCCACGAGCATGTCGAGGATGCGGGTCGAGCCCCAGCCGGTGCGCACGCGCACGGCGGGGCGGGCGCCCTCGGCAAGTGGCAGCACGCGACCGATGATGGCGGCGTTCTCGCCGTAGTGGGCGGCGCGCATGGCGCTCAGTGCGGCATCGGCTTGCTCGGCCGGTACGACGGCGACCATCTTGCCCTCGTTTGCCACCTGCAACACATCGTAGCCGAGCATCTCGCAGGCGGCCTGCACGTCGGGACGCACGGGCACGGCATCCTCGTCGACCTCCATGGCGACATTGCTGGCCTGGGCAAACTCGTTGAGTGTGGACGCTAGGCCACCGCGCGTGGGGTCGCGAAAGCAACGCGTGCCGGGCGCTGCGGCCAGAACGTCGGCAATCAGGTGGTTGAGCGGCGCGGCATCGCTTTCGATGGTGCTCGAAAACGCCAGACCCTCGCGTTGGCTCATGATAGCGATGCCGTGGTCACCCAGTGTACCTGAGACCAGGATGACATCGCCGGGCTGGCAGTTTGCGCCGCTGAGCGCCACGCCCGCAGGCACCTCGCCCACGCCGGCGGTATTGATATAGACGCCGTCGGCCCCGCCGCGCTCGACCACCTTAGTGTCGCCCGTGATTATGGACACGCCCGCCTCGCGCGCCGTCTCGGCCATCGTCTGCACAATCTGGCGGAGCTTATCCATGGGATAGCCCTCTTCGAGGATAAAGCCGCACGACAGGTAGCGCACGTTGGCGCCCGAGGTCGCGACGTCGTTGACGGTTCCGCACACGGCGAGGCGGCCGATGTTGCCACCGGGGAAGAACTGCGGCGAGACTACAAAGCTGTCGGTCGACATGGCGATGCGCCCGCTCGCGGGCAGCGCGGCGACGCCGGCATCGTTGCCTTCGAGCAGCTCGGGCGACCCAAAGGCATCCAAAAAGACCTCATCGATGATGCGTTTCATCATCTGGCCGCCGGAGCCGTGGCCCAGCAGGACGGTGCTATCGGTAACGCTATGGGACATATCGAAAACTCCAATCGTGGGTGGAATTATATGGGTGAGGCGCACCGTCGACTGGTCCGCCGTTCGTTAGAACGGCGGAACCTATTAGCCTCGGTAGCGGAAATATGCTGCGCAGCTGCCCTCGGAGCTCACCATGCAGGGGCCGACGGGATGCTCGGGCGTACAAGCGTGGCCGAACAGGGGGCAGTCGCTCGGCGTAATGGCCCCGCGCAGCACGTCGCCGCAGCGGCACCCGCGTGGCTCGACCGTCGGCTCGATGGGCACGTCAAAGCGCATGCTGGCATCAAAGTGCGAAAACTCGGGACGAATGGCGAGTCCTGAAGCCGCAATCGATCCCAGCCCGCGCCATGTGGTATCGCACGGCTCAAATACCTGCTCGACCAGCTGGCGCGCCACGGGATTGCCGTCGGCATTGACGCCGCGACGGTAGGCGTTGTCGATCGCGGGTTGCCCCTCAACAACCATCTGGACCAGCATGCAGATACCCTGCAAGATGTCGACCGGCTCAAATCCCGTTACCACGCCTGGAGTCTTAAACTCGTCGACCAAAAAGCCAAAGGGGGCCAAGCCCGTGATGGTGGCGACGTGGCCCGGCAGGATAAAGCCGTCGATGGCGGTCTCGGGGTCGTTAGCGATGGCGCGCAACGCCGGCGGCGTGGTCTTGTGGGCGCAATAGACCGAGAAATTCAAAAGCCCGCGCGCCTCGGCCTCCAAGATGGCGGCGGCGATGGTGGGCGTCGTAGTCTCAAAGCCCACGCCCATAAAAATGACCGGGCGATCAGGGTTTTGCTCGGCGATATCGAGTGCATCGAGCGGGGAGTAGACGATGCGAATATCGCGCCCCGCCGCCTTTTGCGCAGCGAGCGAGGTGGATGATCCGGGCACGCGCATCATGTCGCCAAAGGTGGTGATGATGGCGCCGTCTATGTTGGCGAGCGCGATTGCGTGGTCGATGTCGCGGTTGGCGGTGACGCAGACGGGGCAGCCCGGGCCGCTCAGCAGCTTGAGCCCGGCCGGCATAATGGAGCGAAAGCCATAGCGCCCGATGCTCACGGTATGTGTGCCGCAGACTTCCATAAGGCTGATGGCGCGGTCGCCGACAAGCTCATGAATGCGCTCGATGAGCTCGCGAGCCAGCTTGGAATCGCGAAATGCCGAAAAGTCGATACCGGAGCGCGCCGGCTGTCCGGCCGCCACTAGTATGCCTCGGCCGGGTTGCTGGCCAGTTGGTCTTCTTCGGCCAGTTCGGTCATGGCATTAACGAGCTCGAGCGTTTCTTGCGCTTCCTGCTCGTCGACGATCTGGATGCCAAAGCCGGCGTGTACGAGAATATAGTCGCCTACCTGCGCCGTCGGCACGAGTCTCAGCGACACGGGGCGCTCGATGCCCATCATGTCGACGGTGGCCTTGAGGTCGTCGTCGCGTTTGACTACTTTGCCGGGAACGGCAAGGCACATATTGTTCTCCTTTTATACGCTTTGCGCTGGATGGGCGCTTAATAATCCATCAGTTGATGGTAGCGCTCGCGGGGTTCGCGGGCAAACGCGTTACGCCTGTGAGACGGCTGGGCGCGGCGGCGTGCGAGGGCGAGCTACTGTGATGCAATCTGCGCGAGGCGAGCGCGTGCGACTGCTGCCTGACCGTAGGCGATGCAGCCGTCATTGACGGGTACGGTGTGGGGGACAAGGACAGTAAAGCCTGCGCTTTTGAGCTCGCGGGTGAGAAGCTGAAGCAGAAGTCGGTTCATGAACACGCCGCCCGAGAGCGCGACGGTGTCGATGCCCTCGTGCATGCAGATATCGCTGGCGATGCGCGCCGAGGAGCGCGCGACGGCGACATGGAAATCGAGTGCGAGCCTGTCGGCGGGCGCTCCGGCTTCAATTCCTCCCAAAAGTGCCTCAAAGAGTGCTTTCTGGTCCAGAACATAGGGGCCGTCCAGCCACGATGGGTCAGATGCGGAATAGCCGGCGTTGTCGTCGGGAAAATGGGCGATTTCGCTGTCGAGCGCGCGCCAGGCGGCGGCTTCGAGCTCGATGGCGGGTTCGCCCTCGTAGGTTGCCTGGCCGCAAATGCCCAAAATCGCGGCTGCGGCATCAAACAGGCGACCCATGCTGCTAGTGCGCGGACTGTTGATGCCGCGCTCGATCATCGTTGCCGTTATGCTGCGCGTTTGCTCGTCAAGGCTGTTCAAGAGCCCCACAGCTCCCGGGTGCTCGAGCAGGTCGAGCTCGCTGAGCAGGGCAAAGGCGTTGCGGCGGGCATCGTGTACGGATGCGGCGCCACCGGGGAGCGCCCAGGTGCGCAGATGCGCGACGCGCTCAAAATCGGCGAGACGGGAGATAAGAAACTCACCGCCCCATATGGTGCCATCGGTGCCGGCGCCCGTGCCGTCGAAGGCGATGCCGAGGACGCGTGCATCGGGCGCAAGCCGGCCTGCGACAATCGCCTCTGCCATTACGCTCGCGATGTGCGCATGATGGTGCTGGACTTCGATAAGCGGCAGATTGTGCTCCCGTGCCTGCTCGCGCGCCCATTGGCTCGACAGATAGCTGGGATGCATGTCGCATGCCAAGGCGGCAGCCGCCAGGTCAAAGAGGTTTTCCAGACGCGTGCGTGCGGCGCTCCAGGCATCGAAAGTCGCGCCGTTTTCGACATCGCCGATATGCTGCGACACAAAACAGGTCGTATGACCGTTGGCGTCCTCGCGCGTGAGCGCGATCGTGGCTTTTTGCTGCGGACCGCAGGCGAGCACGCAGGGCGAGGTGCCGTTGAGCTCCGGCAACGACAGCGGCTGCGGCGCATATCCGCGTGCGCGACGCACGGGCATGACGTCGCCGTCGACCACGCGTACCACGGAGTCGTCGTAGCGCGACAGAATTGCGCGGTCGTTGCCGAGCAACGCGTCGGCGATGCCGGCGGCAACGAGATGCTCCCATGCAAGGGCATCGTCGGTCTCGATGGGCTCTTCGCTCAGGTTTCCGCTGGTCATGACGAGTGCGCTCATGCCGCGCGCCGCGGCCGCGGCGAGCAGTAAATGTTGAAGCGGGGTGTAGGGGAGCATGACGCCGAGCTCGGGCAAGTCGTGCGCGACGGATGGCGCGAGCTCAGGGGCGTCGGGGGAGCCGTAGGCGTCGTTGCCGGTTACGCGGCGACGCAGCAGCACGATGGGACGAACGCTGCCGGCAAGAAGATTACGCTCAACGCCATCGATGTGACACAGGCGCTCGGCGTCGGCAAGGTCGCGCACCATAACGGCAAGCGGCTTATTGCTGCGACGCTTGCGACGGCGCAGCTCGCGTACCGCTTGTTCGTTGGTGGCATCGCAGGCCAGGTGGAATCCGCCCAGACCCTTGATGGCGACGATGCCGCCGCCAGCCAGCAGCTCGACGCAGCGTTCGATGATGGCATCGCTGGCCTCGCGCGTGGAGCCGACGGCTGGTGTCGCGTCGACCGCCGTTGGCACAACACCGCAATTGACCTCACGCCACGTAATATGCGGTCCACAATCAAAGCAGGCATCGGGCTGCGCGTGAAATCGCCGATCGAGCGGATCGGCATACTCTGCGGCGCAGGTGGGGCACATGGGAAAGCGATTCATCGAGGTGGCCGCTCGGTCATAGGGCAGCGAGCGAATGATGGTAAAGCGCGGTCCGCAGTTGGTGCAGTTGATAAAGGGATAGTGAAAGCGTCGGTCGGCGGGGTCGAACAGCTCGCGCAGGCAGTCGTCGCACGTGGCGATGTCGGGTGAGATGAGCGTCGTGTGGGCAGTTTGATCCTGTGACGCCACAATGCGAAAACCCTGCTCGTTAGCGGCGTCCCAGTTGCCGGGTGCTAGGTCCATAACCTCGACATGCTCAACGCGGGTCGCGGCAGGCGCGTGCTCCGACAGCGCGGCGACAAAGCCGTCGAGCGCCTCGACCGAAGCGTGCGCCTCGATATGCACGCCGTCGCCCGCGTTGAGCACCCAGCCGCAAATGCCGTGCGCCATGGCCTCGCGATACACAAACGGTCGCATGCCGACACCCTGCACAATGCCCGTTACATGGATATGCGCATGTCGCATGCGACCCTCCTTCGTTGAAATGTGTGCTGTTACAGCCCCAAGCTCTGCTTGGTGGCGGCGCACGTGAGCTCGCCGTGCTTAACGCCGCGCAGGCCCAGCAGGCGGTCGGCTAGTTCGTAGACGCGCTCGCCGCGACCCTTGAGTGCCAGGATTTCCAAGCAGTTGTGGTGATCCAAATGCACGTGCATCGTCGATACGATCTCGTCGGTGTAGTCGTGCTGCACCTCGTCCAAGCGGCGCGTCAGATCGCCGGTGTGATGGTCGTAGATCATGGTGAGCGACCCGATAACGTGCTCATCGGGCGTGCGCATCTGCTCTTTGGCGATCGAGGCGCGAATCAAATCGCGCACGGCCTCGGAGCGGTTGGCCACGTCGCCGCGGCGCGCGATCTGCTCGTCAAAACGGCGCAGCAGGTCGTCGGGTGCGGTAACCGAAAAACGGACCAGCTCGGAGCCGGAGCCACTACAGTGGCAGCCCGCGTCACCGTCCGCCCCGTGCGGATGCTCGTGCTCGTACCCGCAGCAGTGCTCGTGTTCGGCCACCTTACACCAGCTTCACGGAGCCGACGGAGTTGTGGTCGGCCTCGATGGCTTCCTCGTAGCCCTCGAGCGCGTCATGCGCCTCGTGGAGCGCGGCCATGGCGGCCTCGAGCTTGGCGCCGATGCGCTCCATGTCAAAATTCTCGGTCGCATGCAGCAGCTGATGGCTCCACTCGTGAGCGAGCTCGATGGTGTCGTCGACCTGTTTGACGCTCATGGCAAGCTGGCTCATGTTCATTCCAACATCATGCATGGAAAATCTCCTTTTGTATGGGGCAGTTCAGTGGTTCAGATTTTACTACGCCCGCTCTGCGTGCAGCTGCATAAGAAAACGGGTACGAGTCTGTGCGACTCGCACCCGTTCACTGGGGGCTGTTTGTGACTACCATACTATCCGTGGTTGCACTCGGTGCATCTAGAAGTCCGGCGAGCGGTGCAAAAGCGCTCATGGGCGGCAGGCAGACGGCAACATGTAACAAGCGTATTACAGATGCTTCTCCAGCAGCGCCTGCAGCCTCGCCTTGGGCAGAGCGCCAACCGAGCGGTCAATCTCCTCGCCGTTCTTAAACACAATCAGCGTGGGGATGCTCATGACGCCATACTTCATGGCCAGGTCCTGGTTGTCGTCGACGTTGCATTTGGCAACGGCAAGCTTGCCCGCCAGCTCATCGGCAACCTCGTCAACGATGGGCGAGAGGGAGCGGCAGGGACCGCACCACGGTGCCCAAAAATCAACCAGCACGGGAAGGTTGCCGTTAACGACGGAATCGAAATTTTCGGGGGTAATCTGCTTAATGTCAGCCATGGTGACCTCCATAATGCGACGCGGCTCAGCCGCGTAAAACTCAGTACGACCGTGCTTATACCCAGCCGCCCGCAAAGCAGCCACTCGCGGGCAGCTCTTTTATATAATGGTGGGCACGCAAACGATTGGAGAGCGCATGCCCACGTCACAAAGCCAGAAAAAAGAAGCCATCGCCCAGGCGACCGAGCAGGAGCTCGCATCGCTCGCGGGTCGTGGCGTGCGTATCGCGGGCAACGCGTGCTCGCCGATCGTGCTGGTCAAAGGCGATTTGGACGAGGCCGAGCGTTCGGGTGGCGAGCTTGCCGCCGGCCCGGATGGCGCGGCGTTGCGCAAGGCGCTTGGGGCCATCGGCTACGCGCCCGAGGATTTTTGCGTGCTGGCAAGCGTCGCCGGCGTGGGTGACGGAGCGGTCGCGGTGGGCGAGACTCTGCCGTGCGAGCTGTTCCGTGAGGCGCTTGAGGCTTTGGACCCCGAGGCGGTGCTACTGCTCGACAACAACGCGGCTGACGCCATGCGCGAGACCTACGCCGATATGCTCGTGGCGATCGATGACTTCGACACCGCCATGCTCAGGCCCGGCTTGGTCGCCCATGTGCAGGGTCGCCGCGTGCTCGCGCTCGACGGTTTCGAGGCGGCGCTCACCGACAAGGCCGCTAAGCAGCGCATGTGGGCCTACATCAAGCAGCTGACTCCGGCGGCCGCCCCGCTGTAGCGGATTGGCGCCGGCGAGCGATTGCCTGGCGGGCAAGGCGCGCCTCGAGATCGGCGCCGCACTTCTACATCACAGCGCGCAGCTCAAACCGATCGCCGTTAATGCGGAACTGACAGTTGCCGTTCATGCGCTCCACGGCAAGTTTGATGCTCTTGGTGCCAAAGCCGTGGCCCGCGTGCCGGGTTACGGGCATGCCGTCGACCATGCGCGGCGCGCGGTCGAACGTGTTGGAAACTAACAGCAGCAGCTGGCCGTCCTCTAATCGCAGGTCAAAGTCGACGAATCGCTTTCCTTGGGGTGCGGCGCTTGCAGCGGTGATAGCGTTTTCCAAGGCATTTGAGAGCACGCTAAACAGGTCGGCGTCACCTACGTGGATGGTTTCGGGTACGGCGGCGCGCAGGTTGGCGGTAATGCCGTTTCTATTGATATCGGAGTTAAATGACGAAAGCGCGATGTTTACGGTCTCGTTGGCGCAGAAGCGGCGTACGGCGGTGCGGTCGCCGGCTTCGCAGAGTTCGTCGATGCGTTTGAGTGCCTCGTCGGTGTGCCCCTCCTCAATTAAAGCGGCCAGGCCGCGTAGGAAGTGGCGCATGTCGTGGCGAAGAATTGACAGCTCGCGCCTAGATTGACGCCAGGCCTCGAGCTCTTTGATGGCGGCGCTGTCGCGGGTTTCGAGCATCCAGCGCTCTCGCTCGGCGGTTTCCTTTTCTTCGTATTCACGCAGGTAGACGGCGAGGAACATAAGGTAGAACGCGCAGAGTGCAAAGGCCAAAAACTCAACCGTTACCACCGAGCCCGAGTGGAACAGCGTGGTGTAGACGTTGGTGGCATAGTCAAAGACGTAATAGACGAGCGGCAGGATTAAAAGGATGCCCAGCTCGGTGGTGCTTTTAATCGCCAAGCGTGGACCGATGTCGCCGGCCCAATGCAACAGGACGGCAAAGACGGCGAGTGTGGTCGCGATGCGCGCCAGATAGTACGCGATCTGAGAATCGGTTGCGGCAAATGCGGCGATGCCCATCCAATTGCTGAACTGGCAGCTCAGATAGGCACTCGTAATGCCGAGCACGGCAAGCAGCGGGCTCAGGCGGTAGCGCGCGCACAAATAGATGACGAGCGGCAGATGCACGACGAGCGGATATACCTGGCGGGCAAAAAGCTCGCCGCCGACGGCATTGGCGAGGCCAAATGCGCATCCGGTTACGGCACCGACCAACACCAGTTCAAGCGCATGGCGCCGGTTGATCTCGACACCGCACAGCGCCGCCGAGGCAAAGACGCCAAAGAGCAGCGTCGTGGCGTGGTGGATTGCCCAAAGGACCATTTCGACCGAGGAGACCATCAGTGTCTCCCACCCTCAAAGCGCGCCGCAAAGTAGGCGTCTTGGAATCCCTGCTTGCAGCTGCGCGAAAGCGGGATGCACGCGCCCGAGCGCATGACGATGTCCGTGCGGTCAAAGTGATCGATATTGCGCAGGTTGACCTGGTAGCTGCGGTGGCATTTAAAGAAGACCGCGTTTTGCTCCAAGCGGTCCTCGACGCTGCGGAACGACTCGAGTGCCTCGATATCGCGTCCGTCCCGCAGGTGGAAGACCACGTGCTTGTTGCGCGCCTCGGCATATTCGATGTCGGACAGGCGCAGGGCGTGGTAGCCAAAGGAAGTTTTGATCACGAGCTCGTCGGTTGCCGCCGGGCGCATGCTCGAAAGCTCGTCGAGTAACTGCGCCAGGCGTTCGTAAGTCACGGGCTTGAGCAGATAGTCGAAGGCGCGGACCTCGTAGGATTCCAGCGCGAACTCGGGCGACGAGGTGAGGAACACCAGGCGCACGGCGGTGTCGGCCTGGCGCAGTTCGCGTGCGGTGTCCATGCCGTTGACGAGCGGCATGATCATATCGAGCAAGATGATGTCGGCGCGCGATGCGGCGTGGCGGGTCAGCAGGTCCTCGCCGCGCGTGACGAGCGCAACATCGACCGCCGTGCCCGTCTCGGTCGACCAACGGTCGATCATCCGGTGCAGTCTATCTAGAAAAGCGACATCATCGTCGCAGGCAATAATCTTGAGCATTCGGTCCCCTTAAGTAGTTCGATTTTGCCACATCGGGCACGCGCCGCTTGCGGGGGTGCGGACCGTTTGCGCCCCACGGCGTGCAGCTCGCGCCAAGCGGTGTTGCGGTGGCGAAAGATGCCTCCTGCGCTATCGAAAGCCCGGCTATCCTCAGCTTGCCAGTTCGAAAATGGACCTGCCACATGATCGAATCTTTATTTCAACTTTACACCTAGGTTTACAGCTGTCTTGTCAGCTGTAAACCTAGGTGTCATACTAAAGCCCCAAGATTCGCCAAAAGAGAGGGGCCTTGATGGCGCAGAGCGCGAACATGGATGCGTCGGAGCTTGCACGCGATATCGCGGCCGGCCTGGCATCGGCAACGACGGCAACGGAGCGTGCGGCACTGGTGCCCGCAGAGCTCGTCGAGGCCATTCATCAACTAAAAACCCAACGTGACGCGGTGATCCTGGCGCACTATTACGTGGCGCCCGAGGTTCAAGCCGTTGCCGATTACGTCGGCGATAGCTTCTACCTGGCAAAGCTTGCCAAGAGTCTGCCGCAGCAGACTATCGTGCTGTGCGGCGTGGAGTTTATGGGCGAGAGCGCCAAGCTGCTCAACCCCACCAAGACCGTGCTGCTGCCCGAGCCGGGCGCGGACTGCCCCATGGCGCACATGGTCAAGCGCGAGACGGTCGACGCGGCGCGCGCCGAGTACGGCGACGACCTGGCCGTGGTGTGCTACGTCAACTCCACGGTCGAGATCAAGAGCTGGAGCGACGTGTGCGTCACCAGCTCCAACGCCGTTAAGATCGTGTCCGAGCTGCCGCAGCAGCATATTCTGTTCATTCCCGACCAAAACCTGGGACGCTTCGTAGCCGAGCAGGTGCCGCAAAAGCACGTCATCCTCAACAACGGCTACTGCCCGCGCCATCACATCATCACCGTCGAGCAGATCGTCGACGCGACGGAGGCCCACCCCGACGCGCTCGTGCTGGCGCACCCCGAGTGCAAGGCCGACGTTCTGGCCGAGGCCGACTACATCGGCTCCACCGCCGGTATCATCAAGTATGCCGAGGAGTCGGACGCGAGCGAGTTCATCATCGTGACGGTCCGCGGCGTGCTCTACGAGCTCGAGCGCCGCTGCCAGGGCACTGGCAAGAAGTTCTACTTCCCCGCGGTGCAGCCCACCTGCGTCAACATGGATCTCATCACGCTCGAGAAGCTCGTGCGCTGCCTGGAGACGGGCGAGGGCGAGGTGCAGATCGGCGTCTCGGACGAGGCGGCAGACCAGGCCAAGCTCACGCTCGACCGTATGCTCGAGTACGCAGCGCGCTAGAACAATGTTGCATGAGGGACGGTCCCTTATGTCACATTACAAGGGAGAGGATTCCTGTGGAAACCAAGCAATACCCCGATATGGAGTGCGACGTCGTTATTGCCGGCTGCGGCGTGGCGGGTCTGTACGCGGCCCTCAATCTGCCGACGAGCACGCGCGTGATCATGCTCTCCAAGGGCGCGGTCGACGAGTGCGATTCGATGCTCGCGCAGGGCGGCATCTGCGTGCTGCCCGAAGGCTCGGACTACGATGCCTTCTTTGAGGACACCATGCACGCCGGCCATTACGAGAACCGCCGCGAGAGCGTCGACATCATGATCCGCTCGAGCCGCTCGGTCATCAACGACCTGCTAGCGATGGGCGTGGATTTTGAGCGCAAGGCCGACGGCAGCCTCGACTTTACCCGCGAGGGTGCACACAGCCGTCCGCGCATTGCCTTCCATGCCGATATCACCGGCAAGGAGATCACGACTAAGCTGCTTCAGGCTGTCCGCAAGCTGGACAACGTGCAGATTTTGGAGCACGTGGCCATGACCGACATCCTGACGGGCGAGCGTGACGGCGACACGGTGTGCACCGGTATCGTCGCCGTTCCCGTGGACGAGGACAACTCGGTTCGTCCCGCCGACGAGCTGGTAAATGCCGCTGAGGGCGCGCATGCCGGCGAGCCGTTTAAGATCCATGCCCGCCACACGCTGTGGGCGACGGGTGGCATTGGCGGCGTGTACGACCACTCGACCAACTACCCGCAGCTCACGGGCGACGCCTGCTACATCGCTCAGGAGCATGGCATTAAGATGGAGCACCTGGACTACGTGCAGATCCATCCCACGGGTCTGTTCTCGCCGCAGCCGGGTCGCACGTTCCTGATCAGCGAGAGCTGCCGCGGCGAGGGCGCGATTTTGCTCAACGCCGCCGGCGAGCGTTTTACCGACGAGTTGCAGCCGCGCGACGTTGTCGCCGCCGCCATCCGCGAGCAGATGAAGCAGGATGACACCGAGCACGAGTGGCTGAGCTTTGCCCCCGTCGAGCGCGACGTGGTGACCGGGCACTTTGCCAATATCCGCGCGCGCTGCCTGGAGGACGGCCGCGACATCTTGGACGAGCCCATTCCCGTTACGCCCACGCAGCACTACTTTATGGGCGGCGTGTGGGTCGACAAGGACGGCCACACCTCGATGCCCGAGCTCTACGCCGCGGGCGAGACGGCCTGCAACGGCGTTCACGGCAAGAATCGCCTTGCATCAAACAGCCTGCTCGAGGCGCTGGTCTGGGGTCGTCGCGCCGCGTGGTACATGCGTACCGGCGAGTCGCTGGCCGTGGAGCAGGCGGGCGAGCCCGCGCTCGACGGGCGTCACCGCGCCTTGAGCGCCGACACCCTTGCAATCGATGATTTGGCCCGTGCCGCCGGCACGCAGGCCGTGGAGGAGTAGACCATGAATCCCATTACCATGAAGCTCGTCGTCGATGATCTGATTCTGCAGGCTCTGCGCGAGGACATTACGTTTGAGGACGTGAGCACGGCGAGCGTGTGCCCCACGGCGCGCCCCGCCACGGTGGAGCTTATCGCCAAAGCCGATGGCATCATCGCCGGCCTAGACGTGTTCTCCCGCACCTTTGAGCTGCTGGATCCGCAGAGCTCCGTGTTGTTCGATGTCTCGGATGGCGACGAGGTGCACGCCGGCGACCATGTGGGTCAGGTGCGCGGCGACGCGCGCGTGTTGCTTTCGGGCGAGCGCGTGGCGCTCAACTACCTGCAGCGCATGAGCGGCATCGCTACTTACACGCATCGGATGGCGGCTGCGCTCGAGGGCACCAAGACCGTGCTTGTCGACACGCGCAAGACCACACCGGGCATGCGTGTGTTTGAAAAGGCGGCAGTCGAGATCGGCGGTGGCAGCAACCACCGCTATAACCTGTCGACGGCTGTCATGCTCAAGGACAACCACATCGACGCCGCCGGTGGCGTGGCGCGTGCGATCGAGATGGCGCGCGCCCATGCATCGTTTACCACGACGGTCGAGATCGAGTGTGAGAACCTGGACATGGTGCGCGAGGCTGTGGAGGCCGGCGCCGATATCATCATGTTCGACAACATGACCCACGACGACATGGCTGCCGCGATTGAGCTTATCGCCGGCCGCGCCAAGACCGAGTGCTCGGGCAATGTGGATGCCAGCAATATCCGCGCCCTGGCTGATCTGGGCGTCGACTACATTAGCTCGGGGGCGTTGACGCACTCTGCGCCGATTCTCGACCTCTCGCTTAAGCACCTGCGTCTGCTGGACGGTAAATAATGAACGCCCGCGAGCGTCGCCGTGCCATCATGGCCGTGCTCGAGGGGGCCAAGGGGCCCGTATCGGGCAGCGCACTTGCTCGTGAGGTGGGTGTGAGCCGCCAGATTGTCGTGCAAGACATCGCCCTGCTGCGCGCCGATGGGCACGATATCGTGGCGACCAACCGTGGTTATGTGCTGCAGGAGGCCCCCAGCAGCCCCGCTGTGCCCACGCGCTTGGTCAAGGTTCGCCACAGCGTAGAGCAGGCAGGCAATGAGCTCACGAGTATCGTCGATGCCGGAGGCGCCGTGCTCAACGTGATCGTCAATCACCGCGTGTACGGTAAGATCACGGCCGACCTGGACATCCGCAATCGTCGCGATGTTGAGCGCTACCTGCACGATATCGAGAGCGGCAAGAGTTTCCCGCTACTAACGGTGACGAGCGGCTATCACTTCCATCGCATCGCGGCGGAGGACGAGCAAACCCTCGACGAGATCGAGGCGATGCTCAAGGAGAAAGGCTACTTGGCGGACCTAATGCCCTACGAAGACGATCTGTCCTAGTAACGACGAATGCAAAAGGAGGCCTCCGCGGCGATGCGGAGGCCTCCTTTTTTGTGCACGGTGTACTTTTGAGTGTGCAAGTGGGGGAGTTGTTACTCCTCGACGATCTCGGTGATCGCGCCGGCGGGGCAAGCGTCCTGGCAAGCGCCACAGGCGACGCAGGAGTCCTCGTCGGCGACGGTAGCGACGTCCTGGAGCTCCAGAACGCCAGCGGGGCAGGAGTCGACGCAAACGCCACAAGCGATGCACTCGTCGGCATCAATTACGGGATGAGCCATGGTAGTTTCCTCTCTGTTGACCGACGCTACAGGCGATGCGCGCCGGTTTGATTCGGGCAAAAACATACCACGGGAGCGACCGTTTGCAATACCCTCTGACCGGCATCTTCATACCGTTCGCCGAGTATGCCAAGGTTTACTAAAAAATGCGCAGGTGGGGCCGTTGAGCTGCGCAAATGTTAGCTAAAGGTGACTTGAAATATAGGGCGATTGAGCGTGCTTGCGGAAACCGCATCCCATTATTTTGTCGAAAAACGGGTTGCAGTTTCCGGTTAGGCCCGCTAGCGGAAAATGCGAGCCGGTATCAGCTCTCAAAACGGGATACGGTTTCCGGTTGAGCCTTCAGACGGAAACTGCAGCCCGGAATTCACGCTCAAACCGGGACGAGCTTTCCACAAGGCAGCCCCAGGCGCCCCCGGACCCAAACCTCAGCCATCTCTACATAGATCTCGATAGATTTGCCGAGAACTCAATCAGTGCGTCTACCTGCGCATTTGCGAACCTAAACTCTCAGCAATAAGAAATCTTATATGAATTGACTTAGATTTTGTATATTCCGGCCCATAAGGGGATACACTACATCCTGAAAGACAAGCCGAAGCGCCACGCGGCAGACCGCCGAGTCGGTGCAAACGCAAAAGAGAGAGGGAATTTCTAATGAGTAAGATTCTTGGTATCGACCTTGGTACTACTAACTCCGCTATGGCCGTTCTCGAGGGCGGTTCTCCGACCATTATCGTGAACGCCGAGGGCGACCGCACCACCCCGTCCGTTGTGGGCTTCCGTGCCGACGGCGACCGCGTCGTTGGTAAGGCCGCTAAGAACCAGGCTGTCACCAACCCCAAGAACACCGTGTTCTCCATCAAGCGCTTCATGGGCCGCAAGTACTCCGAGTGCACCTCCGAGATCAAGACCGTGCCGTATGAGGTCAAGGAGGGCCAGGGTGGCCGTGCCGTCGTCGACATCGAGGGCAAGGATTACACCGCCGAGCAGGTGAGCGCCATGACGCTCGCAAAGATGAAGGCCGACGCCGAGAAGTATCTGGGCGAGACCGTCACCGACGCCGTCATCACCGTCCCGGCCTACTTCAACGACGCCCAGCGTCAGGCCACCAAGGACGCCGGTAAGATCGCCGGCCTCAACGTCAAGCGTATCGTCAACGAGCCGACCGCTGCTGCTCTGGCCTATGGCCTGGACAAGCAGGGCACCGACCAGCGCATCCTGGTCTTCGATCTGGGCGGCGGCACCTTCGATGTCTCCATCCTCGACCTCGCCGACGGCGTGTTTGAGGTTCTGTCCACCTCGGGCGACAACCACCTGGGCGGCGACGACTGGGATCAGCGCGTCATCGATTGGATGGCCGATAAGTTCCAGCAGGAGAACGGTGTCGACCTGCGTCAGGACCCCATGGCCCTGCAGCGTCTGAAGGAGGCCGCCGAGAACGCCAAGAAGGAGCTCTCCGCCGCCCAGCAGACCACCATCAACCTGCCGTTCATTACCATGAACCAGTCCGGCCCGCTGCACCTCAACTACACGCTGACCCGCGCCGAGTTCGAGAAGATCACCCGCGACCTGCTCGAGCGCTGCAAGCAGCCTGTCACCAACGCCCTGCGCGATGCCAAGCTTAAGCTCTCCGATCTGACCGAGGTCATCCTCGTCGGCGGCTCCACCCGTATGCCCGCCGTCCAGGAGCTCGTCAAGACCATGACCGGCAAGCAGCCCAACATGTCCGTGAACCCCGACGAGGTCGTTGCCGACGGCGCTGCCGTCCAGGGCGGCGTGCTCACCGGCGACGTCGAGGGCATCCTGCTGCTCGACGTTACCCCGCTGTCGCTGGGCGTCGAGACCATGGGCGGCATCATGACCAAGATGATCGACCGCAACACCACGATCCCGACCTCCAAGACCGAGGTCTACTCCACCGCTGCCGACAACCAGACCAGCGTCGAGATCAACGTGCTCCAGGGCGAGCGCGAGCTTGCCCGCGACAACAAGTCGCTCGGTAAGTTCCAGCTGACCGGTATCCCGGCTGCCCGCCGCGGCGTGCCGCAGATCGAGGTCACCTTCGACATCGACGCCAACGGTATCGTCAAGGTCTCCGCTAAGGACAAGGGCACCGGCAAGGAGCAGCAGATCACCATCTCCGGCTCCACTGCTCTGTCCGACGACGAAGTCGATCGTATGGTCAAGGACGCCGAGGCTCATGCCGAGGAGGACAAGAAGCAGAAGGAAGAGGTCGAGGTCCGCAACCAGACCGACAGTCTGTGCTACTCCACCGAGCAGACCCTCAACGAGCTGGGCGACAAGGTTTCCGCCGACGTGAAGTCCAAGGCCGAGGCCGCTATCGCCGACGCCAAGAAGGCGCTCGAGGGCTCTGACGTCGAGGCCATCAAGGCCGCCGGCGAGTCCCTGCAGTCTGTGGCCTACGAGCTGGCTCAGGTTGTCTACGCCGACGCTCAGCAGCAGACCGACGGTGCCGCCGGTGCCCAGCCTGCCGACGATGACGTCGTCGACGCCGACTACGAGGTTGTGGACGACGAGGACAAGTAATCATGTCCGCCCGTAAAGCTCGCACGGAGGCGGCCGCCGCTGGCGCCGCCCCCGTTGACTCTGAGGAGAAGGACGTGAAGATTCCCGTAGAGGCCGTCGACGATACCGAGGCCAACGAGGCCGAGGCCGCCGAGGCTGCCGAGAACCAGGTAGAGGATTCCAACAAGGAGGCGACGATGACCGAGGACGAGATGGTGGAAGCCGCTATCCGCGCCGGTGAAGAAGCCGCCGACAACGACTTTAAGCTCAAGTTCGAGCAGGCCCAAAAGGAGCTTGCCGACGTGCGCAATGAGCTCGATGCTGCGGCAGAGGCTCAGAAGGCCGCCGAGGACAAAGCAAAGGACGCTACCGAGCGCACCGCCCGTCTGCAGGCCGACTGGGAGAACTTCCGTCGCCGCACCGCAAACGAGCGCATCGCCGAGCGCGAGCGCGCGACCGAGAAGCTTGTCACCGCGCTGTTGCCGGTGATCGACGATATCGAGCGCGCGATCGACCATGCCCGCAGCCAAGAGCTTTCCGACGACTTTAAGCAGTTCGTCGATGGCGTTGACGCGGTACATGCCAAGCTGCTCGATGTGTTTGCGCACGAGGGCGTTGAGCCCATCGACCCTAAGGGCGAGGCGTTCGATCCGCTCGAGCACCAGGCCGTGGGCCGCGTCGAGGACGCGTCGCAGTACGACGAGACCGTCAACGACGTGTACCAGAAGGGCTACCGCATGGCGGATCGCATCCTGCGCTCCGCGATGGTGACGGTGACCTACGGTGGCGAGAAGCGCCCCGCACCGGAGCCCGAAGCGGCGCCCGAGGATGCCGCGGCCGATACGGCCGAGAGCACCGAGGAGTAATTGAGAAGGGCCCCGGGGCAACACCCGGGGCCCTTTCTGGCCTAGTGCCATATGAAAGCATAAGCCGCCGTCCGCAGGGACGGCGGACGTAACAGGAGAGGAGCTACGATGGCTGCAGGCAAAACCTTCTATGACATCCTGGGCGTATCCAAGAGCGCCTCCGACAAAGAGATCAAGAGCGCGTTTCGCAAGCTCGCGCAAAAATATCACCCCGATGCCGGCGGCGACGAGGCCAAGTTTAAGGAGATTAGCGAGGCCTACGAGACGCTTTCGGACGAGAAGAAGCGCAAAGAGTACGACCAGATGCTCATGTTCGGCGGCATGCCGGGTGCGGGTGGCGCGTATAGCGGTGGCTACGGCGCTGGTGCCGGCGCGAGCGGCTGGGGCGATATCTTCGACAGCATCTTTAGCGGCAACGGCGCCTGGGGCAGCGAATGGGGCTCGGGCTTTGGCGGGGCCGCGGGCGCTGCCGGTGCGGGCGCGGGCCGCAACCGCGCGCGCAAGGGCGGCGACCTGTCGCTGACTGTCGACGTAACGGCCGAGGACGCGTTCCGCGGCGTGACGCACAAGGTCACCTACCGCATTCCCTCGACGGGCGAGCAGCAGACCATCACGGTCTCGGTGCCTGCGGGTGCGGTCGACGGCGGCAAGCTGCGTTACAAGCGTCGCGGCGAGTATGGCGTTGCCGGCGGCGAGCGCGGCGACCTGGTCGTGACCACGCATGTGGAGGAGCATCCGCTGTTTAAGCGTAAAGGTGCCGATGTGACCATGGAGGTGCCGATCTCGGTCTACGAGGCGGCGCTCGGCTGCACGGTGGATGTGCCCACGCCCGGCGGCGCGACGGTTCGTCTGAAGGTGCCCGCTGGCACCCAGACGGGCAAGAAGTTCCGCTTTAAGGAGATGGGTGCGCCCGACGTTAAGCATCGCGGCCGCACGGGTGCGCTGCTCGTCGAGATCAAGGTGCAGGTTCCCACGAACCTGTCCGACGATGAGCGCGATGCCATGACCAGGCTGCGCGAGGCCGACACGCGCGATTATCGCGAGAAGGTCAACCGTTACAAGGCGACGTACTAGGGCGGTCGCGGCGCACGCCCGCGCCCGCGGGCTTATGATGGACGATAACGAGACGGAAAGGGGTCAGGTAGCATGGCCGAGGACAATAGGAACAAACCGCTGTACATGATCAGCGTGGCGGCCGAGCTGACCGGCATGCATCCGCAGACTCTGCGCGTCTACGAGTCCAAGGGCCTGGTGAATCCTCAGCGCTCGGGCGGTAACACGCGTCTGTATTCGCGTGCCGATATCGAGCGTCTGGAACTCATCAACCAGCTCACCGACGAGGGCATCAACCTTGCCGGCGTGGTGCGCATCCTCGATATGAAGGAGCGTGCCGAGGAGCGTGAGCGCGAGAACGAAAAACTCCGTGCCCGCGTACGCCAGCTCGAGGACGAGCTGCACGAGTACAAGATGCAGAAGAAGATCACTGCCCTGGCCCCGCGCGATGGCTCGGTTAACCCCGAACAGGTCATGCGCAAACTTTTGGGCGCCGGCGGGGATTTGTAGTTACGCGGGTTTACCAACCCGCGTAACGGGCCGACGCTGCGCGCCGCCCAGAGCGACAATTTGTCATTCAAAAGGCAAGGCATGACCAGAAGGTCTATGCCTTGCCTTTTTCATGCCAACTTGTTCGCTCTGGACGTCGCTCGCTGTCCGTCCCCTGCCTGCGGCGTCGCCTTGCTCCGGATGCGGTAGTCATTGGGGACGTTCTTAAATGAGTGGTCAAGGGGGACACTCTTGCGGCACTTGGCACTTGGGGACGTTCCTTTTGTGCCGGCACTTTGGGACACTCCTTGTCAAGAGAGTGATGCAAGGGGGGGGGCTTATCCTTTACTTTACTGAGATAAAGTGAACGTGTAGATTCGCAACCCACTCGCAACTGTTCTATGGCACGATATTGAACGAATGTATGCTATGCGCCCGAGCCTTTCGGGCAGAGTGGGAGACAGTATGGTCAAGCTGTACGAGGACGGCATCTACCTGTGCGGCGGCAGCGAGGTTGTGCCCGCGGCCGAGGCTGCCGAGCGTGGTATTACGCAGACGCCCGAGGATGCTAAGCGCGGCACCATCGCGTATTCGATCCTCCAGGCACACAATACGTCCGGCGACCCCGAGGCGCTCAAGATTCGCTTCGACGCCATGGCGAGCCACGACATCACCTTTGTCGGCATCATCCAGACGGCGCGCGCCTCGGGCATGGAGCAGTTCCCGCTGCCCTACGTGCTCACCAACTGCCATAACTCGCTGTGTGCCGTGGGCGGCACCATCAACGAGGACGACCACGTCTTTGGCCTCTCGGCTGCCAAAAAGTACGGCGGCATCTTCGTCCCGCCGCATATCGCTGTCATCCACTCCTTTATGCGTGAGAACTTTGCCGGTTGCGGCAAGATGATTCTGGGCTCCGACTCGCACACCCGCTACGGCGCCCTGGGTACCATGGCCGTGGGCGAGGGCGGCGGCGAGCTGGCCAAGCAGCTGCTGCGCGACACCTACGACGTTGCCTATCCCGGCGTCGTCGCCATCTACCTCACGGGCGCCCCGCGCCCCGGCGTCGGCCCGCACGATGTGGCGCTCGCCATCATCCGCGCCGTCTTTGCCAAGGGCTACGTCAAGAACAAGGTAATGGAGTTCGTGGGCCCCGGCATCGCGAGCATGACGACCGACTACCGCAACGGCGTCGACGTCATGACCACCGAGACCACCTGCCTGTCGAGCATCTGGGCCACCGATGAGGACACGCGCGCGTTTTTGGCCATGCACGGTCGCGGCGACGACTACCGCGAGCTCAAGCCCGCCGATGTTGCCTACTATGACGGCTGCGTCGAGGTCGACCTGTCGAGCGTCAAGCCCATGATCGCGCTGCCGTTCCATCCTTCTAACGGCTTTGAGATTGACGAGCTCAACGAGAACCTCGAGGACATCCTGCATGAGGTCGAGCTCGAGGCCGCCAAGATCGGCGAGGGTAAGACGCACTTTAGCCTGCTCGACAAGATCGTCGACGGCAAGCTGCACGTGCAGCAGGGCGTCATCGCCGGCTGCTCGGGCGGCAACTACGACTCCGTGGTCCAGGCTGCCCGCGTGCTTAAGGGCGCCAACACCGGCTGCGGCGAGTTTTCGCTGTCGGTCTATCCCACGAGCCAGCCCGTGGCGCTCGAGCTTACACGTCGCGGCTACATCTACGACCTTATGGAGGCCGGCGCGATCGTGCGCACGGCATTCTGCGGCCCGTGCTTTGGTGCCGGCGACACGCCTGCCAACAACGGCCTGTCCATCCGCCACACCACGCGCAACTTCCCCAACCGCGAGGGTTCCAAGCCGGGTAATGGCCAGCTGAGCGCCGTGGCCCTGATGGACGCCCGCTCCATTGCGGCGACGGCTGCCAACGGCGGCATCCTGACGCCAGCGACCGACCTGCCCGAGGAGACTTGGGACGAGGCCTGCGAGTACACCTTTGACGACGCGCCGTACAAAAAGCGCGTGTACTGGGGCTTTGGCAAGGCGGAGCCTGCCGATGAACTGGTTGAGGGTCCCAACATTAAGCCGTGGCCCGCGATGGAGCCCCTCGGCGACGATATCCTGCTCAAGGTGTGCTCCAAGATCATGGACCCGGTCACCACGACCGACGAGCTCATTCCTTCGGGCGAGACGAGCTCCTTCCGCTCCAACCCGCTGGGCTTGGCTGAGTTTACGCTGAGCCGCCGCGATCCGGCCTACGTGGGCCGTTCCAAGGAGGTCGACGCCGTGGAGAAGCGCCGCGTGGCTGGCGAGTCCGCGGGCGACTTGGCCGCACTCGATGCCGAGCTTGCCGGCGTGTTTGAGGCGCTTGCCGGCGCGGGTGTCGCTGCCGATGCCAAGGCGACTGAGTACGGCTCCATGCTCTATGCCAAGAAGCCCGGTGACGGTTCTGCCCGCGAGCAGGCTGCGAGCTGCCAGCGCGTAATTGGCGGTCTGGCCAACATCGTCCACGAGTACGCCACCAAGCGCTATCGCTCCAACGTGATGAACTGGGGTATGGTGCCCTTCCAGATGGAGGCCGAGCCCAACTTTGAGGTGGGCGATTACGTCTTTGTGCCGGGTATCCGCGCCGCGCTCGATGGCGACCTGAAGGGCATCGTCGCCTACGTGGTGCGCGCCGATGGTGCGGTCGAGCAGATTGAGCTCTACATTGCCGATATGACGGCAGAGGAGCGTGCCATCGTCAAGGCTGGCTGCCTGATCAACTACAACAAGTTCAAGGCCGCTGCCGAGTAACGCACTTAATTGTCCGCCCGGGGCTTACCCTTTCCCGCCCGCTCACGCGCTTCGCGAGGGTCGCGTTCGGGAAAGGATAAGCCCCGGGCTACATTTCTGCGTTCTCGTTGGGTCTTGAGGGACGCTAATAAATAGACTTGCTTGATGCCGCCTCTGTTGTCGGGGCGGCTTCTTTTTGTCGAAAACCACCACAAAGGGGCCTGTCCCTTTCGTGGTGGTGGGGGCGAGCTCGATGCTGCCGTGCTCGCTGAACGACATTCTAATGAGCGTCTCTACAGGATTTCATCTGGGCTGGCGGGCTTGGTTGTTTTGGGGATGCCGAGTTTGGATGACGCGAAATCGTCAACATTGTCCTTAATTCCGTCTTTGGTGTAGACAGTGACCGTATAGGTGCTGTGCCCGAATTCGCTCTTGTCGCGTGTCGCCCAGGCCTGCCAGTAGGCAGCCCCGCTTCGCCCTTGGATTTTTCCGATACGGCGGAGTTCTGTTCGCTTTAATTTCCGGTCGCTATAGATGGTTCGACCGGCCTCCTCGGTGAGTCCGCACTGCCCAAGCAGCTTGTCGAGGACTTGGTTCATATGGCGCTCGTCGGTGTTTGGAGCATAGTCGTAAGCGAGGGTGATGGAGTCAAGAGGCTGGTCGTCGATCAGATAATTCATCGCCTGAGGGTCAAGGCAGAAATAAGGAGAGCATCCGTCGACCTGGCCGAGCAACGGTAACTTGGACTGCCAAAGTCCGGTGGGAATTCTATCTTCGTAGAAAACACCGCGGCAGATAAAGGAGAGCGAGGTGGCACGCGAGCCAGCGTCGACCATTCCGCATAAATCGAAGGGCGAGGCGATACCAAGGGAAAAGGGCGTGACGACGATAAAGAAGAACATCGCGATGGGTATGGCGAGAATGGCGATGACGTTGCGACCGGTGGAATGAGACGGCTTCATATGCGCTCCTCGAGACAAAGATCTGTTGAGGATAGGCAGAAATGGATATGTTCAGAGAACAATTCAAGTTTAATCTCATGGCGCGAGATGGTCGACCGTTAGCGTCGAAAACCGCCACAAAGGTGCCTGTCCCCTTTGTGGTGGTGAGGAGCGCGCGGCTTCTTTTGGTAATAGTGTTAGCTGGCGGTATCATTGGTGCAGGTGGCGAAGGTTTGCATTGTGGGGTGTTTTGCCGTGAGCCGTTTTGCCCGTATTGGATTGATTGTCTTGGCGCTTGCGATCGCTGTGGTTGGCGCGGGCGCTGTCGGTATGGCATTTCTACCTGCTGCGGTGACGGAGCCGGTGGTCAAGCCTGTGACTCAATCTGTCGAACTTCTGACCGGCGACGACAAGCCTGAGACCATTACCGTTGATTTTGATGAGCAACCGGCTGCGTTGGGCATTAGTAATTATCCACTTATTCAGCTTGGGGCTATGCGCTATACCACGGATTCTAGTCTGATCGACAGGGCGTCCGAGCTGCTCAAGGGCAAAACCTTTAAGCGCTGGTATGGATATGCATCCTATCGGGCAAAAGCGAACGACATGGTTGGCGGATGCCGCTCGTCCATCGAGTTGGACACCGCGAATGGCACTAAGTTATGTGATGTTTCGTACGATCCTGGCTACGAGGGCAATGAGGGGCCGGGTATCTACATCTTGGACGGCGATGTCGCCTATGTCATGGAGGGCAACCAGACCGAGCTCAACGATTTTATGGGTCAGTGCATTCAGGATGCCTATGAACAGACCTGCTTGCCCGACCCGCAGGCTGCACGCGATAGTGGGTCTGCCCGTACATGGTTGTTCGAGGATGAGATGTCCTGGAACGCTGAATCGGGAAGCACGGGTTCGGCGAAGGAGTAGAGACCGCGACCACCACAAAGGTGCCTGTCCTCTTTGTGGTGGTTTTCGGTCTGTCTCGATCTGTAACATCTTGGCCGCTAAAAGTGGGCCTGGTGTTACAGATTTAGATTTTCGATTCAGGTGTCTTCGTTCGTCTCGATTTGTAACAGTTAGACCCTAATTTGCCGAGTAGATGTTACAGATTGAGACAAACGGGCGCCGCTGGTCATTTCATCTTGATTTGTAACATCTGGAGCCATAAACAGCCGCTAGATGTTACAGATTGAGATAGTAAGGGGACGAGGCCGTAGCGGGTGAGCGCGCCTGCTCCCTATCTCTCAATCACTCAGAAAATCTTATATATAGAGACTTAGATTTATGTATAAGATCGTGCAAAGCTGGCAACAATACTTCTCGAACAACGTGAAGCCGCCCCGTAGGGCGGCCACCCCAAGAGAGGTGATTCCATGAGAATCGATAAGCTAGCAATGACGTCGCGCGAGGCGCTGCAAACCGCCATGAGCACGGCTGCCGACGCACAGGCCGGCGCGGTGGAACCCATCCACCTGCTGTCTGCCCTACTCGGTGCCGGTGAACGCAATATTTCCGTGATCATCGAGCGCATCGGCGCCGATCCGGCACAGCTTGCGCGCCCTACGCAGGATGCCATCGACCATGCGCCCAAGGTCTCGGGCGAGGGCCAGCAGATGGGCCTTTCCAACGAGCTCGTTCGTGTGATCGAGAAGGCCGAGAAGAAGGCCACCAAGATGGGCGACAGCTTCGTGGTGACCGAGCATCTGTTGATGGCACTTGCCGAGGACAAGGGCGAGGCGGGCCGCGTGCTGCGCGACGCCGGCGTTACCAAGGAGCGCATCGAGCAGGTCTACGAGGAACTGCGCGGCGATGACCGCGTGACATCTGCCGAGGACAAGACCCAGTTTGAGGCGCTGGAGCAGTACGGTCGCAACATCTGCGATCTGGCCCGCGCCGGCAAGCTCGATCCGGTCATCGGCCGTACCGACGAGATCCGTCGTACCATCCAAGTCCTGTCCCGTCGCACCAAGAACAACCCCGTGCTCATCGGCGAGCCGGGCGTCGGCAAGACGGCCATCGTCGAGGGCATCGCCCAGCGTATCGTGGCCGGCGATGTGCCGAGCACCCTGCGCGACCGCGACCTCATCGAGCTCGACATGAGCGCGCTGGTCGCCGGCGCCAAGTACCGCGGCGAGTTCGAGGATCGCTTGAAGGCCGTGCTCAAGGAGGTACAGAAGTCCGAAGGTAAGGTCATCCTGTTCATCGATGAGCTCCACACCATCGTGGGCGCGGGTGCCACCGAGGGCTCCATGGACGCCGGCAACATCCTCAAGCCGGCGCTCGCCCGCGGCGACCTGCATGCGATCGGCGCGACCACGCTCGACGAATACCGCAAGTACATCGAGAAGGATGCGGCGCTCGCCCGTCGTTTCCAGACCGTTATGGTCAGCGAGCCTACCGTCGAGGACACCATCTCGATTCTGCGTGGCCTCAAGGAGAAGTACGAGATCTTCCACGGCGTGCATATCACCGATAGTGCGCTCGTGGCAGCTGCCGACCTCTCCGATCGCTATATCGCCGACCGCTTCCTGCCCGACAAGGCCATCGACCTGGTCGACGAGGCCGCAAGCCGCCTGCGCATGGAGCTCGACAGCATGCCGGTCGAGATCGACGCCACCACGCGTCAGCTTACCCAGCTGCAGATCGAGGAGCAGGCGCTCATGAAGGAGACCGATGACGCCTCCAAGGAGCGTCTGGAGGCCCTGCGCCAAGAGATCGCCGAGGTCCAGGAAAAGCTCAACGTGCAAAAGGCCGGCTGGCTCAACCAAAAGAACGCCATCGACCACGTGCAGGAGCTCAAAGGACAGCTCGACGAGGCCAAGAGCGAAGAGGAGCGCGCGACGCGCAACGGCGACCTGGGCCGTGCGTCCGAGCTGCGCTACTCCGTGATTCCGGGTCTGCAGCAGCAGATTCAGGATTCCGAGGCCGCGCTTCAGGCGCAAAAGCAGCAGGACGGCGAGGGCCTCAACGAACAGGTGACCTCCGATGAGATCGCCGAGGTCGTGAGCGCCTGGACCGGCGTGCCCGTGTCCAAGATGATGCAGGGCGAGCTCGACAAGCTGAAGGGCTTGGAGGGCGAGCTGCATAAGCGCGTCATCGGCCAGGACGAGGCTGTGTCCGCCGTGGCCGCGGCCGTGCGCCGCAGCCGTGCGGGCCTCTCCGATCCGGACAAGCCCATCGGCAGCTTCTTCTTCCTGGGCCCCACCGGCGTGGGCAAGACCGAGCTTGCCAAGGCGCTGGCCGAGTGCCTGTTCGATGACGAGCGCGCGCTCGTGCGTATCGACATGTCCGAGTACATGGAGAAGTTCAGCGTCCAGCGTCTGATCGGTGCGCCCCCGGGATACGTGGGCTACGACGAGGGCGGCCAGCTCACCGAGGCCGTGCGCCGTCGTCCGTACTCAGTGATTTTGCTCGACGAGATGGAGAAGGCCCATCCGGATGTCTTCAACGTGCTGCTGCAGGTGCTCGATGACGGCCGTCTGACCGATGGCCAGGGTCGCCAGGTGTCCTTCAAGAACACGATTATCATCATGACGTCCAACGTGGGTTCCAAGGCCATCGCCGATCTTTCGGGCAAGGACGAGGAGGAGATGCGCCATCAGGTCGACGCCGCCATGGCTCAGACCTTCCGCCCCGAGTTCCTCAACCGTATCGACGATATCGTGGTGTTCCATCCGCTTGGCATGGCGCAGATCGAGAAGATCGTCGACATCCAGCTCACCGACGTCCGTGCGCGTCTGGCCAAGGAGCGCATGACGCTTGCCATCACCCCGGCGGCCAAGCAGATGCTCGCCGTGGGCGGCCTGGACCCGGTCTTTGGCGCCCGTCCGCTCAAGCGTCTGGTTCAGCGCGAGGTCGTGGATGCCATCGCCGCCGCTATCATCGACGGCACGGTGCGCGAGGGCGATCAGGTGACGGTCGATGTCGACAAGGACGGCGGCTTTACCGTCGTGTGCGACAACACGCCGGCGGCCACCTACGAGGTCCCCGACGCAGAGTAAATTATGGGGCCGGCTTTAACCGCACCTCATCGCAAAACGCCAAGGGCGGCGGATCCAATCGGGTCCGCCGCCCTTTTTCGTGCGACAATCGATGATGTTGAACGGATGCGATGCAAGGAGCTATGCAGATGAAAAACGAGATCAAGACAAGCGCGCCGGCGGCTGAGATAGCGTCCGCTGCACCAAGGCCCGCGCCGAAACCGGCGCCCAAGCCGTGCGACCCCTACATCCGTGCCGAGAACGAGGACGATGACGGCTACGATCCTTACAGCGATCGCCGCCCCGAGCGCGAGCCGCTGTTCGAAGCCGACCCCTGGCGCTGAGTGCCACCAAAAAGGTCACCAAAAAGTTGCGGTGAAATAGGGACTGTTTTGCGGTTTGACCAGCAAAAACAGCCCTATTTCACCGCAACTGCGTTAGGGATTTTTCTACAGGGGGAGGGTAGTCAAAAAAGCCCCGTCCCAAATTGACTGCTCGGGGAGTCGCATTCGAGCTCGGTTGTCCTCTTAGCCACTCGATATCCTTCGGAGCAATAACGGTGATAAAACTTGCTTAAGTGTTAATCAAGCTACACACAATCTTGCTCTCTAATTAATCAAGAATCGCTATAATTTTGATTAGCTAGAGAGCAAGATTGGAGAATCATGGCATTCAACGACTTGATCGCCCAGAAAATAAAGGACTTTGAACAGCAGGGGGTTCCGCAGGTCTTTGAGCGAGACCTTGATCTAGGAAACCCACAGGAGCCAAAGCGCGACAACATCGTAAATGTGATTGTGGGGGCCCGCCGTTGTGGAAAGACGTATCGCCTGTATCAGGAGATGTGGCGGCTTCAGAACCGGGGCGTCGAGCTTGACCGGATGCTTTACTTCAATTTTGAGGATGAGCGCTTGCGCCCGTATGAGCCATCGCTGCTGGCGGACGTGCTCGACACGTTCTATGCGCTGTATCCTGTTGCTCGAACCGAGGGCGCTTACATTTTCTTTGACGAGATCCAGGAAATTCCCGAATGGGGTGCGTTTCTGCGGCGTGTAGTCGATACGGAGAAAGCGACCGTCTATGTGACGGGATCTTCTTCTAAGATGCTGTCCTCAGAACTTAAGAGCGAGTTCAGGGGTCGTTCTCTTGTGCGAGAGCTTTTTCCGTTGAGTTTTTCGGAATACGTTCGATATAAGACGGGGAGCGTTCTCGAGCCAGATGCGACCTTTTCCCCGAGCGATGCAGCGCTGCTTCGACATCATCTGATCGGGTATCTTGAACGAGGGGGATTCATTGCGACACTTGAGCAGACGCCTGCAGACGCGATTCAGCTGCTACAGGAATATGCTTCGCGAACGGTCGCCATGGACGTCGTTGAACGCTACGACGTCAAGAACCCTCGCCTGGCATCGCTGTTCCTGACGCGGTGTATGGCATCTTCGGGACGAGAGCTGTCGGTGAACAAAGTGTATAACGAGTTCAAGAGCAGGCAGATACCCGTCAGTCGTAATTCGCTCAGCGACTTACTTGAGTATTATGAGGACGCCTACCTGTTGTTTTCTGTGCCGGAGTTCACGCGTTCACTGGCAAATAACATGCGGTCTGCGTCTAAGGTCTACGCTGTCGATCCTGCGATGTTTGGAGCATTCTCTCCCGCATCGGCATTGGACCAGGGCCAGAGGCTCGAGACCGCAGTGTTCAATGCGCTAAGAAGAAGGACTCCCGCGGTGAGGACCGGCTCGGTCTGCCGTCTGCTGATCAAAGAGAAGAGTAAAAGCCATGAGGTGGACTTTGTTGCTGGGGACGCACTTCTCATGCGGGCTTATAGCCTGATTCAGGTGAGCGCGGATATGGCAAGTGAGAAAACGCGCGAGCGCGAAATTGCCGCGCTTGATGCCTCGATGGCCCAGTTCGATCTTGGCGAGTCGGCAATCGTTACCATGGATGAACAGACCGATATTCCATGCGAGCACGGTGTGGTACACGTTATGCCCGCATGGAAGTGGCTCCTTGCCTAATCATCTATGGGCCTGTGGGGTCAGGACCTCCTGGCTCCTTCATCACGGTTGGGGAGCACCTTGCTGTGCCAGGCTAGTCCTGGGCTTTGATGCTCGGCAGGAGAATCTGGGCGAGGTAGTCGGTCTCGAGTTTGGTGGCGGCGTCTGCGTTGCCGTCTTTGCCAACCAGGTCGTTCTTGATCTGGCTATAGGTGTAGCGGTTGCCGGTCGTAAGCTCGACAAGCTCAATGGCCGTGTCCATGGGGTAGGTTGACACGGGGTTCTGCGTCCGTCCGTTGATGGTCTGGGGCACCACGTACGGATAGACGGGGCCGCTGGCGTAGACGGTATAACCGTTGCCTAGATTGGCCGCGCCCAAAACCGTATCGCCTTCATCGGGCGTAAAGCTCTCGCCCTCGCGCACCGCAACGAGCGTCACGAGCGGCGTATTGGCGTCGTCGCCCAGATAGATGCATAGCGTGCTTCCGTTTTGCCAAGTTGCGACCTTGCCGTACCACTCGACGGGAATATCGAGCTGGTAGAGGTCGGTTGCCTTGTGGCGAGCGTCAGCATCACGGGACGCCTGTGCCTTTTGCGCGCTCACGGCATTGACGGCGGCGTCGCGCCGCGCGGTTGCTGCCTGCTGGAGCACTTTGGCAGCCGCAGCGGAGCTCGCACCGCCCTCCTCGGCATACTTGGCGGCGGCATCGATCTGGTCGTCAGTCACCGTGTCGGCCGAAGGCACCTTGAGCTTAAAGGTGGCCTGGGCACTTAAATCCTGTCCATCGCTCTTAACGGTGACCTGCGTCTTGGTGGTCGGGACGGTATAGATGGTGCCGTCGGCCGCGATGGGGGAGGCGGCGATGGAGAGCGTGTAATCGCCGGGCAGCAGTTTGATGCCGCGGCCGTGCTCGTCAACGTAGAGTGTTTCGCTCACAGAAGAGCCGTCGGAGTCCTGGCCACTCACCTGCACGGGGATCTTTGAGCCAGTGGAACAGTCGAGGCCCGCGGCCTGCACGCCAATCTGCACTGACATCATCGTGTGGGCATTGGCGGCGACAGTGGCAGCCTGCTCTTGCTGATATCCGTTCCAGGCAGCATAGCCTGCGCCGCCGGCGACGAGCGCGACGGCCACAACGCCGGCAACCATCAGGTTGCGGCGCTTGGGCGACATCTTGCGATGGCGAACCTCGGCCTCGCGTGCCGAGGGAACGGATGGTAGGGGAATATCGCCCATGGCGATGGTCTCGTCCACGGCTGGTGCGGAACCCAGGCCAGGAAGCTCGCGGGTCAGCGAATCCTCGGCCGGTAAGCTGTCGAGCAAGACGGTTTCCTCGCCCGTGTCGGATTCGGGCTGGTTGCCGGCCTCGTTTTCGGTGTCTTCGTGATCTGCCTCATCCTCGGCAGGCTCAACGTCGCCTGCATCCTGATCATCGGATTGCGCCTCGGTTTCCGGCTCATCCTGCACATCAACGCCCGAATCGTCAAACGCAATCTCATCGAGTGAAATCCGGTCTAAGCTCTCCAAGGCCTCAGCGCAAGCTTCTGCATCTTGGGCCGCATCCTCTTGGCCCGTCGTCTCATCTTTCATATATCCCCCAAGCTCAATATCGGGACAACACTGTACCCAAAAATGGAGCCATATAAAGCGCGTGCGAAATATAAGATCCGATTTAACTCGAGCGCATCGTTCGGCCGCATCCTCGCGGCGGCAAAAGGCCCCCGGAACGCGAACGAATCACATTCCGGGGGCTCTACAATGCGTTGAGTTGCGCGGAGCCGGCTATGCTGCTTCGTGCTCAAGCGATGTCTGCGCCAGGCGCGTTACTCGGCGTGTGCGTAATCCACCTTGGCGCGGCGAGCGGTAGCCTTCTCCCAATCGCTGGTGCCCTCAAAGACATCCTGCTTGTAGGGATTGCGGCCGAGCTTCTTGGCACGGTAGGCGATGTAGATGATCGCGGCGACGTTGGCGACCAGTGCGGCGATCGAGACCGCGGTGGCGGCGCCGGGGTCGAGCGTGGAGTGGGTCACAAAGATGGACTCCTCCTGGAAGTACGGGAACACCTGGGCAAACATGCACCAAATAGCAAGCGTAAAGGCGCGGTTCTGGATCCAGCCGCCCTTGTTCCAGATAAAGGCGGCGACGGTGGGCGCCAGCAGCAGCGCAAAGCCGCAGAACCAGGAGTGGGTGGGCAGGCAGTTGTAGGTGTAGCAGAAGTTCCAGATATCGTAGGCGATGATGTAGACCCAGGTCATATCGGGCCACAGCATGTCGGTCTGATCCTCGGAGGCGTAGACGCTCCACCAACCGGTCATGCAGAAGATGTTGATGATGCCGGCGATGCCGTTGAACACGTTGTTCCAGCCGGCCAGCTGCGTGGCGCCCTCGGAGGTGACCCAGGTGGATTCGCCCAGGACAAAGAAGTGATAGGCGCTCTCAAAGTCGGACACGACGGCGATCATGATGTTGATGGCGACGATCACAAACGGCCATGCGCGGAACCAATGCGCCTTGCCGATTTTGCCCCACTGGTACTTAATGGCAATGAAGCCCCAGCAACCGGCCAGCGCCGCGTATACCTTGGCGTAGTGGAACCAGCTGTTCTGGAACACATGGGTGGGGTTGGTGAGCGCCCACTCGGCACCCTGCGAAACGCCGATGGCGATGGCGACGCAGTAGATGGTCATGGCCAGCGGGGCCACGCCAAAGATGATTGCCGCGCCCAGCTTAGTGCGGCGGCCGACCTCGTTGAGCACGATCAGGCCAATAAAGACCATGGCCCAGCCGGCCCAGTGGATAAGGGTATCGCTACCCCAAACATCGAACAGCATGCTGCTCTCCTTTCACACGCCCGCGGCCCCTCTTCCGATCGCGGGCAGTTTGGCCAAATGTCGTCAGTCCTGGGGCTTGCGCTCCGGATACTTGGCGGTATAGCCCTCGATGTGGAGTGTCGAGGCGATGATTTCCTTGACCGTCTCGTCGGGCACATCGGGGTGCGTGCGGATATACATCAACAACCCCATGATGAGGGTGTAGAACGTCTCGTAGACATGGTCGATGCGTAGCTCATGATGGGCGACAAAGTCCACCACGGTAGTGTCGCAGATGTATTGCGCCACGCGCTGGACCACGTTGTGCAAAAAGCCGCCGTAGAGCGCGCCGCTGCTTGAGGTGAGCGTACTCGGCAGCTCGTGGCCGCTGGCGACCAGACGCTTAAAGAGCGGGGCGACGGTGTCGAGCGCGCCCTCGATATCGCCAACGGTGCGGCTGGCATTCCACTGCTCGAGCTCGGAGATAAAGCCGTCGATTGCCTCGTCCATGACGGCGGTGACGGCGGCGTCCATGTCGGCGAAGTAGTGGTAGAACAGCGAGCGCGTGCAGCCGGCTCGCTTGGTCACGGCCGAGACGGATAGATGCGACACGCCCAGCTCGGAGCTCACGGTGCGCACGGCGGCGAGAATCTCGCGTCGGCGCTCGTCGCCCGTCAGGCGCTTTGCCGTGCTGTCGGGCGCGGGGACGGCGTCGGCCACAGAGGTGTTCGCTGCGTTACTGCTCATGCGCTTGCCGCCTTTCATCCGTTTGAGCCTGACCGTTCGCCTAACAGTCTTGAATATTGTTGACGGTTCGTCAATACTGTTTTTGACACAATGTCAACAATAACGGGTGAACGGCGTGGGGGCATGTCGAGCCCGTAAAAAGAGGGGCGCCGCGGTCTCGCCGGGCTGTGGCAAGAGAAGGGACAACCATGATTCTCAACGGACCGGGAATTAGCTACACCGAGCCCGATATCGGTTCGGAGTTTGTGCCGCCGCTGCCGGAGCATCCGCGCGAGGCCATCGTCAAGCTGTGCGAGCACTGCACCAACCGTCTGCTGCATCGCGATGAGCTGCTGGGCTACGAGTACTGGTCGTTTGCCGAGGCCGCGACCGACGAGCAGGCCGAGGTGCTCTGCAAGATGAAGATGCGCCGTCCCTACACGCTGCCCGAGATGATCAAGCTCACCGGCATGCCCGAGGCCCAGATCGAGAAGATGCTCGACGACATGAGCTACACGGGCCTGCTCGAGTACAACTGGGAAAACCCCGAGCGCGCCAAGCAGTGGGTGCTGCCCATGCTGGTACCGGGTTCCGCCGAGCTCCTCAACATGCGCGTGAGCCAGCTCGAAGAGCACCCGGTCTACGCCAAGTTCTTTGAGCAGGCGTCCAAGGGACCGCTGTCCAAGGCCACGCCGATGGTGCCGCCCGGAGGCGCCGGCATCGGCATGCACGTCATTCCGGTCGAGAAGGCTATCGATGCCGCGAGCACGTCGGTGCCGATCGAGCATATCGAGCATTGGCTCGACAAATACGAGGGTAAGTATGCCGCCAGCACCTGTAGCTGCCGCGCGAGCCGTCGCGTGATGGGTGAGGGCTGCGCCGACGACCCCGCCGACTGGTGCATTGCCGTGGGCGATATGGCCGACTATGTGGTTGAGACCGACCGCGGCCATTACGTGACGCGCGACGAGGTCTACGACATCCTGCGCCAGGCCGAGGACAACGGCTTTGTGCACCAGATCACCAATATCGACGGCGAGAACAAGATCTTCGCTATCTGCAACTGCAACGTCAACGTGTGTTATGCCCTGCGCACCTCTCAGCTGTTCAACACGCCCAACCTGTCGCGCTCGGCCTATGTCGCCAAGGTCGAGAAGGACAAGTGCGTTGCCTGCGGTCGCTGCGTTGAGGTGTGCCCGGCCGGCGCCGCCAAGCTCGGCCAGAAGCTCTGCAGCAAAAAGGCCGGCGGCCGCGTGCCCGAGTATCCGCGCCAGGAGCTGCCCGACGCCACCAAATGGGATCACACCAAGTGGTCGCCCAACTACCGCAACGACAACCGTATCGAGACGCATGAGTCCGGCACCGCTCCCTGCAAGACGGCCTGCCCCGCGCACGTTGCCGTTCAGGGCTATTTGAAGCTCGCGGCTCAGGGTCGCTATGACGAGGCCCTAGCACTCATTAAGCGCGAGAACCCGCTGCCCGCTATCTGCGGCCGTGTGTGCAACCGCCGCTGTGAGGATGCCTGCACCCGCGGCCGTGTGGACGCCGCCGTGGCTATCGACGAGGTCAAGAAGTTTATCGCCCAGCGCGATCTGGATGCCGCGACCCGCTATGTCCCACCTGTGGTGACGCCGACGCGCGCTGGCGGCTTCGATCAGAAGATTGCCATTATCGGTGCCGGTCCGGCCGGCCTGTCCTGTGCCTTCTATCTGGCCGAGAAGGGCTACAAGCCCGTCGTATTCGAGAAGAACGAGCACCCGGGCGGCATGCTCACCTACGGTATTCCCAGCTTTAAGCTGCAGAAGGATGTTATCGAGGCCGAGGTCGAGGTCATTCGCCTGATGGGTGCCGAGTTCCGCTATGGCGTGGAAGTCGGTCGAGACGTGACGCTCGACGAGCTGCGCGCGCAGGGCTTTAAGGCCTTCTACGTTGCCATTGGCTGCCAGGGCGGCCGCCTCGCCGGTATTCCGGGTGAGGATGCCGAGGACGTGGCCGTGGCCGTCGACTTTTTGCGCGAGGTCAACAGTGGCAAGATCGACGCGCTGCCCGGCCGCACCATTGTGGTGGGCGGCGGCAACGTGGCCATCGACGTTGCCCGCAACGCCTGCCGTCTGGGCTCTGAGCATGTTGAGATGTTCTGCCTGGAGAGCGAGGCCCAGATGCCCGCCAGCGAGGAGGAGCGTCGCGAGGCCGTTGAGGACGGCGCTCACATCAGCTGTGGCTGGGGCCCCAAGGAGATTCACTTGGACGAGGCCGGTCGTGTGTGCGGTATCACCTTCAAGCGCTGCACGCGTGTCTTTGACGACGAAGGCCGTTTTGCGCCCGAGTACGACGAGAACGATCTGCGCCGCGTCGATGCCGATCGTGTCGTCATGTCGATCGGGCAGTCCATTGTGTGGGGCGACCTGCTGGCTGGCTCCAAGGTGGAGCTCGGCCGCGGCCAGGGTGCCCTTGCCGATCCCCAGACCTATCAGACCGCCGAGTCCGACATCTTTGTGGGCGGCGACGTCTACACCGGCCCCAGCTTTGCCATCGACGCTATCGCCGCCGGCCACGAGGCCGCGGTGTCCATCCATCGCTTTGTGCAGCCGGGCTCCACGCTCACCATCGGCCGCAATCAGCGCCGCTACACCGCGCTCGACCGCGACGACGTTGTGCTCGAGAGCTACGACAACGCGAGCCGCGAGGTTGCGCATGTGGACCGCGAACGCGAGAAGGCTGCGCCGTTTAGCGAGTATGTTGAGACCTTTACCGAGGAGCAGGTGCGCGCCGAGACCGCCCGTTGCCTGGGCTGCGGCGCCTCGATCGTCGACCCCAACAAGTGCATCGGCTGCGGCCTGTGCACCACCAAGTGCGCGTTCGACGCCATCCATCTGGATCGCGACCGCCCCGAGTGC
Organism: Collinsella aerofaciens; assembly: GCA_030826265.1. Lineage (GTDB taxonomy): Bacteria > Actinomycetota > Coriobacteriia > Coriobacteriales > Coriobacteriaceae > Collinsella > Collinsella aerofaciens_AY. The sequence goes on from JAPJOH010000004.1 coordinate 89,370, forward strand.
TCAACGATGGTCAAATACGAGCAAAAGCTCCCAAGCCTGGGCAAGTACGCGCTCAAGCGCGCCATCAAGATTAAGTTCGGTCGCAAGTAAGTAGCCATAACGGGAACGGCGGAAGAAAAAGTGCATGAATTGGGGATCGTTTACCACATCATTCGCGATGTCGAGAATGTAGCGCGCGCTCATGGCGTGCGTCGCGTTTCGAGCGTAACGTTGCTGTTGGGCGAGGTCTCGGGCGTCGTTCCCGACTTGCTGCTCGACGCTTGGCGCTGGGCAGCAGATAAAAAGAGTATCGCGCAGGGCGCGGAGCTTATCGTGGAGCCCGTCGAGGCGGTGACACATTGCGAGGCGTGCGGCTGCGACTACGCGACGGTCGAGCACGGCAAGACCTGTCCCCATTGCGGTAGCGGCGAGACCTATTTGCTGCAGGGCCAGGAGGTCATGATCAAGCAGATCGAGACCCCCGACGAGGACCCGGCAGACGCTGTCCCCGACGGCCCTTGCGACGTCCCCGACGCCGTCGACGCCGCCAACCCCCTCCACATCGCCTAGGATTCCCTATAAGTTGCGGTGAAATAGTTCCTAGATTCAGCCTTCTGGCTCTTAAACAAGAACTATTCCACCGCAACTATTTTGAGTGGTTTCATAGACCATAAGTCACGAAAATAGTCAAGCCATGTCTGTTTAAACAAAATAGCGGCAGTACAAGCGCATTCGCGCTTGCCTAAAATCGATATTAATGAACAGCCTGCTTGTATCTGTAAAATGCATGGCTTGATGAGCGACGCCTTGTCGTGTAATGAGTCAAAAAGCAGTAACGTAATCAACTTGTAACAAACCTAGACGTTTAAATAAATAATCCAACCTTTTGCGGATTTAGCTATAATTCCACAAAACAAACAGCTATACTCCTTTCATGTCGTGTAGGAAATACGTAGACAAAAAAGGAGGTTATGTATGGTAAGTATTGTTCTTGCTAGCCACGGGGACTTGGCAGCTGGAATCAAGCAGACGGGCTCGATGGTCTTTGGCGATCAGCCGTCTGTTGCCGTGGTCTCGCTCGAGCCGAGCATGGGCCCCGACGACTTCCGTGCCAAGGTCGAGGAAGCAGTCGCTTCCTTCGAGGACCAGGAGCAGGTGCTCTTCCTCGTTGATCTGTGGGGCGGCACGCCGTTCAACCAGATCAGCGGGCTCATCGAGGGTCACGATTCCTGGGCTATCGTCACCGGTGTCAACCTGCCTATGCTCATCGAGGCATATTCGCAGCGCTTTGACGCAAAGAACACTGCACATGCGATCGCAAAACATCTCGTGACTGAGGCTAAGGCTGGCGTGCGCGTCAAGCCCGAGTCTCTGGAGCCCGAGGAGAAGAAGCCGGCTGCGGCCGCCGCTGCTCCTGCAGGCGCCATCCCTCCGGGAACGGTCATCGGCGATGGGCACATCAAGATCGCCCACGTCCGTATCGACACCCGTCTGCTTCATGGCCAGGTGGCCACCACGTGGACCAAGCAGATCAACCCCAACCGCATCATCGTGGTTTCCGACGGCGTTGCTCACGACGAGCTCCGCAAGACCATGATCGAGCAGGCCGCCCCTCCGGGAGTCCATGCCAACGTCGTGCCCATCAAGAAGATGGCCGAGGTCGTCAAGGACACGCGCTTTGGTGACACCAAGGCCATGCTGCTCTTTGAGAATCCGCAGGATCTGCTCAAGGCCATCGAGGCCGGCGTCGATATCAAGGAAGTCAACATCGGTTCCATGGCACACTCCAAGGGCAAGGTCGTCGTCACCAACGCCGTCGCTATGGGCGATGACGACGTCAAGACTCTCGAGGCCCTCAAGGCCAAGGGCGTCAAGTTCGAGGTCCGCAAGGTTCCTTCGGATTCCTCCGAGGATCTCGACGCCATGTTGAAGAAAGCTAAGGCCGAACTGGCCGCTCAAGCATAGTAAAGGAGGGTCCGATACATGTCTGCAATCACTATTCTGCTTGTTGCGATTGTCGCGTTGCTTGCCGGTATGGAAGGCATTCTGGATGAGTTCCAGTTCCATCAGCCGCTCGTGGCATGCACGCTTATCGGTCTCGTAACCGGTCACCTTCAGGAGGGCATCCTCCTGGGCGGTTCGCTCCAGATGATGGCCCTTGGCTGGGCTAACGTCGGCGCCGCTGTCGCGCCTGACGCCGCTCTGGCCTCGGTCGCTTCTTCGATCATCATGGTGCTCGCCCTCAACGGTGGCGCCACCGATTCGGCCAAGGCCGTTACCACCGCTATCGCCGTCGCCGTCCCGCTGTCGGTCGCTGGTCTGTTCCTGACCATGATCTGCCGTACCATTGCTACCGCTATCGCTCACGCCATGGACGGTTGCGCCGAGAAGGGCGACTTCTCCGGCATCGAGCGCTGGCAGTATGCTGCCATCCTCATGCAGGGCCTTCGTATCGCCATCCCGGCAGTGCTTCTGTGCGTCATCCCGGCCGAGGCCGTTACCAACGCGCTTAACGCTATGCCCGACTGGCTGTCCGGCGGCATGGCTGTCGGCGGCGGCATGGTCGCTTCCGTCGGTTACGCCATGGTCATCAACATGATGGCCACCAAGGAGACCTGGCCGTTCTTCGTCCTCGGCTTTGTCCTTGCTGCCATCCCTCAGCTCACGCTGATCGCCCTTGGTCTCATCGGCATCTCCCTTGCCCTCATCTACCTTGGCCTTAAGGATCTGGCCAAGCAGGGTGGCGGCATGGGCGGTGGCTCCGGCGACCCGCTCGGCGACATTCTGAACGATTACGAGTAGGAGGGGAGTGATACATATGGCAGAGAACAAGATTCAGCTCACCAAGGCTGACCGCAAGAAGGTTTGCTTCCGTCATCAGTTCCTTCAGGGCTCGTGGAACTACGAGCGTATGCAGAACGGCGGCTGGTGCTTCGCAATGATCCCTGCGATCAAGAAGCTCTACACCAGCAAGGATGACCAGATTGCCGCTCTTAAGCGCCACCTGGAGTTCTATAACACCCACCCCTATGTTTCCGCCCCCGTCATTGGCGTTACCCTCGCTCTCGAGGAGGAGCGCGCCAACGGTGCCCCGATTGACGACGTCGCCATTCAGGGCGTCAAGGTCGGTATGATGGGCCCGCTCGCCGGCGTCGGCGACCCCGTCTTCTGGTTCACCCTTCGCCCGATTCTGGGCGCTCTGGGCGCTTCCCTGGCCATGTCCGGCAGCATCGTCGGTCCGCTGCTGTTCTTCTTCGCGTGGAACATCATCCGTTACGCTTTCCTGTGGTACACGCAGGAGTTTGGCTACAAGGTCGGCTCCTCCATCGCCAAGGACCTCTCCGGTGGTCTGATGGGCAAGGTCACCGAGGGCGCTTCCATCCTGGGTATGTTCATCATCGGCGCCCTGGTCGAGCGCTGGGTGTCCATTTCCTTCACCCCGATTGTCTCCACGGTCAAGCAGTCTGCTGGCGCCTTTATCGACTGGGCTAGCCTGCCCTCCGGTTCCGAGGGTATCAAGGAAGCGCTGACGATGTACAACTCCGTCGGCGCTACCGCCCTTGATCAGATGAAGGTCACCACGCTTCAGGCCAACCTCGATCAGCTCATCCCCGGCCTTGCCGCCGTGTGCCTGACCCTGCTGGTCTGCAAGCTCCTCAAGAAGAAGGTCAGCCCGATCGTCATCATCCTGGCTCTCTTCGCCGTCGGCATCATCGGTCGCTTCTGCGGCTTCATGTAAGCACGCTTCGGCTTAAGACCGAGAGTTGCTAGGTAAGGGCTTTTGAGCCATTGAAACGGACCGCACCCGGTGGGTACACTGGATGCGGTCCGATTGTTTTTATTGAAGGGCGAGGCGCGTATGGCGCAATCTCAGAACAGCACGGTCGATCTGGCAACGCCGGCAACCTGCCTGATGGGGCTTACCAGCCACGGTAACGTGATGGTGGGCAATAAGGCGTTTGAGTACTATAACGAGCGCAATCCCGAGGATTATATTCAAATCCCGTGGGACGAGGTCGACTATATTGCCGCCGAGGTTTTGCGCGGCACCAAGAAGATCACGCGTTTTGCCATCTTCACCAAGGACAACGGTCACTTTACGTTTTCGACGCGTGACGACAAAGAGACGCTTCGCGCGGTCCGCAAGTACGTCGACGAGAATAAGCTCGTGCGTTCGCCCGACTTTATCGATGTGACGGCCAAGGGCGTCAAGAGCATCCCTGCTGCCATCAAAAGCCTCTTTCACAAAGGCGACTAGTCGTCTGCGACGTTCTTAAGCGACTAGTCATTAAAGAACATCGCAAGCGCAAGCGACTACCTCGAAGAGTGGCTATGCGCTGCATGGTGGTGGCGCAAATCTGCTACACTAGTACAACATGCCTCCGTAGCTCAGGGGATAGAGCACCGCTCTCCTAAAGCGGGTGTCGACGGTTCGAATCCGCCCGGGGGCACCAGAAATTTGCCGAGCCCGGTACCACTACGGTGCCGGGCTCTTCTGGTCTAAAGGCCGGATTCGGACCGCCGACACCCGCGTCACCAATTTCCCCGCGGGGGGAGTTTTCGAATCCGCCCGGGGGCACCAGAGATTTGTCGAGCCCGGTACCACCACGGTGCCGGGCTCTTCTGGTTCATGCCATGTCAAAAACGAAGCGCCCGCTTGCTGGGGGAGCAAGCGGGCGCCTGTGAGCGAATATGTTTGCGGCGAGAGCCGTGATGAGCGGTGGGGTGGCGACTAGTTGGTCGTACCGGAATCGTCACCCGTGCCCGAGCCAGAGCCCGAACCCGAGCCAGAAAGTGCGACCGTCAGCGTGATCGTGCTGTCGGTGGACTGCTTGCCGGTGGGGGAGACGCCCGTAACGGTGGCATCCTCGTTACCGCTTACGGGATTGCCGTTCTGGTCACAGAAGCCGATGTTATAGAAACCGGCGTTGTTGAGCGCGGTGACGGCGGCGGAGATGCTCTTGCCGTACAGGTTGCCCGGGACGCTGGCCTTGCCGGACTTCTTGGCGATGACGACGGTGATCGTGGCACCGGGCTTCTGCTTGCCGCTGGGGTTCCAGCTAATTACGGTACCCTCGGTAACCGAGTCGTTTTCCTGGTAGCTCACGTCGACGCCAAAGCCAGCCATGTCGAGAGCGTTGCGCGCCTGGGCTTCGGTCATGTCGGTCAGATCGGGCACCGAGGTGGTGTCCGGGCCGCTGGAGACCTTGTACGAGATGGTCGTGCCCTTCTCGACCTCCTTGCCGGCAACAGTGCTCTGCTCAAAGACCTGGCCCTCTTCGGCCTCATTGGCTTCCTCCGAAGCGCTGCCCTTCAGGCCCACGCTTGCCAGTGCGGCCTCGGCCTGGTCCTTGGTCAGGCCGACGAGCTGCGGAACCTCAACCTTCTCGGAGGGCTTAGGGCCCTTGGAGACTACCAGGTTCACCCTCGTGCCCTTGGCCTTCTTGGTGTTGCCGTTGGGGGTCTGCTCGGCGACCTTTCCCTCGTCGACATCGTCGTTGTAGCTCTGGTCGACGGTGCCAGCCTCAAGGCCGGCTTCCTTGATCAGCTCAATAGCCGTTTCCTGGTCCTTGCCCAGCACGTCGGGCACCGTGACCTGTTCGCCACTGAACATGCCCGTGGCAAAGGCCACTACAACGCCAATCACGGCGACGGCGGCAATCACGGCGGCGATAATCTTGTTCTTGTTGGACTTAGGCTTCTCGACCTCGTAGGAGCCCGTGGAGCCCGAGACAGCGCTACGGGCGGTGTTCTGACCGCTCACGCCCGAGACGGGACGAACCATAGCGCGCGTTGAGTCGGAAAGCTCGCGGGTCTTGGTGGCACCCAGGTCGCCGGCGGCACCGATGATACGCGTGGGCTCCGAGACGTTGACGGCACGGCCGGACAGGTAGCTGTTGAGCACCTGGCGCAGCTCGTCGGCCGTCTGGAAGCGGTTTGCCGGGTCCTTCTCCATGCACTTGAGGATGATGCGCTCCAGGTCGGCATCGACGCCGGAGTTGATCTGGCTCGGCGGGATGGGGAGCTCGTTGACCTGCTTGAGCGCGACCGAGATAGCGTCGTCGCCGTCAAAGGGTACGCGACCGGTGGCGCACTCGTACATGACGACACCCAGCGAGTAGATATCCGAGGTGGGGCCGAGGTCCTGGCCGCGGGTCTGCTCGGGGCTTACATAGTGGGCGGTGCCCAGAACGTTGTTATCCTGCGTGAGGTGGCTGTTCTTGGCGCGTGCGATGCCAAAATCCATCACCTTGATGTTGCCGTCGGGCAGCACCATGATGTTTTGCGGCTTAATGTCGCGGTGGATGATCTCGTGCTTGTGTGCGACCGAAAGCGCGGAGCTGATCTGCGAGCCGATCTGCGCGACCTTCTTGGGATCGAGGGCGCCGTGGCTCTTGATGCCGCTCTTAAGGTCGGTACCGCGCAGGTACTCCATGACGATGTAATAGGTGTCGCCGTCCTTGCCCCAGTCGTAGACGCCCACGATATAGGGGGAGGACAGGCCGGCAGCTGCCTGGGCCTCCTGCTTAAAGCGGGCGGCGAAGGTGGCGTCGCCGGCATACTGCGGCAGCATAATCTTGACGGCAACCGTGCGGTCGAGGACCTGATCCTGTGCACGGAAGACGGTCGCCATACCGCCCGTTCCCACCTTATCCTTGAGGAGGTATCTTCCCCCGAGGACCCTCTGTTCCATTCCTGCTCCTAACATAACTATTCGCTCAACGATGTGTGTAGTACCAAATGTGTGGCCGCTGGGCCCGTGTGGCGCGTTGCCGCTAGCTCATCGGCCGCGGCGCGCCCCAAGTATCCGCCTTGATCATGGGCATCACGCTCCCTGTGCGGCGAGCGCCGCGGTCAGGACGATGCCGGCAATCTTGGCCGCCTCGACGTCGTGTTTGTCGTAATCCTCCAGGGCCACCGAGATGGCAACTGTGGGTGAATCGTAAGGTGCAAAGCCAACAAACATAGAGTTGACGTTGGTGCCGCCGATCTCGGCCGAACCGGTCTTGCCGGCAACCTTGACGCCCGGAATCTGGGCATCGGTGCCGGTACCGGACTGGACGACGGCGAGCATGGCCTGCTTGACCTGATCGGCGGTGGTAGAGCTGACAGCCTGGCCCAGCGAGCGGGACTGCGTGGTCTTAACCACGGTTCCGTCCGGGGCGAGTATCTGTGACACAAAGAACGGGTCCATGACCACGCCGCTGTTGGCGATAGCGGCAGCGATCACGCAATTCTGCATGACGGTGGTCTGCGGGCCAGGTGTGTGGTCCATGCCGACGGGCTGGCCGGCGCCTGCCCAAGCGGTTTCCCACTCGGTCATAAGCGACGGGTCGGCCATGATGGAGGCCGCGGCGGTAAGGTCCTGACCCAGCTTTTGACCGTAGCCAAAGGCGTTGGCAAACTGGACGAGCGAGTTGGCGCCGACCTCGTTGGCCACCTGGCCAAAGACGACGTTAGACGACACGGCGAAGGCCTGCTGCAGGCTGATGGTGCCGTAGCTTTCGTTGGCGGAGTTGGTGACCGGCGCGTTGCCGATGTCCATGGAGCCGGGCGCCTGGTACGTGCTGGTAAGGCTGGCGGTGCCGGTTTCGAGCGCCGCGGAGAGTGTGACGACCTTAAAGGTCGAGCCCGGGGTGTACAGCGCGTCCATGGCACGGTCGTACATGGAGCCGTCCTCGCCGCCGCCCGACTGCATCAGTGCATCGATGTTGGTGTTGTCGTAGGTGGGCGAGCTCGCGCACGCAAGGACTGCACCGGTGCGCGGATCCATGACCACCACAGCGCCCTTAAAGCCCTTGAGCGCCTGCTCGGCAGCCGTCTGGATGCGCGAGTCGATGGTGAGCTTGGCGGTATTGCCCGGCTGGGTCTGCCCCGCGAGCGATGCAATGGCGTTGTTCCAGCTGGAGTAATCCTTGGAGCCGGTGAGCGTATCGTTCATGACGCTCTCGATGCCGGCGGTGCCGTATTGCTGGCTCACGTAGCCCACCACGTGCGCGGCCATGTTGCCGTTGGGGTAGGAACGGGCGTAGGTGCCGTCCTCCTGCTGCAGCGACTCGGCTAGCGTCACGCCGTCGGACGTGATGATGGAGCCACGCTGGATGTACTTGGAGCGGGCGATGGTGTGGTTGTTGGTCGGCATGTCCTGGTAATCCTTTGCCTTGATGACCTGGACATAGGTGAGGTTGCCGATAAGGATGGCGAACAGCGCCGTAAAGGCGAGCACCGCGCGGGTTAGACGGTTGGCGAGCGCAACGCGGCCGAGCACACCGGATTCAGGCGTGTCGAGCAGGCGACGGCGCATGCGCGAGCCGACGGAATGGCTGCCGCTGCCGTAGGAAGACGAGGTGGCAAAGCGCGAGCCCGTCGGGGCGGCGGCAGATGCGACCTGATCATCGGTGATGGCGGCCATGGTGCCGGTGCCGGTAAGCTCTGCCTCGCGTCCGGTCGCCTCGTCACCGGCGCGTAGCAGGAGCGCGACGATGATAAAGCTTGCCAGCAGCGAGGAGCCGCCCTGGCTCATAAAGGGCAGAGTGACGCCGGTCAGCGGAATCAGGCGGGTTACGCCGCCAACGATCAAGAAGGCCTGGAAGCTGATGGCGGCCGTAAGGCCCGTGGCGCTAAAGGCAGCGAGGTCGGATTTAGCGCGGGCAGCCGTGGTGAGGCCACGCACGGCAAAGAGCATAAACAGGATGAGCACGGCGCCGCCGCCCAAAAGACCCATCTCCTCGCCGATGGCCGAGAAGATAAAATCGGACTCGACGACAGGGATGTTGTTGGCCATGCCGTTGCCGATGCCAACACCGACCAGACCGCCATCGGCAAGCGAGAAGAGCGACTGGACGATCTGGTAGCCCTGGCCCTGGGCGTCCTTAAACGGATCGACCCAAACCTGGAAACGCACCTGAACGTGCGATAGGAACTTGTAGGCGCCCACGGCTCCGACAGCTAAGAGCGCAAGGCCGATAACGACATACGAAAAGCGCCCCGTGGCAACGTAGAGCATCAGCAAGAAGATGGTGTAGAACAGCACGGCCGAACCCAGGTCGCGTTCGAAGACGACGACGAGCAGGCACACGCCCCACACGGCAAACAGCGGCAGCAGCAGTCGCAGGCGAGGGATCTTAAAGCCCAGGATCTTGCGGTTGGAGATGGAGAGCAGCTCGCGGTTCTCGGCCAGGTACCCGGCCAGGAACAGCACGATAAAGACCTTGGCGAACTCGCCAGGCTGGATGGTAAAGCCCGCGATGCGAATCCACAGCTTGGAGCCCGAGATCGTGGTGCCGATAAAGATAGGCAGCATCAGCAGAATGATGCCGATGATGCCAAAGGTATACTTGTAGCGCATGACCACGTCGAGGTTCTTAACCAATGCGAGCGTCCCCACCATCAGGGCCACCGAGACAAACAGGATGATGAGCTGTGAGATGGCGAGAGCGGGGGCGAGACGCGTCACGAACGTGATGCCGATGCCCGAAAGTATAAATACGATGGGCAGGATGGCGGGGTCGGCACCGGGCGCCAAGATGCGCACGGCAATGTGGGCCGCGGCAAAGGCGGCAAAGAGGCCGATCGGTACGGCGAGCGTCTCAAAGGAGATGGCAGCGCCCGCGGTGAGGACGTACATCGCATACAGCAGGATGACGGGGAACGCCGAGGCGATGAGCAAGAGCAGCTCGGTGTTGCGGCGACTCATAAGCGGCACTCCCTTTCTAATTCTTATCGGAGGCTTCGGCCTCGGCGGACTGTTCGGCGGTTTTCTCGGAATCTGATTCGGAGGTCGATCCCTGATTGGTGTTGTCGCGAATCGTTTGCGCGTCGATCACCTGGCGGGTCTGCTCCTCGTCGATCTGGTGGCGGTACTTGGATATCGTGTCCTGCGCATCGTCGACACTTGTTTGCGGAATGCCCGCCTTGAGGCGGTTTTGCGTGTCTTCGGGCAGGTCGGACAGCTTGATGCTGGTTTCGCTTTCGAGCCAGTGGAGCTTGAGTCCGAGTGGCTTGCCGGGCAGGCCGCGCCAGACGGCGACATTGCCCTGGTAGGTACCCAGGTAGTACGAGCCGGTGACACCCGTGTAGGCCCAGATGCCAGCTGCCAGCACAAAGACGAGGGCCAGGATGGCGGCGATAGTAACGTTGCGGCGACGCACGCGTTGCGCCTCGCGCATAACGCCATCGTCAACCAGGTCAACGACTACTACGGTTACGTTGTCGTGGCCGCCGGCGGCAAGCGCCGCGTCCACTAGGTTGTCGACGCAGATTTGCGCGGTTGAGGACTGCGTGGCGATGTTCTCGATATCGCTATCGGGAATCATGCTCGAAAGGCCGTCGGAGCACAGGATCAGACGGTCGCCTTCCTCGATATGCAGAGTGAAGTGGTCGGCATACATGGCGGGGTCCGAGCCCAGCGCACGGGTGATGACCGAACGGTTGGGGTGGACGCGAGCCTCGTCTGCCGTGATCTCGCCGGCGTCCACGAGCTCCTCCACGTAGGAGTGGTCGCGGGTCACGCGGATGAGCGTGCCCTCGTGGAGCAGGTAGGCGCGAGAGTCACCCACGTGGGCGATGGCGAGCGTGTCGTTTTCGATATAGGCGCAGGTGGCTGTGCAGCCCATGCCGGGCTTGCCCAGGCCGTTCAGGGCTGCCTCGATTACGGCGGCGTTGGCTGCCTCGACGGCTGCGGCCAGGCGTGCTGCGTCGGCGGACTGTGGGGCCGTCTTGGCTATAGTCTCGACAGCGATAGAAGAGGCCACCTCGCCGGCGGCGTGACCACCCATACCGTCGCATACGCAAAAGAGCGGCGACTGCACCAGGTAGGAATCCTCATTGTGCGGACGCACGCAGCCAACGTCGGAGCGGGCGCCCCACATGAGTTGCGTGGTGGTGCCGGCATCATAGGTCGAGTCGGTCTCGATGCGCTCCTCGGTCAGGGGCTCAAAGCTCATGGTCGAGCCGGGGTCTTTGAGCTTGGCCTCAACGGCGGCAACGTCGATCTCGGCGGTGTCACCGGGAGAGACGGTGTCGGTCTCGGCGTTTGATTCGGAATCGCCGGTGTCCGGGGAGTCGGGCTCCTCGGAAACGCGGGCGGTCGACTCGTCGTCTTGCGGGCTAACGTCTATAGGCTCGGGCGTCGCAAAGTGCGACGGCGCGGGCGTGTTTTGCGACTGGGCGGCGGGCTCGGCCACGGCATCGGACTCGCTTGCGGGCGCAGGCTGCGGGGTCTTGGGTGCAGGGCCGTCCTCGGGGGATGTCCCCGCCTCGGGCGCCGGCGTAGACGCGGGCGCAACCTTGGATGCCGGGGCTATGGGAAACGCCGGCGCGGCGGGCTCGGGTGCCGCAAACACCGCAGCGCTCTCGTTGATTGCCGCGGCGACGGGCTCTGCAAAGTGAGCCGGCGCCGGGGTTGCTTCGGGCGCTGTGGGCTGTTCCGCAGCATGTGCGCCGATGGGCGCCGCTGCGGCATCCTCTTCGTCCTCGTTATCGGCGAGATCCGAAATATCATGCGTTACATGCGAAAGAGGCAGGGAGAACACGGTATCCTCGGGCTCCACGGGTGCGGAGCCCGCCGGAGCGGCGTGGGCCGGCACAGCTGTGGCGGCAGCCGGTGCCTCGGTCATAGTTGCGGACTTGTTCTCCTCGTCGATCATCGACGGTTCACCTTCATGACCACATCGCCAATCTGGACTTCGTCGCCCTCGCGCAGCGTTGCGGGCTCCACCAGCTGGCGGCCGTTGACGAGCGTGCCGTTAAGCGAGTTGAGGTCCTCGATGATGAGCGCCGGGCCCTGCAGCGAAAAGCGCGCATGCGAGGCCGAGACGAACGGCTCGTTGATGCAGATGTCCGAAGACGGCGAGCGGCCGACGATGACGGGGCCGAGCATGTCTACGTGGATGCCGCGGATGCCGCGCGGACCCTTGTCCACATCGATCGTCCAAATGGCCGAGTCGCGGCGCTGTCCGCGCACAAGTCCCACGCCGGTCTTCATGACGGCGAACAGGAAGATATAGAGCAGGGCGACCAGGACGATGCGGCCTGCAAAAAGGACGATATCGATGTTCATAAGCGACTATCCCCTAAATTCAAAGGTGCTCAGGCCAAACGTCAGCAGATCGCCGTTGCGCAGCGGGCAGCGCGTAATGCGGCGGTTGTTGACGAGCGTGCCGTTGGTGGAATTGAGGTCCTCGATCGACCAATCCGAGCCCGTAAAGGTGAGCTGGGCGTGGCGGCGCGACACGTTGGGGTCGCGCAGGGCAATGTCGGAAACTGAGCGCTCGCGACCGATGGTCACCTGTGCGGAGGTGATGCTATGGCTCTCGCCGCTCACGACGTCGACGAGCTGGGCGAGCGGGCGCTGCGGGGCGTGAGTGCTCGCCATGTTGGAGGCGATGCCGGCTGCGGCGCCTAGGCCCACGGCGGCACCGGTCGCGGCGGCTCCGCCCATGCCGGCAAGCGCGTCGCGCGAGACGGTCTGAGGCACCGGGATGGGTGCGGCGGCGGGGTCGGGGACGCTAGGCGCGAAGGGGTCTGCCACGGCAAGCGGGTCGGGAGCGGCGGCGCGAGGCGTCGGCTGCTGCTGGGGCATGGCGGCGGGGCGCTGCTGCTGCGGGGCAGCAAACTGCTGCTGGCCGGCGCGCGGGGCGCTGGCGGCACGGCTTGCCGCGGAGTTGTTCTGGCCCAGGCCGTTTTGATAGGCGCGCTCTTCTTCGTACAGGCGGCCGAGCGTGGGGGCATCGACGTTCTCGGCAAAGACCGAGAACTTGCCGGCGCGCAGCTGCGGATCGATCATAAAGCGCACGAGGGGCTCGCCGACAAAGACATAGCGGCGCTTTTCGGCCTGCGCCTTCACGAACTCGCGGACCTCGCGCGAAAGCTCGGGGTAGAACGGGGCGAGCATGGGATCGTCGTCGGCGGCGATAAGGATGGTATAGAGTGCCGGCGCCGTGTTGACGCCGTTAATCACCAGAGTCTGATCCTCCATGTCGCGAGCGGCCTGCTTGGCAAGCTTCTTAAAGGAGAACGGGGCACGGGTGGCACCGAAGATGCCGGCCACGTGGTCCTCGAAGATGTTCAGGAAGTTCACGAAAGATCACTCTCCGTATAGGTTCTTTGGTATCCGAGCAAATATAGGCATATCCCAACGATTATAGAGGATAGGATTCCCGCAACCGCCGCCTTGGCGATGACCGCGGCTGCAAGGCTGGCAATTTCCATATGGTGTGCAAGACAGGACGCCGCTGCGCAGCCGATGCCGGTGACAGCGATGGCGGCGATTGCGGCAAGGTTTGAGCCCTGATTGGCACGCTTGGCATGGACATTGAGCAGCGCAGATGACGCCGCGGCAGTTGCCGCGACCAGCACAAAGGCAGCCCAAAGGAGCGGGTCTCCCAGCGCTGCGGCAACGTTACCGAGCCCCAGCACGCCTCCGGCTGAAAGCGCGACCGTGGCCAGACGGGCAAAAAGCGCGCCCATGCCCGTTGCCGCGGCGGCGCTTGCCGGGCCGAGCCAAAATGACGCGACGCCGGCGGCGACCCCAGCTGCCAGGAAGCTATTGCCGGTCAGACAGCCAAGCGCGAGTGCACAGGTGAGCGTGGCGCTCGCGGCAGTCTCGGTGCGACCCCAGGCGATCCACCAACCGGACATGGCGGCGGCAAAGATCACCGCGACGGGCAGCATCGACAGGATGCCCTGTGCCTGCATGGTGGCGTTGGCCATGAGCACCAAAAAGCCCACAGCCGAGATGGCCGAGCCAATCTGGGGGGCCAGGCCAGCCGCCGCTCCGATCGCGATGGCCGCAATGACCAGGCCGGGAAGCGCCGCGACCCCGGCCGTTTGCATCAGCAAAAAGCTAAAGGTGCCGCACGTTAGCGCCGAGATGGCGCGCATGGTGTAATCGCGCGCGCGGCTCCATCGCGTGCCGGCCCAGCCGAGCGCGGGGTCGACCTCGATGGCGTCGTCCTCATAGGGCAGCGATTCGATATCGTCTGCCATGCGCTCGTCATCCGACAGCTCGCCCACCATCTGCTCTAGGCTGCGACGGCCCTCGCGCACGCTGCCCAAGCCGGCGAGCAGCTGGTCGCAAAATGCCTCGATGCTGTTGGGGCGGTCTTGCGGCATGGGGGAGAGGGCGCTCATGAGCGCAGCCTCGGCTCCCGGGGGAAAGTGCGGGATGAGCTCGCTAGGGTAGGTGGCACCGCCGATGATGCGGCCGAGCGAGTCGCCGGGCGTGGCGGCCATAAAGGGGGCGCTGCCGCACAGGCCCTCGTAGATCACGCAGGCGAGGGCAAAGACATCGGCGCGCTCGTCAACCGTGCCAGTCTCGATGTCGAGCTGCTCGGGTGGCATGTAGCCGATGGTGCCGCCGCGCGAGCCGCCAAAGCCGCCGGCAGACGACAGCCGCGCCATGCCAAAGTCGGTGAGCTTTACATTGCCCGAGTGGTCGATGAGCACGTTGGCAGGCTTGATATCCAGGTGGAGCACGCCGTTGCTATGGGCGAAGGTGAGCGCCTGGCCCAGCGCGTCGGCAATTGCCGCGGCCTCGTCAAAGGTGAGCGAATGGCCGTCCACGCGATGCAGAAACTCGGCTAGGGACATGCCGTCGACATATTCCATGACGAGGTAGGCATAGGCGGTATCGTGCGTAAAGTCGATAACCTGCACGATATTGGGATGTTGAAGCATGGCGGCAGTATGCGCCTCGCGCAGGACGTCCATGATGTCGCTGGCGGGCATGCCGGCGCCGCCTGTGAGGGGAATGCGCTTAATGGCGACGCGACGGCGCAGGTGCGTGTCGCGGCAAATCTCGATGGAGCCAAAACCGCCGGTCGCGAGCGTCTCGAGCGGCTGGAACCGCTTGAGCAGCTCGCGAGAGCTGGTGCCCTCCAAGGGAACGTCCGGCGAGAACCGGGCGGTATGTTGCGAGAAAAGCGGCATGGCCAACCCTCGTGCGTTTAAAGTTCGTTTGCGAGCGGCGGGCGCGGGCGCGGCCCGTTCCGGCGTTCGCGGTGGCATAGATGCTGCTAGTTTAGCACGCTCGGGCGCATGGTGAAGGTAGCGGGGCGAGGTGGCCTGTCTGGCTCGGCCTTAGTGCTTCTTCTTGTTCTTCTTCTGCTTGCGCTGTTTGGCCTTTGCGTTCTTGGGCTCGCTTTCCTGCTTGGCCTTGGCAGCGGCCTTCTCGGCCTTCATCTTCTTGCGTTTGGTCTCGATGCGCAGCTTTTTGTTGATGCGCGCCTTGAGGAAGGAGCCAAACTGCTCGGCATCACCACGCACAAAGGTGTCCTTAGGGATCGCCACGCCCTGGTCGGCGAACATGGCCACGAAGATGCGCTCGCCGTCGAGTACGTGGTCGAGCTTCTCAAACGGGAAGAACTGCGACTTGCCGCTCTTGCCCCAGACCATCAGGCCGTCCTCGTTGGCGGCGACGCGGCGGTAGCGGCCGCCCATGGACTCGTCGGCCTCGACGGCTTCGATAAAGTCACGCGCGAGCGTATGGTGCAGATTTTTGCTCCACCAGGCCAAAAAGGCGCCGAATACGATCAGGACGACGCCGAACTTGATCCAGTTGCCGCCGGCCACCAGCATGCCGATGCCGATGAGCGCGGCAATCGCAGCGGCGACGTACAGGGAGCCACGGCGCCTGGGCGAGGCGACCAGGCGGGCGAAATCGGTGACGAGGTCGTTTTCGTACTGATACTCGTTGAGGTACAGGATGCCGTCATCGGCTGCTGCCTGCGTCTCGAGCGCGACCTCGACCTGGTCGGCTGCTTCGGAGGGAACGAGGTTGCTCTCTGCGTCTGCCATGCTCTTTGGACTCCTATCGCGGCGGGCTCGCCGTACGGGTTATTATGAATGCAGTATGCCGTGCGACCGCATGGCCGCCGCGGCAACAAGACTCAGTATACCCGGGGGAGCACCCATGGAATCGTTGTACCGAAAGTATCGCCCGCTCACCTTCGACTCCGTGGTGGGCCAGCAGCATATCGTCTCGACGCTCGAGCACGCCATCACCGAGGGGCGCCTGTCCCACGCTTACCTGTTTTGCGGTCCGCGCGGCACGGGCAAGACCACCATGGCGCGCATTTTGGCCAAGGCGCTGCTGTGCCGCAATGCCGAGGCGGCGCGCGCCGAGGGTGCGAGCGGCTGCATGCCCGACGGCACCTGTGAGGAATGCGAGCTCATCGCTGATGGCAACCACCCAGACGTCTACGAGCTCGATGCCGCAAGCCGTACCGGCGTAGACAACGTGCGCGAGGAGATCATCAACTCCGTTAACTTTGCCCCGGTGCGCGGCAAGTACAAGATCTATATCATCGACGAGGTTCACATGCTCACGACGGCGGCGTTTAACGCGCTGCTCAAGACGCTCGAGGAGCCGCCGGCGCACGTGATCTTTGTGCTGTGCACCACCGACCCGCAAAAGATTCTGGAGACCATCCTCTCGCGCTGCCAGCGCTTCGATTTCCACCGCATCGGTAACGAGGATATCGAGCGCCGCCTGGCATACGTGTGCGAGCAGGAGGGCTTCGACTACGACGACGAGGCGCTTGCCATCGTGGCGCGCCATGCCAAGGGCGGCATGCGCGACGCGCTCTCTACGCTGGAGCAGCTGAGCGTCTTCGGCAACGGCACCGTGCATGCGGACGATGCCCGCTCACTTTTGGGCGAAGTTTCGGACCAGATTCTGGGAGAGTTTACGCGCGCCATTGCCGATCGTGATGTCGCCGAGCTCTATGGGCTTATTCGCGCGCAGGTCGAGGAAGGTAACGATCTGCTGGAACTGACGCGCGACCTGGTGGCGCACGTGCGCGACGCGTATGTTGCCTGCGTTGCCGGTGCCCGTGCTGAGTTGTTTGAGGGCGGTGTCGAGCAGGCCGAGGCGCTTGCAGCCGAGGCCGCTGCCTTTGGCGAGCATCCTGCCGATCGTCTGGCTCGCGTGCTGACGGTGCTCGACGATGCCGCCTTGGAGATGAGGGGTGCGAGCGACGTGCGCCTGGTGCTCGAGATCGCCTGCACGCGCCTGACGCGTCCCGAGGCCGATTTAACGATTGAGGCATTGGCCGAGCGCGTGGCTCGCTTGGAGGCCATGGTTGCCAACGCCGCCGTTCCGGCGAGCGTGGCTGCTGCTCGAGCGAGTGCGCCTGCTGCATCCGCACCCGCTGTCCAGCAGCCGACGCTGATCTCGGGTGCCCGAGCTGCTACTCCTGCGGCGACCGCCGCCCCCGCTGCTACGTCTGCGCATCAGGGTGGCATGCCTTGGGACCGCGGCGCTGCTGTTCCGGCTGCCCAGCCTGCGCCCAAGTCCGCGGCTCCGGCTCCCGCGCCCAAACCTGTAACGCCTGCACCTCAACCCGTTGCGGCTCCGGCTCCCGCGCCCGCTGCATCGACCGTGCCGGCACCTAAGCCCCAGACCAACACTGCCGCCCAGGTTGCCGCCGCCGGTGCTGCCGAGACCCCCGCGGTCGAGGACGCCGGCGAGCTCCAGCGCAAATGGGCCGAGGTCGTCGAGCGCGTCAAGGCTCGTCAGGCTTCCTATGCAGGCCTTTTGCTCAACGCCCGCGCCACGGCCGACGACGGCTCCAAGCTCACGGTCTCGTTCCCCGCGGGCTCGACCTTTGCCATCAAGATGCTCGGTCGCGCCGATACGCAATCGGTGGTCCTGCCGACGGTCTGCGCGGTCTTCGGTCGTCGCACCGTCGACTACGTCCTGGATGGAGGTGGCACGCCGGCTCCTCAACATGAGGAGCATTCTCCATCTGCACGGGCTGCGGTATCTGCGGACCCGCAACCCGTGTCCTCGGCGGCCCCTGCATCCTCGAGTGCCAGCGCTCCGCAGCAGCAAGCGACGCCGGTGGCGGTACCGATCCCGTCGGCGCCTGAGCCCGCGGCGCCCAAACCGGCTGCTCCGGTCCCCGCGCCCAAACCCGCCGCCGCGCCTGCGCCTAAGTCATCCGATCTGGCTAAGGCCCCCTGGCTGCGCTCCGACAACCCTGCCGGCGCTCCTGCCACGGGCAAGCTCCCGACCGAGCCCGCGCCCCGTGCGCCCGAGCGCTCTGCCGCTCCCAAGGCTCAACCGTCTGCACAGGCTGCGCCGTGGGAATCCGAGCAGGTTCCCTACGACGATGCCATGGTCGGCGGTTTTGCTGCCGATGCCGGCGGGGACGATCTGCCCCCGTTCGACGTGCCGGGTGCGGCGTCCGCGCCCAAGCCCGCTGCAACTGCCCCCAAAGAGGAGGACGTCCCCGCCGCTCCCTGGGAATCCAATCCCGGTGCTGGCAGCCCCTTCGGCCATCAGGGCGCAGCCCCGAGCATCCCGCAGACCGAGGACGAGGCCAAGGCCCTCATCCGCAGCGTCTTTGGCCAGGCCACCATCTTCAAGCCGGTGGAGTAGCTGCGCAGGCGGGTATACTGCTCAAGAAGAGGACCCCTTGTCCGGGCGCATCTGTATTTCGGACATGTGTAGTGTGGTGCCGCGTATGTCGCATTTGAGCAGACAGGTGCGTGACGGTCGGCCTAGGATGCTGAGGTCGATACGATACGTCGCATGGCTGTCCGTGTACTCGACTTGCTCGGCGTTAATGGTTGCTCCGATTGCCAAATAAACGCCTAGCTCGGCATCGACAATCTTGAAGTCCTTTATCTTGACCTTGAACTCTTGATAGAGGGACGGGCTGTTGTAGTAGACGGTTCGGGTTCCGTCGGTGCACTCATCGGTCGTCTCCCATTTGACGACGGGCTGGTCCGAGCTGGCTATCAGCAGTTCTGCTCCAAAAGCTATGGCATGGGTGATGACAACCAGCAATGCCCAGCCGACAAAGAGATAGAGAACCACATATGCAACGGGGTGTTTTGAGCGGATGTTTTGGAGCGCGTTGGGGGCATTCATGGGGCACCTCCAAATTACTATCTATGGCAATCAAATTATACCCTGCCGCCATGTGCGCCGCCTCGAGCAGCGGTTCGGCATTTAGCTATTTAGTGGCGCACATGAAATGCCGGATTCGGCTCTACTAGATTGAGTGTGCGATATTATGCAACCTTGCATAATTCGACCTTGCATAATCTTTGAGTGCGGTTTGTATTGGAGGACATGTATATCGACTGAGGTAACACGTCCGCCCCGCTCTCTCGCCGCGCGCCGTGGTACGATTTTTGAGTTTGAAAGTCCCGCCGCGCTCCGGCTGCCCTTGCAGCTTGTCGCGCGGCCACACGTAAAGGAGCCATCATGGCCGGTATGAACATGCAGCAGATGATGAAGCAGGCCCGCAAGATGCAGGAGCAGCTTGCCGCCGCGCAGGAGAACCTCAAGTCCCAGACCGTCGACGCCTCTGCCGGCGGCGGCATGGTCAAGGTGACCGTTAACGGCGAGATGGAGCTCGTCAACCTCACCATCGATCCCGATGCCCTCGATCCCGAGGACGTCGATATGCTGCAGGATATGATCATGGCTGCCGTCAACGAGGCCGTCCGCGGCGTCAACGAGCTCGCCAACAAGCAGATGGGCGCCATCACCGGCGGCCTCAACATCCCGGGCATGCCGTTCTAAGACACGCATATATATGAGTGCAAATCACAGTCTGCAAAAACTGCTCGATGAGCTGGGCCGTCTGCCGGGCATTGGTCCCAAGTCGGCCCAGCGCATCGCCTATTACCTGTTGGAGGCCGACGCCGAGGAGGCGCGCCGCCTGGCCGAGGCCATCCTGGAGGTCAAGCAGGAGGTCCACTTTTGCAGCCGCTGCTTTAACTACGCCACGGCCGACGAGTGCTCCATCTGCCAGGACCCGATGCGCGATACCACTCGCATTTGCGTGGTGGGCGAGCCGCGCGATGTCCAGGCGATTGAGCGCACGGGCAGCTACCACGGCCTCTACCACGTATTGGGCGGCGTGATCAGTCCCATGGACAAGATTGGCCCCGAGCAGCTGCACATTCGAGAGCTGCTGGCACGCTTGGGCCACGAGGACATCCACGAGGTCATCATCGCCACCAACCCCAATATTGAGGGCGAGACCACGGCGAGCTATCTGGCCCGTACCATCAAGCCGTTGGGCGTCGAGGTGTCGCGTCTGGCAAGCGGCCTTCCCGTGGGCGGCGACTTGGAGTATGCCGACGAGCTTACGCTTGGCCGCGCCATCGAGGCCCGCCGCGCGATTTAGGTGGCGAGCCTGCTCCTGCCGTATGTTTTCCTCGCGACGCACGGGGTAGTCATAATTTCCCCGTGCGACTGTGAGTTTGTTGTGCAACAAAGATGCTTCGTATCCGCTTATCGCATGGATGCTTCCGCTCGCATCCTTAATTTGTCCATTCGTTGCGCAACCTTTTTGGTTCGCTGATACACTCAAATATGGATTCGAATGAATGCGCCGCTCCCGAGCGGCGTGTTTTTGTTGGAGGAGAACGCATGCGGCCCGGTGGCACTCAGACAAAGCGCGGCGCCGCGGTGCGCATACGACGCCGACTGGGCTTGGCGCCGCGGGCGTACGCACTGCTATCGTGCTCGCTGGTGCTGGTCATAGCTGGCGTTTCTGCCTATGGCATGACCGTGCCGTCCATGATGCAGGCGCATGCCGCACGCGAACCGCGCGTGGGGCATGAGGTCAAAAGCGATCTGGGCACCACGACTGGATATGCTTGGGCAAGTGTGGTCGGGCATATTGTGTTTGGCACCGACGATGCGGACGGCGCCGAGGCCCCGGACAACGAAGTCACGCTTGCCAATGGCAAAACCATCGTGCTCACCAACACCAAGATCATCGATCGGTTGTCCAACAATAGCGTGGTGGCAACGGTGAATAAGGTCGAGCAGCAAAAGGAGCAGGACGCCCAGCAGTTCGGAAAGCCCGGTAGCTCGGATACTTCTGGCTCTGGCTCGGATTCATCGAGTTCGGGCGGTGGCTCTGGGTCGGGTTCCTCTACCGGAGGGCCTGGAAACGGCGGCTCGACGGGCGGCAACACTGACAACGATGCAAACTCCGGCGGCCTTTCCGCTGCTGAGGAAGAGAGCATTCACAGTTGGCTTGTGACCAAGTACAACATGCTCGACGGCTATGTTTCTCGTGCCAATGACGTAGTCTCGACCTATAACTCTACGGGAGATCCCAGGCCGTGCGACAACCTGGTCGGGGAGATGTTTGTCATTCGAGCCGAGTTCGGTCGTCAGACATTCTCGCCCCGGTCAAAGTGGTATCAGCAGTATGCCAATCTGTGGGGCTGTTACACCAACCTATGTCAATGGGTCGGCCATTACGGCGATGATGACGTCGCGCTCGGTAACTTCAACAATAACGTGGCGGCGCTTGCCCTATGATGACCGATCTTGCATCTACCACACCACAATCGCTCGGTCGCGATCCCATGGTCGGCCTGCGCCTGGCGCGTGTCGACGGGTTTGAGCCGGCCATTGCGCTCGGTCAGGACGAACTGCCTACCTATCTGCGTCGTTTTACGATGCTGTTTGCCGACGATGCCACCATGCGCCGTGGCGGTATCGGCCGTGTGACGCGTGCCGTCAACGCCCAAGGCGAGGCCGTGGCACTCAAGCAGCTCATCTTGCCGACGCGCGATGAGTTTGACGACGATGCCGCTCACGAGGCGCTGGTCGCCAAGTTCAAGGCGGCGTTTCGCGAGGAATACGAATGCCATCGCGCCCTTTCGGGCCTTAAGGGCTTTCCCCGCCTCTATGGCTGGGACGAGGTCGACGGTGTGCTTGCAATTGTCATGGAATGGGTCGAGGGCGAGACGCTTGCCCGCTTGCGTTCGCGACTTGCCGTGGACGATGCCGGACGCCTGTCGCCGCTTGTGGCGGCGCGTCTGGGTCGCGACCTGTTCGATCTGCTCTGCCGTATGAGCCTGGTGGGCGAGGGCTTTGTCCATCGCGATATCTCGCCCGCTAATATTATGGTGCGCACGGCGCGTCTACCGCTTGACCGGCAGCTTGCCGAGGGCACCTTTGACCTGTGCCTGATCGACTTTGGCTCGTCGCTGGCGCTTGAGCCTGCGTCGGCCGTGGCCGGTACCGGCGGCAAGGCGTCGTTTACGGAGCGTTATGCCACGCTGCGTCGCGCGACGGTTGCCTATGCCCCGCCCGAGATGCTCACCGACGATATTCCCGACCTGCGCGCTTTGCGTATGTCGCCGGCGATCGACGTCTATGCCGCGGCAAGCACGGTTTACGAGCTCATTGCCGGCGTCGCGCCATACGAAGCCGCGCCGGGCACTTCGGGCACCTCGGGTTCGCGCAAAAGGACGCGCGACATCGCGAGCCCCTACCGTCTCAAAATGGACACGCGGCCCGACTATCCCATTGGTGCCCATGCGCCCGGTTGTGATTTGACTCAGCTGCTTCGTCGTGAGCCCGATGTGGCGCTCGCCGCGGCCGAGCAGGCCCAGCAGCTAGGGCTTGAGCCGGATTCCGAAGAGCTACGCGATGCGCTGGCGTTTGTCGATGCCCAGCTGTTCGACGTGGTGATGGCCTGTCTGTCCAGCCATCAAAAAGATCGTCCCGAGCCGGCGGCGGTCGAGGCGGCGCTCTCGGCGTTTTGTGACCACTATGCGCAAAATGTCGGTCGTTCGCTCCGCGGCGAGCCGCTCACGCCGTGCCCCATGGATGCGTCTGGCCGCGCGGTTCGTCGCGCGCTGATGGTCGGCGCGACGGTCGTCTGTGGCGTGGTTTGGGCTGTGGTCGTGGTTTCGGCCGCGCTGCTGGCGTCGGGCGCCCGCGTGACGGCGACTTTGGGATCGCTCGTGTGGTCTGGGACGCTACCGGGTATTATTGCCGCACTGGCGTTGGCGCTGCCAGGCATAGCCGGCGTTACCGCGGGGGCACTTGCGCGCAATCGGCGCTCGGGGTTCCTGCAGGGTGTGCTTGCGCTTTCTGCCTGCGAGGTTCCAGTACTGGTTGTGGCTGCATGTAGCGTATTTTCCCAACGCGCCGTGATGGGCGGCCTTGTTGCCGCTCTGGTTGCAACCTATACGCTTACGTGGTTTTTGCTTGCGATGGGCTTTGCCTTTGAACTTCCCGTTTCGGCACCGCGACGCACAAAAGCCCAGATGGCGACTCCGCTTGCCGGTGGAGCCGCAGCTGCCCGTACTTTTGGCGGACCTGTCGAAGTATCGTCCGATTCTATTTCTACGACTAAGGAGGCCTAGGTCATGGCATCTCAAGTTGAGCTCACCCCATGCGGGGCCATGTTTGACATCTTTAAGCGCGCGGCGCATCTGAGCCATATCGAGCTGTGCGGCTTGGTGCTTTCGTCCCGTCCGCTCGCCGACGGCCGCAGCCCGCAGAGCCGAGCCGCCGATCGCTCTTGGGTTTCCCGCTTTATCGTTCGCGCGCCGGTCGGCACGCTTCAGCAGCGCTACTTTGCCGAATACGGTACCTCGGCTGCGCGTATTATGTCGCAACTGGCCCTGCGCCAGCGAAATCCCATGGACTCCACGGCTGTGATCAATATGGTGTGCGGTCCTGCAGGTGAACCGATGGTACGCGCGCTCGAAGAGTGCCACCAGGACACGAATCTCTATCGCAACGCGCTCGATCGCCTGTCCCAGGCGGCGGAACTCATGCCCGCCGAGCGCGCCGAGGCCGTGTTGGTGCTGTTTGTCGCCGTCGGTTGTTCGGCGGATGTGCGGTCCTCGGTGAACTATGCCATCGACTACGCGCACGCGACCTGTGGCGGAGGCACCTCCACGCCGCGTTCGCTTGGCATGTCGATGACCGCAGGCGAGCGCGAACCCGCCCCGGCGCACCCCTTGGGCTTGCTGCGCGTGCAAAACAGTTTTGTCGTGAGCGCCCCGCGCTGGATTCAGCCGAGTGAGCGGGGTGTTGAGATTGGCGCGCTGGCCACTGGTGAGGGCGATATTACCGACGTCGGCGACGATGTCTCGGCCCGCCATGCCCATATCTGGTGCGATGCTCAAAATATCTGGCACGTCGAGGACTTGTCGTCCACCAACGGAACCGTGGTGGTAAACGGGGCCACGCGCGTCTGCATTCAGGTCGAGCCCGGCCGTTCCGCCCAACTCAATCCCGGCGACGAGCTCAAGCTCGGCGAATCCACTACCTATGCCATCCTCTTCGGTGCCCTCTAGCCGGCAGATGGGGACGTTCCTTTTAATATGAGCAGGACATTGTCAAGAGGCAAAATCGGGCCT
>JAPJOH010000031.1 GCA_030826265.1 Collinsella aerofaciens
GCACTTAATGTGCTTTCCGTCTTGCGCAGGACTGTAGAGCAGCAAACTTAACCCCCGCCCTCAGCCCCGGAGACCCTCCCGGATGGCCCCGAAAAATTTTTTCAAAAAAGTTGTTGCGCGTCGGACAGACTTCTGTGTATACTAATCCCCGCGGCGCACGCGAGCGGAAACAAACGCGAACGTCTGCCTGGGGAGTTAGCTCAGTTTGGTTAGAGCGCCGGCCTGTCACGTCGGAGGTCGCGGGTTCGAGCCCCGTACTTCCCGCCAACGCAATTAAAGCCACGTCTTCGGACGTGGCTTTTTGCGTTTGATGCACTTTGTTTTGATAGAACGATCGCCCTGGTGCATCTTCGCCCAGAATCCCCGCGCCTTCGGGAACGCAAGTAAAATCTAATAAGTATATCTGTCTGAACAACAGCTTTGTTGCGCAACACCTGTTCTACGAGACAGGGGGTTAGGTTATACTAAATTGCACTGTGCGCCGCATTTGATGCATTTCGCTCCAAGCGCGGCACTCAGTGGATATCCGATTTACCATTTGGATGTCCTGGCGGTCATTTAGCGTCTCGACACAAGCTCGGCCCCGGAGCTCGTTCGAGCTGTTCGTATTCCTTGAAAGGGGAAAAATGGACATATCGAGGAAGACTGATTACGCCCTTCGTATGCTGGCGATGCTTGCTGAGGATCCGGAGCGTTTGCTTTCTGTTCGCACCGCTGCCGAAGAGGTCAATGTCCCGTATTCGTTTGCCCGCTCGATTCAGCATGGTTTGGTCCAGGCTGGTATTGTGGAGAGCCTGCGTGGCGTCCACGGTGGCATGCGTCTCAAGGTCAGTCCGGACGACGTCACTATCCGCCAGGTCGTCGAGGCCGTTCAGGGCCCTATGGTTATGAACGACTGCACCGCCCCCGATGGTGACTGTGCGCGCATGGGTGCGTGCTGCTATCATCCCCTGTGGGCCGGAGCCCAGGCGTTGATGCGCGACTACCTCGATTCCGTTTCGCTCGGCGATATCGTCGCCCATCGCCAGTTTCCGGCTGTCGATCCCAAGTTCGCCGATCGCGATGCGTTTCCCGAGTACGCTGCCTGCGCGTACGCTTGCCGGGAGGAATAGCGCCGCATAAGGAGTATAGCTATGATTCAGGACCCCTTTCGTTCGATGATTCGTTCGGAAGGGGTCTTGCGTTATCGCGACCTTCCGTGGCGCCGAACGCGCGACCCGTATATCATCTGGCTCTCCGAGGTCATGCTGCAGCAGACGCAGGTGCCGCGCGTGGAGACGCGTATGCCGGCGTGGCTCGATCGCTTTCCGACTGTTCAGGCGCTCGCTCAGGCTGTCCCTTCCGATGTCTTGGATGCGTGGCAGGGGATGGGCTATAATCGCCGCGCCTTGGCGCTTCACAGGGCTGCACAGTGCGTTGTAGAGGACTGGGATGGGGAGTTTCCGCGCGAGACGCGTGACTTGGTCGCTCTGCCCGGCATTGGCCCGGCAACGGCGCAGGGCATCCGTTCGTTTGCATTCGATCTTCCGGGCGTGTATTTGGAGACCAATGTGCGCACGGTCTTTTTGCATCATTTCTTTCCCGATGTGCCGGCCGTTCCCGATCGCGAACTGGTGCCGCTGATCCAAGCTGCCTGTCCGGCGGCCCCCGGTGCGGCGGCGGACGAGATCGCGCCCTTTGCCGCGCCTCAAGACGATGCCGACACGCCGCGCGCGTGGTATTACGCATTGCTGGATTACGGCGCGTATCTTAAAAAGACACTGCCCAATCCGTCCAGGCGGTCGGCGGGCTATAGTCGTCAGTCCAAGTTTGAGGGCTCGCGCCGCCAAAAGCGCGCGCATATCGTGCGCATGTTGTTGGCAGCGCGCGATGGGCAGCCGGCGGGGATTACGCTTGCTGATGCCGTGGTGGGCGTTAACGAGATGGAAGCGGCAGCCGGTCGCGAGCCGGTCGAATGCGACTTGATCGCGGGCATTCTGGCCGACCTGGAGCGTGAGGGCTTTTGCCGAGCTGAGGGCGATCGCTGGCTGAGCATCTAGCCTGTGCAAATCTGAAGAACAGGATTGTAAGGTTTAGATTTTCGGCATGAGGGCATCCTAAAGACGAGGCCGCTCGAAGCCTACGGGCGGCATGCGTTGAAGGGAAGTACACCTATGGATTTTGAGAATTCCCAAACCAAGAAGAACCTCGAGACCGCTTTTGCCGGTGAGTCCCAGGCACACACCAAGTATCGCTACTATGCCTCCAAGGCCAAGAAGGACGGCTACGTTCAGATCTCGAACATCTTTGCCGAGACGGCTGGCAACGAGTCCGAGCACGCCAAACTGTGGTTTAAGTATCTGCACGATGGCGCCGTCCCCGACACCCTGGACAATCTGCGTGATGCCGCTGCGGGCGAGAACTACGAGTGGACCACGATGTACGATGAGTTCGCCAAGACCGCCGAGGAGGAGGGTTTTGCCGAGATCGCCGAGAAGTTCCGTGGCGTCGCCGCCGTCGAGAAGGCCCACGAGGAGCGCTACAACAAACTCGTCGAGCGCATCGAGTCGGGCGAGGTGTTTGAGCGTGAGGGCGTGAAGGTGTGGAAGTGCCTGAACTGCGGGCACCTGCACGTTGGTGCCGAGGCGCCTGAGGTGTGCCCGGTGTGTAACCACCCGAAGGCGTACTTTGAGGAGCAGGTGGTGAACTACTAGCGCTTGGCGCTGGCTGCTGCGGAGCGCAGGGCGGGAAATGCCTTTCCCTCTCGCTCACGGCTGCGCAGGGTCGCGCGAGGCAAAGGCATTTCCCGCCCTGCGCTCCGGCTTCGGGTCGTTGCGTGCTCGCTACAGAAAAGCTGATATTAAAGTTTGTGTGCCGCCCCTTTAGGGGCGGCACGTTTTGTATGGGGATTGGGTTGCGGCCGTTTGGTTGATGGTTTGGTTACTTGGTTGGCGGGGTTTGCTCTGGGTTGGGGCGGCGCCTTTGTTTAGGGGGTACACTGGGCAGTGGCGTTTTGGTTAATTTCCTGTTGTGGGGTGTTTTTGTATGGGTAAGAAGTCTCGGGCTCGGGTTGCTGCGGCGGGAACTCGCAAGGATCCTGGTCGTCGGGTTGCCGAGGGTGAAAAGGCCAATCGTGCTGAGAAGGGCAAGAAGGTCGGCGCGCATGCTCATCCTGAGTGGGCGCCTCATTTGAATTCGGCTAGTGAGGATTTGACTGCCAAGTTGTTTACTCTGGTCGAGGTAATTTTGGGCGTGGTGCCCCTTGTGGTTATCGGTTTATTCTTGGCTTCGAAGGACGCTACGAGTGTCGATAAACTCACCGAGGTCTTTTCGCAGGAGCCCTCGATAGTAGTTACGTTTATCTCTGCGTGCCTGCAGCCGTTTGTGGCGTACATGCTGTACATGATTTATCGCAAATACTGCGAGGGCGATGCGGGCTTTGCCGCCGGCAACCTGATCGGTCTTTTGTGCTCCGAGATCCTACTGCTCAATATCCCGGGCGTCATCGGTATGGGCATCTTGCTGTGGCGTGTTTGGCGCAACGTTGCCCCGCACTTTGAGAGCTGGCTGTTTGAGCGCCGCGTAATGGGCGTGCTGGCAGACATTGCGGGCTCGCTCGTGATTTTAGCCTTGGCGTTTATGTGCGCCACCGCCGCCCGCGGTCTCGCGGGCATGTAGTCTGTTCTCACCGACCACGGGGCGCAGGGCGGGGAAACCTTCCCCTCTCGCTCACGGCTTCGCAGGGTCGCGCGAGGCAAAGGTTTCCCCGCCCTGCGCCCCCGGCGTTGAGTCGTCGCATGCTCGTTACAGAAAAGCTGATAATAAGTTTGTGTGCCGCCCCTTTGGGGCGGCACTTTTTGTGTGGGGTCCCGGTCTCCACAATTTTCGTCAAGCTATTGGTTAGATTTTGGTCAGTTGGCGTAAGGGTGGAAGGCCAAAAGATTGTTGGCGAAAAAAGCTCAGAGAAAGTGCTGGTAGGGGAGTTGTTGAGCTTTTCGACAGCTTTTGAGCAGAAGAAACTTTGTGGCTATTGCCGGCGATTGCGTTGTCGCGGTCATGGCGGTGCGGGATGCTGGTCGTAAGCGTCGAATGCTCCGATTTTGGAGGCCAGCATGGATCTGTTTCTTGAGACTCCGCAGCAGCAAGCTGAGCGCATGCTGCGTCAGCAGCAACGACTCATGGAGATGCAAATGCAAGGGGTAGCCGCCCAGCCCCCTGCGCAAAACGTTACACCCGCGGTTTCGCCTGCGGGCGAATCGGCACCAGAGGCCTATTCCGTACAGCAAGATTCATATGCGCAGGAGCTCGCGTTCGACAAGCGTCGTGCGCGTCGTCGCCGCGTGGGCCAGCGCCTGCGCACATTGGCGATGATCGTGCTCATTCCGCTAGGACTTGCGGCGATTTTCTTGGTCTCGTATGCGCTCACCTGCATCCTCAACGGTGCTTCGCCCGGCGAAGTGCTCCAACATCTGTCAGCCCTCGGCCAGCGCCTAGGCGATGTCGTAACAACCATTCGTGCCGGCTGGGAGAGCTAGCGTTTTAGCGTCCGCGGCTCTAAGAGAAATTTGTCTGCAAGGCAGTGAGTGATCCGTGTGTGTGACGGGGTAAGATTGATCGCGGTTTTGATCGGTGCTCGATTGGGTTTGTTGGGCGGAGTTTATGTCTGCTATTGATATTGTGCTTGTTGTGATCGCCTTGGTGGCGGTGGGGGTTGCTGTGGCTTGCGCCCTCCAGCTCGAGAGCCTGCGTGCCGAGTTGCGGGAGCGTGGCGACAGTAGCGCGGAAACGCTCGCGGCGCTCGAGCAGGCCAACAGCACGCTCGATGCCCTGAACGTCGCGCTGGCCGAAACCCGCCGCACGGCCAATGTCATCGCGCAACAGCAGACGACCGATGCGGCCGTGGAGCAGCAACGTTACCTGACCATCGCACGCGAGTTTTCGCAAGCTGGTGACCGGATGGATGACCTGCGCCGCGAGACGGCCCAACAGCTCGGCGCCAACCGCGAGGGCATCGAGCATCGCCTGGACAAGGTGCGCGAGACGGTCGATGCCCAGCTGGGCGCCATCCGCAAGGACAACAACGTGCAACTCGATCAGATGCGCGCGACGGTGGACGAGAAACTCTCCCGCACGCTCAACGACCGCCTGTCTGCATCGTTTAAGCAGGTGAGCGACCAGCTCGAGGCCGTGTACAAGGGTCTGGGCGACATGCAGTCCATCGCCACCGGCGTGGGCGACCTTAAGCGCGTGCTGGGCAACGTGAAGGCGCGTGGCATTTTGGGCGAGGTACAGCTGGGTGCAATTCTGGCGGACATCCTTACGCCCGACCAGTATCTGGAAAACGTCGCCACCAAGCCCGGCGCCTCGGAGCGCGTTGAGTTTGCCGTCAAGCTGCCGGTGGACGAGGGCGACCCCGTGCTGCTGCCGATTGACTCCAAGTTTCCGGGCGACGCGTACGAGCACTTGCTCGACGCGCAGGAGTCGGGCGATGCGGAGACCGTGGCGGCTGCGCGCAAGACGCTCGACACCATGGTCAAGCGCGAGGCCAAGGACATCTGCGAAAAGTACCTGAGTGTGCCGGCAACGACCAACTTTGGCATCATATTCGTGCCGTTTGAGGGACTGTACGCCGAGGTCGTCAGTCGCCCCGGGCTTATCGAGACCCTGGGCCGCGACTATCACGTCAACGTTGCCGGTCCCAGCACCATGGCGGCCATCCTCAACAGTCTGCAGATGAGCTACCAGACGTTTAAGTTGCAAAAACGCACCGATGACGTGCTGCGCGTGCTCTCCGCCGTCAAGGCCGAGCTGCCGCGCTATCAAAAGGCGCTGCGCCGCGCCCAACAGCAGATCGAGACCGCAGGAAAGACGGTCGAGGGCATCATCACCACGCGCACCAACGTTATGGAGCGCAAGCTCAAGGACATCGACGCGCTGGAAGACGCCGACCAAGCCGATGAGATCTTGGGACTCACGTCCGCGAGCCTTCTCGCGGACCAAGAAGACAAGGACTAATTGCAACAAGACGGTGGGGCACCGGCGCAAACGCGGGCGCCCCACCGCTTTTCGTATCGCACTTGTCTGAAGCGTGCTCCAATGTGCAACAATGGCGTTTCGCCCTATCAGACGCGAAAGGAAGCCCATGTCCCAGAGAAGCACCAGCCCGCTCAGCCGCTCCACCGTGCGCCGCACGCTGCAGCGGTTTTGGGGTGTCACGCGCACGCAGCCGCTGATTGTCTTTCTCTCGGTATTCTCGTCGGCGGGCTACATCTTTTTGCTGACGTTTGCCAATACCTATGTGATGGCCCTCATTGTCGACCGCGTTCAAGCCGGTCCCGTGGCGGGTGACCAGGTGTTTGAGGTCTTCGGCCCCTATATCTTGGCGCTCGTACTCGTTAACCTGGTGGGTCAGATCCTCTCCAAGTTACAGGACTACACCGTCTACAAGCTCGAGATTGCAGGCAACTATCACCTGGCGCGTCTATGCTTCGACACACTCTCCAACCAATCCATGACATTCCATACCAGCCGCTTTGGCGGATCGCTTGTGAGCCAGACGAGTCGTTTTATGAGCGGCTACACGGGGCTGGTGGACGTGACGGTGTATTCGCTCATCCCCACCATCACCTCGGTCATCTGCACCGTGGCCGCACTCGCCCCGGTGGTACCGACGTTTACCGTGATCCTGGTGTGCATCATGGTCGTCTACATCGCGTTTGTCTGGCTTATGTACAAGCGCATCATGCCGCTTTCTGCTGCGACGTCCGCCGCGCAGAACACGCTTTCGGGCGTGCTTTCCGACGCCGTCACGAACATTCTGGCCGTCAAGACCTGTGGGCGCGAGGACTTTGAGCACGACCTGTTCGATGCCGCCGACCGCGCCGCGCGCGACGCCGAGACCGTCTCGATGCACGCCATGATGCAGCGCAACTTTACGACCTCGGGCCTTATCGTCATCACCATGGCCGTGGTGAGCGTATTTGTGGCGGGCGGCAACGCGTGGTTTGGCGTCTCGGCCGGCGCACTCGTCATGATCTTTACCTACACGTATAACCTCACCATGCGCCTAAACTATGTGAGCTCCATGATGCAGCGCATCAACCGCGCGCTGGGCGATGCGGCCGAGATGACGCGCGTACTGGACGAGCCGCGCTTGGTGGCAGATGATCCGGACGCCCCCGAGCTCAAGGTGGCCGACGGCGCGATCGATTTTGAGCACTTGAGCTTTGCGTACCGCGATGCCGCGGCGGGTGAGAGCGTGTTCGACGACCTGACGCTCCATGTTGCCGCGGGTCAGCGCGTGGGCCTGGTGGGCAAATCGGGATCGGGCAAGACGACGCTCACTAAGTTGCTGCTGCGTCTGGACGACGTGCAGGGCGGTCGCGTGCTCGTCGATGGCCAGGATGTCTCGCGCTGCACGCAGCAGAGCCTGCGTCGCCAGGTTGCCTACGTGCCGCAGGAGGCACTGCTGTTCCATCGCTCCATCCGCGAGAACATTGCCTACGGTCGCCCCGACGCCACCGACGAGCAGATTCGCGAGGCTGCACGCTTGGCCAATGCCTTGGAGTTTATCGACCGCTTGCCCAGCGGTTTTGACACCATGGTGGGCGAGCGCGGCGTCAAGCTCTCGGGCGGCCAGCGTCAGCGCGTGGCTATCGCCCGCGCGATCCTCACCGACGCGCCGATCCTGGTGCTCGATGAAGCGACCTCTGCCCTGGACAGCGAGTCCGAAGCGCTGGTGCAGGAGGCGCTCGAAAACCTGATGCGCGGGCGCACCTCCATTGTGGTGGCGCATCGCCTGTCCACCGTGGCGGCGCTCGACCGCATCGTGGTGCTGGCGGACGGCGAGATTGTCGAGGACGGTACGCATGCGCAGCTCGTCGAGGCGGGCGGCGAGTACGCGAGCCTGTGGAGTCGCCAGACCGGCGCATTCTTGGAGGCGTAAGGTTCCCGGACGTGGGACAATCGTGTCCATGAGTTTGTTGTGCCGTTGAGCCGAGGAGTCGTTATGCCACGCGAGACCAATGCCGCCAAACGCGAGCGCGCCATCGAGGTGTGCGAGCGCCTCAACCGTCGCTATGGCCCGGTTGAGTGCTTTTTGGACCACGAGAACCCCTTTCGCCTGCTGATCGCGGTGCTGCTCTCGGCGCAGACGACCGATGCACAGGTCAACAAGGTGACGCCGCGGCTGTTTGCCCAGTGGCCTACGCCCGAGGCCATGGCCGGGGCGAGCGTGGCTGACGTGGCAGACACCATCAAGTCACTCGGCTTCTACAAGAGCAAAGCCAAGCATACCGTCGAGGCCGCGCAGATGATCGTCGCCGACTATGGCGGCGAGGTGCCGGCCGACATGAAGGAACTCGTGAAGCTGCCGGGCGTGGGGCGCAAGACGGCGAACATCGTGCTCAACGTGGGGTATGGCATCGTGGAGGGCATTGCGGTGGACACGCACGTCAACCGCATTGCGCACCGCCTGATGCTGAGTCCCAAGACGCATGCAAAGGAGCCGCTCAAGACCGAGCAGGATTTGCTCAAGATTTTGCCGCACGAGTATTGGGAGTCGGTCAACCATCAGTGGATCACCTTCGGTCGCGAGATCTGCGACGCCCGCAAACCCAAGTGTGACGAGTGTCCGCTGGCAGATTTGTGCCCCAGCGTGCGCGTAGCGGGGTAGGGCGGAACGCATCTTCGTCTGGCGTTTTTTTGCGGGGCTGGGTCTGCCCTTGAGCCGGAGTCCTCTCCATGCGCTACCATGACAGACAATGTATTTGACGTACGACCCGCCGAGCTTGCCCCGGCGGGCTTTTGGCGTTGCGATGCCGGAGGAACAGCATGCTCATTCACCGTATAGCCGCGCAGCTCTACACTGCCGAGGCGCTGCAGACCGTCGAGGCCGGACTCGATGCCGGCGAGGACGTGACGCTGGCCGTGTCGCAGTCGGGCCGCACGCTTATGGCGGCAGCCCAGTTTGCGCGCCGTCCGCGCCCCACGGTCTACATTGTGAGCGGCGAGGACGCGGCCGATCGCGCCGCGCGCAGCCTTGCCGCTTATGTGGGCCTGGCACACGTGTGCCGTTTTCCCGAGCGCAAGGACTATCCGTGGCGCGAGCAGGCGCCCGACGACGCCGTGGTAGCGCAGCGCTGCGAGGCCCTGGGACGCATCGTGCGCGGGGACAACTGCATCATGGTTGCCTCGGCTCGCGCGTTGCTGCGCTGCGTGCCGCCAGTCGAGAGCCGCTACTGGGAGTCCACGATCTTTGCGGTGGGCGAGGAGATTCCTTTTGACGAGGTGCCGCAGCGCCTGGTGGGCATGGGCTACACCAATGCCGGCGCAGCCGATGCGCCCGGTCTGTTCCGCGTGCACGGCGACACCGTCGAGGTGTTTCCCGCACAGGAAAAGGCGCCCGTGCGCATTGAGTTCTTTGGCGACGAGATTGACCGCATCCGCCGCATGGTGAGCTCCACGGGCCAAACCATCGGTAACGAAGACAGCATCGAGATCTTCCCCTGCCGTGAGCTGGCGCTTACCGACGATGCTGTCCACAACATGCACGTGGCGCTCTACCGCGCCAGCCAGGACGACAGTAAACTGGCAGCGCTGCTCGAGATGGTGGATGCACGCATCGTCACGCCCGAGCTCGACCGCTTTTTGCCGGTGATGTACGGCCAGACCGTGAGCCCGTTGGCGCACGTGGGCGGCAAGGCGCTCGTGGTTTTGTCCGAGCCGCGCTCGCTGTTCGACGACTGCCTGCGCGCCTACGAGGATATCGAGGCCCGTGCCGGCGAGGCGGGGATTGACCGCTTGGACGGCTTGTACGTGCGCGCTCAACAGCTCGATTTTGGTGCCCAGCAGCGCCTGAACTACGTGAGCCTCATTCGTGCCGGCGGTGCGGTGACGGCCGAGCTCAAGATTGAGCAGCCTGCCATCGCAGGCTCGGACAACCGTTTTATGACGCGCATTCAGGAAGTCGTGGGCAAGCGCTACGCCTGCGTGTTTGCCATCCCTGACCGCGGTGCGCGCGAGTCGATGGAGCTCACCTTTGGCGACGAGGGCATTACCTTTGAGGAATCGCTGACGGCCGCGCCCGAAAACGCCGGCGTCATTGGCGAGCGCGTACGCGTGGCAACGGCGTTTTCTGCCGATCGTGCTGCCCGTCAGGATGCTCATGCTGCAATTCGCGAGCGCCGCGCCGACGCGCTCAACGCCCGCTCGCTCGAGGCGGGCGCGGCCCAGGCTGCCGCCGGTGCCGCCGTGCCCACCATCTCGCGCGGACGCGTGACCTTTGTCGATGCCGCCCTGCCGCAGGGCGTGGTGGTGCCCGATGCCAACCTGGCCGTGTTCTCGATCGCCGACCTCAACGCCCGCATGGACGCCAACCGCGCGCGCAGCCGCCGCAAGGTTGACATTACGCAGATCACGTTCCCGTTTAAGCCGGGCGACTACGTGGTGCACGCCACTCACGGCATCGCGCTCTTTAGCGAGGTCGCGCGCCAGGAAGTGGGCGGCAAGGAGCGCGACTACTTTTTGCTGGAATATGCCGACGGCGACAAGCTCTACGTGCCGCTCGAGCAGGTCGACCGTATCACGCGATACGTCGGTCCCGACGGCGACAAGCCGCGCCTGACCAGGCTCAACACCGCCGACTGGACGCGCGCCACCAACAAGGCACGCAAAAACGCCAAAAAGCTGGCGTTCGACCTGGTCGACCTGTATACGCGCCGCTCGTCGATTACCGGTATCGCCTGCCCGCCCGACACGCCCGAGCAGATCGAGATGGAGGAGAGCTTCCCTTACGACGAGACGCGCGACCAGCTGGAGGCCATCGCCGACATTAAGGCCGACATGGAGGCGCCCAAGCCCATGGACCGCCTGCTGTGCGGCGACGTGGGCTTTGGCAAGACCGAGGTCGCCCTGCGTGCGGCGTTTAAGTGCGTGGACTCCGGCCGCCAGGTCATGGTGCTCTGCCCCACGACCATTCTTGCCCAGCAGCACTACGAGACGTTCTTTGAGCGCTTTGCCCCGTTTGGCCTCGAGGTCGAGGTACTTAGCCGCTTTCGCACGCCGGCGCAGCAAAAGCGCGCGCTCAAGGCGTTCGCCGAGGGCACGATCGACGTGCTCATCGGCACGCACCGCCTGCTTTCGGCCGATGTGAACCCCAAGAACCTGGGCCTGGTGATTATCGACGAGGAACAGCGCTTTGGCGTGCAGCACAAGGAGCAGCTCAAGAACCTGCGTGAGCAGATTGACGTGCTCACGCTTTCGGCAACGCCGATTCCGCGAACCATGCAGATGGCCACGAGCGGCGTGCGCGATATGAGCCTGATCACCACGCCGCCGACCGGGCGTCGTCCCGTGATCGTGCACGTGGGGGAGTACGACCCTGACGTGGTAAGTGCGGCGATTCGCCTGGAGGTGGGCCGCGGCGGTCAGGTGTACTACGTGTCCAACCGCGTCAAGACCATCGATGACGCCGTGGCGCGCGTGCACGAGGCCGCGCCCGAGGCGCGTGTGGGCGTGGCGCACGGCAAGATGAGCCCGCGCGAGGTCGAAGACGTGATGATCGAGTTCGCGACCAAAAAGATTGACGTGCTCATCGCCACGACCATCGTGGAGAGCGGCATCGACAACGCGACCGCCAACACGCTCATCATTGAGGACTCGCAGCGCCTGGGTCTGGCGCAGCTCTACCAGCTCAAGGGCCGTGTGGGTCGCTCTGCCACGCAGGCCTACGCGTACTTTATGTTCCCGGGCGAGTTGCCGCTCACCGAGGAGGCGACGGCGCGCCTGACCGCGCTTTCCGAGTTCCAGGACCTGGGCAGCGGCATGCGCATTGCCATGCGCGACCTGGAGATCCGCGGCGCCGGTTCGCTCATGGGCGCCGAGCAGCACGGCAACCTGTCGAGCGTGGGCTTTGACCTGTTTACGCAGATGCTGGGACAGGCCGTGGCCGAGGCACGCGGCGATGACGATGCCGGCGTGGAGGCGGCGAGCGTGGGCATCAACCTGCCGGCTGACTACTTTTTGTCCGAGGAATACATGCCGGCGGTGGACCAACGCGTGCTCGTGTACCGTAAGCTCGCGGCGGCTGAGGACCTGGAGAGCATCGACGAAGTGCAGGAGGAGACCGAGGCGGCGCACGGCGAGCTTCCGTTGGCGGGACTCAACCTGTTCAATCGCGCGCGCATCCGCATTCGCGGCGAGCGTCTGGGGCTCGAGAGCGTCACGCTCAGTGGCGGTCGCATCACCTTTTTGGGCGTCGACGTGCCCAAAAAGGTGGCCTTTGAGCTTAAGACCCGCTATGGCGCGGTGAACTTCCCCAAGAGCCGCAAGCTGTCGGTGCCCTACAAGGCAGGCGCCGGTGCGGGCAGCGGCATGGGTCGCGGTCTCGACGCCAACGACGGCACCGGCCCGGTGGCCGCGGCGCTCATGCTGCTGCAACAGCTGGGCGCTAGTGATGATGACTAGCGAGTCGACGCTGCAAACATTCCATTTGGGCACTCTGGCTCCATCGAAAGGAAAGCATGTTCGGATACATCTATAAGAAAGATGTCGCCATTATCGCGGTTGTCCTGTGTCTTTGTCTGGGCGTGGGCAGTTTCTTCGATTATCAGATCTCGAGCGCGCTGTTCAATATCGGCAGCATGTACGGTCGCTTTGTCGAGGCGGCCGGTGAGCTGCCGTTCGAGCTGACGGCGAGCATCGCGGGCGTTATGCTCGTGCGCGCGGTGCGTCCCGACTCCAGGGGGAGCAAATGGCTCGCCGTGCTCGGCATCCTCGTCAACGTTGGCCTGACCGGCTACGAGATCGTTTCGTCCCTGAGGGTTGGCGGCAAACTCATCGCGGCTCAGTTGGTGCTGACGTTTGTGCTGGCCATCGTCGCCAACCTTATCGTCTATCGCCTCACGCGCACGACCGAGCCCGACGAGCTCACGCGCTGGGCGTTGATGGTGCTTGTCGTGTGGGTCGCTCAGGCCATCATCCTCAACGTGATCGTCAAACCGCTGTGGTCGCGTCCGCGCATGCGCGTGATTGAGGTGACGCAGGGGCTCGAGTTTCAGCCGTGGTGGGTGATCGGTAACCCCGACAAGTGGACTTATATCGCCGCCGGTGTAATCAAGGACGGCTTTAAGTCGTTTGCGAGTGGGCACACGGCGCACGCGGCGATCGGCCTCATGCTCGCCGGGCTTCCCGCGGCGGCCTTTAAGGAAAAACCGTCGCGCCGCCGCGTGGTCTTTTGGACGGCGGCTGTGGTCGCGGCACTCGTCGCGTTTGGCCGCATCGTGATCGGAGCGCACTTTTTGAGTGACGTGAGCTGCGGTTTTGCCCTGGTACTGGCACTTGAGTGCCTTGCCGCGCGCATTGCCTATCCCAGCGGCGTACAATAGCTCCGTTTGAATCATCTGACCGATACCCGGTAAGAGAGGATTGCCATGCTCGCGTTTAACAACGACTATTCCCACGGTGCACATCCGGCAGTGCTGCAGGCGCTCGTCGATACCAACATGGAGCCGCAGCCCGGCTACGGTACCGATGCGCACACCGAGCGTGCCAAGCAACTTATTCGCGAGGCCTGTCAGGCGCCTGACGCCGACGTGTTTTTCCTGGTGGGCGGCACGCAGGCTAACGCCACGGTGATCGACATGCTGCTCGCGCCGTACGAGGGCGTCGTTGCTGCCGAGACCGGCCACGTCGCCTGCCACGAGGCGGGCGCCATTGAGTTTGGCGGCCACAAGGTGCTCACCATCCCCGGCTACGAGGGCAAGATGCACGCCGAGGACCTCGAGAACTATATCCAGGTGTTCTACGAAAACGAGAGCTACGAGCATACGGTGTTCCCGGGCGCCGTGTACGTGAGCCTATCGACCGAGTACGGCACGCTGTACTCTAAGGCCGAGCTCGCGGCGATTCATGCGGTATGCCAGAAGCGCGAGATTCCGCTGTTTGTGGACGGTGCTCGCCTGGCCTATGCGCTGGCGGCCGATGAGTGCGACATTACCCTGCCCGGGCTGGCGCAGCTGTGCGACGTGTTCTACATCGGCGGCACCAAGTGCGGCGCGCTCTGCGGCGAGGCTGTGGTGTTCTGCGGCATGCACGCCCCGGCACATCCCATTCCGCGCATTAAGCAGCACGGCGCGCTGTTGGCCAAGGGCCGCCTGACGGGCGTGCAGTTTGAGGCACTCTTTACCGACGGCTTGTATTTTGAGATTGGTCGACAGGCGATCGAGACGGCTCAGGCGCTGCGTCGTGTGCTGCACGAGCGCGGCTACCAGTTCTTTTTGGAGACGCCGACGAACCAGCAGTTTGTGATTCTGCCCAACGAGGACATGGCGCGCATTCGCGAGCACGCCTCGATCGAGTACTGGGAAAAGTACGACGAGACCCACACGGTGGTGCGCTTTTGCACCAGCTGGGCCACGACGCAGGAGGACATCGACGCGTTGGCGGCTGTCCTGTAGCCTGATGTAATGACGAGGGGCCGCCTTGCGCCGGGTTTGGCGCAGGGTGGCCTTTGCTTTTGGGGGAGAAGGGTTGTATGACCGAGATGTCCGAGCCGACGATTCGCCTGGCGACGCCCGAAGACGCGCCGGCGTTGCTTGCCATCTATGAGCCGTATGTGCGCCAGACGGCGATTACCTGCGAATACGAGGTGCCGAGCGTTGAGGAGTTCGCCGGGCGCATCGAGCGTACGCTCAAGCGCTATCCGTATCTGGTGATGGAGCTGGAAGGGCGTCCGGTAGGCTATGCCTATGTGAGCCCGCTCAACAGCCGCGAGGCATACGACTGGTCGGTCGAGACGTCGATCTACCTGGCGCGCGACGTGCGCCACGGCGGGCTGGGTCGCAAGCTGCACGATGCGCTCAAGCAGTGCCTGATCGCGATGGGCATCACCAATATGTGCGCGCTCATCGCCGTGCCGCACGACAAGGACGACGAGTATCTAACGCACAATAGCCAGGACTTCCATGCCCATATGGGATATCGCCTGGTGGGCGCCTTCGATCGCTGTGCCCAAAAGTTCGGCCGCTGGTACGACATGTGCTGGATGGAGTTGGTCCTGGCCGAGCGCACGCCCAACCAACCCAAACCAACCTGGTTCCCCGACCTCCCCAAACCTACCATTTAGGGACAGGTTTATTTTGGCAGGTTAGCCGATTGGCTCGGTGTATTTGGCGCGGTCGGTGCGTTGGATGCGCTTAGAGACATGAAGCGGTCGGCCGTCGGTGTCGTAGACGTAGTCGGTGATCAGGATCAGCGCCTGCCCGCGCTCGACGTTGAGCAAAAACGCCTCGTTTTGCGAGGCATAGCACACCTCAAAGGTCTTATGTCCCTGTGCTGGCGCGCGATGGAATTCTTGGCGCAGCGTCGCGTAGAGCGAACCGTTGATATCGCGATCGATGAGCGTCTCGAAGCTTGGCGGCAGGTAGGTGGTCTCCAGGCACAGCGGCGCATCGTCCAGATAACGCAGGCGGACAAGTTTGACGAGCTTGCTGCCCACGGCGACATCGAAGAACTTGGCCGCATTGCCCGCGGCCTTGGCAAAGCCCGAGTCCACCGTGCGCGTGGTGGGCTTCATACCCTGACCCTGGACCTGTGTCGTGTAGCTCGAAAACACCAGGTTGTTCTCGTGGAGCGCCGGCGTGTCGGCCACAAAGGCGCCACGCCCGCGCTCGGTGCGCACCAGGCCCTCGTCAACGAGCACCTTAAGGGCGTGGCGTACGGTGCTACGCGACAGCCCCGATTCGTCCATGAGTTCCATCTCGGACGGCAGCTTGTCTCCGCGCGCGTAGGTGCCGGAGGCGATGCGGTCGCGCAGCATGCCCGCCAAGCGCTCGTATTGGGTCAGTCTCTTTTTAGATGAAGCGTTCATGCGATCAACCTGTATCTAACCTGTATGCGTATCTAATCAAGCATGTATTCAATACAACAACAAAACCGCTGTTAGCAAGTTATCGAAAACTGTATCAGCAAATTTTCTAAGACAAATATAGCATACAACTAGTCGACATAACCAAAACATGTATGTAACTTGTATGCCATCGAGAGCATCAAACGAGAAGAAAGGCTGATGCACGATGACTACTCAGGAACAGGTTAAGGACGTCGTCTCCCAGGTTTTGGCCGACAAGGCAGACAAGGGCGGCATCAAGCGCGTCGTGTGGATTGGCGCCGGCGGATCCAACGGCGGCAACTATCCTGCCCAGTACTTTATGGAGCACGAGGCCACGCAGGTCGTGAGCTCCAGCTACACCAGCAATGAGTTCGTGCACGCAACTCCTGCCTACGTTAACGAGAACACCCTGGCCGTCGTCGTGTCCATGCGCGGCACCAAGGAGACCATCGTCGCCGCCCAGGTCGCCAAGGACCACGGCGCCAGCACCATCGCCATCTATGTTGACGAGTCCGGCCTCACCGAGGTCTGCGACTACAAGATCCAGTACGACAGCCTGGCTGTCGACGAGTCCTGCATGGGTCGCACCAACTCCGCCGTCGTGACCATGATCGCCATGGAGCTCACGCAGCAGACCGAGGGCTATGCCGAGTACGAGACCGCTATGGCCGCCTTCGACTTGGTCGACCCCATCTATCGCAAGGCCGTCGAGTACACCCGTCCGCTCGCAGCCAAGTGGGCCGAGCAGAACGCCGACAAGCCCTGCATCAACGTCATGGCTCAGGGCCCGCTTTTTGGTGCCGCCTACGTCTTTAGCATCTGCAACGTGCAGGAGATGCTGCAGATCGACTCCTGCACCATCAACACTTGCGACTTCTTCCATGGTCCTTTCGAGATCCTGGACAAGCGCACCTCGCTGTTCCAGCTCATCAGCGTCGGCCGCAGCCGCTGCAACGACGAGCGCGGCATCCGTTTCGTCAACCAGTACGGTGGCGAGCGCGTCTATCAGCTCGACGCTAAGGAGCTCGGTCTCAACGACATCAAGGACAGCGTGAGCGAGTACTTCAACCACCTGATCTTTGCCCCGATCCTCAACAACGTGTACATGCGCGCGCTCTCTGCCGTCACCCACAAGGACTACATGACGCGCCGCTACATGTGGAAGCTTGATTACTAAGGGATAGATTGGCCTAACAGCCCAATATCCCTCATAAGTTGCGGCGGAATAGTTCCTGTTTGGGGGTGTGAGGCCTCTATTTGAGAACTATTTCACCGCAACTGCTAGAGCGGCACTTGGGGACGTTCCCTTTCTGCCGGCAGTTTGGGACACTCCTTGTTTCAAGAGATTTTCCGTTCGGCGATTTGTGTCTTGAAAAATGTATATAACGACTATAACGTAGTGTGAAACATATTGGAAACAATACTGAGGAGGCTGCGTTGAAGAAAAGCAATCTGGGCTATGTGCTGGTGCTGATCGCCGCGCTTATGTGGGGCAGCATCGGAATCTTTGTAAACGGCATCTCGGCCATGGGCGTTTCGTCCCAGAGCATGGCTGCCTTTCGCTTGTTGGTCGGAGCGCTTATCTTGGCGCCGGTCCTGATGTTTATGGGCTGCCGTCCGGGTGAGGGGTCTACCGTGGCTCAGGGTCCGCTGGCACTGTTCAAGGCAAGCCCTAAAGAGCTTGTTCCCTGCGCGCTTGTCGGTATTGTCGGCCTGGCCGCCGCCAACACCTGCTATTACGAGTGCATGGGCGAGGTGGGCATGTCCACGGCCTCGGTGCTGCTCTATACCTCGCCGGTGTTTGGCGTCGTGCTCGGCCGCGTGCTTTATCGCGAGGACGTGACCCCCAACAAGCTCGTCGCCATTGTCTTTAACATCGTTGGCTGCGTGCTTGCAGTGACCAATGGCGACCTTTCCGGTTTTCATTTTTCGGTTTGGGGCGTCACGTCGGGCGTGATTGCAGGCCTTTGCGGTGCGTCGCTCGCGGTGTTTAGCCGGATAGCAACCAAGACAGTCCACCCGCTGGCTGTCACGTTTTGGGGCTTTGTTTTTGGCGGTGCGGTTATGGCGGCTATCGCGGCTCCGTGGCCGGATGTCGCCGCGGCAATGTCGCCACAGCTGCTGCTGCTGTTCCTTGGCTTTGGACTCATCCCCACAGCCGTGGCTTACATCTTATATATGCAGGGTCTGTCCATGGGGCTCGAGACGTCGGAAGTTCCCGTCGTAATGTCATTCGAGACAGTCGTCACCGTACTGCTGGGCATTGGTGTCTACGCCGAGCCCGCCGGCGCGATCAAAGTCCTGGGCATCGTGCTGGTGCTCGCGTCCATCCTGATTATGAACACCGACTTCTCCAGGCTGCGCAACAGTGTGTTTGTCGGTCATGTCATTGAGAGCATGACCTTTAAGCCCAACGCGTGGTGGACCGAAAAATCTCAGGACATAGATCTGTTTAAGGAGCGCACCGGCATCGCGCTGGAGCCCACCGTGCAGGAAAGCCCCTGGTACTTCGTGCGATAGGGGATTGCGCGCGGCGTCCGACCTGGGGTTATCCAGTCAGCGCCGGCCTAACCAGCCCAACGTTTCAAGTACGTTAAACCCGTCAACGGTCGATTTTCACCCGCGAACGGTCTTTATACTAATTAGCAATATAAGCAACGTATAAGACGTTATAATGACCATAATGAAAAGGAGGAAGCAAGATGAATCAGATCATTCTCGCATCTCATGGCGGCCTGGCCGCAGGCGCCAAAGACACGCTCGAGATGGTTCTCGGCGACGTGTCGAACGTCCACGTCGTGTCGCTTGCTCGTGACGACAAGGAGCCCATCACCAATAAGGTGGACGCCATGATCGCCACGTTCAACGCGGACGACACCGTCTATGTGCTGACCGATATGCTCGGCAGCTCGGTCAACAACAACATGGTCGAGCTTTCCAAGAACGGCACGAAGTTCACGGTTGTCAGCGGTTTCAACATCCCGCTGGCGCTCACGCTCGCTATGAGCCCCGTCCCCGTCAAGGGCGCCGAGCTCGCGGCCCTCATCAACGAGGCCCGCACCGGTCTGACCAACCCCAACGCACCGGTCGAGGCCGCCGCGGCTCCCGCCAAGAAGGCTAAGGCGCCCCGTCACAGCTCCGGTCCCGCCAAG
Source organism: Collinsella aerofaciens (assembly GCA_030826265.1). Lineage (GTDB taxonomy): Bacteria > Actinomycetota > Coriobacteriia > Coriobacteriales > Coriobacteriaceae > Collinsella > Collinsella aerofaciens_AY. Next base: position 19,021 of record JAPJOH010000031.1, read on the forward strand.
ATCGTCCTCGCACGTCTTGACTACCGTCTGCTGCACGGCCAGGTCGTTTTTACCTGGACCACCAAGGTTCAGGCCGAGCGCATCATCGTCGTCGACAACGCTGCCGCCAACGATGACATCAAGAAGGACGCTCTTAAGCTGGCCAAGCCCCAGGGCGTGCGCCTGAACGTCTTCACCGTCGAGCGTGCCCTCGCCAAGATGGACAAGCTCAACACCCTCGGCGAGCGCGTCATGTTCGTCTTTGGCAACACCGCCGAGATGCTGCAGTTCTGCCAGGGCTACAAGCTCGACGCCATCAACCTGGGCGCCACCGCCAACCACGACGGTGCCGATCAGGTCGGAGGCAAGGACAGCTCCGTCTTCCTCGACGCCACCCAGAAGGCCGACGTCAACCAGCTGCTCGACATGGGCATCAAGCTCTATGTTCAGCAGACCCCTACGTATCAGAGCGTCGACATCGACGCCAAGCTGTAATCAACCAGGCTTTTGCCTGACTGAAAGGAGAAGGGTATGAATACGTTCATCAGTGCGGTGCTCGTCGGCCTCGTCGGCGTGTTCTGCATGTGGGACTCCCGCCTGCTCGGTCGTCTTAACTTCGAGCAGCCCCTCGTTGGCGCCACGCTCGTCGGTCTGCTGCTGGGCGATGTGCCCACCGGCCTTGCCGTCGGTGCCGCCGTCGAGCTCGTGTCCATGGGCCTGGTGCAGGTCGGCGCCGCCGTTCCGCCCGATATGGTCCTGGGCGGCATCGTGGCCGCTGCCTTTGCGTGCCTGACCGATGCTTCCGCCGAGACCGCCATGACGATCGCCATCCCGGTCGCCGTCCTGGGTCAGCTCCTCGGCATCGTGTTCCGTTCCATCATCGCCGCCCTCACTCATGTGGCAGATAACGCGATCGATAACGGTAACTTCAAGACCGCCTACCGTATGCACATCTGCGCCGGCTCCGGTCTGTATGCTGTCATGTACTTCCTGCCGATCTTCCTCGCCGTCTTTGTTGGTACCGACCTGGTTCAGGCCATTGTCAACATGGTTCCCGAGTGGCTGTCCACTGGTCTTAACGTTTCGACCAAGATCATGACCGCCTACGGCTTGGCCCTGCTGCTCACCATGATGATCAAGAAGGGTATGACTCCGTTCCTGTTCATCGGTTTCCTGCTCGCCGCTTACCTCAACCTGTCCGTCATCGCGGTCGCTCTGATCGGTGTGTGCCTGGCTGTCGTCTTCATGGGCTTCAAGTTCAACGGTTCCCATGCAGCCGCCGGTGTCGATTCCGACTACGATCCGCTCGAAGACGACGAAGACTAAGGAGGAACACACTATGGCAACCGCAACCAAGGACGTGTCCCTGAACAAGAAGGTCAGCCAGTTCTTCTGGCGCTCCTGGGCCATCCAGGCCTCTTGGAACTACGAGCGTCAGATGAACATGGGCTTCCTCTACGGCATGGTTCCCACGCTCGATCGCCTCTATCCGGATGAGTCCGACCCCAAGCAGCTCGCTGCTAAGAAAGAGGCTTACCACCGTCACATGGCGTTCTACAACTGCACCCCGCAGACGAGCGCTTTCATCCTGGGCCTCTCCGCCTCCATGGAGGAGGAGTACGCCAAGGATCCCGAGAACTTCGATCCCGATTCGATCAACGCGGTCAAGACCTCCCTCATGGGTCCGCTTTCCGGTATCGGTGACTCCTTCTTCCAGGGCACCATCCGCGTTATCGCCTTTGGCCTGGGCGTTCAGCTGGCTCAGCAGGGCTCCATCATGGGCCCGATCCTGGCCATGCTCATCTCCATCGTCCCCTCTGTGCTGATCACTTGGTTCGCAGCCAAGATGGGCTATCAGGGCGGCCACGAGTACCTGAGCAAGCTTCAGGGCGGCGACCTCATGGAGAAGCTCATGTATGTCTGCGGCATCGTGGGTCTTATGTCCGTGGGTGGCATGATCGCTACGCTGATCGGCGCCACCACCCCGCTGCAGTTCGCTGAGGGCACCGTCGTGATTCAGGACATCCTGGACGGCATGATGCCCCAGATGATTTCCCTCGGCCTCACCGGCCTTATGTACTGGCTCATCAAGAAGAATGTCAACACCGGTTGGCTTCTCGTGATCGCCATCGTGGGCGGCATCGCCCTCTCCGCGGCCGGCATCCTGGCCTAGTCGCGACCAAGCGTCTAACCGCTTTCCCCCGGGGGCCTGCCTGGCATCCCATACCCCAGGCAGGCTTCCATCCCTAAATGTGTCAAAGGGACAGTTCCTTTGACACATCCTCAACGGGCCGGCGACTCGGTCCAAACCACGGTAACCCTGCGAGCGCCCGGCAATGTGGCGCCGCAAAAATCGAAAGGAATGTGTCAGATGTACGAGATCGACCTTAACCTCCCTAAGCAGATCGTCGCTGACGTCCTGTCCAACCACGAGATCCACAGCGTCGCTTTCGTCGGCTGCGGTGCTTCCATGTCCGACCTGTACCCCGCCAAGTACTTCCTGGCCAACAACACGGACAAGCTGAACGTTCAGATCTTCACCGCTAACGAGTTCAACTACGACACGCCCTCCTGGGTCAACGAGCACACCTTCGTGATCACCTGCTCCCTCGGTGGCTCCACGCCCGAGACCGTCGAGGCCAACAAGACCGCCAAGAAGCACAACTGCCCGGTCGTCTCCCTCACCAACAAGGCTGGCTCCGCTCTGACCGTCGACGCTGATTACGTCATCGTTCACGGCTTCCACGCCAACTTCGCTGCCAAGTGCGAGAAGCCCGGCTACGCCATCGCTCTTGCTGTCGAGATCCTTCAGCAGACCGAGGGCTATGACCACTACGAGGACATGATCACCGGCCTCACCAACGTCTTCGAGCTCTGCGAGAACGCCGCTCAGCACTGCAAGAAGCTCGCCAAGAAGTTCGCCGAGGACTTCAAGGACGACAAGATGATCTACTTCATGGCTTCCGGTGCCTCCGAGAAGATGGCTTATTCTCACGCCGCCTTCCTGTTCACCGAGATGCAGTGGATCGACGCCGCCGCCTACAACACCGGCGAGTACTTCCACGGCCCGTTCGAGGTTTCCACCGAGGGTAAGCCCTACGTCTTCTTCATGTCCGATGGCGCTACCCGTCCGATGGATGCCCGCGCCCTCACCTTCCTTGAGCGCATGGGCGCCAAGGTCGCTCTGATCGACTCCAAGGACTACGGCCTGGCTGACGCCGTGCCCGCGAGCGTCATCACCTACTTCAACCCGCTGCTGCACCTCGCCGTTATGCGCGAGTACGGCAACCAGATCGCCGAGGCCCGTCAGCACCCGCTGACCATGCGTCGCTACATGTGGAAGCTTTCCTACTAATCACAAGTAAGTAGACCTTACGGGTTGATTGAGAGGGGATGGGGTTTGCGCCCCGTCCCCTTTTTTGCTCTGGGGAGGGCGTATCCGTCGCGCCACAAAACCCCAGATAAAACCTACCAAAATAAACCTGTCCCTTTTTGGCAGGTGGGAGGAGATGCGTATGATCAAAGCAGTGCTGTTTGACATGGACGGCGTGCTGGTCGATACCGAGTGGTTCTACAACCGTCGTCGCGTGGCGTTTATGGAGGAGAAGGGGTTCCACTTTGACGAGATCCCCGATCTTTCGGGGTCTAACGAGCCGGCCATTTGGGAGGCGCTGGTGCCCGACGATGTTGAGCTGCGCGAGCGTCTGCGCGTGGAGTACAAGCAGGTCTATAGCCCGGACCATCCCGTTCCGTATGCCGAGCTGCTCAACGAGCAGACGGAGCCGGTGATGCGCGCACTGCACGAGTGCGGCGTGAAGTGTGCCATCGCGAGCTCGTCCTATCGCGAGTTGATCGACGAGCTGGTGGAGATTGCCGGTATCGCCGACGTGCTGGACTACACCATCAGCGGCCATGAGTGCAGCGCGTTTAAGCCCGACCCCGAGATCTACCTGCGCGCCATGGAGGCGCTGGGTGTGGAGCCGGCCGAGTGCCTGGTTATCGAGGACTCGCCTTTGGGCATCGAGGCCGGCAAGCGCTCCGGCGCTCGCGTCCTGGCGCTGCGTCCGCACGAGGGCGTCAACCTGGATCAGTCCGCCGCCGACGTTGTCATCGACAATCTGACCGACATTTTGGCCGCTTTGTAGTGTCAATCCGCCGCGAGAAGCACTGATTCACGCGTCTTTTGCTGCGGATTGGCTTAATTTGTCATCTATTTGGATCCGTTTGGCTTTGATTCGGACTAAGTGAGTAGACTTTTTAGTCCAGGACGAGCACAAAGCGTATCTGTTCTAGTAAAACCGCAGGTCACAGGGGTGGCGGTTTTGGGTGTGCTCTGCAGGTCGCGTAAAGTCTACTCACTTGTAATTTGGGCCTTTGGTCGTGGAGGCTGTTGGTCCCGCTTTGGTTGTCGAGAGAGGGTGAATTGAAGCGCCCCCGCACGCTCCATGCTACAATCGCGGGCATGCCCCACAACTACATCTGCCTTCGAAAGGAGCTTCCGTGGCGAACGCCATCGATCAGCTCACGGACCGCGTGCTCGTGCTCGGCCGCCTCACCATCGTCCGCCGTGCCATTACCGCCGTGGCGGTCACAATTTCTGCCGTCCTCCAAACATTCCTGATCCAGGCGTTCATTCAGCCCGCCGACCTGCTTCCGAGCGGTCTCACCGGCGTCGCGGTCCTGCTCGATCGCGTTACCTCGCTGGGCGGCGTTCACATCGACATCTCGCTCGGCATGCTTGCGCTCAACATTCCCGTGGCGCTCCTATGCTGGAGCGGCATTAGCAAGCGCTTCGTCATCTTCTCGATGATGCAGGTCGTGCTCTCGTCGCTGTTCCTCAACGTCTTTCACTTCGCTCCATTTTTGGGCGACAAGATTATGCTCATCATTTTTGGCGGCGTGGTCTCGGGTCTGGGCGCTGCCATCGCGCTAAAGTCCGGCGCATCTACCGGTGGCACCGACTTTATCGCGCTGTGGGTCTCCAACCACACGGGCAAGACCATCTGGGGCGTTATCTTTGGTTTCAATTGCTTTATCCTGGCGATCTTTGGCTTTATGTTTGGCTGGGACAACGCGGCGTACTCCATCGTGTTCCAGTTTATTTCGACCAAGACCATCGACAGTTTCTATCGTCGCTACGACCGCGTGACGCTGCAGATCACGACGCGCAAGGCTGACGAGGTCATGACCGCCTATGTTGACCATTTTCAGCACGGCATTAGCTGCGCCGAGGTCATCGGCGGATACAGCCGCGAAAAGATGTACCTGCTGCACGCCGTTGTATCGACCTACGAGAGCCAGGACATTATCAAGCTGGTGTGCGACATTGATCCCGGCGCCGTGATCAATGTGTTCCACACGCTCAACTTTGTGGGCGGCTGGTGGGGCGGTCATGTCGACGAGCCCATGCCCACGGCCGTACCCGATCCCGACAAGCCCGCGCGTATGGCCAGCAGACAGGCGCGCCTCAGCGAGCAGGACAGCCTGCAGCAGGACGACGGCAGGTAGAGTGTTGGTATTTTGCCGGCACGGCGCAATCCTGTCCGCTTGAGCCTCCCGAAAGCCTCGCTGCTTTCGGGAGGCCTTCGTTTGCCCAGATAAAACCTACCAAAATGAAGCTGTCGCTTTTTGGTAGGGAGGGTGTATCGTTTTATCATTATGAGGTAACATGAAACTAGACGTTATATACGTATTAGTTATTTCGATATTTCGATAAGAGTGATTAGATATGCCTACACCCAAAAATGCACCGCTTTACCAGCAGATTTATGACGAAATCAAGGATGCGATCGAGAAAGGTGTTTATGCACCCAAGGAGCGTATTCCGTCCGAGCTTGAGCTAGCCGAGCAGTACGACGTGAGCCGAATTACGGTGCGTCGCGCCGTCGAGGAGTTGTGCTCCGATGGCTACCTGGTTAAGCAGCAGGGCCGCGGCACCTTTGTTTCCACGCCGCACATCAATCGTCAGTTCCATGCCTCGACGCTGCAGACGTTTACCGCGCTGTGTGCCGGCAACGGCATGAAGGCCGGTGCGCACGTGGTCGATCGCCAGATCGTTCCGGCGCGCCAAAACGAGATGGAGTTCTTTGGTCTGCAGAAGGATGCGCTGCTACTGCATATCAAGCGCGTGCGTACGGCCGACGGCGAGCCCATCTTTGAGGAGAACATCTTTGTGCCGTTTGACGCCTACCGTGAGCTGTTGACGGCCGATCTTGAGGACAAGTCGATTTTTGCCGAGGTCGAGCGTGTTGGCGGAACGCCGATTGTCTCGGTTGGCTACCGTACGGTCGAGGCCGTTCGCGCTAACGCCGAGCAGGCGGCCGAGCTGGGCATTGCTCCGCACGATCCGCTGCTCAACCTGCGTGCCGGCTTTACCGGTCCCGATGACGAGCCGGTTTTGATGGGTAAGCAGTACTACGTGGGATCGCGCTACGTTATGGTGATGTAGGGTTGGTTCCGCCGTTCTGACGAACGGCGGAACGATCGACGCTGCGCCTTTGGTTACGCGGTTTTACCAAACCGCGTAACGGCTCGACGCTGCGCCTTTGGTTACGCGGCTTTACCAAACCGCGTAACGGCTCGACGCTGCAAGCCCGCCAGAGCGGCAATCTGCCTTTCAACTTCGGCGGCATGATCAGAAGATCAATGCCGCCTTGTTTCAAGGCACCTTGCTCGCTCTGGCGGGCTTTCGCTGACATTGCCAGAACATCGACGTTGCCGGGCCGGCACTTGGGGACGTTCCTTTTAATATGAGCAGGACATTGTCAAGAGGCAAA
>JAPJOH010000005.1 GCA_030826265.1 Collinsella aerofaciens
GACTTGCAGCGACGGACCTCAGGACACTCTTACACCACGTCTGCGCGCGCGACCCAGTGTCGCCAACCTGATGCTTAGTTATTCTACATTTGTTTATTATCTTCTTACTTTATGACGCCTCCGAGTCCTAAATTCCTTGATTTTGCTGTTACTGATTTAGTGACAGTACTCATATTTGCCATATTTTGGCCAGGGCATATGATTAACCCCCTATTTTCGACGTGAATTAGACCGGCTTAAGCCCAAAACACGCCCGCAGCGCGTTAAGCAACGCCTCTTGCTTCTTCCTGCGGGCATCGACACGATTCCGGTACCGCTTTCGCATACGCTGGTGGATGCGCCATGCGAGCGCTTCCATCGCTTCCATGTCACAGAGCATTTCGTTGTTGACCGTCGCGACCTCGATTCCCATAGTAATCAAGCCCGTGTTGCGTTTTTCATCATGGATACGTCCCCTCCGGGAGGAATGGCCCAGCTCACCGTTGTATTCCAGGTCAAACCGGGCTGCCTCTTGATACGCATCGCAAACTGCATGAGGCATCCCCGAGATTGCCTGCGCACGGCCATCGAACTCGATCTTGTAGTCGGTCTTAAAAGGCCCGCAGGCAAACCCGCCATAGGAAAACGGAAGCGAAAACAGGGCGAGCATGATGCACTCCATGGGCGAGAGCAGGTTTTCCGAAAGATAGGGACACAGACGCAGCAGCTGTTTGGCCACATTCCCCTTGCATGCCGCAAGGTAATCTGCCAGGCGATCGGGCGTCAGCACCGGCTCGACTTCAAAGTAGCCCACGTCTGCTGGCTGGTCCTTGTCCTTTGCAAGTTTATTCGCAACAGGCGAGGTGTAGGGAGGCAGATACTTCCCGCGGTCGCTCAGTGAAATCTTAGAGCACAGCTCCTGGGCCAGGGCAAACGCCTGGATGCAGCCGACCTCGCGCGCAACGGCAACACAAAGGGCCTCGGGAGATAGGCTGTACACCCCCGGTTCCACCTCTAGAATCGAGCCGGCGGGCAACCCGGAACACACGGACCAGCCTACGCCAGGCATGCGGCGGCGCTGCGCCGCGGATCCCACCAGCAAGCACAGATCTTCTTGCACCTCGCCACTTTTGGCTCCAATTCGCACCAAGTCAGGAAGATAGATATCCTCGGTCGAGGGCGACGACGTGCGCAGCACACGGCGCTCTTCATCGGGATTAAAGTCCTTCCAGCTGATATAGCCCATCTGCCGGCGCTCGGCGCGCATCATGCGCAGCGCTGAAGCGCCTGTTAGGATTACGGAAGCCGCTAGCTGTTCGCCTGTCGGCTCGTTGCGCCGCTCAATCTTCACTGCCACAAAACCACCCCTACCAAACACGTGCGATAGCAAGGCCATCGACTGCCGCAGCGCCGGCGCGCTTGAGCTCCGCCGAGGCTGCTGCCATGGTCGCGCCCGTGGTGATAACGTCATCGATAAGCAGTAGGCGGCGGCCGTGCACGTCCTCAACCGTCTCGTACATGCCTTGGGCACGCTCGCGACGCTCCTCACGACCGAGTTCGCGCTGGTCGCCATGCCCGTACTTGACGAGAGCATCGAGCAGGGGAACACCCGACAGCTCGCAAAATGGGCGCGCAATGGCCTCCATATGATCAAAGCCACGCCGCCGAAACGCTGCCGCCGTCGCAGGCACAAACACCACCGCATCCGCACCGGACAGCACACCTCCTAAGCGTTCGGGCGCTACGACCTGGGCATGCAGGGCGGTGTCGTAGAGCAGCTCCGCCAGATACGGCGCCAGGCGTCGCTCGCCCGCGTCCTTGTACGCTTTAATGATGCGCGGCAGCGGATGCGCATAGACGGAGCACGCCAGGCAGCGGTCGAGCGCCTCCGCCATTGCCGAGGACGTGCCCTCGACCGAACACTCAGTGCACAGCAAATCCCCAAACGGGGCGCCGCATCGGGTACAGCTATGACGTGGGTCGATGAGCGTGAGCGCGGCCAGGCAGTCTTGGCAAATAAGCGCACCGGCGCGCTCGCAGCCGGCACATCGTGTTGGCGACAATGCCTCGAGTGCCTCGCGTGCCGCCCGCTCGGCAAACGGCAGCAATTCGTCCGCAAACGGTAGGGCGCCGGCACCCTGCAGACGGCTCAATTTGTTCAGATGGCTCTTCAAGACACAACCCTCCCTACGTTCGGTCGCAGGGAGGGTTGTTGATTCAGCGCTATGGTACCCCGACGCGATTGGGGTAAGGCGGGTTAAATCCGCTCGCGGGCGTTATTCGCCGGCGGGCGGTTGTGGTGCGGCCGAAGACGGGGCCGAGCCCTCGCCGCCATCCTGGCGCGGCTTGCGGGAGCGACGGCGACGGCGACGCTTCTGGCCCTGATCGGCCGAACCCTCACCACCACGATCCTCGCGCGACTCGCGCTCGTCGTGAGAGGCGCCGCGCGCGGCCTTGGTGGCCGCTCCTCCGCCATCTCCGGGACGACGACGCGTGACCTTGACCTCGCCATCCGAAACCTGATCGGCCACGGAGGGCACCGAGGGCTTCTGCTGCGTGCCCGAGGAATGGCGACGACGCGGACGCGGGGCGCGCTCCCCCTCGCCACGCGGCTTGCCGCCCTTGTCAGCAGGTGCATCGGAACCCGAGCCGCCCTTGGGAGCGGCGCCGGCCTCGCGAGCTGCGGCGGCGCGGAAAGCGTCCTCGCGCTCCTCGCTCGACAGATGACGGCGACGACGGCGCGTGGGGTTCATGCCACCGCCGCGATTCTGCTGCTGGGGCTGCTGAGCCTCGTGCTCGCGGGAGGCATTCTTGCCTGTAGCCGCGGTCTCGCCGGCGTCGCCCGAGCCTGCACGCTTGCGACGGCGACGACCACCGGCGGCCTCCTCGGCCTCGGGCGCCTCGGCCTTGCCGCGACCCTTACCGCGGCCACGGCCCTCGCCCTGGCTTTGAGCAGCGCGAGCGTCGGAATCGGCATCGCGACGACGGCGCTTGGGCATCGACGTGCCGGCAAGACGGTCGGCGCTCGACAGGCCATCGCCCACGTCGACGCCGTTCTCGCGGTCGAGCTCCATGAGCGCCAGGCGCATCTCGGGCGACTCGATGCGCTCGAGCACGTCACGCGTCACGCAGTCGGGGCGGCAATTGCAGCCCTGCTCGGCAGCCTTCTTTTTGCAGCCCTCCGAGCACGTCATATCGGCCAGGTTGACCTTAAAGACTTTGCCGTTCTCCAGGCGCAGCACCAGCTGCTCACGCGGCGTGTCATACTCCTGGATACGCGCCTTGCCAAGCGGCGTATCGATGAGCGTTTTCTTTTTGGGCGCACGGCTCTTAAAGTCCTTGTACGCCTCGAACTCATAGCGCAGACAGCACATCAGGCGGCCGCAAACGCCGCTGATCTTGGACGAGTTGAGCGGCAGGTCCTGCTCTTTTGCCATGCGGATCGAGACGGGCTCAAACTGTCCGCCAAAGCGCGTGCAGCAGAGCTCCTGTCCGCACTGGGCATAGCCGCCCACCAGGCGGGTCTCGTCGCGCACGCCGATCTGGCGCATGTCGACGCGGATGTGCAGCGTCGAGGACAGATCCTTGACGAGCTGGCGAAAATCGACGCGTTCCTCAGCCGCAAAGTAGAACACGGCCTTCTCGCCGCCAAACAGGTACTCGACGCCGACCGGCTTCATCTCGAGGTCGAGCTCCTTGACCAGGCGGCGGAAGTCGACCATGGCCTCGTCGCCCTGGATGGCTAGGTCATCCGCAAGCTGCAGGTCGATGTCGCTCGCCACACGCAGCACGGGCTTAAGCGGCTGACCGATCTCGTCTTGCGGCACCTCAAAGGGATCGGCCGTAACCAGGCCGATCTCGGTTCCGCGCTCGGTAGAGCAAATGGCATAATCGGCCTCGAGGATATCCAGATCCTGCGGATCGAACCACAGGTCGCGCGAGGCGTAGGTAAACTTAACGGGTACGACTAACGGCATATCAGTGCCTTCCTGATATCGAACAGCATGACCTCGATGGCCAGCTGGGGAGTAACGTTTCTAGCGATGTTGCGTTCGGCGGTTGCGACCGCCTCGAGCGCCCGCGTGGCGCCCGCAACATTCGTCGCGGCGGTAAGCCGACCGATCGTGTCGCGCACGTCTTCGTTCACAACGTCGGCTGCCTCGTCCTGAAGCGTCAGCAGCACGTCGCGCATGAGCGTCCGCGCGCTCGCCAGCGCTTCCATGATACCCGAACGCTCGCGCGCGTTGAGTTCGCGCTTGTTGCGGTCCTCAAGCTGCTTCAATGCTCCACGCGACAGGTAGTCGGCGTTTTGCTCGAGCACCTTTTCCTGCGTGGACTTGACCTCGGCGAGCGGCGCCTTAACGGCGACGATGAGTGACTTGGCGCGGCTGAGCACGTCGGCCTCGTCGGCGGCGATAAGCGAATCGATGGCGCGAACCATCTGACGGCGGGCGTCCTGGCGCTCGGCGCTCTTGAGGAACTCGATGCCACGCGTGGGGCTTCCCGCTACGGCGACGGCCATGCGGCAACGCACAGGGTCCTGACCGGTGGCGCGGCTCACGGCCTGCGCGGCGACGGCGGGCGACACCAGCCGAAACGGCACGCACTGGCAGCGGCTCACGATGGTGGGCAACATCACGTCTGCCGAGGTGCCCAGCAGGATGAACATAACGCCCTCGGGCGGCTCCTCGAGCGTTTTGAGCAGTGCGTTGGCGGTGTTGGCGCGCAGTTGCTCGGCACGGTCGATGATGTAGACCTTGGCCTTGGCACGGATGGGCGCCAGAGGCACGTCATCGAGCAGCTCGCGGGTCTGGGCGATGAGGTAGCCCGTGGCGCTCTCGGGCGCGTAATAGTGCACGTCGGGGTGCGTATGACGGGCGACGCGCACGCAGCTGTCGCATGAGCCGCAGCCATCCTGCTCGCACAGGAAGGCTTGGGCGAGCGCCCACGCGGCGTCGAGTTTGCCCGCGCCGGGCGCACCCAAAAACAGGTAGGCGTGCGATGCGCGACCGCTGGCGACGGCATTGGTCAAAAAGTCGCGCACGCGCTCTTGGGTGTCGAGCTTGGCCAGCAGGCTTGCCTGAGCGGGGGCCATGTTACTCGGCCTCCTGGGCAAGCGCGGCGGTGACGGCGTCCTGGGAAATGTCGAGGCCGTAGGCGCGAACCTGCTCGACCGTCTGCGCGAAGACGTCCTCGATGGACGCGGTCGCGTCGATGAGCTTTACGCGGTTTGGTTCCTCGGCGGCAATTGCGCAAAAACCCTGGTAGACACGCTCTTGGAAGGCCATGCCCTTAGCCTCCATGCGATCTGCCGCACCGCGGTCGGCCATGCGCAGCGCCGCCTGCTCGGGCGTGATGTGATAGACGAGTGTGAGCGCCGGGTGCGTACCCGCGACGGCCAGGTTGTTGGCGTCGCGCACTATCTGGCGATCGAGGCCATCGGCAAACGCCTGGTAGCAGGTCGTGGAATCGTAGAAGCGGTCGCACAGGACAACCTTGCCGGCAGCAAGGGCGGGAGCTATGACCTCGTGCACCAACTGAGCGCGTGCCGCCTCGTAGAGCAACAACTCGCAGGTGTCGCCCATCGCCGTATTGGCGGGGTCGAGCAGCAGAGCACGGATCTTTTCGCTGATGGCGGTACCGCCCGGCTCACGCAGGGTCACAACCTGGTAGCCAGCGAGTTCAAGAGCGCGGGCAAGCAGGCGCGCCTGCGTGGACTTGCCGGCGCCATCGACGCCCTCGAGCGTGATAAAGCTATGCTGAGCGGGCTCAAAAGCCATGGGCGCAGCCCCTTCCTACAAGGCGCGTAAATGCGATTTATAGCAACCAAGCAATGATACCCCAGTGCTCGGTGCGTCCCCAATGGCTAAAGGTGCCTTTCCAAAGTTGCGGTGAAATAGGGACTGATTGAAGCTCTGAGACCGCCAAACAGTCCCTATTTCACCGCAACTTATGATGGGGAATTTTGTGCGCTGGGTATAATCGTCGTATTGCATTGAAATGTGGCGAAAGGAGTGGCAATGTCTCGGTATTGCGCCTCGTGCGGCAAGCTTCTTGCAGATAATGCCAAGTTCTGCACCTCGTGCGGTGCATCCGTTGAGCAAACAACCGCGAGCGATAGGCAGCCCGCTTTTGAGCAGACCGGTTCCCTCGATACGCCGCAAGCCAAGGCGGACGACCCCCTCGCCTATCGCCCCGACCCCGCCGCAGGCCCCGCGGCCGTCGAGACCACGCAGCGCATACCCGTCGCGAGCGGCTCGCCCCAACAGCAGCCGGCTCCCGCATACGCGCCCGCTTCGCCACAGACCCCCGCTCCCAAAAAGAGCGGCACCGGGCCGCTTATCGCCGTTATCGTTGTGCTGGTGGCGATCATCATCGCCCTGGTCGTTTTCTTTGTGATCAAGCCTTTCGACAACGCCGCCACGCAGACGACTGCCGAGGTAGCTAAGCTGCACCATGACGTCGACGACGATGACCTAAAGCCTCTCGGCGATCCCAACAGCCTGTACGACGATGATGACGATGACGACGAGGATGGCGGCGAAGCAACGCTCTCCGAGCAGAACCTCTACCGCCGACTGAGCGAATACTACGACTTGCTCGAAGACCTCGACAACTACGTCCGTGGCTGCGCACAGAACTTCAACGGCAGCTATCTGGAAGAGGATCGAACCACCCGTCAAAATCTCGCCGACGTCGCCGAGCGCACGGAGGACACCATCGAGCAGTATTACGACATCGTCGAGGACCTAGACGTCCCGACGAACTCCAAGAACTACAGCTCCTGGAAAGACATCGTTGCCCTGTACGACGACCTGGATCACCGCATTGACGCAATCTGTGATGCCTGGGAGATCAGCCTGAAATACGCCAAGCCTGCGGACCACAAGAATGAGATCGTGGCGCCGCTGTCGCGCGACAACGTAGCGGGCACCAATGACAATAAGTACCGCCTAGACTTTGAGGAGCGCTATCCCGGCGCCAAACCCGTCGAAGTGAACTAGCGCTTTGTCGTTCCCGAGCCGGCAGTTAGGGACGTTCCTAAACTGCCAGCAGAAAAGAAACGTCCCTAACTGCCGGATAAAAAACGAGCGAGGATTTTGAGGTCCTCGCTCGTTTTTGTTTTAGTCAATGTTCCGACTGCGCCGTTACTTGTCGGCGGCTGCTTTCTTGGCAGTCGACTTCTTCGCGGTCGCCTTCTTGGCGGCAGTGGCTTTCTTAGCCGTGGTCTTCTTTGCCGTGCTCGCCTTGGTTGTGGTCTTGCGGCCGCGGGCGGGCTTCTTCTCCTTGGTCGGGCAGTCCATGTTCACACAGATGCGCCACGGGCCACGTGCCGTGTTGACCACCACGATGGGAGCACCGCACTCGGGGCAGGTCTCGCCCGTCGCCTCGAGCTTGCCACGTGCCGGCAGCGGATAGCTCACGCCGCAATCATCGTAGTTGGTGCAGCGGATAAAGCGCTTGCCGCTCTTTTCACTCTTGTGCGCGATTAGGTCGCCATGGCGTCCTGCCTCGGCGCACACCTTGCACTCGCCCACCTTAAGGTCGGGCTCGTAGTTGGTGGGGCACGTGGGGTTCACGCAAATCTCGAAGGCCTTTTGGCGGAACGGCTGGCACTTAATGCGCGGCGCGCCGCACTCGGGGCACACAGCGGCCTCGCCCTCGAGCGGGCTCACCTTGACGCCGCTCGGCACCGGATAGGTCACGTCGCAGTCGGGCCAGCCCATGCAGCCAATAAAGCTACCACGGGTCTTGGCGCTCGTCTTCATAACCAGGTCCTTGCCGCACTTGGGGCAGGCGCCCACGCGCGCATCGGCCGTGACGGCGTCGCTGATGGCGTCGCCCAGCTCCTGCGTATGCTTGAGCAACTCGTCGAGCACGCCGGCCAGCAGCGCGCGCGAGTGCGTCACGACATGCTCTTCGGTATCCTCGCCGCGCTCCACGCGGGTCATGTCGCCGTCGAGCTCGCTGGTCATATCGGGGCTCGTAATGCGCGGGGCAAACTGCGTCAGCGCGTCGATGATGGCGATACCCAGCTGACTCGGCTCCACAGGGTCGTTTTTGAGATAGCGCACGGCATACAGGCGCTCGATGATGCTCGCGCGCGTGGACTTGGTGCCCAGGCCGCGCTTCTCCATCTCCTGCACGAGCTTGCCTTGGCTGTAGCGTGCAGGCGGCTCAGTCTGCTTGGCCTCGAGTTTAATGTCGAACACGTCGACCGCATCGCCCTGCTCCAGCGGCGGCATCTGCTCGTCGCGTTTAAGGCCGTACGGATAGGCCTCGCGGAAGCCCGGGGTCACGAGCACGTCGCCCGAAGCCACAAACGGCTCGCCGTTCACATCGAGCTCGAGCTTAGTGTTCTCGATGGTCGCGGGACCCATGAGCGTCGCCAGGAAGCGACGGGCAATGAGGTCGTAGAGTTTGCGCTGGCCGCCGTCGAGCGCGGACGGATCGCCCTCGCCCGTGGGATAGATAGGCGGGTGATCGGTGGTCTCGACCTTGCCGCGCGTGGGCTTCATGGGACCGGCGAGCACCTTTTTGCACACGGGCGCCAGCGCCGGGTTGATCTTTGCCAGGTCGCTCACCACGGCGCCCAGATCGAGCGTCGCAGGGTACACGGTATTGTCGACACGCGGGTAGCTGATGAGACCGGCCATGTAGAGGGACTCGGCGATGCGCATCGTACGCGCAGGCGAGATGCCCTCGGCCGCGGCGGCAGCCTGCAGCGAGGTCGTCGCAAACGGGGTGGGCGGCTGCTGCTTGCGCGAGCGCTTGGTCACCGCGGCGACGGTTGCCGTCGCGACGCCGTCGACGTGGCCGTACGCCGTCTCGGCAGCATCCTTGTCGGTAAAGCGCGCCGTCTTGTGCGCAATCTTAAAGCGATCGTCCTCGGCAGCGCCCTGCGCGGCGCCCATGCCGCGAATCTGCCAATAATCCTCGGGCACAAACGCCATACGCTCGCGCTCGCGCTCGACCACCAGGGCAAGCGTCGGCGTCTGCACGCGGCCGGCGGAGCGCACGTTGCCAAAGCCGCCGAACTTGGCGAGCGTCAGGTAGCGCGTGAGCACCGCACCCCAGATGAGGTCGATATGCTGGCGGCTCTCTCCGGCGTCGGCGAGGTTCTGGTCGAGCGAGACGAGGTTATCGAAGGCCTGCGTGATCTCAGCCTTGGTAAACGAAGAATACTGGGCGCGGGCAACCGGCAGGTCCGGCGCCACCTCGCGCACCTTGTTGAGGGCGTCCGAGCCGATCAGCTCGCCCTCGCGGTCGAAGTCCGTGGCGATGATAACGCTGTCGGACTTCTTGGCCAGGTTCTTGAGCGAACGAATGAGTTCCTTCTCGGCCGGCAGCTTAATGACGGGCGCCCAGGTGAGGTAAGGCAGGCTCTCGAGCTTCCAGCCCTTGATGGAGATGCCGTCGGCAAGGAACGGCTTGCGCTTGGTGTCGTACGGCGGACGGGCCAAGCCATCGGGCATATCGGCCGGCAGCATCTCGCCGTCCTCGGTCACCGAATACCAACCCCGCTTTTTATCGAACAGCACGCTGTCGCAAAAATCGGGCGCCAGGATGTGACCGGCCAGGCCGATGGCCACGCACTCCTCGCCCTTCCACTCAAAACGGTAGATGGCGGTGTTGTACACCTTGTCCTTTTTGGGCTTGCCCGTGGACAGACGCTCGGCGATCTGGCGCGCGGCGTCATTTTTCTCGGCGATGATGAGCTTCAAAAGAGGCTCCTATCTCATGTCTCTGCGGCTGCGCCCGCGCTTACGGCGGCCGACTTACGCCCTTGCTTGCTCGATCTGCCCGATGAGCCAATCGCACCAGGCATCCATGCCCTCGCCCTTGCGCGCGCTCACGGCAAACCGCGGCGCCTGCGGATTGAGGTCATCGAGTGTCTTAGTATACCTATCCATGTCAAAATCGAAAGCCGGGACCACATCGACCTTGTTGAGCAGCTGCGCGCCGGCGTGCTGGAAGATGCCCGGGTACTTGATGGGCTTGTCGTCGCCCTCGGGCACCGAGAGAATCATGATGGACAGGTTCTCGCCCAGGTCAAAGTCGACCGGGCAGACCAGGTTGCCCACGTTTTCGATAAAGATGACGTCGATGTTTTCCAGACCCACGGCTTGGTCGAAAGCATCGACGGCCTCCATGATCATGTTGCCCTCGAGGTGGCACAGGCCGCCCGTGTTGATCTGGATGGCGGGCATGCCGGCTTCCTTCATGGTGATGGCGTCGACGTCCGAGGCGATATCGCCCTCGATGACGGCACAATGCAGGCCGGCTTTGTCGCGCAGGCGCTCATTGGTGCCCAGGATCGTGGTGGTCTTGCCCGAGCCGGGGCTCGACAAGACGTTGATCACGTAGGTGTTTGTCTCTGCAAATCGCTGACGCAGCTGATCTGCCAGACGCTCATTGCGCGACAGGATCGGCGACGCGATATCAATCGTTTTCTCAGCCATACTTAGCGCTCCTTACTTCTGCCCCTTTATACCCCATCGCCAAATGGCTAGCGGGCTAATCGTCGGGGGTTTCGATCTCGATGCTCGCAATGTCGAGCTCGCGGCCGTGCAGCAGGCGCACGTTGGCGCCGCCGCACTGAGGACAGCGGCAGTGGAAGCGGTCGTGGTCGAAGACCTCGCCGCAGTCTAGGCATTCGCTTTGCGGATGAATCTCCTCTACGGCAAGCTCGCAGCCTTGTGTGAGCGGGTCCTCGTCGCGAAACGTCTCCCAGGCAAAATCGAGCGCCTCGCGCACGACCTCGGTCATATCCCCGATACGCAGCGTTACCAAAACGGCGCGTGAGGCCCCCGCCCCACGCGCCGCGCGAATCACTGTATCGAGTATGCCGTTGACAATGCCAACCTCGTGCATACCGATTTACTCCTCGTCGCCCTCATCGTCCGAGAACAGGTCCAGACGGCTCACAAACAAGCCTTCCTTGCCCTCGCGCGCGGTAATGACCACGCGGGCAATGGCGAGCGAAATCTCGTAGAGCGAGAGCAGGGCACCATACATGAGGCCCAGCGTAACGGGCGAGCCGTCGGGCGTAATCACAGCCGAGCCCACAAGCAGGCCCACGTACACGTAGCGCCAGGCGCCGCGGAAGGCCGCGTAGGACACGATGTGAAAGACGGACAGGTAGAAGATGATGAGCGGCAGCTCAAACGCCACACCAAAGCCGATCATAAAGAGCAGCTCCATGTTGACGTAGTTCTCCAGATCGGGCAGCGCCGTGGCGACGGCCGAAGTCTCGCCGATGAGCCACTCAAAGCCCGCCGGGATAATGATGAAGTAGCAGAAGATGGCACCCAGGAAGAACAGCACCGTCGAGGCGAGCACCGTGGGCACGACCCACTTGCGCTCGTTGGGGCGAAGCGCCGGCAGGAAAAACGCCAGAATCTGCCAGATGATCATGGGTGTGCACATGACCACGGCCATCTTGATGGCCAGCGAGAAGCGCAAGCCGAAGCCGCCGAGCGTGGTGGTGATGTAGAACTTACCATCCGGCACAAAGGAGCGAATGGGGTCTTCCAAGATATCGAGCACCACGGGCGTGGCGAAATACAGCACGATGGCTGCGGCAAACACCGAGACGACCACGATGGTCAGGCGGCGACGGAGCTCTCCCAGGTGATCGAAGAGCGGCATTCGCGCAGGTCCAATAGGCATTACTCGTCGCCTCCCTTCGGGGCATCGGCAGCGGCATCGTCCTCGGCCTCGAGCTCGCGGGCGAGCTGGTCGACGACGGCCTTGCGCTTGCGGGGACGACGGGCATAGAGGTCGGCCGTCGTGGGCTCTGCCGGCTCGGGCTCGGACTCCGGCTCTGCAGCAGGCTCGGACTCGACGACAGGCTCGGCGGCAGCGGCAGGCTCGGCACCCTCGGCCTCGGACTCCTCAGCAGCACCCTCGCCCTCGGCGGCAGCCTCGCTCGCGGCCTTCTCGGCAGCAAGACGGGCGCGACGCTCGGCAAAGGTCTCCTTCTTGGCGGGCGCTGCCGTCTCGGCGGCATCCTCGTCCGCATCGGAATCGTCGTCGATCGCAGCAGCCTTCTTGGGCTTGACCGGGGCCGACGCGGCCTCGCTCACCGGATCGATAATCTCGGACTGAACAACGGCCGTCATCTTTTCCTGCGTCTCGCGGAACTGACGGATGGCACGGCCGATCGTGCGGCCCATCTGTGGGAGCTTATCCGGGCCAAACAGCAAAAAGCCGAAGACCACGATGATCGCGAGCTCACCCTCTCCAATACCAAACACACATACCTCCAAGGCTCGATGTGAGTCGAGCCCGCACCGCGCCATTCGGCCGGAACTCGTCTATTCATTCGGTCAAGTATAGCGCCCGGACGCCAAAACGTCCGAGCGCATCACAAACATATGCCAAACGGCACGCCCTTTTGGGGGCAAAGATTATGCAGCGGTGATCGAAATCTCCTGGTCGACGCCCAGCAGCTGGACCACGCGCATCACCGGGGACTGCACATTGGTGCAGCTGAAGCGCTTACCATGGTCGACCGCGTGATGTGCGGCGCCCACGAGCACGCCAATGCCTGTCGAATCGATATAGCTCACCTGGGCAAAGTCGAGCTCAACGGCCTCGGTGGGCTGCTCGAGCGCCAGATCGATGGCGTTGCGCAGGCTGTCGGCGTTAGAGATGTCGATCTCGCCGGTCACCTTAATGGTGTAGAGCTCCGGCGTGGGGTTGGTGGAAATACCCAAATCCATGTATACGCTCCTTTGTGTATCGAAAGTGCGGATAGTACGGGAAGCCGCGCGTTAGGCGCGTTCGGCACGCGCAAGCTCGGCAGCGACAAGCTTAACGGCCAGCACCAGCACATCGAGCGCGGCCTCCAGGTCCTCGACCGTGGGATAGCTCGGCGCGATGCGGATGTTGGTGTCGCGCGGGTCCTTGCCATAGGGCCAGGTGGCACCGGCCGGCGTGAGCTTCACACCCAGCTCGGCGCAAAGCGCGGCGACCTTCTGGGCCGAGCCCTCGGGGCCATCGAAGCTAACAAAATAGCCGCCGCAGGGGTGCGTCCAGGTGGCACAGCCCGTGTCGCCCAGGCCCTCGGTGAGCTTGCGCTCAACGGCCTCAAAGCGCGGGCGCAGGAACTCGGCATGCTTTTTCATGTGCTCCTTGACCGCCTCGAGGGTGGGAAGGAAGCGCACGTGACGCAGCTGATTGAGCTTGTCGGCGCTGATCAGGCCGGCCTTCAGGCGCTTGGAGAACTCGGCGATGACCGCGGGGCTCGCACCGATAAAACCGATGCCGGCACCCGGGAAGGTGATCTTGGACGTCGAGGCAAAGGCCACCACGCGGTCCTCGGTGCCCGCCGCGCGAGCGAGGTCAAAGATGTTTGCGAGCTCGTCGGTCTCGTCGTACAGGTCGTGCACGCAGTAGGCGTTGTCCCAGAAAATGCGGAAATCGGGCGCGGCCGTGGGCATCTCGACCAGGCGGCGCACAGTGTCCTCGCTAAAGGTGATGCCCGTGGGGTTGGAATACTTGGGCACACACCAGATACCCTTGATGGAATCGTCGGCGGCAACGAGGCGCTCGATCTCGTCCATGTCGGGGCCGTTGTCGGTCATCGCGACGGGGACGTTCTCGATGCCCAAGTCGGCGGTAATGCCAAAGTGGCGGTCGTAGCCGGGAACGGGGCACAGGAACTTGACCTTCTTGCCGTCGTGCGCGGCCTCGTAGGCATCCCAGGGTTCGCTGCCGCACGAGCCGCAGCGCCAGAACATGCCGGCGATGTCGTGCTCGATCAGCAGGCTCGACGAACCCAGCACGAGCGTCTGCTCGGCGGGGCAACCCAGGAACTCCCCCGCTAGCTTGCGTGCCGAGGGAATGCCCTCAAAGCAGCCGTAGTTGGAACAGTCGACATTGCCGTCGTGCAGATCGGCATCGGCATTGAGGATATCGAGCATGGGTCGAGAGATGTCCACCTGGGAGGGCGACGGCTTGCCGCGGGCCATGTCGAGCGCCAGGCCCTTGGCCTTGACCTCGGCGACCTCGGCCTTGAGCGCCTCGATGGCGGCATCGAGTTCGGTGGTTTCCATCTTCTGGTAGATCGTCTGCATGGGTGCGACCTTTCACGAAGCGGTACGTTGCAATTCTTCTAAGTATAGACCGCCACCGTCACAACGTTATGAAGCCGTGATAGATTAAGTCCATCGCAATAAATTACGAATTGCCGCGCATGCCGGCGTGAAGCGCCCAAGGAGGCACTATGGAGTACGGATCGTTCCAGGCCGAGGAATTCGGCGACCTGCAGCGCCTGGTCGACGGACTGTTTTACGACCGCCACACCATCGACCGCTTGGATCTCATCGTGCAGGCCGAGATCTTGGACCTCGCGCCCGACCTCATGGAAATCGTCAACCTTTTGCCGCCCGGCTACTACGACCGCCAATCGCTTTGTGACCAGCTCAACTCCGCCTTGGCCGCCCACGGCTGGGGCGCCGTCTACGGCACCGTGGAATGAGCCTCGAGGCCGACGATTTGGCCCGTTTCCCGACCCTGGCGAGGCTTGTTTTAGGGCTTGTGGCCAAAAAAGGGCAAATATGAGTACTGTTACCTTTTTAGTAGCAGCGATTAAGCCCCCAAATCGGCGTTTTTTCGCCTGGATTTTCTTTCCGAGTAGTAGCTATCGCCAAATTGGAGTCAAGCGATTACTCGTTAACATACAGATAGCATGATTGTGTTCATTATTTTCCACACCTAAAATGAAACGCCGTTTGTGACAGTACTCACAAACGGCGTTTTTTGACCACGGGGGTGTCTGGCAGGCGGCAAGCACCGCCCGAATCCGCATTTTGAACGCGCCCGAATCGGTTCTGGAGCCGGTTTTCGCGCTCTTACTCGTCCTTGGGCGCGGGATGCTTGCAGATCACACTCATGTAGATCATGCCAAGTACGGCCGCGGTGACAGAGCCGGCGAGAATAGCGGCCTTGGCGGCCAGAACCTCAAACTCAGCCGTCGGGAAGGCAAGGCCGCTGATGAGAATCGACATGGTAAAGCCGATGCCGCCCAGAATGCCCACGCCGGCAATCATGTGCCAGTTGACGTTGCGCGGTAGCTCGCAGGCCTTGAGCTTGACCAAGGCGAACGTCATGCCAAAGATGCCGATCGGCTTGCCCAGCAGCATGCCAAAGTACACGCCGAGCGTCACCGGGTCGGTGAGCAGCGTGCTCATGTCCACGCCCACTAGGCGAACCTGTGCGTTCACGAACGCAAAGATCGGCAGGATCACAAAGTTGACCGGCGTGGAAATCAGACGCTCCATGCGGATGAGCGGCGGGGTCACGCGGTGCATGACGCGCTCGACCTTGGTGGTCGAGACGGTAAAGTCATGCTGACCCAGGATGTGTGCCTCGTCATCGTAGCGGTCATCGAGCAGCGGCAGGCACTCGCCCAACCAATCGGTGAGGCTATCGAGCTTGACGCCGCACTTGGCCGGGATGGTAAAGGCCAAGATGACGCCGGCGAGCGTAGCGTGCACGCCGCTCTTGAACATGCAGAACCACAGCAGCAGGCCCAGCACCGAGTACGGGGCAAGGCGGTAATGCTGCGTCTTGTTGAGCCACACGAGCGCGCAGGTCACAAGCGCGGCGGCGCCCAACCAAAACGGATTGGGGCTCTGACCGTAGAAGATGGCGATGGCGGCGATGGAAATGAGGTCGTCGGCGATGGCGAGCGTCGAGAAGAACACGCGCACGCCGTTGGGCACGCGATTGCCCAAAAGCGACAGCACGCCCAGCGCAAAGGCAATATCGGTTGCCATGGGAATGGCCCAGCCGTTGTGCGCGCCGGCATGGTTAAAGATCAGATAGATGCAGGCGGGAACGACGACGCCGCCCACGGCCGCCAGCATGGGAAGCATAGCCTGGCGCGGGTTTTTGAGCTCGCCAACTGTCATCTCGTACTTGAGCTCAATGCCCACCAACAAAAAGAAAATCGCCATGAGGAAGTCGTTGACGAATAGCTCAACGGTGAGACCGGCCGTAAGGTTGCCCAGACCCACATACAGCGGGGTCTCCAAAAAGTGATGGATGGCCTCGTAGGCATCGGTATTGGCGCAAATGACGGCGGCGATGGCGGCGAAGACCATGACGGCGGCCGAAATCGTGCCGTTCTCGGCGATGCGCTCCCAGATGTCGTGACGTTCAAAACGCTTGCGCTCACGAACGTTGAACAGCTGCTCGGGTGCTGCCATGGGCGGCTCCTTTCACGGGAAGGCTCCCGTCTTAAAAAAGCACGGCCCGCCAAATCGGCGGTGCCGCGCTCTAACGTATTACGCTTGCATCTAGCCTACCCTGCGCGACGAGCGCGCAGGCGCGGCCGAAAAGCGGAACCACAGGTTGAACATTATTTGCTCAACGGCACGGGCGCGCCTATCCAAGAGACAACGCGGCGCGTGCACAAAAAACGACCGGAGCGCGGGGCGTCCGCGATCCGGTCGTGGCGTTTGGTCAACTAAACCTAGCAGGCGGCCATGATGGGGGCAGCGACCTGCTTCTTACGGGAGAGGACACCCGGCATCCAGACGCCGTCGTGCTCGTCGGCAATGCCCAGGCCCTTCTGAGCGGCCTCGGTCTCGCCCTCGAGCAGGACCTGCGAGCCCTCCTCCATAATGTCGGTGATGCACAGGACAATGCCGTCAGCACCCTTCTCGGCGGCGTAGGCGCGCATGGCCTCGCGAATCTCGTCGATCATGCCGAGCGCGCGGCTCTTGTCGACGGTCTCGTACTGGCCGATGAGCAGCTTCTTGCCGGCGGGCTCGAACATCTTGATGTCGTTGCCGACCATCTCGGCTGCGGTGAAGGAGCCGGACGGACGGGTGAGGAAGACCTCCATGCCAAACTTGACCGGGTCGACGCCCACCTGCTCGCCGAGCTTGGCGGCGACGGCGCGGTCGACATCGGTGGTAGTGGGGCTCTTGAGCATGAGCGTGTCGGTCATCATGGCCGAGAGCAGCAGCTTGGCCTGGACGTCGGAAAGCTCAACGCCGAGCACGCCGGCGAGCTTGGTGACGATGGTGCAGCTGGAGCCCCAGGGCAGGCAGATGTAGTGCAGCGGGCCGGCGGTCTCGAAGTCGCCGATGCGGTGATGATCGACAACGCCAAAGACCGTGGCGTCCTTAAGGCCGGCGACGGACTGGGCAGACTCGTTGTGGTCGGTGAGGACGACGAGCTGACCGGCCTCGACGGACTCGATCACGCGGGGCTCGGCGATGCCGGCGTCGGCGAGCAGCTTGGCGGACTCGGCCGGAAGCTGGCCAAGGGCGCAGGCCTCGTAGGTGTTGCCGGCATACTCAACCTGGTTGAGCAGCTGAGACAGGACGACGGCGCTCATGATGGCGTCGTTATCGGGGTTCTGGTGACCAAAGACAAGAACGTTTGCCATGGATATCCTCCACTTGATATGTGTACTTGGACGTAGCTATGGTAGCACGCCGATGCCGAGCCTTCGCAGACGGAAGGGTCGCGGCACATTTTGGGGCAAGCATGGGGGCCAAGTCTGTCCCCCTTGCACCATGTTGGTACAAAGAAACCTGACCCCCTTGCACCGGCTATTTGCCGGCGGCGCGCAGGGCTACGTAGGCGGCACCGATGATACCGGCGTCGTTGCCGAGCGAGGCGACCTCGATGGGCGTCTCGCGCGAGACGGAAAACGCGTACTGCTTAAAGTGCTCGCGCACGGCGTCGAGGTAGACATCGGCCGAGGCGGAGGCGCCGCCGCCGATGAGGAACATCTCAGGGTCGACCACGTTGGCGATAAGCGCCAGGGCACGGCCGAGGTAGTCGGCCATGGTATCGGCCGCGGCAAGCGCGAGCTTATCGCCCTCGCGGCAGGCTTGGAATACGTCCTTGGAATCGGAAGGACCGGTGAGCTCGATGGGCTCGACGCCCGCAGCCTTGCACTCGGCCAGGTAATTGCTCACCACGCCGGTGGCGCTGGAATACTGCTCCAGGTGGCCATGGCCGCCACAGCCGCAGGTACGCTCCTCGTCGGGGTTCAGGCACATGTGGCCAATCTCGCCGCCAGCACCCACAACGCCCGATACCACGTCGCCGTTGACGATTACGCCGCCGCCCACGCCGGTACCGATGGTGACCATCACCACGTTCTGCACGCCCTTGGCAGAACCGAGCCAGGCCTCGCCCATGGCAGCGGCGTTGGCATCATTCTCGTACTTAACGACCGCGTCGGGGCAGTGCTTTTGAATGGCGATCCTCAGCTCGGGCAGGTTAATGGCAATGTTGGCCTTGACCTTGGCATCGCCCGATGCCGGGATGGGGCACGGAACGGCCAGGCCAATGCCCGCCACAAAGGCACGCGGAATCTGGGCTTTGGCGACCACCTGGTCGATAGCCTCGGTCACCGCGGCAAAGCCCGCAGCGTCAACGATGGGAGGCGTGGGCACGCTGGCCTTGGCAAGCAGGTTGCCGTCCTCGTCGAACAGGCCCTCCTTAACCGAAGTGCCGCCGACGTCGATGCCGATGTAGTACTGCTTAGGTTCCATGGGAGCCCACCTTTCTCGTTTAAACATTGCTTGTATGGTACCGCTCCCAAGGCAAAAACCCGCCAAAAAGGGACAGGTTTGTTTTGGCAGGTTTTATCTGGGGAAACGTCCGCCCGCTCAACGAGCAATGACGCTCAGCAACTCGCCAAACAAAAAGCGCCGGGAGAGGGAGACTCCCGGCGCCTGCAAAAGGGACTGGATTGTATGCGAACCGCACGATCCGTCGCGGCGAAAACGCCAGCTAGGCCTTGAGTGCCTGTAGCTGTTTGTGGACCTCAATGAGCTCCGTGGCCATGACGCGCATGGTCTCGGTGCCGGCCATCTGGTCCTCGGCGTGCAGCAGAATCAGCGGGGCCTCGCCGTTGCGCTCGCCATTGGCCTCCTTCTTAAGAAGTCCCGTGTGAACATCGTGGCCGCCGTTATAGGCCTCGTCGCCCTGCTTAATGAGCTCCTCGGCGGCGTCGAAATCGCCCTCCTTGGCCTTCTGCACGGCGTTGATGTACATGCTCTTGGCGGTACCGACGTAGCTGATGATCTCGAAGCAGGTCATCTGCAGTTCGTTCATATCCTCCATGCGCTGCACCTAGCCCATCACGCTGACGCAGTGGTCGATGATGCCGGCGGCGTTCATGCGGCCATAGTCGACCATGTTGATGACCTCGACCGGGAAACGGCCAGCGGCCTCCTTCTCAAAGTCGCCCTTGGTGTAGCCGATCTGCGGGCCGAGCAGCAGGATGTCGCACTCGTCCAGGTGATCGTGGGCCTCATTCATAGGACGGGCTTCGACCTCGATGTCCAGACCACGGCTCGCGACCTCGGACTGCATCTTCTGGACCAGCAGACTCGTGGACATGCCGGCATTGCAGCAAAGCATGATCTTCTTCATGGTTTCCTCCTTATAACTGCGCGGCGCGCAGACGACAAACTGGATAAATCCTTGTGGTTATCTTTCCCCTGTTTTGCACGTTTAGGCAAAAAAGGAGATACGGGTACCGGTACCAAGCATCGGTACCCGCAAGGGTGGAATGGACAAACGCTAGGCGTTCTGCTCGGCGAGGGCCTCCTGCTTGGCGATGGCCTTCTCGGAGATCCTCATAAAGGGCAGGTAGACAGCCATGCCGATGACCAGCTCCAGAGCCTGCCACACGCCGGCGCGCCAGTCAAAGCCCGTAGCAAGCAGGGCGTTGATGACGGGCGGCATGGTCCAAGGCACCTGAGCGATGCAGGGGCTGATGATGCCAGCACAGGTCAGGCCATAGGTGACGCCGATGAACAGATCGGGAAGAAGAACGAACGGGATCATGAGCGGCAGATTGTACACGATGGGGTAACCGTAGATGACCGGCTCGTTGATGTTGAACAGACCAGGCAGGATAGCCATAGAGGCAACGGTCTTGGAAGCCTTGTTCTTGGAGAACAGGAAGGTGTCGAGCAGGAGCATGAGGGTGCAGCCCGAGCCGCCGATGAGGGCGAAGCTGTTGACGATCTGCATGTTCATGTAGTGGTCGGGCTGGATGACACCGCCGGCGGCATAGGTAGCCATGTTGTCGACGATGAGCATGGTCAGGATTGGCTCAACGGTAGCGCCAGAGATGGTGGACTGGTGAATACCGACGCAGAACAGCAGGTTGGCGAGGGTGTAGATGAGGATGACAGCCCACGGACCGGCGTTCATGATGCTCTTGAGCGGGTTGGAGATGCAGGTGGAGATGATGGTGCACAGATCGGTGCCGGCGCAGACGGCAAGCAGGGCCGCGGCAACAGCGAAGACCGAGAGGTTGAGCAGCATCGGGATCATGACGTTGAAGGAGTTGGAGACCGCAGGAGGCACGCCCTCGCCCAGCTTGACCTTGAGCTTCTCGACGCCCGAGATCTTGATGAAGAGCGTCGTGGAAAGCAGGGCGATGATGATGGCAGAGAACAGACCGTTGGTGCCGGTGTTGGCAGTCGAAAGGGCGCCGGTGACCTCGGCGGAGGTGATCTTGTCGGTGAGCAGCGGGCTCGTGGCGGCAAGGGTGGCGGTGATCTGCTGCGGCATCATGATGACGAAGGCAGAGATGGCGACGACCACGCAGGCAAGCGGGTTATCGAAGCGCTCGTTCTTGGCGAGGCTGTAGCCAATCAGACCCGCCAAGATAATGGCGGACACGTTGAGGGTGCCCAGGGTAATTGCCGAGCCCCAAGTCTGGAGGTTGGCAAGACCCGCCGCATCGAGCGGGAACAGAGGGAACACGACGTTGTTGATGAGAACCGCGATACCCGCAAGGATATAGAGCGGCGTGATGGTCGCGAAGGCATCGCGCAGGGAACGCAGGTGAACCTGGTTTCCTACCTTCGCAGAGACCTCGGCAAACTTGTCGAGGAAGCTCTTTCCGTTGTCACTGGCCATGATTGCTCCTAACTTTCAAATCCGGCCTTTTCCTATGCGCACGGTGGTCTGTCGCCCTCTGCCACCAGATGTGCCATTGTTTTTGCGCGTTTGCGCAGGGGCTGAGCGCCCGTTTTGGGGTTGAACGCCCGATCGCTAGTCCACCACGTGGGTCGTGGCAACCTGCTTGAGCCAAGCAGCCGACTTCTTAAGACGGCGCTGGTAGCCGTCCATCAGGTCGACCTCGACAAAGCCATAACGGTTCTTGAAGGCGTTTGACCAGGACCAGTTGTCGATGACGGCCCAGTAGTGGTAGCCGCGGCACTTGGCCCCCTCGCCGATAGCCTTGGCGACCCACTCAAGGTGCTGGCGCACAAAATCGACGCGATAGTCGTCCTGGATGGTCCCCTCGGCGTCACGGTTCTTGTACTCGTCCATGATGCCGATACCGTTCTCGGAAACGAACCACTCAAGATCGGGATAGTTCTTGGCGCAGTCCATGCCAAAGTCGTAGAGGCCCTTCGGGTAGATCTCCCAGCCGCGGCTCTTGTTCATGACGGCGTCGGGCCACACGTACTCGTCGGCAAAGTGCGGCAGACCGTACTGGTCGATCTTGCTCGCCGGCGCCTGGACGCGCGTGGGGTGGTAGTAGTTGCAGCCGAGCCAGTCAACGACGCCCTGCTTGAGAATCTCCTGGTCGCCGGCGCGGAACGGAAGCTTGACGCCGCCCTCGGCCAGGCTGTCGAGCACATCGGCGGGAAGCTCGCCCTTGGTAATAAGGTCGAGCCACCAGCGGTTGTTGATGCCGCTGGTCATGCGCACGGCCTCGAGATCTGCCTCGCTGGGGTTCTCCTTGGTGTAGACCGGGGTGAAGCAGTTGATCATGCCGATTTTGGCATCGGCGCGAATGACGCCCTCGTCATATGCCTTGCGGTAGTTGGCCACGGCCAGTGCATGCGCCAGCGAGATGTGGTACTGCACGGTGCGAGCGCGGTTAAAGTCGTGGAGCTGCGGGTACCACACGCCCTCCTGATAGCGCTGCTCGGGCTCGACGATGGGCTCGTTAAAGGTGAACCAGTACTTGATCTCCTGGCCAAACTCGCGGAAGGCGACGTCGGCGTAATGAGCGTAAGCCTCGACGACCTCGCGGCTCTCCCAACCACCACGGTCAAAGAGGTAGGTGGGCATGTCAAAGTGGTACAGGTTGACGAACGGCTCCAGGCCGGCCTCGCGAGAGGCACGGAACAGCTCGTGATACCACGCGGCGCCCTCCTCATTGAGGTTGCCGTTAGCATCGAGCAGGCGACTCCACTGGATGGAGGTGCGGTAGGTATCCAGGCCCAAGTCCTTCAAAATGCGAAGGTCCTCCTGGTACTTAGCCATAAAGTCATTGCCAGCATAAGAGCCAACGCGGTTATAGAACGAATCCAGATCCTGGATGGACCAGGTGTCCCACAGGTTCTCGAGCTTGCCGCCCTGGTTCCACTGACCCTCAGTCTGCGGGCCGGACATAGCGGCGCCAAAGAAGAAGTCACGGGGCAGCTGATACTGTGCCATCGAAGTCCTCGCTTTCGTGTTCTAGAGCTTCCGGTTGGAGACGGGTTTGCCTTGGCAGGTTATCCGGCGCGGGCGCGCACCGGATATCTGGATATTCAGCCCGCCAAAACAAAACCGTCCCCAAACGGTCGGCCCTGCCGGCGGCAGGGTTCCGTTCGTTGCGTACAACTATAGCGCTCTAATTTCTAAAGTAAAGCGTCTTTTTGTTTTTTCTTTCTCGGACTTCTTATATAAAAGTAATATGGGTGCCTCGTTGGGGGTTATACTTACTTGCGTATTCTTATATGTCGGAAAGGAGGTTCCATGATTCCCAAATACGAGGCGATAGCTGCAGATATCCGTCGAAGCATCGAGGATGGCGCTCTTAAACCGGGCGACAAGCTACCCACCGTCGTTGAGTTCTGTGAGCTCTATAGCGTTTCCAAAATCACCGTCAAACGAGCTATCGAGCAGATCACCGAGGAGGGTCTTGTTACCAGCCGGCGCGGATCGGGCACCTACGTTAAAGACACGGCGGGGCTTCCCGACAAGGCGTTTTTCCAGGGCAAGAACGACCGCGCCCAGGGCTTTTCGTATGAGCACCGCGGGGAGAAGGTAACCTCGGTGGTCTACGATTTCTCGATTGTCAATCCGCCGGCAGAGGTTGCGACTCGGCTGGGAATTGCCGAGGATGACTTTGCCTATCACATCGTGCGCGTGCGCCAGGTCGACGAGAAGCCCATCGTTATCGAGTACACCTACATGCCCCTCGAGCTGATTCCGGGCCTTAAAAAGAAAGACCTGTATGGATCGGTCTACAGCTTCATCCGCGAGCAATGCGGGCTGAAGATTTCGAGCTTCCACCGCACCATTCGCGCCGTAGCGGCAACCGAGGAAGAGGCTGAGCGCCTGGACACCAAACCCGGCTCTCCCCTGCTCGAGCTCAACCAGATTGGCTTTTTGGATAGCGGCACCGCCTTTGAGCATTCGATCTCGCGCAACGTTGGTGACCGCTTTGAGCTGCACAACGTAACGTTGGCATAGTTTTGTAGTCATGCGGGCGCTCGTTATGGCTCGTTTAGAGTGGGCAACCGCACAACACCATGGGGGTATGAACATGTCCGATTTGATTAAACTAACGCCGATCTTCCACGAGAAGATCTGGGGCGGCCGCCAGCTCGAAACCGTATTTGGTTACGACATTCCCGAGGGTCCCATCGGTGAGTGCTGGGCCATCTCGGCCCATCCCAACGGCGACTGCCAGATCGCGGAGGGCCCGTATGCCGGCCACACACTGTCGTGGCTGTGGGCCGAGCACCGCGAGCTCTTTGGCAACTGCGAGGGCAAGGAGTTCCCGCTGCTCATTAAGATCCTGGACGCCAAGGACGACCTTTCGATCCAGATTCATCCCAACGACGAGTATGCCGCCGAGCATGAGAACGGTAGCCTGGGCAAGACCGAGTGCTGGTACGTGCTGGACTGCGAGCCCGGCGCCACGATTATCGTCGGGCAGCGCGCCAAGGATCGTGCCGAGGCCGCACAGATGATCGAAGACGGCCGCTGGGACGACATGCTCAACGTACTGCCGATCCACAAGGGCGACTTTTTCCAGATTGATTCCGGTACCGTGCACGCCATCAAGACCGGCACGCTCATTTTGGAGACGCAGCAGTCGAGCGACGTGACATATCGCCTGTACGACTACGACCGCCCTGGCACCGACGGCAAGCTACGCCCGCTGCACATTGAGCAGAGCCTCGACTGCATCGACTTTGATGTTCAGGCTCCGACCGACGGCACCGTGTCCGCGCCCGAGGTCGACGGCGTGACCGAGCTCGAGTCCAACCCCTGCTACACCGTCGATCGCGTGCGCGTCGACGGCAGCAAGACCCTCAACCAGCGCTGGCCCTTCATGTGCCTGTCGGTCATCGACGGCGAGGGCACCGTCTGCGGCAACCCCGTCCACAAGGGAAGCCACCTGCTGGCCCCGAGCACCGTCAGCTCCATTGACCTCGAAGGCAAGATGGAACTGATCATCAGCCACCTGTAGGTCACCGGTCCCCAAGCGCTCGCCGGGACGGGGCGCCTCCGCCTAGCAACAACAATCAAAACGCAACAAGGGGCTCTTCCGTTCATCAAAGGAAGAGCCCCTGCTATACATAACGAATCAAGGTGCCTATAGGTAGACCTTTTCGAGAAACGATAAGGTGTCCTGAAGTCGCGCCCTTTCCTTACGGTTGGTCTGCCGATTTACATACGAAGCAAAGTTCGTAAGAAAATCCTCCGCATCAACCCTCATTTGCCCCGTTAGCTCCAAACGCGCCGAGGACGACAACAAGCCGGCAAGTCGAGCAACATCCGAACGGTGCTTCCGCCGATCAATGTTGTTGCAACGACGTCCCTCTTCATAACTTCTGTTGATATCAATGTGCGCACGCATCTTGAGGGGAATGATATGGAGTGCATCGAGCAAGGTAATGCCCTCTACGTTCGTTGCGTTGTCGCGAATAAATTCGTAGTAGCCATCGTCGAGGATAATTGCCGAGAGACTTGATACGGCCCCGTCAAAGGAAAGAGGTGCCACTTCGCTCGTTTCGTCTTCGAGCACAAAATCAGGATGTCGGGCAAATAACTCAATTTGGCCGGGATAGTCTAGGACTTGCCTTGATCCTTCGGGCAAACAGAACCGATAGTAAGTGCACTTTCCATCGCCGACTTTTCCAGTCTCATATCCGGCAGCTTTGATAAATGCCCATAATGCAGTGGCAAATTCAACGCCTTCCCCATCAACAATTACGACGACATCCAAGTCTTCAGTAGCTCTAAACGAATCGCCCTCATTGTCAAACAGAACGCTGCAGGCTCCCCCACCAATAAGGACGTAACCGCCTTTACAGCCGCTCATGGCATCGGCAAATCGCTCTATTCCTCTCACTTTTGACATATCGTCCTCCTGAGCTGTTCGACCGCGTCGAGCAGACGATCTTCTTTGTAATCTGCTTTTGCGCAAGCAACGTATAAGGAAAGCGGGTCGACACACTGCAAACCCGTCGTGTCAAAACTAATATCGGACGGCGCGTCCACGGGATACGACCAGATCTCAATCTCGATAGCGGCCGGTTCGTACCACTGGGCCTCCAACCATCTGTCGCCCATATGCCCTCTTAAGGTATCTACCTGATTCTTTTCGAGAGCAACGGTTGGGACAGAATCATTATGAGCAAGGTCGGACATATAGCTAAGTGCAGACACGCCGGAAAGTAGTGCATCGACGGCACGTAGCTCTGTTCTCTCGATAACCTTCTTGAGCCGGATTCGCTCTAAAACTGGCGTGCGAAGATAGTCCTCAAACCCATTTAACAGTGCCTCGGTCGACAAATCGGCATCGGACAGCACACGCTTTTTGCCGTCCCGTGCGATTAGCCCAGGAGCAATAGCGGCGATTTCCGAAAGATAGCCGCTGACGCTTGCCGCGCTTTTGCCACACAGACGCGCTAGGTCGCCGGCGGAGCAGTCAACCCATCGTCCCGCGATGAGATTTAGGACGATTCGTTGAGATTGGGGCGAAAGCGGAGCAGCGGGAGAAGCACCCAGCACCTCATCGGAAATAACAGCACCGATAAACGGCAGAAACGCATTTCGCTCATCTCGGATATATGCGATCCCCTCCGAAGAAAGCGCGCGCATAAAGCCTAAATCCATAGCATCCCAGCAAATTGCCACCGGGCGAGCATCTATCTTGCGCACTGCATTGACGAGATTTCGCGCCGAAATGACACTGGGCAGTTCTTTTGGTTCGGCAACAATAAAACGGCCTTGCTCAGACATGCCGAGCCGTGCCAAGCGAAGCGAATACCGCTCAAGATACATGCGAGGAATCTGCATCTCAATTGGCTCCGGGTCGATGGAGAGCTCTAAAGAGAAGAGTCTTTTTGGGAGACAATTTAGCAGCATGTCCAATCACCATTTTCATTTTAGTTACATTTTAGTATATATCTGAAATTATACTGAATCGTATAAATTGCTCAATCCCTGAAGCCATAAGAAACAATCCAAAACGCAACAAGAGGCTCCCCCGTCCATGTACGGGAGAGCCCCTACTCACATCTATTTATCTATCAGCCCACCCGGCTCTCCAGACCAAAAAGCGAACGAGCAGAGCGACGTTCGCAAGCAGCGTTATCTAAGGACCTGGGCGGGCGTATAGGGCAACATCGATCGCGAGTTCCGCACGCAAAGGAGAGCACTTAATGTGCTCTCCGTCTTGCGCAGGACTGTCCGAGCAGGCGATGTTGCCCTATACGCCCGCCCAGGTCCGCTGGGATTACGACAGCTTGACGATAGGTGCGAAGCCCTTCATGAGCTTTTTGGTCTGGCCGGTTTTTTCGAACTGCACCTCGATCATATCTCCGACGACCGAGATCACGGTACCCGTGCCAAAGGTCTTGTGGCTCACGGTATCGCCCGCGGCAAAGTCCTGCGATGCGCTGGCGCGATCGACTTTGCGCTCCACCGTCGGGGACACTTTGGACGACGGCTTTTTAGCTCGCGGCGCACCCGACCCAAAGGTCGAGGCAACGCGGCCGGCATCGGGCGAAACGCCGCGATGGCGCTCGGTACCGTAGCTGCTGCCGCCAAAGAAGTCGTCGAAGCTCGAACCGCCGCGCGAGCCGGAACCGCCGGTCGAGCGCGTGCGCGAGCCAAACACCTTGCCACCATACATGTCCGAGCCCATGCCCGAGCCAAAGGTACCGTGACGGTCGCCGCGCTTCTCCCAGCCCGTGCCCTCAAAGCCGGCAGAGCCAATACCGCTAAACTCGATATCCTCAAACGGAATCTCGTTAAGGAAGCGCGAACGCGGGTTGGCCGAGGTCGAGCCGTAGGTACGGCGCGTCGCCGCATATGTTAGGAACAGACGCTTGCGGGCGCGCGTGATGGCGACGTATGCCAAGCGACGCTCTTCCTCGAGCTTGCCCGGATCGTCGCTGCCGCCAAAGTCGTGCACGTGCGGGAAGATGCCCTCCTCCATGCCGGCAACGAAGACCGCAGGGAACTCCAGGCCCTTGGCGGAGTGGATAGTCATCATGGTAATGGCATGCGTCTCGCCGGCGAGGGAGTCCAGGTCGGAGCGCAGGGCCAGCCACTCCATAAGCGCCGGCAGCGCCTTGCAGGTAAGCGGGCCATAGGTGCGCTCAATCTCGTCGGCATGCACGGCACCCGCGGGCAGCTCCGTCGGCGCGGCATAGGCATTGCCCGCGATGGCGGCAGCCAGAGCATCCTGCGGAGAGAGCGCCGGAGCCGCCAGACTGTCGAGCGGATTGGAGCCAGCGGCGTCGCGGGCGCCGACCAATGCCTCAAACGAGGATGCGGGTGCGGACGGTCCGGGCTCGGGCGCAGGTGCGCTCACCACGACGGGCTCGGGCTCGGCGCCCGCCGGCACATCGGCAACACCAGCCGCGCGCAGCTCTTCCAAACTCTCGAGCGTACCCTCGATATCCTCGTGCGTCTCCTCAAACTCGGCGGCGACGCCCAGGAATTCCTGGATGTTCTCGGCGCGGCTCTCGGACTCCATCGTGCCCTCGGCGCGGAACGCCTGCAGCAGGCCCGTCTTGTCGATGATCATCTCAACGACGTCCTTGAGCTCGCCGTCCATGCGGCGGCCCTCGCGCACCAGCGCCACAAAGCTCGACAGGCCGTTGCGCACCTTGGCGCTAAACATGCCCGTCTCGGCCGTTGCGATCTCGCAGGCCTGGAAGAACGAACAGCGGTTATCGCGCGCCAGCTGCTCGATCTTTTGAATCGAGGTGGAGCCGATACCGCGGCGCGGCGTGTTAATGACGCGCTTGACGCTCATTTCGTCGGCCGGGTTCACGATCATCTTGAGGTAGGCCATGACGTCGCGGATCTCGGCACGGTCGAAGAATCGCGTGCCGCCGACGATCTTGTAGGGCACGCCCGCGCGCAGGAACATATCTTCGAGGATACGCGACTGGGCATTGGTTCGGTAGAAGACGGCGATATCGTCGTAGCTCGTGCCCTTGGAGTGCAACTTTTCGATCTCGCCGGCAATCCAGCGGCCCTCGTCGCGCTCATCGCTCGCCTGGAAGGCCTGGATCTTCTCGCCGTCGCCCTCGGCCGTAAACAGGCGCTTGTCCTTGCGTTGCGAGTTGTGGCGCACCACGGCGTTGGCGGCGCTCAGGATATGACCCGTGGAGCGGTAGTTCTGCTCCAACTTGACGGTCTTGCAGTTTTTAAAGTCCTTCTCAAAGTCCAGGATGTTGGTGATGTCGGCGCCGCGCCAGCTGTAAATGGACTGGTCATCGTCGCCCACGACCATGAGGTTCTGGTACTTGGCGGCCAGCAGGTTGGCGATCTCGTACTGGACGTGGTTGGTGTCCTGATACTCGTCGACGCTAATGTAGCGGAAGCGCTCCTGGTACTTGTCGAGCACCTCGGGGCGGGTGCGCAGCAGCTCGAGCGTGCGCACGAGCAGGTCATCGAAGTCCATGGCGTTGGCAGCGCGCAGGCGGCGCTCCAGCTCCAAGTAGACCTGCGCGGCCTTTTTGTCATTGGGGCTGTCGGCGGATTTGAGCATGTCCTCGGGGCCGATCATGGCGTTTTTGGCCGAGCTGATCTTGCTGCGGATCATGTTGATGGGGAACTGCTTTTGCTCAATGCCGAGCGCCTGCATAATGTCGCGAACCATGCGCTTGGAGTCGTCGTCATCGTAGATGGTGAACTGGCCGGTGTAGCCCAGCAGGTCGGCGTCCTCGCGCAGCATGCGCACGCACATGGCATGGAACGTGCATACCCACATGCCGCGGGTACCGTTGGGGATGAGCGCCGCCAGACGCTCGCGCATCTCGGCCGCGGCCTTGTTGGTAAACGTGATGGCCAGGACCTGCCAGGGCTTAACGCCCAGGTCGCCCAGCATGTGCGCGATGCGGAAGGTCAGGACGCGGGTCTTGCCCGAGCCGGCGCCGGCAAGGACCAGCAGCGGACCCTCGGTGGTCAGAACCGCCTCGCGCTGGGCGGGGTTGAGGCTGTCGATGTCGACGAGCGGCTTGACGGGCTTGGGTGCCGGAGCCGGGGCGTCGTAGATGTCGAGCGGAACGAGCTCGGGTTCCGGCGCGGCGGGGGCGGTGTACGCATCGAGCGGCACGGGCTCCGGCGCGGGCGGAACGGGCGCGGCGGTGTTCTTTTCCCAGGGCAAGGACTGGGTCATGGGCGACTCCTCATCTGACGGACGGCGCGCCTGCGGGCGGCGCCATAGTTTGAGCCGTACCAGTATACCGAGCCGCGCGGACACCGACGCAAATCACACCACGACTCCGCGCACCGCCACCACCCAAGCTCCCCCAAATAAGTTGCGGTGAAATAGTTCCTGAAACCAGCCTTCTGGCCCTCAAACAGGAACTATTCCACCGCAACTTCGATTGGCTTGGAGGGATAGAATATCTACCATTTCTACCCCGTCCCTACATGGCAGGAGGGCTGTTGTGAAGCATAAGGTGCTCTATTACATGGTCGACGGTTCGACCGAGGCGGGTCAGGCGGCGCTCGACGCAATCGAAGGCGGCGACCAGATTGAGTTGGTTGGCTGCGCGCACGAGCCCAATGTCTGCCCCACTGCCGAGCAGCTGGCAGGCTGCGAGGGCTTTGTCGGCGAGTTCGGTCCCGTTGACGATGCATGTGCCGACGCTATGGCAGCCGCGGGAATGCGCGTCGTCTCGAACATGTCCATCGGCCTGAACCATGTGGCAGTAAATCGTCTGGCCTCCTACGGCATTACCGTCACCAACTGTCCCGGGTACTGCTCGGACGACGTCGCTCAACACGCCATCGCCTTGATGCTTGACTTGATGCGACAGGTCACGTTGCTCAACCGCGACGTGCGCGACGGCGCCTGGAATCCACTTGCCGGCTACACCATGCATCGCACGCAGGGCCGCACGTTGGGATTGGTCTTTTTTGGCAGCATCGCGCGTGCTGTTGTGCCCATCGCGCAAGCGCTCGGCATGAAGGTACTGGTGTGGGCGCCGACCAAGACGGCAGAAGAGCTTGCCGCCGCCGGTTGCGCCAAGGCTCAAACGCTCGATGAACTGCTCGGCGCATCGGATATCGTCAGCCTGCATTGTCCGCTGATTCCCGAGACCGAGAAGCTGATTGGCAAGCGCGAACTTGCGCTTATGAAACCCACGGCATTTTTGATTAACACGGCCCGCGGGCCCATCGTGGATGAGAATGCCCTAGTCGCCGCGTTGGACGAGGGCATCGCCAGCGGTGGCACGCGCGGCATCTGCGGCGCCGCGCTCGACGTGCTCGCCGATGAGACCGCGCCCAACCAGGCTCTGATCTCACACCCGCGCTGCATTGTCACGCCCCATTGTGCGTACAGCACGCAGGAAGCCTACGACACCGTCCGTCGCATGTCGCTGCAGGCCGTAGTAGACAAGCTCGTCTTTAACCGCAAGCCCGAACACACCGTTACCGAATAATTGGTGCAAAGTAACCTGACCCCAATGCACCAATCACGGAACCGCCGATGCCATGGCAACGGCAGCGAGCGGCGGCCAGAGCGAACAAATTGGCATGAAAAGAGGGCGGCATAGACCTTTTGGTCATGCCGCCCTCTTTGAATGACAAGTTGTCGCTCTGGACGCCGCGCAGCGTCGACTAAGTTAGAGGCCGAGCATCGGCTCCAGGACGAAGAAGTACGCGAGCACCACGATGCCCAAGATGATGCGGTAGACGCCGAAGCACTTGAAGTCGTGACGGCGGACGAAGCCCATAAGCCACTTGATGGCAATGAGCGACACCACAAAGGCGACGACGCAGCCCACGCCCAAGATGGCAATCTCGTTGGTGCCGAAAGTACCGCCCTTAATAAAGTACTTGACCAGCTTGAGCGCACTTGCGCCAAACATAACGGGAATAGCCAGGAAGAACGTGAACTTAGACGCCACCGAGCGCGTGCAGCCCAGCAGCAGGCCGCCGATGATGGTAGAACCGGAGCGAGACGTACCAGGCACCAGCGAAAGCACCTGGAAGCAGCCGATACCCAGCGCAGTCTTCCAGCTGAGGTCCTCGAGCGTGGCGATGGAGCCAAAGTCCAGGTTCTCGTCATCGTCCTCATCCTCAGCAGTAGCCGCGGCGGGCGCCGCAAAGTGCGCACCGGCGGGACGTCCACCCGACACCACAGCACGCGAACCAAACGAACCGGCAACGGCCATTTCCTCGCGCTTGCTTGCGCGCCAGTTCTCGATCACGATAAACAGCACGCCGTACACAATGAGCGCCAGCGCCACGACGGGAGCATTGTAGAAATGCTCCTCCATCCAGTCGTTGAGCGGCAGGCCGATCGCCGCCGCAGGAATGCAACCGAGCACAATCTTGCCCCACAGCACCCAGGTGTCGCGACGGCCCTCCTTGCCCTTGCTGGGCGAGAACGGATTGAGTTCATGGAAGAACAGCACGCAGACGGCCAGAATGGCGCCAAGCTGAATCACGACTAGGAACATGTTCCAGAACGTCTCGCTCACGTTCATCTTGACGAACTCGTCCACCAAGATCATGTGACCCGTCGACGAAACGGGCAGCCATTCGGTGATGCCCTCGACCAGGCCCATGAAGGCAGATTTTAGAAGCTCGATAATATCCAAAGGGACCCCCTCGTTAGACACCCGCCGGTAGATGTTCTGCGGACGATGCGGGCGATGTCCCATTATCAACCGTTGGCGGTGCGACCGCGCCTACCCTTACCAAAAAACTCGCCCGTTCACAGAATTGCGAGCGGTCAAACCGAAATCCTTGGGTATAACTGCAACAAGATAAAGTGTCCGGCGGCCAACGCGCCCGCGCCCGCCCGACGCACGAGCCCCGCGCCCGTGCGATAGACCAAGGAGGAAACCATGAACGAGGGCTACACCAAGGTATTTGTTTCACTCGACGGTACTGAACAGCAGGATTTTGTGCTCGCACGCGCCATCAAAGTCGCCGCGAACAACGGCGCTAAGCTGATCATCGGCCACGTCATCGATTCCACGGCACTCGAGAGTGCCGGTTCCTATCCGGTCGATCTGGTCAACGGCCTAGAGGAGGCATTTAAGAACTCCATCGCCAAGCAGCTCGAAGAGGCCAAGGCCAATCCCGACATTCCCGAGGTCGAGGTCATGATTCGCGCCGGTCGTATTCGCGAGACGCTCAAGGACGAGATGCTCGACGTGGTCAAGCCCGACCTGGTGCTCTGCGGCGCCCGCGGCCTGTCCTCAATTAAGTACGCGCTACTGGGCTCGATTTCGACGTTCCTGCTGCGCAATACGGACTGCGACATCTTGGTCGTGAAATAGCAAACGTACGCCTAACGCATCGCGGAGCGCAAGCCCGCGTGCCCAAGTCTTCCAAGAGCGGGGCCACAATTACGGTGGCCCCGCTTTGCTTTAGACTGAGAATTGCTCCAGAACCCTCATTCTCTCAACGGAGTCCGTCTGAATTTTCAGAGCGACCCTACCCAAATCTCCGGTTGCAGAGGCAAGTTCTGCAAGCTGGGCAGACACCCCTTCAGCCACTTCCGCCGCGATGTTCTTAATCATCTTGAGTGGTAGATGCAAATCTTGAGACATGAATTCGAAATCTTCAGGAGTCACCCCATCGATCACCCGGTGATCCCCAATATCAATCCCAAGATTATGGTCGTATCCCATTATCGTCGTGCAGACAATATCGTATGCAGGGGCCAACCTCTTTTCCCGCCAACTCGGACTATAAAGAAACGAATGGTTCTTGAGATGCGAGTCACAATTCCCCAACGCATAATCGACCATTACCTGACGAGCGAACATTTGAGTATCAGCAATTACGTTAGACGATTGCTCTCTTATCAATCGGCCGCAAAGAACCATATAGCAGCTATCGGGACGTGTCTCGTATTTCATATACGAAGGCCAGCCAACCGCTTGGCAAAAATCCTCCTGATGCAGCCTCAGAGGCACATCGAATCCGCTCATCGACGGCGGCTCATTGCTCCAGATTCTGTCATAACGCTCGGAAAAGAACGCACCAGGAATCGTATCCGAAGCTTCTGAACGGGCAATTTCAAGCCCAGCAGCAGACGCTGCCGTCATGCAAATTAATTCGTTGAACGGCAAATCCGGATGTTTAGTTGAAGCAATCTTGACTATGTGAGTCGAGGGGGCAGAGCCGAGCGGCAGCATCCAATCCCCCGACCCGGCCTTTTTTGCATCTTTACCGCGCGGTAAAAACCAACCGGTTTTAGACTGAGCGCCCGCCAACGACAGCCTCGAATCCTGCATATCATTTGCAATCTCAAACACTTCCGCCTTAGAAAGTGCCTCAAAATCCTCGTCTTGCAGAGGACGATAGCCCGGATCGTAGCTCGATTTCTCATCGCCGAGAAACCTCAAGGCACCAACGCACTCATCGCCCAAACGCTCGAGCATCGATAAATAGTCTGACTGGGGGATTTGAAAACGCATCGACAGCTCATGCCGAACCGGGCCCTCGGGAAGCATGCCCGAAAAGAAGGCCGAAAACTCATTGCTGGTATATGGGTCATGTCGCAAGGGAAGAGAAGCTGAGAGTGCGGCAGCATCGTCGCGTTCAAGATATCCCTCATCATATGCAAACGTCTCGTTTACGGGGTCGGCCCTCTCAAATTCTCCGACCAGCTCAAACGTTCCCCGATACTCACGATAAACCTTTAATGCCATGAACCGTCGCCCCTCTCCCTCAGAATCAAATCGACCCCCAAGCTGTTAGCGATTTGAAGGGTTTGGCGAAGATTGGCACCCGCCTTTCCACGCTCAAGCTCGCTCACAAAGCGCAAACTGCACTGGTTGAAATCAGCCACATCGCGTTGGGTATAACCGAGCTTCTTCCGGCGCTCACGCAAATATGCACCGAGTTCAGCTGGGTCAAAAATCGTTCGCTCATTCCAGTCTTGCATGCTAATCCCCTATGATTATCCCAATCGGGATAATCATAGCACATCATGATGGAATTATCCCGTTTGGGATATATGTCTTAACGTGAATGACGCTCCGGGACGTTACACCGCGACGACTACTCAAAGTATTGGAACTTGTTGGTCGAGAAGGCAAACGTGACGACAAAGCCTTCGCCGGCGTCGGATGCCGCGGTGACGTCGATGCCCATCTTGGAGCACAGGCGCGCCACCAGGTAGAGGCCAATACCCGTTGCGCGCTTGGTGGTGCGGCCGTTATCGCCGGTAAAGCCCTTCTCGAACACGCGCGGCAGGTCGGCCGCGCTCACGCCGCAGCCGTTGTCCGCGACGGTGAGCTCGATGCGTTCGCTCGCCAGGCCCTCGTCCAGCAACGCGCCCGAAAACACGATCTTCGCGCCGTCCTCGCGCGCATATTTAATACTGTTCTGAATAAGCTGGCCCAGAACAAACTCGAGCCACTTCTCGTCGGTAAAGACCTCGAAGTCGAGGTTCTCGCACACCGGGGCCACGTGCGCCACGATGAGCTCGCGCGCGTTGGCCTTAATCGCGCCCGTCACCAAGGTCTTGAGATCCCAGCGGCGAATCAGGTAGTCCCGCTCCACGACTTCCGAGCGCGCGTAGTACAGCGCCTGGTCGATATAGCGCTCCACGCGAGCCAGCTCGCGACCCAGGTCATCCACGCGCGACAGGTCGCCTTCGCTGCCGTCCAGGTTTTCCAAAAGTAGATGGGCCGCCGCCAGGGGCAGCTTGGCCTCGTGGACCCAGCTCTCGATATAGTCGCGATAGTCATCGGTCTGACGCCGGCCTTCGGCAACCTCGTCGCAGGCGGCTTTGCCCACCCGGCGCAAGACCTCGTACTCGAGCTCGCCCTCGGCATAGGTCGGGCATTGCACCATCTCCTGCACCCATGCGGGACTCTCGAGCTCCTCTGCCGCACGCTCAAGCTGACGCAGAAAACGACGACGGCGCGCGTACTCGATCACAATGCCGAGCATGCCAAAGACAAAGGACACGCCGACCGCCACGACCACGATGGAAACGGGAGCACCGGCGACCGTCAGCACAAAGCAGCTCAGCAGCACGCCGCACGCCCACACGGCGACGG
Source organism: Collinsella aerofaciens (assembly GCA_030826265.1). Taxonomy (GTDB): domain Bacteria; phylum Actinomycetota; class Coriobacteriia; order Coriobacteriales; family Coriobacteriaceae; genus Collinsella; species Collinsella aerofaciens_AY. The sequence continues at coordinate 35,502 of JAPJOH010000005.1, forward strand.
GAAGCAGCGCATCTTTAAAGAACTTACCAAACGACATAACCGGCACCTAGACCGAATAGCCTTGGCCGCGATGCGTGGTCAGATACCCCTTGACGCCGATTTTTTCGAGCGTGGTGCGCAGACGGTTGATGTTGACGGTGAGCGTATTGTCGTCCACGAAGGCATCGGAGTCCCACAGGTCCTGCATGATGGCCGAACGCGAAACGATCTTGCCCGCGCGACCCAAGAGCAGCGAGAGGATACGCAGCTCGTTTTTGGTGAGCTCGGTGCCGGTACCAGTTGCCGTGTTGGTGACCGTAGAACGGGCGAGGTCGAGTTCCAGTCCCTTGTGGACGAGCGTGCTGCGCTCGCCGGCAGCCATGGTGCGGCGCAGCAGGGCATTGATGCGCGCCACGAGCACACGGGCGCTGTAGGGCTTGGGCACAAAGTCGTCCGCGCCGAGCGTCATGGCCGTGACCTCGTCGATCTCGGTCGAGCGCGAGGTAAGCACGATGATGGGGACCTCGGATTCGCGACGGACCTCGTGGCAGATATGCTGGCCGTCCTTGACGGGAAGCGTGAGGTCGAGCAGCACCAGGTCGGGCGCGGCGGCAAGGATATCGCGCGAGACATGCTCGAACGATTCGCAGACCTCGACCTCAAATCCGGCCTGTGCAAGGATGCTGGCGAGCTCGCGACGGATGGGTTCGTCGTCCTCAACGACATAGATCAGCGCCATGTGTCCTCCCATTTCGCGCAACTTGCACCTTACACACCATTATGCCCACGGCGTCGCAACGATACGACCCCGTGGACATCTAATGTGACAAAAGTGTTCGATTACCTTGAGAGAAAATAGGGGCCCTCGGGCCTAACCCGATCGGCCCCATCACTTCGACCTCGAGCCTCTACTCGAGCGTACGCATGTACGCAGAGATGGCATCCAGGCCCTTCTGCAGGTCGTCGGTGTTATCGGAGTATGCATAGCCGATGCGCATGCTCTTGGGCTCCTCGAAGCAATCACCCGGGGTGACGAGTGCGCCGGACTTCTTAATCATGTCGGTGCAGAACGTCCTGGAGTCGATGTCGTAGTCGTAATACACGAGCGCGGTGGTACCCGCCTCGGGCTTGACGAACGACAGGTGCGGCTCGCTCTCGACCCACTTCTCCAGAACAGCAAGGTTCTGACGGACGATGCGACGGCTGCGCTCAAGGATCACGGAAGCGTTGCCCAGAATCAGCTCCGCCACCGACTCGCTGAATATGCTGGCGGAAATCAGGTTGTAGTCGCGATGCGAGAGCAGTGCGCGACGGAGCTCCGGGCTCTTGGTGACCGCCCAGCCCAGACGCAGGCCGGCGAACGACCAGACCTTGGACATGGATGCGGTGACGACGGCCTTGTCGTACAGGTCGATCACGGACTCGGAGTACTCATCCGTCTGAGTAAGCAGACGGTAGACCTCGTCGCAGAGCACCCACGCGTCGTGTTTGCGTGCGACCTCAACAATCGCCTTGAGCGTATCGGTGTCGAGCAGGGCACCCGTGGGGTTGTCCGGGTTATTGATGCAAATGAGCTTGGTATCGTCGGTCACCAGGGCATCGAGCGCGTCGACGTCGACGTGGTAGCCGTTCTTGCGGTCGAGCTGAAGGATATCGACCTTCGCACCACACATCTCGGGAATCGAGTAAAGCTGCTGGTAGGTGGGCTTGACGGAGACTACGTGATCGCCCGGTTCGACGAGCGTGGAAATAACCAGGGAGTTGGCACCGGTCGCGCCGTGCGTGGGCACGATATGCCCGGGTTCGACCGTCTTATAGAGACGCGCGACCCCCTCGAGGAAGCCGGGCTGCCCCTCGATGTCTCCGTAGGTGAATCGGCGTGAGCACAGGCTATCGAGCCACGCCTTCTTGTCGGTGTTCGTAAGCTCGAACAGCTGGTCGAGCGTGAGGGAGTAGACGCACGTCTCCGCAACGTTGTGGGTGCACTTGGTCTCCCACTCGTTCATCCACTGCTCGACGGCGAAATCCTTGATCTGCATTGTCGTTTCCTTTCCTTGACTTTCTTACAGTTCCACCACGGTGCCCAGCCCCGCCTCGAGGGCGCGGTCGTAGGCGATTTTCGATGCCGAAAGGTCCTGAACGGCGATACCCGACGTATCGAACACCGTCACCTGCTCGTCATCCGAACGCCCCGTAGCTGTGCCGGCGATGACTTCGCCGAGCTCCGCTTTGATGTCCTCTGGGGTGATGGCACCCTCGGCAACCGGAATCTCCAGCTCGCCGGACGCGACCGATTGCTCGCGGTCGTCGACGTAAACAGCGGCACGGGCGACAAGTGCCGAGGCGAGCTCCTGCTTGCCGGGCATGTCGGCACCGACGCAGGAAATATGCGTACCGGGGCGCACCCATGCAGCGGGGATGATGGGCTTGGTCGCCGGCGTAATCGTCACGATGATGTCGGCCTCTGCCGCGGCACCTTGGCCGTCGGCCGTCGCCTCGATGGAATAGGTGGATGCCTCGCGAGCATGCTCGCAGGCGCCCAAGATATGGGCGACCTCGTCTCGCATGCGCTCGACGCGGGCCTCGGGCGCGGCATCGGAAACCGGCTCCCACACCTTGACCTCGCTCACCTTGGGACAGGCGGCGAGCACGCCCGCCACCATATAGGTGCTCATATGACCGGCACCCGCAACAAGCAGTTTGGACGCATCCGCCCGAGCCAGCCACTTGGCACCGAGCGCAGCAGCGGCACCGGTGCGAAGTCCGGTGACGGCGGAGGCATTGAGCAGCGCCAACGGCTCGCCCGTCGCGTTGTCGCACAGCAGCGTGGTGCCGAAGATCTCGGGCAGCCCCTTTTTAGGATTCTGAGAGAACCAAGCAGTGAGCTTGAGACCGAAGAGGCCGCTTCCCGCCAACTCGCCCGAGCGGATATCCATATCGGCCACGCCGGGTTCGAACTGCTCATATACCATCGGCCACGCAACACCCTTGCCCGTTGCCTTCTGGCGATATGCCTCCTCCACGGCAGCGATTGCATCCTCGATCGTCAGCACCTTGGAAACTTCCTCAGCCGAAAGCACCATCATCTGCCCCATCATCGCTCCTTTCAGTGAAAGCTTTACGTTGCTTCACTGTACGGTTTAGTAACGATGCCGCCAAGGATCATTTCTTGTTGTAATCTACAACGATGCTCGATCTGATTTTTTGTTCTATCAGCAGATATTTGAGCTATTTGTCGCACCACCGGCATACGGATGTGCGATTATCCTATTTATACCGATATTAATTGTATTGATTTACAGGGTGATGTTGATGCTATACACCGTCTCGGACTTCTCACGGGAATATGAGGGATCGGTCCGTCTAATCGCCGGCAGCGATGGCGTCTCGCGTGCCGTCTCTGGCGTCGGGATCCTCGACTATGAACTCATGCCCGGCCTCAAGAACAAGTATCAGCGCATCAACTTCACCTCAGACGAGATCGTCCTCAGCACCTTCCTCTATGCGAAGGACGACCCGTACCTCATCACTGAAGCCGTGAAATACCTCGTCGCCAAGGGAACGAGCGGTCTCATCATCAAAAACGTCCTGCACATCCCGATTCCCGACCAAGCCATCCGCTACGCCAACGCGCGGCACTACCCGGTCTTTCTCACGACCGACGACTCACTGTTCTTTGACAGCGTCATCTATGAAGTCAAACGGCATATCGAGCAGCTCGCGTCCATCGACTTCGCACAGCGCGAGATCGATGCCCTGAGGACAGACATATCGCCCGAGTCCATCCGCCGACGCATCCGAGGCCTCAACCCGTCATTTCTGGACGAAGCGGTCGCCCTGTTCGCATCGTTTGCAGAGCCCCTCGACCCGCGTACGTTTTTGCAAATCGAACGTCTCTGTGCAAAATCGACCCTCGCCGGATGCCACAACATGCTGGCACCCTATGACGGAGGTTTGTTATTCGTAGCGACAAGCGACTCGGAGCAGACGCTCGATGTGGGGCGAATCGTGCAGGCGCTCACGGAGCTCATCGAGGCTAGCGGTATCGATGGCGGAGCGGAAGGGCTCGGCATCAGCGATATTCTGTTTGGAGACGAGGCGGTGGCGCAGGCGATCTCGCAGGCGATTTACGCACAGCGCCTATCTTGTCAACGAGCCGAAGGTCCCGTCCGCTATACGCAGCTCGGCATCCTGAGAACCGTGATGCCTTTTGCGGAAACCCCGGAGATGCGATCGTTCTCGGAGGCGATTCTCTCGCCGATACGCGAGCACGACAGCGAGCATGGCAGCGAGCTGGAATCCACGCTCGCCGCATTCATCGAGAACGACCGACGTATCGAGCAAACCGCCAAGCAGACTGGCCAGCACCCGAACACGATTCGATATCGCCTCGATAAGGTGACAGCTCTCACCGGGCTGAGCTACAAATGCGCCCCGGAGATGGAGCAGCTGTCGCTCGCCTACGCCATCGAGCGCGCTCGCTCGCTTCAGTAAGCCCACCCCGCCTTGAGGTTAGGAGCGGCGGGCACGGAGCTTTTCGTAGCCGTCGGCAAAGAAGGCGACCGTGGCGGCGTCGGCCTCGGCGGCGTCCGTCTCGGTTGCGGGGACCACGCCGTGCTCGTCACTCACCAGGAACAGCGCGCCCTTGAGCTGCGCGGGAATGTCTACGCGCGTGACCGGGATGCCCTTGGTCTGAGCCAACTGCTCGATGAGCGTCGCCGTGCCACACAGGTGCTCATCCGCCGGCGCCACAAAGGCAAGCTCGCCGTCGTTGGCGGCGGCGAGCAGCTCGGGCGCCACGCCGGTCTCGTCGGCCTCGGAGCGAGCCTCGGCGGAACGGGCACGCAGCGCCTTGGCCGACGTATCGGCGAGCGGCTCGTACTCCCCCACCGTCATGGCGGCATTGCCGTTGATGTCGATCACCAGCATGAGCACGCCGTCGCGTGCGGTGTAATCGCCCTCGGCAAGCGACCACTCAACGTGCTGTTTGGCCCAGCTGAGCATGTTATGGGTAAGCGGCTCGCCCTGCACCAGGCGCTCGGACAGCGCGCGAATGTGGCGGTTGAGCATGGGCACCTTTTTGTTGGACATGCGCCAACGGCAGACAAGCGCGGGCTTGTCGAGCGTGAACTTCTCGACCGCCTCCTGATTGGCGCAAAAGTCCTCGTACGCACGCTGATCCTCGGCATTGCCAAACAGCTCGGCATCATCCACAACGGCCATATCCAACCTTTCTCAAAAACATACACCGCACCGTTATACCCAAAAAAGCCGCCCGCACCAACCGGCACGGACGGCAATAGATAGCTTTAGTTCGGGGCGAGCCAATACCGCTGGTGGAGCACAAGCCAGCGAGCCAGCACCAAGTGCCTCAGGTCGCCGCGAAAGAGGAGCGACGCGTACTTCTGTACGCGAGCGACGGTTTGAGCGGCGAGATGAGGTGCTTGGGGCCGGCGCAGCGTCGAGCAGTTACGCGGTTTGGTAAAACCGCGTAACGATATTAGTGGCGGAAATGCCTGGCCCCCGTGAAGACCATTGCGATGCCATGCTCATTGCAGGCCTGGATGCTCTCGTCGTCGCGCTTGGAGCCTCCGGGCTGGATGATGCAGGTCACACCATGCTCGGCAAGCACGTCAACGTTATCGCGGAACGGGAAGAACGCGTCGCTTGCGCAGGCAAAGCCGCCCTTCTCCACGCCCTCGCGCTCGCAGAAGTCCTCGGCACGCTCGCAGGCCAGCAGCGCAGAATCCACGCGGTTGGGCTGACCGGGGCCCATGCCAATGCCGGCCTTGCCCTTGGAGACCAGGATGGCGTTGGACTTGACGCCTTTGCAGACCTTCCAGGCAAACTCGAGCTCGGCCATCTCGGCGTCGGTGGGCTTGCGGTCGGTGGGGAACGTAAAGGTAGCGGGATCCTCGGTCACGTGGTCGACTTCCTGCACCAGCATGCCGCCGTCGACGGAGCGCAGCTCCACCTTGGCGCCGTGGTCCACGCCGCCGGTAGCCAGCACGCGCAGGTTGGGGCGCTTGGCCATGCGCTCGAGTGCCTCATCGGTGTAGCTCGGGGCGATGATGACCTCGACGAACTGCTTGTTCTGATCGGCAAAGTGCTCAACCAAATCAAAGGGAACCTCGCGGTTGCAGGCGATGATGCCGCCGAAGGCGCTCTTGGGATCGCAGGCGAAGGCGCGGTCGTAGGCGGCCGTGATGTCCTCGGCCACGGCGGAGCCGCAGGGGTTCTGATGCTTGAGGATCACGCAGGCAGGCTCGTCGAACTCGCGGACCAGGTTCCAGGCGGCATCGGCATCCAGATAGTTGTTATAGCTGAGCGGCTTGCCCTGGATCTGCTCGGAGCCCACGAGCGGGAACTGCGAGCTCGCGGTGTTCTCGCAGCCCTCGGCAAAGCGATAGACCGTAGCCTTCTGCTGCGGGTTCTCGCCATAGCGCAGGTCGTCGACCTTCTCCAGCGAGATCTCGAGCTTGGCAGAGGTGTCCGCCACGTCGCTTGCCTGGGCGGCAAGCCAACGGGAGATGGCCGTGTCGTAGGCGGCGGTGGTCTGGTAGACCTTCACCTGCAGACGACGACGGGTGGAAAGCGTGGTGCAGCCACCGGTCTCGCGCATCTCGGCCAGGACGGCATTATAGTCGGCCGGGTCGGAGATGACGGTAACGCTCGCGGCGTTCTTGGCGGCAGATCGCAGCATGGAGGGGCCACCGATATCGATGTGCTCGATGGCATCCGCAAAGGTGACCTCGGGGTTGGCGACGGTCTTCTCGAACTCGTACAGGTTGACGACGACCAGGTCGATCAGCTTAATGCCGTGCTGAGCGGCCTCCTGCATGTGCTGCTCGGAATCGCGACGGGCCAGCAGCGCACCGTGAACCTTGGGGTGCAGCGTCTTGACGCGGCCGTCCATCATCTCGGGATAGCCCGTGAACTCCTCGATGGGAGTTACGGGAACGCCCGCGTCCTCGATGGCACGAGCCGTGCCGCCCGTAGAGATGATCTCGACGCCAAAGTCGTCAACCAGCGTCCGTGCGAAATCGACGACGCCCGTCTTATCGGTAACCGAGATCAACGCGCGTGCGATCTTCACATCAGATCCCATGCAGTCCTCCTGTCTGGTACGCCGCCGTGCTCTGTGAGTCGGTGATACGTCGATCTGCAGCGCTCGCGCAGCGGCATTGAAAATACTGATTCAATGTAGCGCATCGAGCGCGACGTTGCACCCCGCAACGTACGGCTGTGCAGAAAAAGTTTGCGAGCGGGGGTTGCAGGAGCGCCACTGGGCACGGTGAGTTGATGGAACACAGGGGCACCATAATTAGATGCCAATGGCGTGGTAGAACTGTGCTCGATATGCATCCGCAATAGAAAGAGGCACCATGGTCTCGCGGGTTCTCTACCGATCGTTTGACACCGAAGATTTCGACGCCATCGCGCTGATCATGCAGCAGCTTTGGCACAACAACTCGGATAACGATGAGTACAACCGCCTCGAAGCCGCGTGCGACCTTGCCTACTGCCTTTCTTCCTCGACGTTTTCGCAGGTTGCAGTTATAGATGGCGAGGCACGCGGCATTTCGCTTGCGCGTGCGGGACAGAGCTCCGGCGCCGCCGTCAGGGAACATTGGATGGATACTGAGCGTGCACTGCTGTCGCAGATGCGTGAGCTAGAACCCGAGTCGTGCGCCGAGTATCTCTCATTTGTGCGCGCCACCATTCGAACCAACAACCGCCTGCTCGAGAAAAGCCCACTGCCGCATGACAACGAGGTCACGCTGCTCGCCGTCGACCCTGACGTCCACGGCTTGGGCGTGGGATCAGTGCTGCTCGACGCCGCAATCTCGCATCTGTCCTCGTGCGGAGCGACCAGCGCACACCTGTACACCGACTCCAACTGTTCGTGGAAGTTCTACGAGCTGCACGGCTTTAAGCGCACCGCCACGCACCGCGCCAACCGCGAGGAACGCCGCCACGCCATGCCGCGCGAAAGTTTCCTCTACGAGCTGGACCTAACCGTCTAGGCCCAGCAGCAGCACCTAGTCGTTGGGCGCTAACCGTCTAGGCCCAGCAGTAGCACTTAGTCGTTGGGGACGTTCTTAAATGACTAGTCGTTGGGGACAATCTTCGCAGGCAGCGCATAAAAATGGGATGGATCCGTCGGCAGTCGCCGGAGAAGATCCATCCCAAAAATCAAAGCTCGCTAGAACGTTCCGCCGCCGCCTCCGCCGACGCCGCCGCCTCCGCCGCCCGAGAAGCCGCCACCACCGCCGCCGCTCGAGCTATCGGAACTCGAAGCCAGCTCGCGGATGCTCTCGTGATACACATCGTTAAACGAATCGAGCGGCGACTCGGTACCGTAATGATGGTAGTACCACCAGTAGCAGGGGTAATTGTCGTAGAAACCGTCGGCCTCGCGCACCTCAGGAGGAACAGCCTCGGCAAGCTGACGCAGGACTTCCTTCGAAACGCCCAGCGCCGCACCCATCACCAGAAGTTTATTCCACAGGACCAGATCGCCGGGGACGGCCTCCTTTAGGCGCGTGAAGTCCTCGAGCCAATGCTTAAGCGCCCTGCAGCGAGCCGCCACCTCGGCGCCCTCCGGCGTAAAGCGGCGGAACGTAAGGCCCACGCCAATACCCACCAGCGCTATCGGCACCGAGATAACCGCGGCGATAATGTTCGCCTGTGCGCCGTCGGTAAAGAAGATGGATCCCACGGGAACGAAGGCGATCAGAATACCAAGAACCAGGCAAAACACCATTGCGACAATGCCGTCCGAGGCAACGTACTCGCTATCGGCCAGCTTGCCCTTAACGGCGTTCTGATAGTCCTCGAGCTTGTCGCCCACGGGCGTAGCGTGCTGCTTGACGTAGTGCTGCAGCTCGTCAAACGTGCGTGAGCGATCGCCGTTCTCGTCGGGCTTAGCACCGGCAAAGAAGACCTTAAGCACCATGTGGTCAATGCCCTTGGCCGATTTCCAGCCTGCATCACTCACCGTCACGCGATACGTCTGCTCTTCTTTTTCACGCCCCAACAGACCCTTCTTGGCCTTAGTCACGGTCGCCTGCTCCAGCTTGATCACACGGTCGTCAGTGAGTTTCATGAGCGTGGCGATATATGCCTGATCGGGCACCTCGTTCCAGCTCATGAGGGCCGAAAGCACGGCGGGATGGTCGGCCGAAGGCACATCGCGGAAATATTCGTCCTGGAAAAGCGGCTTGGGCTTGCGCTTGCGCAGCTTAAGGACAACGATTGTGCCAGTAAAGGCCACCGCCGCGACAACACTTAGCACGGCAAGTGCATTGGCAATCATGCGAGCGTGAGCGCGGCGGGCGTTAGCCTCGTCGGCCCATTCCTTCTCTTCGCTCAGGATCGTTGACATGCGCTCTTCGCCCGAGGCGGCAAGCTGCGGCACCCAGTCGCTGGGGAAGGCGATGCGTGCCTCGGCGAATTCGCCCTGATGCACGCAGGGAATGGTATAGGTGACCATGGGCTCGTCCTCATCGAGCGACACGTCGCCCGTCAACGGGCCGTGGCCCCATGCGCGGAAGTTATCGCCCTTGACGGCCGCCGTCCCGGCAGCGGCATTTGCGAAGTACACTTCCATCTCGACGTCATCGGAATCCGCAGACCAGCCGTCACCCACGAACTTCCAGTAGAGCTCGGCGGTATCGGCCCAGTTCATGACCGCACCGGTCATGGAATAACTCACGTAGTAGATTGCGCTGTCGCCGCTCTCGTGAGGGCTGAATATCTTAATCTTTACGCCGTCACCAGTCTGCTCGACCGTGTAGACGCCAGAGTCACCCTTGTTCGCGCTATCGACTTTGTTAAACGCGGTGTCCTCTTCCTCGACACTCAGCACGTCGACGCTCGCCGAGCCGCCCTGCTGGTTGGTGCCCGCATTGATCTCCCAAAACACGCCGTTGATGTCGTCATCGAAATCAAACTGGCGCCCCTCGACAACGGTCAGCGATCCGTCAGCCTCAACCGTGGCGCCGATATAGGTTTGGGTCATGGAGTAGCCATCGGCGTGCGCGGCGGCGGGAAGCAGCAGCAACGCAAACGCGACAAACGCGCAGGCGGAAACGAATCGCGCAAACAAGCGGCGCTGCCGGCAGGCATTGGCAACGGGGGCGTTCATAGGCACATCCTTTGTCTGTAAAACCAACATCGCCATTGTCCCACGTTTGCGGGCACACATGACGAACATCTGGGCCAACGGAACGTCAAATGGGACAAAAGTCCCACCCGAGTCCGGCGCTTAGGGACATTCCTTATCTGCCGGCAGTTTGGGACAGTCCTTGGCATGGCCTGCGCCAACGATAGACACCACTCCACAGCTCCATCACAGGTGTAGCGGCTTTGTGTTGCCGCGGAATACGCTGATTGAGCCGCCAGCCGAGGGGCATAAAGCAATTGAGCGAAAACGGTTTGCCCCTTTGCCGTTCGCTCGAGGATCATGTCCCCCTTTTCCGCGGAAACCCCGGCAGTTGCGAAGAGCTGCCGGGGTTTCTGTCGTCTAAGGTGCCGAGTTGATGGACAGGAATCAAAGCACCGAGTCTGCGGCCCGTCATACGCAATGCGGGACCTCGACAACTTACGGACCACAGTGACGCCTCCCCGTCGCGCCCCGCGCTATACTCGTCCGCATGGATATCAACGCACGCAACATAGCAACGCCCGCCGCGGACGCGCCAACGACGCAGCCCGCCTCCGTCCCCGCGCCCGTCGTGGGGCGCTTTGCCCCGTCGCCATCGGGCCGCATGCACCTGGGCAACGTGTTCAGCTGCCTGTGCGCGTGGCTTTCGGCCCGCAGCCAAGGCGGCAGCATCGTGTTGCGCATCGAGGACCTGGACGATCGCTGTAAGCGCCCGGAACTTGCCGCCCAGCTCATCGACGACCTAGCCTGGTTGGGGCTGGAGTGGGACGAAGGTCCCTACTACCAGCACGATCGCCTGGATCTGTACGAGGACGCCCTGCACCAGCTGCAGGACGCCGGCCTCACCTACCCCTGTTTTTGCACGCGCGCCGAGCTCCACACCGCAAGCGCGCCGCATGCCAGCGACGGCACGCCCATCTACCGTGGCGCCTGCAGAGGCCTTTCTGCCGAAGAGGTCGCCCGCCGCAGTGCCCTGCGCGCCCCGGCCACGCGCCTGCGCGTGCCCGCCGTCGACGACCTCGCAGACGATGTGGTCGAATTCGTGGACCGCACGTATGGTGCCCAATGCGAAGCGCTCGCCACCGAGTGCGGCGATTTTTTGGTGCGCCGCAGCGACGGCGTGTTTGCCTATCAGCTGGCCGTGGTGGTCGATGACGCCGCCATGGGTGTTACCGAGGTCGTGCGCGGATGCGACCTGCTGGGCTCCACGCCGCGCCAGATCTATCTGCAGCATCTGCTGGGACTTCCCACTCCGCACTACGCACATATTCCGCTGCTCATGTCACCGGACGGCCGCCGCCTTTCCAAGCGCGACCGCGATCTGGACCTGGGCGAGCTCCGCGCTCGCTTTGGCACATCCGAGACACTGCTGGGCTGGCTCGCCGGGCAAACAGGCATCGCGCCGGACACCACGCCGCGCACCGCCGAGCAATTGGTCGAGCACTTTAGCTGGGATGTTATCCACGCGCACCGGAAAAACATCACCATAACGGCCGAGTAGCCAAACGTCTTGCCGCTACGCAACATCCCAGGGCTGGAGTTCATCACCCAAGCGAACGATACAGTCGTAGAGCACGGTGTGGCGCTCGGCCGGGTTGGCATCCCGATGAAAATGGCCGTAGTACCAGCGCTTGTAGTCCAAGCGATCTTCCAGCTCATCGAAAAACGCCGTAAGTCGATCAACGCCGGGGCAATCCCAGCCGGGCGCCGGATAGAGCGTGGGCGAAAGCATGTGCGTAGAGCAGGTGTGGGTGATTACGTAGTCGACCTTCCAGCCCACGCTGTCGAGCTTTGTCCGTGCCTCCTCAAAGTTGCGCTCGTCCGGCAGCTCCTGCGGCCACCAGCTGGAATACGGAATGCGATATTCCTTATCCACGCTCGTGGCACCGCCCATGGTAAAGACCGTTGAGCCGTCGAGCTCAAAAACCTCGCCACGCGTCAGGCGCCGTATGGGAGAGGTATCCGACAGGCGTTGCGTCAGCCCGCCGTGCCACAACTCCATGGGGCGCTCCGACCAGTGATCGAAACGCTCGTGGTTGCCGTCGACAAACAGCACGGTATAGGGCCGCGACTCCAGCCAGGCGATGTCGGCACATTCCTCGGCAGAGAAATCCCACGGAAAGCCAAAGTCGCCCGCGATGATGAGATAGTCGTCGCTCGTCAAACCATCCCCAAACTCCCAGTCGCGCAGCTTTTGCATGTCGACGCCGCCGTGAATATCGCCCGTCACATAGACCGTCATCGGATCACCACTTCCCTGTAAGTCGCTAGCCCGCATTCTGCACGATCACTAAGCCAACCGTTCCAGCCCTTCCATCCCTTAGGGCTTACCCCTCGTTCTTCCATCCAAACGGGTCAAGCACCCAAAAAACCAGATCGAGCACGCCGCCGGTCATCATGGCGCCGGCAAGGGCCATGCAAACGTGCAGAGAGACGGCACTTCGGAGCACGTCGAACGGCCCCAGAACAGCCAGCAGCGCGACCGCTGCGCCGGCGAGGCACAGCGCGAGGCACGGTCCCGCGTCCTTGACGCGCTTCTTTGCGAGATGCTTGGTGTTGTCACTCATCAATATCGAACTCCTTAGAGGGTCGTTGTTCAGATACATGCCGCCGCGACAGAGCAGAGCGGCAGGGTAAGTGTCACATGTCGTGCGGACATCAATGGAGAAACCGCCTGCTCGACCAACCCTTGACGCCGTTTTGCACCGGTACCCCATCCCCCGCTATCGAGGTCTAATACTTTTCCGCGAAGTGAACGGCTGTTTTTGAACCCCTGGAGCATCCGCATTTTCCAGTGGCAAAATCGCAGGATTCTAACGCCAAAACCGCAGGAAACGACGCCTTTAAAGTGTCGGTGCTTCAGGGGTGCGATTTCACTCGTTCACTTCTCGGAAAAGTATTAGACCTTGATTCTTGGCTGTTCCGAGGGTGCACCGCTTCCTTCTCTGGAACCCTCACTAGCACTGGCGCCCCTAGCCGCTACGACCGCAAGCGTGCCTATAATGAGACATGTTTCCTGATGAGAAAGGAATCCAGATATGGACGAAGCCCAGCTTGCCGATTTGAACGAAATCCAGGACTTTTTCAACCGTGTCGACAGGCCCTCTGTCGAGCCGATAGGCGTCAAAGACTTTATTGGTTGGTGCAACAATCCCTACAAAAATAATTCCGATAGGACAGTAGATGACCAGGCCAATGTGCTTGGTCAAACCGTACGCAGCCTAAATTGCCTTAATGAAGACAGGCTTATGGAGATGAAATCTGCCCTGAAAGAAGGCAGGTGGAATGAATGGCTTAAAAACAATGGTATAAAAGCATCACCGGAAGATGCTGTTTTCTACCTTGCGCTTAAACACCGCACCGACAGCCAAGGGCATTACCGCTTTTACTTCGACAAAGATTCGGTTGCAGAAATCGATGCCTTTAATCCTTTCAAGGACAATACGACTGTTTTAGATCAGCAGTGGCATGTGCTCATCTCCCTGCTTGCGTTCCGTGACGTCGCCCATGCCCTAAGCAACGAGCAGCACGAATGCCATTGCCTATACCAGCACATTAAAGACTGGGACAAAGGTGACTTGAACGCCCTGGAACTGCGATTCAGCCGTTATGCCTCCGGCACCATTGAACTTCAACTTAGACCAAAGGGTAAAAATTGGCAACGGCAGCCCTCTTCGGCGATGAACGAATGGCTTAGGGTAGCGTTGTGCAGGCCGTAGGAGAACTAATCGCCCGCCAACCTACTCCAGCCCTTGCCCGCTGTACTTCCCTGTCTCCGAATCGTAGTTCAGCACGACGACCTCACCGTGCTGAACTACGTTCCCATCGATGTAGTAATGGCTGGCTCCGTCATGCCATATACCGCGGTAGCCCGTGATGCCCGAGACCGCCTCGGTGTTGACGTGCCCGGCGATAACATCCAGATAGAACTTACGTCCCACGCAATCGGGCGGCATCATGGTTAACGACTCGACAGCCGTACCAAGCTTCCAATCCTCCCCGGCTTCCTCGTCAACGCCGGCGTGCACAAAGACCTGGCCGAAGGGGCTCTCGTAAAAGTAAGGGAGTTTGCGAACCCACGCGATTATGTCCGCGCGCTCGGCCTTTATGCGCTCAACCGTAAAGGCGTAGGCCTCCTCGAACTCCCTGAGCCTCAAAAGGTGCTTAACGTGCTTGAATGCCTCAGCGTCTAAGAAGCTCTTGGCCGTTGCCAAATTGCTGTCGGCAAGTATCCATGCCTGCGTGAAATTGGGGTCCTTCACCTCGTCAATGTACTCGAGAAACATCTCCTCGTGGTTGCCGCGCAGCGCCACAACGCAATCGCCGTAGCGCTTTTGCAGGTCCATGACGAGCTCGAAGACCCCGAGTGAATCGGGGCCTCGGTCGCAGTAGTCGCCAAGCAAAACCAGCTTGGAGTCCTCGACATCGAGGTCGACGGTGGAAAGCGATGCCTTGAAGGCGTCCAAGCACCCGTGAATGTCGCTCATAGCGTAGATATGCACGTATGACCCCCCTGTTTGCGCCGGGACCCCACTCGTTTGTGCCATGCGGCGCGGCGGCCCCCCTGATTTCGCGGGCGCCGGGCAACCTTGTCCTGTCACGCCCCTCAACATGATTAAAAGTATATCTCGCCGTGCGGACACAAATTTACGCCTGAGCTCCGAGCGCCCCGTGCACGTTCGCCCAGAGGGACAGCCTTTCCCCACCGCCACCCAAAAACTCATCCAACATTAATCTTGGCTCAAGAATCGCTTAATCTATAACCTGCACTATAGAGTTCGACCAAGGGCGGGGCGGCGCAACGCAAACCGCCGAACGCAACGCTCGCGCCCGAGCAAATTGCCCGGCGTCGCGCCCATCGAACGAAAGGACAGGTCATGGACGACCTCGAAAAAGTTGAAACCATCCGCACCAAGTGCAACGTGAGTTACACCGATGCCAAGGCGGCGCTCGACGCTGCCGACGGCAACGTTTTGGATGCCATCATTTGGCTCGAGTCGCAGGGCAAGACCCAGACCACGTCGGCGCATGCCGCCACCGAGTCCGCGCCGGTCGACGAGCCCTCGGCCGAGATGGTTGCCGCGCAGGCCGCCTACGAAAAGTCGAGCGAAAAGACCGACTTCTCCAAGAAGATGGACAGCGTGTGGGAGTACCTCAAAAAGCTCTTCCGCCTGAGCTTGGACACCAAGTTTATCGCCACGCGCCGCGACGCCATCATCCTCAACATCCCCATCCTGATTCCCATCATCGCTCTGTTTGCCTGGGGCGCCACGATCTGGCTGATGCTTATTGGCCTGTTCTTTGGCATGCGTTACCGCATCGATAGCGACGGCGACGTGCCCGGCAGCATCAACAACCTTATGAATCACGCCGCCGACGCCGCGGACGGCATCAAGCAAAATCTGAACGACGACAAGTAATCGCAGACGGGGGCACGCATGGCACGAATCCTGATCGTAGAGGACGAGGAAAAAATCGCCCGCTTTGTGACACTCGAGCTGGAGCACGAGGGCTACCAGGTGGAGCACGCCGCGGACGGCCGCACCGCCGTGGACCTGGCGTTGGAGCGCGACTACGATCTGATTCTGCTCGATGTGCTGTTGCCGCAGCTCAACGGCATGGAGGTCCTGCGGCGCGTCCGCAAGCACAAGGATGTGCCGGTGATCATGGTCACCGCGCGCGATGCCGTGATGGACAAGGTGGCCGGGCTCGATGCCGGCGCCGACGATTACCTGACCAAGCCGTTCGCGATTGAGGAGCTGTTCGCACGGATCCGCGTGGCGTTGAAGCGCTCGGAGGCCGTGCGGGCGGCTTCGGGCGTTGGCGGCGCCTGGGCCAGGACGGGCACGGCGAGCGGCGCGGGTGTCGGCGCCGCTGCGGTGCCCCCAGCTGGCGGCTCAGCCCAAGCCGCCGCGCCCTCCCCCGCCACGCTCACCGTGGGCTCGGTCGCGCTCGATCCCGACCGCCGCGAAGTCACCGTCGCAGGCTCGCCCATCGCGCTCACGGCCCGCGAGTTCGACGTCCTCGCCCTGCTTATGACACATGCCAGCACCGTGCTCACACGCGAGCGCATCGCGCACGAGGCGCTGGGCTACGAGTACGTGGGCGACACCAACAACGTCGACGTGCACATCGCGCACCTGCGCGCCAAGATCGAGGACGCCGGCGGCGCCCGCATCATCCAGACCGTGCGCGGGGTGGGCTATGTCTGCCGCGCGTAACGCCGAGGCCAAGCGCGTCACATCCATCGCCCGCGCCATCAACTGGAGCTATATGTGGCGCCGCTTGATGAGCTATGTCTGGCTCGATCTGCTGCTGTTGGTTATTGCGGCGGCGATCCTCGTCTATGGATACAACCAGACGCTGCCCGACGGCGCGTTTACCGCAGGCTGGATTCCCAGCGCCACCGTTCACGGCATGTCGCTGACGCCCGCACGCGGCTGGAACCCGACCACACTCACCTATACCGTCGAGCTTGCGCGCACCACCAAGACCTTCCCCCTCGCGCAGGACCTCATCGCGCTATGGCCTCTCTACCTTATCGTTGTGGGTTGGCAGGTCATCAGCGTGCTCAACATGCTCGGCGGCGCCCGCCGCGTGCGCCGCACCATGGCGCCGCTCAACGATCTGGCCCTGCGCGTGGACGAACTCGGCCGCATGCAGCTCTCCGGCGGCAAGATGGAAACGCTGGAGCAGGCCATCGAGCGCGCAAGCGTCGACTCGCCGAGCGTCACCACCGGCGACGCCGACCTGGCAAGCATCGAGGTCGCACTCAACCGCCTGCTGCGCCAGATGCAAGAGGCCAAGCTGCAGCAGATGCGCTTTGTCAACGATGCAAGCCACGAGCTGCGCACGCCCATCGCGGTGATTCAGGGCTACGTTAACATGCTCGACCGCTGGGGCAAAGACGACCCGGACGTGCTGGCGGAATCTATCGCATCCCTCAAGACCGAAAGCGAGCACATGCAGGAGCTCGTAGAGCAGCTGCTGTTTTTGGCGCGCGGCGATGCCGGACGCACGGTCCTGCGGCGTGCGGATACCAACCTGGCCGCACTGGTCGGCGAGGTATGCGAGGAATCGCAGATGATCGATGCCGCGCACACGTATCGGCTGGCCTTTGACGCTGCGCTTGTCAGCGACCCGCGTTGCGACGCGCCCGTCGACGTGGCGCTCGTGAAGCAGGCTCTGCGCGTGATCGTGCAAAACGCCGCCAAGTACTCGGATGCGGGAACGACCGTCACATTTGGCGTAGCGCCCGATGTAGGCACGGGCACGATCGATTTAGCCGTTGAGGACGAGGGCATCGGCATGAACCAGGAATCCGCAGCTCACGCGTTTGAACGGTTCTACCGTGCCGACAACGCACGCGATGCCGGCGCGCAGGGCTCGGGTCTGGGGCTTGCCATTGCCAAGTGGATCGTCGATAGCCATGGTGGTGTCATTGGCGTGACTTCAGTCGAGGGCGTCGGCAGCCGCTTTACGATTCGCCTACCGCGCTAGGAAGCCCCTCGGCATAAATAAAGGGATAGGGCCACACGGCCCTATCCCTTTTTGCTAGCTATGGCAGCTTGTGCACTACTCGCGGCACAGATGCACGGCGAAGCCGGCGAACTCGCGCTTAAAGTACACGAGCTTGGTGCCGCCGTCGGGCAGCAGCACGCGCGACTCCTCGTTGACCTCGAGCCCGCGCTCGGCAAACCACTTCTCGGCCGCATCGATGTCGTTGACGGCAAAGCCAATGTGGCCCTTGGCGCCACGACCGTTCTGCTTCATGATCTCGACCAGCGAATCGTTAAAGTACGAAACGGGGGTCTCGATAACGGGCAGGCCCATCATCGTCGAGAACAGCTCCGCGATCTCCAAGGCATCTGCCGGGTCGGTGGCGTTAATGCCCACATGGGCAACGCGCATGCCAAAGAGCTCGACCGGATTGGCGTTCTGCTCATTCATACAGGCAGCGCCTACTGAGCCATAACGTCGAGAACGGCCTTCTCGGCAGCGACGCGGTTCATGCCGGTCATGAAGGGCACGCCGCTCACGTACGGGCAGGTGAGGCCCTCGGGGGCAACGGTGGTGGCGATCAGCAGGTCGGCGCCCTCGTCGCAAGCGTCCTTGGCCTCGGAGATGGCGCACTGCACGATCTCATACTTGCCGGCATAACCGTTGGCGTCGAGCATGGTGGCGACCTTCTGGGCAACGAGCGTGGAAGTAGCAGCGCCAGCACCGCAAGCCAAAACGATCTTCTTCATAGGTAATATCTCCCTTCATGGTTTACTTTAGGTAAGTGTACCGCAGCGAGCGATGGCACTCAGCCTCGATGAGCTTTTATGCTAGTTTGCTTGCGCGCTGCGTATAATACATCTAGTACGTGTTGTCATACCGCTTGTTTTACGAGCGACTAAGGACCCTAATATGCCCGATTCCCGCACACTCTGGACCGCCGTCGTTATCATCTGCATCGCCGTGTCGATGTTCTTTAGCGTCAAAAAACGCACCACGTTTAAGCGCCTGCAGCAGCTTATGGCTGCCAAGCAGTGGGACGAGTTCGATCGTTTGCTCGACGGCAAACTCACCAGCATGCTGTACCCGCGCTACAACCGCGACTACCTGCGTCTGAACTCCTATCTGCTGCGCGAGGACCACGAGCGCGCCGATGAGATGTTCGATTTGCTGCTGGGTCTCAACCTCCCCAAGATGCAGCGCGTCGACCTGGTGATCAAAGCCTTTAACTACTATGTTGGCCAGGAGGACCGCAAAAAGTCCAAGGAGCTGCTGCACGAGATCAAGGGCTTTGAGGGCGGTCAGGCCGAGGCAGTCGCGCGCGAATGCCAACTGATGTACGACACGATGATCCTCAAGCGCCACAACGACATTCCCGAGCTGGAGCGCATGCTCGAGGAGGCCGGCGACGATAAGGTTAAGGGTTGCCGCTTGGAGTACCTGTTGGCCCTACAGTACAAGAACAAAGGCGACGAAGCCAAGTTCCAGGAGTTCCTGGAGAAGTCGGGCCAACACTCGATGGCCGTCAACGCGTAACGGACGGCTTGTGCTAGACTTCTAGTCTCACGGGGGCGTGGCGGAATTGGCATACGCAGGAGACTTAAAATCTCTCGCCGCAAGGATTGTGGGTTCGAGTCCCACCGCCCCTACCATTTGGCTTTTACGGGCCCGTGCCCCTGGGGATGCGGGCTTGTTTCTTTTGGACGCCGGTGGGGCTCGAACCCGCGAGGGGGCGAGCGTCAAGCGGACGCACAGCGTCCATAGCGAGCCGGCGAGGGCGCCAGCAGGCGACCGAAGCCGGTGCGGATTTGCGCAGCAAATACGCAGACGTCCCACCGCCCCTACCATGTGATTGCTTGCGAGCTCGCATCCCTTTGAGATGCGGGCTCGTTTCTTTTGGATGCCGATACAGATGGTGAGTTGCGGTGGAATAGGGACTGTTTGGTGCCCGAAAGGGCGATTTTAGTCCGTATTTCACCGCAACTTATTGGAGGGTGCTGAGGCTGGGGGTCCAGGCGATGGTGGGGGCTTTGCCGTCGAGGACTTCGTTGATGGTGGCGGCCATGCCAGCGAGCAGGCTGTTCTCGCTTACGGTGAGCGTCTGGTAGCCACCGGCTCGCATGAGTTCGCGGATCACCACGGCGCCGGCCAAGATTACGCCCGCGCGCTTGGGCTGCACGCCCGGCAGCGCGGCGATGCCATCCACGTCCAACACAGACATGCGCTCGATAGCGGCCGAGACCTGCTCCAGCGACAGCTCGCGTAGGTGCACAAAGCTCGAATCGTACGGTTCCAGCTCGTGGACCAGAGCCACCAGCGTAGTCACCGTGCCGCCCACCGCGACTAAGCGTTCGGCGCGCTCAAAGTCGACAGGCAGGCCCTCAAAATAGGCGGCGAACTGCTCGCCTGCCCACGCGACAGCGGCAGCAAGCTCGCCATCCGCGGGCGGCAACGCGGAGAAAAACCGCTCGGTCACGCGACGGCAGCCAATGTCCAGCGAGCGCGTGCCCTCCAGCGCAAAGATCCCGCGCTCCGGTGCGTACACGCCCGTCGCGAGCTCCGTAGAGCCGCCGCCCGAATCGGCGACGATGATGCGCTCGCCTGCAAAGTCGTGCGCTACGCCAAAAAACGTCAGGCGCGCCTCAACCTCGCCCGGAATCACCTGCGGTTCAAGCCCCAGCTCGTGCAGGCCGTCCAGCAGCAGGGCGGCGTTGGACGCATCGCGCGCGGCACTCGTGCACGTAGTGCAGACGCACACGGCCCCAAAGGCACGGGCCTCGTCCACAAACATGCGGCACGCAGCGAGCACACGCTCGACAGCCGCCTCGCAGAAGCGCCCCGTCGCGTCCACGCCCTCGCCCAGGTCGGTAATCTCGGTATGCTTGGACGATTCCACAATCGCTCCGCCCTCGACCTGGGCCAACACCAGTCGCGACGACACCGTTCCCAGGTCGATCGCGGCCACCTTATAGCGTTTGCAATTTGTCATTGCGGGCTCCCCTCCGGGCGCTATTTGCCGTTGGACACGACCGTCTGGCCCTCGACGCCGTTAAACCCAAACAGCATGTCGAGCGCCTGGATGTACCACGGCGCGTCCTTGCCGACTTCTTCGATTTCCTTGGCCACTTCGCTGGCATTCTTGGCGTTTGAGGACTTTTTGCTCGACGACGAATCCGAATCCTCGTCCAGACCCTGCACTTCAATCCTCTTCTCGCCGGGCATCGCCATGCCCAGGTCCCGTGCCGAATCCTTAATTCCCTCTTCCGAGAACCACTTATCAGTGTCTTTTTTCATCTCATCATTGTATTGCTCGCGAATCTCGACCTGCTTGGCCAAGATGTCGCTCGAGCGTTTTGCCACGTACAGGTCGCGTACGGGAAAATACAGGCTCACGAGCGCCAGCGCCACCACGATACCGATAAACAGCGGACGCAGAGAGCCATGCGTAAAGTCATAGATCGCCTTGACCACCGCGTTGTCGTTGGCGTAATGCATAAAGTCCGAGCCCGAAAGACGGCTCGAAGGTCTGCTCGATTTGTCGTGTGCCTGAGTCGAGGGACGCGACGCATGCGATGAACGTGCCGGGCGCACCGGTCCATCTGTCGAAGTATTCACTTGAGCATTGGGGCGCGAGGTACTTGTCGGGCGCTGTGTGGAGCGGTCGACGCCGGCGTAGGCGGACCCACCGAGCTGCACCGTGCGCGCACGGCGAGGCGACGGCTCGCGCGAACCGGCGGAATAGTACCTGTTGTCGTAAATCTGATCCATGTGCGCCTTGTGCGGTTGAGGTTTGTTTGCGCTAAGTCCTTTAGTTATAGCACGAGTGCCCGCACCGCCTTCGCCAGCCTTTGCTCGACATAAAAAAGGCGCTGAGCCATATGGCCCAGCGCCCACAGCGCTTTGCGGCGTCCAGCCAAGACGGGGCGGAACCGAGTCAGCCTCCCCCTCGCCAAATTCGCCCGTTTAGCGAATGTTGTAGAACGCGGCCTTGCCGGCGTAGCGCGCGCTGCCCTCGAGCTCGTCCTCGATGCGGATGAGCTGGTTGTACTTGGCGATGCGGTCGCTGCGGCACGGGGCGCCCGACTTGATCTGGCCGGCGTTGACGCCCACGACCAGGTCGGCGATCGTGGAATCCTCGGTCTCGCCGGAGCGGTGGCTCACGATGCAAGCGTAACCGGCCTCCTTGGCGGTCTCGATGGCCTCGAGTGACTCGGTAAGCGTGCCGATCTGGTTGACCTTGACCAGGATCGCGTTGGCGGCACCCAGCTCGATGCCCTTCTTAAGGCGCTCGGTGTTGGTGACGAACAGGTCGTCGCCCACCAGCTGCACCTTGTTGCCAATGCGGCGGGTAAGCTCGACCCAGCCGTCCCAGTCCTCCTCGGCCATGCCGTCCTCGATGGAGATGATGGGGTAGGTGTCGACGAGCTTTTCCCAGTAATCGACCATCTGGGCGCTCGTGTACTCCACGCCCTCGCCCTTGAGCTCGTACATGCCCGTCTCGGCGTTGTAGAACTCGGTCGAGGCCGGATCCATGGCGTACATAAAGTCGACGCCGGGCTTAAAGCCCGCCTTCTCGACGGCTTTGGTGATGTACTCGAACGGCTCGGCGTTGGTCTTGAGGTTGGGCGCGAAGCCGCCCTCGTCGCCTACGCCGCCGCCAAGTCCCGCCTCGTGCAGCACGCCCTTAAGGGTGTGGTAGACCTCGGCGCACCAGCGCAGGCCCTCGGCAAAGCTCGGGGCGCCCACCGGCATGATCATGAACTCCTGGAAGTCGACGTTGTTGTCGGCATGCACGCCGCCGTTGAGGATATTCATCATAGGTGTGGGCAGCAGGTGGGCGTTGACGCCACCCAGGTACTGGTACAGCGACAGGCCCGCCGACTCGGCAGCGGCGCGGGCAACGGCCAGCGACACGCCCAGGATGGCGTTGGCACCGAGCTTGGTCTTGTTGGGGGTACCGTCCGCGGCAATCAGCGCGGCATCGACGGCGCGCTGGTCGAAGGCATCGAGACCCACGACGGCGTTAGCGCACTCGTTGTTGACGTGCTCGACGGCCTGCGAGACACCCTTGCCCAGATAGCGGCCCTTGTCGCCGTCGCGCAGCTCACATGCCTCAAAGGCGCCGGTCGAAGCACCCGAAGGCACCATTGCGCGGCCAAAGCTGCCGTCCTCGAGCACGACCTCGACCTCGACGGTGGGATTGCCGCGGCTGTCGAGCACCTCGCGACCGTAGACGTCCAAAATGTCACTCATGCTGTCTCCCTCTCACTTGGAAACGTAGTTGATGCAAGCGACTGGCCGACCGTGCACCATCGGTGCGCCTCCGTAAGTTAGCCATGTCGCACTTTTGCATTATGCCCTAAGTTAACCGAGGGATACACTTGTTTTTCGAAAAATACTGGAGAGTCGGTGGGACAAAATAATCAGTAGTGTTTGTCCCAAGTTTGACAGCGCGTTCAAGCTCGTTGCCGCAGGCAACCCTGGGACAAACACTACTGATTATTTTGTCCCACCACCCGGCTGGCCTTACTCCTCTGCCTTTGCGGCATCCCAGAGGTCATTGAGGCCGTGGGTCGAAAGCTCGGCCAGATCCACGTGGGCATCGGCGGCCATCTGCTCCATCGCGGCCCAGCGGCGGCGGAACTTTGCCGTGCTGGCGCGCAGAGCGCTCTCGGCGTCGATTCCCTCCTTGCGCGCGACGTTGACCAGGGCAAAGAGCAGGTCGCCAAACTCCATCTCGCGCTCGGGCGAGCCGGGAGCCTCGGCCTCAAACTCGGCACGCTCCTCGGCAACCTCGTCCCACACATCCTGGACCGTCTCCCACTCAAAGCCCACGGCAGCCGCCTTGCGCGACACCTTCTGAGCCTGCATCAGCGCCGGCAGGTGCGTAGGCACGCCGTCGAGCAGGCCCTCGGGCGCAGCCTCGCCCGCTGCCACGGCCTTGTCCTTGGCAGCCTTCTCGGCAAGCTTGACCTCGTCCCAGATCTTGAGCACCTCGTCGGAGTTATCGGCATCCGCATCGCCAAACACATGTGGGTGGCGGCGGATGAGCTTGGCGTCGATATCGCGTGCCACATCGGCCAGCGTAAACTCACCGGCGTCCGCCGCAATCTGCGCATGCAGTACGACCTGCATGAGCACGTCGCCGAGCTCCTCGCGCAGATGCGCCACGTCGTCCGCCTCAATGCAATCGAGCGCCTCGTAGGCTTCCTCGATCATGTTCTTGCCGATGCTCTGATGCGTCTGTTCGCGATCCCACGGGCAGCCATCGGGCTGACGCAGACGCCAGATGGTCTGCACCAGATGCTGCAGCTCGGCCGACGCGTCGACCAGCGTGGACAGATCGCGCGAGCCCTCGGCATTTTGCTGAGCCATATGCTGCGCCATGGCTACTCCTCCTCCATGACCACGTGGCGGAACGCGCCGCCCTCGTAGATGCCGTAGCTGTGCGTACCGTCCTTGGGAATGCTCACGCTGCCGGGGTTGAAAAGCCACAGGCCCGGGTGCGCGGCGCTCTCCTCGTTGATCTTGATGTGCGTATGGCCGTAGACGAGCGCGGAGCCCTCGGGCAGCGCGGGCGCGTGGTCGACGCTGTTGTGCATGCCGGCGCCAAAGACGTGGCCATGCGTCAGGAACAGCTCGCGGCCGGTCTCGTCGAACAGCGTAGCGTAGTCGGCCATGACGGGAAAGTCGAGGACCATCTGGTCGACCTCAGCGTCGCAGTTGCCGCGCACCGCGATGATGCGGTCGGCCAGGGCGTTGAGCAGCGGAATCACGCGCTTGGGGGCGTAGTCGCGCGGCAGGTCGTTGCGCGGACCGTGATAGAGCAGGTCGCCCAGCAGGACGATGCGGTCGGGCTGCTCGGACTCGATGGCGGCGCAGAGGCGCTCGGTCCAATATGCCGAGCCGTGGATATCGGAGGCGATGAGGTATTTCATGGGGAGTCCTTTCGGAGTGGGGTTGCTAGGGGCTGAATACGGGATCTGGCGGATATGGAGCCTATCTACCGTGTTACTCGAATCGCAGCGCCGCGCTCTGAGCCGCCTGCATCACGCGTTGGAGCGGCACGTCATGTTCGCGGGCAAGACGGGCGCAATTCTCGTACTCGGGAGCCGCGCGCTCGCTGCCGTCGGGCAGGGTAGCCACCTTAACGGATACCTCGCCCCAAGGCGTTGTCACCTGCTCGAATCGGCGCGGCAGGCAAACGCGTTCCATCACCTGGCGACGAACGGCGTTGGTCGTGGTCTCCAAAAAGATAATCGTCTGTAGACGCTCGATATCCTCGTGCGAGCAGATCACCTGCAGCTGCCATCCGGGGCGGCCCTTTTTGCAGTAGAGGGACAGCCAGTGCACCTCGCGGGCGCCGGCCTCGCGCAGGCGGTCAGCGGCGTAGGCGAGCACCTCGGGCGACGCGTCATCGATGTCGCACTCCAGCTTGACGATAGTTTCGGGCGCATCGGTCTCGCGAGACAGCGGGGATGTGGTATCGCATGGCATACGGTCCGGCTCCTTTCCGCACGGGCTCGTTTTGTTCACTCAAACGCTAGCACATCGCGGGCGGCGTGGGAGCGGCGTCATGGGATGGGCGGAACTTTTGCCCGTCGCGGACATCGGCGTGCGCCGGGATCGTCCTCGCCCCCATCCAAACGTGTACGTCAGCCTCCAAACATGTCATTTTTTGTCGGTTTTGGAGGCTGACGTACATGTTTTGAGAGCAAGCGAGGCCGCACCGCGCGCCGCACCGCCTTTCCAATCGATTTCGAGCTCCGGCGTGCGCGGCGTGTTGAGAGCTGCGCCATTACAATGAAGCGGATTCGCCAAATGCAAAGGAGTCGCCATGCCCGCCTGCCCGCTGGTCGATTGCCACACCCATACTTCGTTTTCGGACGGCCATGCCACGTTTGAGGACAACGTCCACGCTGCTGCCGCCGCCGGCTGCCGCGTCATGGTCTCGACCGATCACCTCACCCTGCCCGCCAGCATCGACGCCAACTGCGAAGTGCAGGTTGTCGAGGGCGACCTGACGGCGCATCGTCTGGCCTTTGAGGACGCCCGCAAACTCGCCGCGCAGATTGCGCCGGAGCTCGAGCTTATCTATGGCTTTGAATGCGACTGGTACAAAGGTTGCGAGCCTTTGGTTGAGCGCTGGTCCGCGGGTGCCATAGTGCGCTTGGGCAGCGTGCATTGGATTGGCAACCCAGGCGATATCATGGCCGGCGCCGCGGGCACGGCGGGAACGGAAAACGTTGCTCGTCCCGATACGCCCGATTCGCGCTGCGGCTGGATCGACGACGACACCAACCTGCATGTTTGGGAAAGCCTGGGCGTGCGCGGTGTGTGGGAGCGCTATGTCGATGACTGGTGCCGCGCCTGCGAGAGCCCGCTTAACTTTGATGTGATGGCCCACCCCGACCTGGTCATGCGCTTTTCGAAGGAAGGCTTTGCGCCCGATTTTGACCCGGCGCCGTTTTGGGAGCAGATGGCCGAATGTGCCCACGATACGGGTCACCGTGTCGAAGTCTCGACCGCCGCGCCGCGCAAGGGCCTCGACGACTATTACCCCTCGACGGGACTGTTGCGTTGCTTTGCCCATGCCGAGGTACCCATCACCTTTGGCTCGGACGCGCACCGCGCCTGCGATATCTGCTGGAACATCCGCGAGGCCCAGGCGCACGCCTACGACTGTGGCTACCGAACCTTCGACATCCCTCACGCCACCGGAGAATGGGAGTCCACGTCCCTCGCCTAACTAGTCATTGGGGACGCTCTTAAACGACTAGTGGCGGCGGGCGTTGAGTTCGCCGGCCAGCTCGTCGAGGGTGATGCCGTAGCGCTCGAGCGTCACGAGCAAGTGGTAGACCAGGTCGCCGGCCTCATAGCGAATGTGGTCATGGTCGTTATCCTTGCAGGCCATGATCACCTCGCTCGCCTCCTCGGCAAGCTTCTTGAGCAGCTCATCCTCGACGTCGGTCAACAGACGCGCGGTATAGCTCTCCTGCGGCGACGCGTCGCGACGGCCATGAATCACCTCGGCCAGCCCCGTCAGCGTCTCACCGATATTTCCATCCTGAACATTTGCGGTGCGCACACCCATGGTTCAATCCTTTCTGGTTGGCCAAGCGCCTGGTCGAGCGCCCGCCCTACGCGAGTTTTTTAAAGAAGCAGGTACGGTTGCCGGTATGGCAGGCCGGACCCGGCGAGTCGACCTTGACCAGCAGCGTATCGCTATCGCAGTCGGCCCAGAGCTCCTTGACCTCTTGCATATTGCCGCTCGTCGCGCCCTTGTTCCAGAGCTCCTGACGGCTGCGGCTCCAAAACCACGTGGTACCGGTCTTGAGCGTCAGCCCCACCGACTCCTCGTTCATCCAAGCAACCATAAGCACCTCGCCGGTGTCATACTGCTGAACCACACAAGGAATCAACCCACGGGCGTCGTATTTCAGCTCGGTAGCATTTACCACCTCAGTCATCATTCCTCCCAAGTAATTACCGTGAACATCGCAGGTCGGCGAGGCTTGCCCAGGTGCCGCAGGTTGCCGCGAAAGAGGAGCGACGCGTACTTTGGTACGCGAGCGACGGTTTGAACGGCAAGATGCGGTGCCTGGACAAGCCGCAGCGAAGCCCGCAGCATTAGAAGTCCAACCTCACAGGAATACCTTGACTGGCCATATACTCCTTCACCTGGCGAATGCTGAACGTCCCAAAGTGAAAGACGCTCGCCGCCAGCACGGCATCGGCCTCGCCCTCGATCACGCCCTCGGCAAAATGCTCGAGCGTACCCACGCCGCCGCTCGCGATGACGGGAATCGGCACCGCGCGCGCCACGGCGCGAGTGAGCGCCAAATCAAAACCAGCCTTGGTACCGTCGCGATCCATGCTGGTCAGCAAGATCTCGCCGGCGCCGCGACGAGCCGCTTCCTCGGCCCACGCCACCGCGTCGATACCCGTGGCGTTGCGGCCGCCCGCCGTGAAGACCTCCCACTTGTCGGCACCCGGCTCGCCGGGCAGGCCCACACGCTTGGCATCAATCGCCACGACCACGGCCTGGCTGCCAAACGCCGCGGCAGCCTGGCTAATCAACGACGGGTCGCGCACTGCCGCCGAGTTGAGCGACACCTTGTCGGCACCGGCGGCAACCATGGTGCGCATGCCCGCCAGGTCACGAAATCCGCCGCCCACGGTATAGGGAATGGCCAGCTCCTCGGCCGCATGCGCCGCCATCTCGATGGTCGTCGCGCGGTTATCGCTCGTGGCGGTAATGTCCAGGAAGACGACCTCGTCCGCGCCCTCGCAGTCGTAGGCGCGCGCCAACTCCACCGGATCGCCCGCATCGCGCAAGCTCACAAAGTTGACGCCCTTGACCACACGGCCGTCCTTGACGTCCAGACAGGGAATCACGCGTTTGGTAAGCATGGGCTACTCCTCCCCTCGGGCGGCGGCCAGTGCCTGGGCCAGCGTAAAGTTGCCCTCGTAGAGCGCACGGCCGGTAATGGCACCCTCGATGGCATCCTCACCCACCGCAGCCAGCGCGCGAATGTCATCGAGCGTAGAGATGCCGCCCGAAGCCACGACAGGAAAGCCCGCGACCTTGGCAACATGGCGATACGCCGCCACATCGATGCCCGTCTGCATGCCATCGCGCGCGATGTCGGTATACACCAGATGCTTAAAGCCCAGCTCGGTGAGCTGTGCCACGGCATCGTCGAGTGCCACGCCCGCGCCGTCGCGCCAGCCGTTCACCTTGACCTGGCCGTCGCGCGCGGCGATGTCGGCCACGAGCAGCTCGCCAAAGCCTTGGGCCGCCACCTCGGCAAAACCCGGCTCGGTCACGAGCACCGTGCCCAGTGCGATGCGACGCGCGCCGTAGCCGGCCAGCTCGTCGATGCGTGCAAGCGAGCGAACGCCGCCGCCCACGTCCACAG
The DNA here is from genome assembly GCA_030826265.1 of Collinsella aerofaciens. Lineage (GTDB taxonomy): Bacteria > Actinomycetota > Coriobacteriia > Coriobacteriales > Coriobacteriaceae > Collinsella > Collinsella aerofaciens_AY. The sequence goes on from JAPJOH010000005.1 coordinate 64,071, forward strand.
ACAGACCGTCGATGCCGCAGATGCCCTTAATCGCCGCCGAGTTGGCAGCACACGTGTCCTCGTCCTCGCCAAAGGCAGCAGACAGGTCGACGACGTGCACCCAGCTCGCACCCTGCTCGGCGAACGAGCGGGCGACTGCCACGGGGTCGTCGGAATATACCTTGCAGCGGCTCCGGTCGCCGCGCTCCAGGCGCACGACCTTGCCGCCGATCAGATCGATTGCGGGAAACAGAATCATCGGCCGGCCCCCTCGACGATGCTCACGAAGTTCTTAAGGATGCGCTGACCCAGCGCGGAGGATTTCTCGGGATGGAACTGGCAGCCCCACACGTTGCCGTGGCGCACGATGCACGGGAAGCTCCGCGTATAGTGCGTGCACGCCAGCACATCGGCGGCATCGGCATCGTCGGCCACCGCGTAGCTGTGGGTGAAGTACATGTTGGCACCCTCGGCAAAACCGGCAAGCAGCGGATCGGCCGCACCGACGGGCGTCATGTGTACCTGGTCCCAGCCCACGTGCGGCACCTTCAGGCGACTCGATTCCAAGCGCGTGCACGAGCCACGCATAATACCCAGGCCATCGACCCAGGGACCGCCAGCCTGCTCGGTGGTGTTGCCATCGGCAACCGCGCCCTCGTCCGCAGGCACGCCCTCGTTGCCGCGCTCAAAAAATAGCTGAAGGCCCAGACAGATACCGAGCAGCGGAGTTCCGGCGGCGACGGCATCGAGCACCGCGTCCGCCTCGCCGCTCTGGCGCATAAAGGCGATCGCGTCATAGAACGCGCCCACGCCCGGGATGACCAGGCCGTCGGCATTGCGGATCTGCTCCGGATCGTCCGACGTGCAGGCGACGGCACCGGCGCGCGCAAGCCCGCGCGCAACGCTCGACAAGTTGCCCTTGTGGTAGTCAACCACCACGATCTTCGGTTCGCCCACGCGACCCTCCCTTTTCCCATTCAAAACCTGTCCCTTTTTGGCAGGTTACAGCGAGCCCTTGGTGCTGGGGATGCCCTGCACGCGGGGATCGAGCTCGCAGGCGTGGCGCATCGTGCGACCTACGGCCTTAAAGGCGGCCTCGATAATGTGATGCGAGTTACCGCCCGCCAGCTCGCGCACGTGCAGCGTAAGTTTGGCATCGCGCGCAAAGGCGTAGAAGAACTCAACGGCCAGCTCGGTATCGAAGCTGCCCACGCGCTCAGTCGGCACGGGCAGCTCGCAGTAGGCCTGCCCGCGGCCCGAAATATCAACAGCAGCCATCACGAGCGTCTCGTCCATGGCAATCGCCGCGTCGGCAAAGCGTGTAATGCCCGCCTTGTCGCCCAACGCTTGGCAAAACGCCTCGCCCAGCACGATGCCCGTGTCCTCGACGGTGTGATGCGCATCGACCTCGACGTCGCCCACCGCGTGCACCGTCAGATCGAACAGACCATGGCGGCCAAAAGCGTTGAGCATGTGGTCGAAAAACGGCACGCCGGTCGAGATATCGCACACGCCGCTTCCGTCCAGGTCGAGCTTTACGACAATGTCGGTCTCGCCCGTCTTGCGGGTTACCTCAGCATAGCGGTCCATCTACATCTCCTCCTTCACCAGCGCGGCAAACGCAGCCAGCACCTCGTCGTTTTCCTGCGGGGTACCCACGGTAATGCGTAGGCAGTCCGCGAGCCCCGGCACGTAGCTAAAGTCGCGCACCAAAATTGAATACTCGTCGCGCAGGCGCTCGCGCAGGCGCGTGGCATGCGGCGTGCGCACGAGCACAAAATTCGCTGCGCTCGGCCATGCCTCCACGGGCAGGCCCCCGGTAGCCATTGCGTGCAGGGCACACAGCTCGCGCTCGCGCTCGGATGCAACCTGTGCCACCACGGGCGCGTACGCATCGCGGGCACGCACGCAGGCAAGCGCGGCGGCTTGGCTCAACACGTTGACCGAATAGATCTGGCGAATCGCCGCGAACACGTCGATGACCTCGGGCGCCGCGATCACATAGCCCAGACGCGTGCCGGCGGCGCCGAACGCCTTGGACAGCGTATGCAGAATCACCAGGTTGGGATGCTCGGCGATAAGCCCCTGCGCCGTGGTAGCCGCGCCAAACGAATCGTCCGCAAACTCAACGTAGGCCTCGTCGACCATGACCATGCCGGGGCACGCATCGCACAGGGCCGCGACAAAGTCGAGCGGCGCCACGTCACCCGTGGGATTGTTGGGCGAGGTCACGATCGCCAGATCGCACTCGGGAGCCGCCGCAAGCACCGCCGCATGGTCGAGCTCAAAGGTCACCGGGTCGCGCCACACGTCGCGCACCTCGGTCTGGCACAGCGACGCAAAGAACGCGTACTCGCTAAAGCACGGCGGACAGTTGAGCAGGGTCCGTCCCGCGCCGCCAAACGCCAGCAGGTAGTTATAGAGCAGCTCGTCGCCGCCGTTCCCCACGCAGACATTCTCGCGAGCCACGCCATGCCAAGCGGCAAGCTCGTCGCGCAGGTCGTTGGACATGGGATCGGGGTAGCGGTTGAGCGGCGTGGCAGCCAGGGCCGCGTCGACCGCCTTGCGCACGCCGGCCGGCACGGGATAGGTGTTCTCGTTGGCCGAAAGGTTGATGCGCGTGGGCGTAAAGTTGGGATCATAGGGCTCGATGCCGGCCAGGTAGGGCTGGACGAGCTCCTTCATGCGCGGCGTCAGCTCGGCCATGTTAGGCCTCCTCGCCGGTCGCGCCAGCGGAAGCCAGGTCCACGCCCTCGGCGACCGTCGCCACGGCGTCGCCCGGCCAGGCGACCTTGGTCAGGTCGGCTGCAGCCAGCGACTCGGCACTCACGGCATCCTCGCCCTGCTCCAGCACGCGGCGACGCAGGGCGGCCGAAAGCGCGTGCGCCCACAGGCCCTCGGCCTCGGCCAGGCGCTGCGTAGCGGGAGCGTCGGAGAGCAGACCCTCGGGCGTATAGCAAATGACGCTCGAGCGCTTAACGAACTCTTCGACCGAAAGCGGGTTGGAGAACATGGCCGTGCCGCCGGTCGGCAGTATGTGGTTGGGGCCGGCAACATAATCGCCGAGCGGCTCGGAGCTCCAGGCGCCCACAAAGATGGCGCCGGCGTTGCGAATGCCGCCGAGCAGGCCCATCGCGTCCTTGCAGTGCAGCTCAAGGTGCTCGGGCGCCACGGTGTTCACGGCCTCGACGGCGGCAGCCATATCGGCGGCCACCACGATGGTGCCTTCGTTGTCGAGCGAAGCGCGCGTGATCTCGGCACGCGGGGACTGCGTCACCAGAATGTCGATACCCGCCTCGACCTCACGCGCAAACTGCTCGTCGCAAGTCACCAGGTAGCAGGCAGCCAGCGGATCGTGCTCGGCCTGCGCCATCAGGTCGGCAGCGACCACCATAGGCTTGGCCGTGGCATCGGCCAGCACGCAGACCTCGGACGGGCCAGCGACCATGTCGATTCCGACGTCGCCCGAGACAATCTGCTTAGCCGCGGCGACAAAAGCGTTGCCCGGGCCGGTGATCTTGTCGACGCGCGGAATGGTCTCGGTACCGTACGCCAGCGCGGCCACGGCCTGAGCGCCGCCCACCATATAGATCTCGTCCACGCCGCCGAGCTTTGCCGCGGCGGGCGTGTAGGGACTGATCAGGCCGTCTTTTTGCGGCGGGGTCACCATAACCACGCGCTTGACGCCGGCGACCTTGGCGGGAATGGCGTTCATGAGCACGGTGGAGGGATATTGCGCGCGGCCGCCCGGCACGTAGATGCCGGCCGCCGCGAGCGGGGTCACCTTAACGCCGAGCATCGTGCCGTCCGCACGCGTGGTAAACCAGCTCTGCTCGACCTCGCGTTGGTGGAACTCGCGAATCTGACGCGCGGCCTTTTCGAGCGCGGCGACAAAGGCCGGATCAAGACCTTCGAGCGCGGCATCGATCTGCTCTTGCGGCAAGCGGAAGCCCTGCAGCTCGACGCCGTCAAAACGCTGACAGTAATCGCGCACCGCGGCATCGCCGTTGGCACGCACGTTGGCCACGATATCGCGGGCGGCGTCGACGATGTTTTGCGGCAGCACACCCTTGCGGTTGAGCTGGTTGGTAACGAGGCGCTCACCGGGAGCAAGCTTGATGGTCTTCATATCGGTATCCCCTATCTGTCGAGGTTGTGTTCGAAAAACGAGAGGCCGGGCGGCGGCGCCAATCGGCCCGCAGCCCGTACGTTGGGGCGCCCGTGCGCGCTCGCGCTATTGTGCCGAGCCCGCGACGGGCTCAAAATGCTTGTCCTTAACGGCCGCGGCCAGGCGATCTGCCAGATTGCGCACACGCGGATCCAGACGCGCGGCGCCCGGGTTGACAAAGAAGCGGGCCGTGCAGTCCATGATGCGGCCGGTGATGACCAGGTCGTTGTCGCGCAGCGTGGCGCCCGTGGCGGTAATGTCCACGATGCGGTCGGTCATGCCGACGATGGGTCCCAGTTCGATGTTGCCGTGCAGCGAGACGATATCGGCATTCACGCCGCGCTCGGCATACCACGCGCTCGCGATGCGCGGGTACTTGGTTGCCACGCGAAGCGACCCGCGGCGGGCATAGTTGCGCTCGGCCTGACCGGCGCGCCACGCGGGCTCCGCCTCGATAAAGGTGCACAGGCCATAGCCCAGGTCGACCAGCTGCAGCAGGTTGAGGTCTGCCTCGATAAGCGAGTCCCAACCGCAGATGCCGCAATCGGCACCACCGCAGCCCACAAAGGCGGGCGCGTCGCTGGGGCGCACAATGACAAACTCGATATCTCCGACCACGCCCTCGCCGGCACGCGTGTCGCGACCGCGCACGATCAGGTGACGGCCGGGGTCACGCAGCTCAGAGACATCCAGGCCCGCGGCCTCGAGCACGTCGAGCGTGTCGGCCTTAAGCGAGCCCTTGGGCACGGCGATACGCAGCGAGCCCTCGGCGCCACGGCCCGCGGCGTGATCGCCGTCGGAAGCGGCATCCTCGGCCGAGGTGCGCGCGGCCTCCAGGCGCTCGAGCGAAAAGGCGAAGCCCGCCGCCGGCACCTCGATACCGTCGCCAAATGCGCCGGTAAAGATGGAGTCGTAGCGACCGCCCGAGCCCACCGGATCGGGCAGGCCGCCGGCATAGGCCTTAAAGACCAGGCCCGTGTAGTAATCGAAAGAGTTCATGATAGAGAAGTCGAACGACAGCACCTGGGCGTCCTCGGGTGCCAGGCCCTCGACCAGGGCACGCAGCTCGCGCGTCAGCGGCGCGACGATATCGGCGGCCTCCAGCAGCGCGTCCACGCGGTCGAGCACCTCGGCACCGCCGTGCAGACGCGGCAGCTCGGTAATGGCGGCTTTGACGGCATCGGACTCGACGCTTACCGCCACGCGGGCATCGAGGCCCACAAAGTCGTTGGCGTGCACGCAGCGCAGGGCCTCGGCGGCCAGCTCGCGATCCTCGCACGCCGCAAGCAGCTCCTTAAACGGACGCACGCTACCTGCGATAATGCGCGCATCGGGCAGCGCGAGCTTGCGCACCGCCTCGGCCACGAGCGAGACGATCTCGACATCGCCCGCGGTATCGCCCGCACCGATAAGCTCAAAGCCCAGCTGTGTAAACTGGCGCGAGCCACCGGCATTGCGCTGACACTCGCGAACCACCGGCGCCTCGTAGCGAAGGCGTAGGGGCAGGTCGGCCGCGCGCATGCGGGTCGAAACCAGACGCACGATCGGCAATGTGTTGTCGGGACGAACCACCAGCAGGCGGCCATCATCGTCAAAGAGCTTAAACGGCGTGTCCGCAATGCGGCCGCCCTCCTCGAGCGAACCCTTGTCCTCGAGCAGCGGCGTTTCGACCGGCAGGTAATGATGATCCCTAAAGCAGCCCTTCACCGTACATGCAATCTCCTCGCGCGCCTGAGCCTCCTCGGGCAATATGTCCCGGAATCCCCACGGTGTGGCCGTCATCTGGTGAGCCTCCTCATGCTGTGTTTCATATAGAGCAGAAGACCGGCATAGCTCCGCCGGTCTTCTGGGTACTTTAGCATACTAGAGTGCTTGCGGGGAAAATCCGCCGCAACCGCTCATAGCGTATTCATTTGGAAACATAGAGCGAGCGGTTAGCAGCAGTCTCTTGTCACAACGCAAAAAGGGCGCCCGCGCAATTGCGGACGCCCTTGTGCAGGATCGAGATATCAACCAGCCAAGATATCGGACCCGTGACCAGCTCTTAGTAGTCGAACTGGTGGTAGTAGCGGCGGTACTTGAGGTTGTGCTTGGTGACCAGCTCGTAGTTGCGCGAGAGGCGGTCGGTGGTGAGCACCGACAGGATCCAGGGGGACACGATGACGCGGAAGTCGTCGTCGAGGCCGGGGATCGCGTACTCGGCGGTGTCGATGATCACGTAGTCCTCGTCGCCGGTCACGCCGCTGGTGAGGAAGGCGCGGACGCGCTCGTCGAGGGCGCGGCACTCGTCCTCTCCCATGAACAGGAACACCGGGACGCCGGGCTCGAGCAGCTCGAGCGTGCCGTGGAAGAAGTCGTGCGAGGTGATGTGGCGGATGCGCTTCCACTGCATCTCCTCGAGCAGGCACATGGAGTACAGGATGGTCTCGCCCCACAGCGCGCCCGAGCCGATGAACATGGTGTAGTCGGCCAGCGCGTACTTCCTGGCGAGCTCCTCGGCGCGCGGCTCGAAGCGCTTGCGGATGTCGAGCATGTCCTTCCAGACGTCCTTCGTCTGCTCGATGAACAGGTCGAACTTGGGGAAGCAGCCGCGGCGGTTGAGCAGGCGCAGGCCGAAGCAGTCGGCGAGGTAGTAGCCCTTCTCGCAGCCGCCGGCGCCGTGGTCGGAGGCCATCATGACGCAGTTCTCGGCGCCCACGGCCTGCCCGATCTTGCCCTCGGGGTTGGTCATGGCGAAGACGCGCACGCCCATCTCCCTCATCTTGCCGACGGCCTCGAGCACCTCGGGGGTGGTGCCGGACTCGGAGGCGGTCAGCACGACGGACCTGTCGGTCATGCGCTTGTGGCCCATGACGTTCCACTCGGCGGCGTGGATCAGGTAGACCTCGAGGTCGCGGTCGCCGAACTTGTTCATGAGGTACTCGAGCTGCATGAACTCGTCCCAGGTGCCGCCGACGCCCATCAGGAAGACGGCGTCGTAGCCCTCCTCGTGCACGCGGTCGGCCAGGGCGGTCATCTTCTTGCCGGCCTCGTAGACGTTCCTGCCGTCCTCGAGGTAGCCCTCCTGGTCGAAGTGCATGATCTCGATCTTCTCGGTCTCCTTCATTCCCGCTCCTTTCACGAGCAGTTTGAATTGTCGCACGGAATGAACGGGCTTGCCGCCCCGTCGCACCGCTTAACCTTGTGGACATCTTGGCCCCAAGCTCAACAATTCAAAGGTTCTTAATACCAGTGAACGATTACAGGTTAGCCGTTTTTAATACCGATTTTATGATTTCATCCTCCCCTCTCGGTAGACGGTCAGTTTTTGCCGCTCATCGGTCAAGCGACATATATCCGTAAAAACGAGCGCCCCCGCCATGCGCAGGGACGCTCTAGACGCTAATGGTTGTAGGTATATCCGCCGGCGTCGCCGCGGGTAAAAGACTTGGCATGCTCGATTGCCTGCCCACTCGAGTCATAGGTCAGGCCTTCCAGCACGAGCGCCAGATCGCCCGGCTCAAGATTGAGCAAACTCGCATCGCGTGCGCCCAGCGCCTCGATATCGAGTTTCTCTACCGACTGATCTGGCTTGCGTCCCAACATATCGTAGGTCTCGAACAGGCTGAAGACCGAAATGTCCACGTCTTCGATGCCCGGAAACAGCAGGCACGGAATCAGTGTCATCTCGATCGATACGGGCTCACCATCGATGCAGTTGAGGCGGCGCACCGAGTAAAGCAGATCGTCCTCGGCGATGCCAAACAAGTCGGCATAATACGGGCCGGCGTAGCGTTTGGAGCGCGCCAGGATGCGCACCGACGGCGTCGCGCCCGATGCCAGAACCGACTGGCGGAAGCCGCCCTTGCGTTCGTGCTCGTCAAACCACTTGTGTCCCACAAAGGCGCCTTTGCCCTGCACGCGACGAATCTGGCCACTTTTGACCAGCTCGTCCATGGCGCTTCGGATTGTCAGGCGTGTCGTGCCAAACTCCTCGGCCAGCTCGTTTTCGGACGGAATCATCGAGCCCGTCGGGTAGTCGCCGCGCTCGATTCGCTCCGCAATGCAGCGGCGAATTTGTTTGTAAACCGGCAAGTCTTCTACTGCATCAGCCATTCGACACCTACCTTCGTCGCAACGCCGTCTGCCTCGCCGTTATCGGCAAAACGATACTTGGTCGGCAGAATCACGGACTTGCAATACTCGACAAAGCCATCGTTCTCGTCACGCTCGTGCGAAGCCTTGTAAAACACCGGCGTGCCCTCCTGAGCACCCAGCAACTTGGCCTCGTCGGCGTTCAGACGGCTGATGGAAATATGCTCCTTGCCGTGCGCCACATGGACATTCCCCTCTTTGAGCAAAACGTCGTAGAGGCTTTCCTGCTCAAAATCGTGATCGGGAAGCGAGGGGCACAAAGACAGATTGACGTGAGCCGTCTCAATCGACGCCGGGGAACCATTAACCACGCGCACGCGCCGAATGCAGAAGAGCGGCATGCCCAGGTCGATCTGGGCTTTTTGGGCCAGATCGATATCGGCGTACACGACCTTGGACCAAACCAGGTGTGCGGTCGACTTTGAGCCAACCCTCTCCACCGCCTGCGTATAGTTCCATGTTTCCTGAAAGATATTCAGCGGTTTGGGAGGACACACATAGGTGCCCGAACCGCGGCGGCTTTCCAAAGTTCCGCACGAAATAAGACGCGTGATCGCAGCGCGCAACGCCGTGCGCGACACGCCCAGCTCTTCACAGAGCACACGCTCGGCGGGCAGCCGGTCACCACCCTGCAGGTCATAATGTTTGATATACCAAAGAATGCCCTCAAAGGCGCGATCTTTGGGCGGAATCGCATATGGTTCACTCGACATGGGCAAGGCTCCTCAACCGCTTGATGCTGCGGGCATCATTGCTCCGGACGCCCCATGGCGTCGAAGGCTTCTTTGATCTGCTCCGCAACGTTCCGATACGATCGATATAGGCCGGAGTCTCGCTTGACTTCGCCCGCGGTCACCGGAATCTCAAGCTTCGAAATCTCATCCTCGCCGGTTTGCACGGCAACGATGACACCCATACCAAGGCACATATTACGCTTGGCAGCGTTGTTTTTGGTAGCCTGAGCTGGATTAATCAAAATCTGCTGAGCTAGTTCGCGCTTGCTAACCTCCGGCACATCCTCGGGATTTCCGGTCTCGACAATCTCGCACTGCAGCACGTCCGCATAGTCAAAAATCTTAGGCTCTGCACCACGCTGATGCACGGCCCACTTGCGGCGCGTGGCATCCTGGTAGATAGCCGGCAAAAATGTAAACCGCGGCGGGTCCAAAATCGTATCCGTGATGGTAAACACATCGGGATCAAAGGCATCCTGCGGGTTTTTCTTCTTGAACAGCCCCATATCAGCCTCCCGTACTAGCATTAAACAACTCAAGCTGAATATAGCACCAATTTCAAGCCGCTGCCTTACCCTATCGGTGCGCGGCGTCTATGGCTCGCCCAGCGGAAGAGTTAACGGACGAGGGCCGGGCTGCCTGCCTTGTTTTGAGAAGTGGGCTCCGCGAACTTCTCAAAACAAGGCAGGCAGCCCGGCCCCGCCGGCAAATAGTGGACACTCCGCATGCAATCTATGCAACCAAACAAGTACGCTTAGCTACATTCGGTAAGTTCGAGCACGCTGCCCTTAACGATAAGCGCCGGCTCCAGGACGACCTCTTCGGCACGTCTACCGCCCCTACCGGCAAGACGCTTGGACATGCAGCCAAAAGCATGCTCCGCGAGGATACCTGGATCCTGCTCAATCGCGGTCAGCGCCGGCTCAAAGAGAACGTCGGCGGCCGAGTTGTCGTAACTCACCACCGAAATGTCGCCCGGAATGCTCTTCCCCATCTCGTGTAAGCGCTTGAGCAGACCAAGGGCAATGTTGTCCGAACTTGCGAACACAGCGGTGGCATCAGTTGCGAGCACCGCCTCCGAGGCCTCGTAGGCACTCGGAATGTAGTACTCGCTCTCAAACTCCAAACGTGCGTCGATAGGCAGGCCAACCTCGCGCAGCGCGCGCTCATAGCCGGCAAGTCGCTTACGCCCCGTATTGGAACGGCGCGCGTTAACCAAGCAGGCAATGCGACGGTGGCCCTGCTCGATCAGATAGCGAGTGGCCATGTAGCCACCCATCTCGTGGTCGAACATCACCTTGTCGCACTCGAGCCCCTCAATGGCACGGTCGACCATCACGGCAGGGATAGGCAGATGGCTGACTTCTTCGCGCAGGGCGCGGTCGTCGGAGAACTCGTCGCCCACAACCAGGAAGACGCCATCAACGCCGCGCGTTACCAGCTGGCGCAGCAGCTCCAGATCGTCGTCGGCACTTCCACCCGAGCTGGTAATGAAGAGCGCATAGCCGTCCTCGCGGCAGCGCTTTTCCAGGCTACCGGCGAGCGAGGCAAAAAAGCGGCTCTCGATGTTAGGGACGATAAGGCCCAGCGTGCGCGACTCGCGCATGACCAGACTACGCGCAATCTGGTTGGGGACATAGTGGTTGCGCGCCGCGACCTCCTTGATGAGCTTGCGGTTTTCTTCCGAGATGCGACAGGGCCGATTATTGAGAACAAGCGAGACCGACGAGGGGGAAAGCCCCACCTCCTGGGCGATCTGCTTGAGGGTGACTTTGTTGGCCATCTCGCTCCTTCCGGGTTTACGCGCAATCTCTTGAAAGTATAGCGACTACCCCTCTACCTCGGTGATAAACACTTTACCAATCCGGTAGACGGCTGTTTTATCGCCGCCAGCGCACCAAATCCGTCCAGGTGGGGTATATTGCAATCGATTGATGACAACGACCACCAAAAGGCGGATATTCGTATGCACGAGAACGACTTTTTTAACGAGGACCTGCTGTGCGCACTTGCTGGCGTTGCCGGCGACGACAACGTGCTGATGAGCGAGCCCATGCGCGAGCACACCACGTTTAAGATCGGCGGCCCGGCCGACGTCTTTGTCACGCCCGATACCGAGCAGGGCCTCGTCGCCACGCTCGATACCTGCTATCGCTGCGATCTGCCCCTCACCATCGTGGGCAACGGCTCCGACCTGCTCGTCGGCGACAAGGGCATCCGTGGCGTCGTCGTGGCGCTGGGCGAGGGACTCTCCGACATTACGGTCGACGGCACGCACGTCACGGCGGCAGCCGGCGCCTTGCTTTCCGATGTCGCCGCTGCGGCAGCCGAGGCCGGCCTCACCGGCATGGAGCCCATCTCGGGCATTCCCGGATCGGTCGGCGGTGCCTGCTACATGAACGCCGGAGCATACGGCGCTTGCATGGCCGATGTGCTGGAGTCCGTGCGCGTCTACAAGCCCGCCCGCATGCTCGACGACGGCACCCGCGGTAGCGGCAGCATTATCGAGTTCGATGTCGATGAGCTCAACCTGGGCTATCGCAAGAGCCGCATTGCCGACGACGGTTTCGTCGTGCTTTCGGCCACTTTCAATCTCGCCCCGGGCAACGCCGCGATGATCAAGGCCGACATGGACGACTACCGCCAGCGCCGCGAGGACAAGCAGCCGCTCGACATGCCGAGTGCCGGCTCCACCTTCAAGCGCCCCGAGGGCTACTTTGCCGGCAAGCTCATCATGGACGCCGGCCTGCGAGGACACGCCATCGGCGGCGCGCAGGTGAGCGAAAAGCACTGCGGCTTCATCGTCAACGCCGACCACGCCACCGCCGCCGATGTCGACGAACTCATCCGCCACATCCAAACAACCGTCAAAGACCAATTCGACGTAGACCTCGAACCCGAAGTCCACCGAGTCGGCGAATTCCTCTAACAAAGAAGGCCCCGAAAGGGGCCTTCACTTTCTTTAATTCAGACAACCAGTCCGGTGTGTCGCGCCCCGAACCCAAGAGGGCCGGGACTGTCCGAGAGGCATAAGGTTGATCGCGAGTTCCGCACGAGCCGGAGAGCACTTAATGTGCTCTCCGTGCGAGCAGGACTGTCCGAGCAGGCAACCTTATGCCTCTCGGACAGTCCCGGCCCAACTTGCGTTACGACAGCGCAATACCGCCAAGCCAGCCCCAACGCACGCCAGAGCCAGTACCATAAAAGCTAATGAACGAATCGAGCGACTTCGATGTAATGGCACCCTCGTTGCTCATAACGATGCCGCCGCCAACGTAGATACCCACATGACCGTAGATAAGGCCCGGAGCACCCGTGCCGCTGTGCGAGGAATCGGCCACGATCATGCCCACCTGCAGCGCCGAGCGGTCGGAGCTATAGCACCAGGCGTTGAACATGTCACACGCGTTGCCGCCAAAATAGCCCACGCCGGCATTGCGGAAGACGTTGGTAACCCAGGCAGCACACCAGCCCTGGCCGGGAGAAGGCGTCGAGTAGCACGCATTGACGACGGCCTGCTGCTTGCCCGAACCGCCCGTCTGTTGCGGGGTGCCGCCGGCATACGAGCCGCCACCCGAGCTCGAGCCACCCGAAGAAGAGCCCGTGTTCGCAGAGGCCGCGGCTGCCGCAGCCGCCTTCCTAGCGGCCTCCTCAGCCTGGGCGGCAGCGAGGATCTCGGAATCGCGCTGAGCCATGAGTTCCTTGACGTCGTCGGAAAGACCGTTCAGCACGGTCTGGACTTCTTGCTGCTTGGCCTGCATATCCTGCATCTGAGCCGTCTGCTGGTCCTTGAGTTTCTCCAGGTCGGCCTTTTGTGATTCGAGCTCGGTCTTCTGTGCGTCGAGCTCAGCCTGAATCGTCTGGATATCCTCGATGGCATCGCGGTCGCTCTTGTTGATCTTCTCAACGTAATGCGCGTTGGCGACGAGTTCCTCAAACGAGCCAGAGGCCAGCAGCAGCGACAGGATGTTCGTGCCGCCGGACTTGTAGCTGGCGGCCACGCGATCGGAAAGGTCGTTGCGCTTCTTCTTGAGCTCGGCCTTCTTTTCATCGATCTGGGCCTGCGTGTCGTCAATCTTGCCCTGGACATTCTCGATGTCGTTGAGGGTCTGGGCATTCTTGTTGGCCAGCGCCGCATACTCATTTGCGATGCTGTCGAGCTGGGCCTGAACCTCGTCGAGCTGGGCCTGGGCGGCATTCAATTTATCGGTGGTTTCTTTGGAAGCCTCCGCCGCATGGGCGCGAGTGGGCAGGCCAAAAAGAACTGCCGCAGAAGCGGCGCCGAACAGGGCCTTAAGGGCAGTGCGGCGCGAGAGCTCCTGGGAAAGGATGGAATCGCTGTTTGGTGACATATGTACTCCGTTACATGCTTATTTATATGTCGCTCAACTCATACATATTAGCGTACATATGGCGCGTCCCAACGATTTCCACGAACGGCAGGAAACTACAAGGTCGGCGGCTCGTAAGCAATTGTCAAATTTGAGGTAACAATTGAGCAAGCTCTTATATGAGTACGTTAACATAATCCTCTGCTTTTCCTACAGTGCACCATTTGGGCGTCCCCGCCTGCGCTATACTCCCCTCTAGAAGTGTTCCTGATTCGATAGGAGACTACATGTCCAAAGCACTCGACCCCAAAGACACCTGCGTCCTCGTTACCGGTGGCGCCGGCTTTATCGGCTCGCACACCGTCGTTCAGCTGCTCGAGGGTGGCTACCAGGTCGTCATCGTCGATGATCTCTCCAACTCCAGCGCCGTCGCCGTCGACCGCGTCAAGACCATCGTGGGCGACGAGGCCGCCAAGAACCTCACCTTCTACGAGGCCAACGTGCTCGACCGCGATGCGATGAACAAGATCTTCGATACCCATCAGATCGACCGTGTCATCCACTTTGCCGGCTTTAAGGCCGTCGGCGAGTCGGTGAGCAAGCCCGTCGAGTACTACCACAACAACATCGAGAACACCCTGGTGCTCATCGACGTCATGCGCAACCATGGCTGCAAGTCCATCATCTTCTCGAGCTCCTCGACCGTCTACGGCGACCCGGACAACCCGCCCGTCACCGAGGAAGACCCCAAGAAGCCCGCAACCAACCCCTATGGCTGGACCAAGTGGATGATCGAGCAGATCCTTATGGACGTCCACACCGCCGACCCCGAGTGGGACGTCGTGCTGCTCCGTTACTTCAACCCCATCGGCGCTCATCCGTCGGGCCTGATCGGCGAGGACCCCAAGGGCATCCCCAACAACCTGGTGCCCTATGTCGCCCAGGTCGCCGTGGGCAAGCTCGAGGCCGTTCAGGTCTTTGGCAACGACTACCCCACCCCCGACGGCACCGGCGTGCGCGACTACATCCACGTGTGCGATCTGGCCTCTGGTCACGTTGCCGCCCTTAACTGGATGAACGGCAAGACCGGCGTCGAGATCTTTAACCTGGGCACCGGCACCGGCACCTCGGTACTCGAGGTCGTCGCCGCCTTCTCCAAGGCTTGTGGCAAGGAGCTGCCCTACGTGATCCGCGAGCGCCGCGCCGGCGACATCGCTGCCAACTGGTGCGATGCCTCCAAGGCCGAGCGCATGATGGGCTGGAAGGCCCAGTACGACATCGCGGACATGTGCCGCGATAGCTGGAACTGGCAGAGCCACAACCCCAACGGCTTCGCCGACGCCGAGTAGCAAAAACCTACATACCGTTCTTGCCCCGATCTCACGTTGTGAGGTCGGGGCTTTTTCATGGCATGTAGCCATTCGCCGAAAATCGACCAACTTTTTTATCTTGCCTGTACATGTTTAAACAACATGTTTTACAATAGGCGTATCGAATCAGAACATCGGAGGCGGACTGCACACCCATCGGCAGGCCGACCCCACAACAAGAAGGTTGGTGAGCGCATTCATGGAGCGTGCAAGCGGCGTCCTCATGCCCGTCTCATCTCTGCCCGGTCCATACGGAATCGGCGGCTTTGGCTGGAATGCCTACGACTTCGTCGATTTTCTCGCCTCGTGCAAACAACATTACTGGCAGATTCTGCCCCTTACGACGACCAGCTATGGCGATTCGCCTTATCAGTCGTTCTCGGCCCGCGCAGGCAACCCCAACTTTATCGACTTTGCCGAGCTTATCGAGGCAGGGTATCTGGAGCAGCGCGATATCGATGGCGTGTATCTGGGATCCGACCCCAGCAATGTCGACTACGGTGCTATCTTTGGCGGCCGCCGTCAGATTCTCGACCGCGCCGCCGAGCGCTTTGCTGCCGACAAGCCGGCCGATTTCGATGACTTTATCCAGGCCAACGAGGACTGGCTCATCCCCTACTGTGAGTTCATGACCGTCAAAGAGGAGTGCGGTCTCAAGGCGTTTTGGGAGTGGCCCGCGGAGCTCCGCACCCGCGGCGAGGCTTCCGCCAAGGTCTGCGCCGCCCATCCGGCGCGTATGCTCTACCACCAGATGACGCAGTACTTCTTCGATCGCCAGTGGAGCCGCCTCAAGGCCTATGCCAACGAGCGCGACATTCTCATCATCGGCGACCTGCCCATCTATGTCTCGCGTGACTCCGTCGAGATGTGGGCGACACCTGAGCTCTTTAAGATCGACGCCGCCGGCAATCCCGTGAGCGTCGCCGGCACGCCGCCCGACCAGTTCTCGGCCACCGGCCAGTACTGGGGCAACCCCATCTACGACTGGGACGCCATGGAGGCCGACGGCTTCTCCTGGTGGGAGGGCCGCATTCGCGCCGCCCTCGACATGTACGACGTCATCCGCCTGGATCACTTCCGCGGCTTCGAGGCCTATTGGGAGGTGCCGTTCTCCTCGCCTGATTCGTCCTACGGTTCGTGGACGCAGGGTCCCGGCCTCAAGCTCTTCAAGACACTCGAGGAAAAGCTCGGCACGCTGCCCATCATCGCCGAGGACCTGGGCTTCCTCACCCCCGGCGTCATCGATATGCGCGACAACTCGGGCTTCCCCGGCATGAAGATCCTGCAGTTTGCCTTTGAGGGCACCAACTCGTACTACCTGCCGCACAACTACATCGCCAACACCGTCGCCTACGTGGGCACCCATGACAACGAGACGGCACGCGGCTGGTTTGAAGGAACGGCCACCCCGCGTCAGCGCGAGCAGGCAGCCCTGTACACCCATCAGCAGGCCGGCGAACCCATCACCGACGCGCTCAACCGAACCATCGCAGCCAGCGTGAGCGACACGTGCATCTACACCATGCAGGACCTGCTCAACTTGGGCAACGAGGCGCGCATCAACACCCCTGCCACGCTGGGCGGCAACTGGACCTGGCGCATGCTCGACGGCGCCATCACCCGCGAGCTCGAGCACAAACTCACCGACTGGACCGAGACCTACTTCCGCATCCCGTCGGAAGCCGAAATCGAGCTTCCTCAATAGGAGCTACCGCGCCCGACCCCTCCCCACCGTGCGGACGCGCTTGCTTACCCGCGCGAGGCCACCCCAATCCCCTCGCGCGGGATTCTTATGAATTGCAGACATGTAATCAACCCATTACAGGAGGAAACATGCCCCAAATTAACCTCATGGAACTCGCCGAGCAGTCTTTTGGCACCTCGCTCGAGCAGCTCGACGACCGTCGCATTTACAAGCTGCTGGTCAAACTCGTGCAGGAGCGCTCCGCCGCCTGCCCGCTCAACAACGGCAAGAAAAAGCTCTATTACATTTCCGCCGAATTTTTGATCGGCAAGCTGCTCATCAACAACATGATCGACCTCGGCATCTACGACGAGGTTAAGGACCAGCTCACCGCCGCAGGCCACGACCTCAACAAGATCGAAGAGTTCGAGGTCGAGCCGTCGCTCGGCAACGGCGGCCTGGGCCGCCTGGCCGCATGCTTCCTGGATTCCATCGCCACGCTGGGCTTGACCGGCGATGGCGTGGGCCTCAACTATCACTACGGCCTGTTTCGTCAGCGCTTTGTCGACAACCAGCAGAAGGCCGTCCCCGACGAGTGGCTCGGTGAGCAGGACATCCTAGTCGACGACGACCGCTCCTACACCGTCGAGTTCGGCGATTTTGCCGTTACCTCCAAGCTCGTCAACATCGACGTGCCCGGTTACGGCCAGCCCACCAAGAACCGTCTGCGCCTGTTCGACCTGGCGAGCGTCGACGACGGCCTGGTCCCCGGCAGCTCCATCGACTTCGACAAGACCGAGATCGCCAAGAACCTCACCTTGTTCCTCTACCCCGACGATTCCGACGAGCAGGGCCGCCTACTTCGCATCTATCAGGAGTACTTCATGGTGAGCAACGCCGCCCAGCTCCTGATCGACGAGGCCGTCGAGCGCGGCAGCAACCTGCACGATCTGGCCGACTATGCCGTGGTCCAAATTAACGACACGCACCCCACCATGGTCATCCCCGAGCTCATTCGCTTGCTCACCACCGAGCATGGCATCGAGTTTGACGAGGCCGTGACCATCGTACGCTCCATGGTCGCCTACACTAACCACACGATTCTTGCCGAGGCGCTCGAGAAGTGGCCGCTCGCCAGCCTGCAGAAGGTCTCCCCTGCCATCGCCGACATTATCGTCAAGCTCGATGAGATCGCGAAGGCCGAGCACGATGACCCGCGCGTCGCCATCATCGACGAGCACGACACCGTCCACATGGCCCACATGGACATCCACTTTGGCTTCTCCATCAACGGCGTAGCCGCCCTCCACACCAAGATCCTGGAGGACACCGAGCTTCATCCGTTCTACGAGATCTATCCCAAGAAGTTCTCCAACAAGACCAACGGCATCACCTTCCGCCGCTGGATCCATGGGGCCAACCCCGCACTCGCCAGCCTGCTCGACGATGTGATCGGCACCGACTGGCGCAGCACCGGCGATCTGAGCAAACTCGCCAAGTTCGCCGACGACAAGGACGTTCTTGAGCGCCTGGCCGCCACCAAGGTCGAAGCCAAGGCCATCATGCGCCAGTTCATGGCGCTCGAGCAGGGCGTGACCATTCCCTCCAACGCCATCATCGACGTCCAGGTCAAGCGCATCCACGAGTACAAGCGTCAGCAGATGCTCGCGCTCTACATCATCTGGAAGTACCTCGATATCAAGAACGGCAACAGACCTAAGCACCCTGTCACCATCATCTTTGGCGGCAAGGCGGCACCTGCCTACACTATCGCGCAGGACATCATCCATCTGATCTTGACGCTGTCGCAGTGGATTGCAAACGACCCCGACGTGGCTCCCTACCTGCAGGTTGTCATGATCGAGAACTACAACGTCACCGCCGCCGAGCGCGTGATCCCCGCCGCTGACATCTCCGAGCAGATTAGCCTGGCCTCCAAGGAGGCGAGCGGCACCTCCAACATGAAGTTCATGCTCAACGGCGCCCTAACCCTGTGCACGCTCGACGGCGCCAACGTGGAGATTGCCGAGCTCGTGGGCGACGAGAACATCTATACCTTTGGTGCCTCGTCCAAACAGGTCGAGCAGCTCTACGCCGACGGCACCTACGATGCCGGCACGCTCTACCGCAAGCCCGGCATCAAACTGCTGGTGGACTTCATCACCAACCCCGCCTTTATGGCAACCGGCAACGCGGAGCGCCTGCAGCGTCTGCACGACGACATCAAGGGCAAGGACTGGTTCATGGCCCTGCTCGACATTGAGGAGTACATCCAGACCAAGGAGCGCGTGCTGGCCGACTATGAGGACCAGGACGCCTGGATGCGCAAGGCGCTGATCAACATCGCCAACGCCGGCACCTTCTCGTCTGACCGCACGATCTCCCAGTACAACGACGAGATTTGGCACCTGAGCTAATTTCGTTTCCTTTACCCATCCTCTTGAAAGCGGAGTCGTGGCAACGCGGCTCCGCTTTTTGTGCCCGCACGCTACCCTGTGACCCGACTCGACCGAAGAATCTCGATCTGTAACAACTACTCGGTAAAAACGGTCCCAGCTGTTACAGATCGAGACATACCGGCCCCTCCCCTTGGGTTTATCTCAATCTGTAACATCTAGCAGCTGAAATTCACCTTTGGTGTTACAGATTTAGATGAAATGGTCAGCTCAGCGGAACTGTCTCGATCTGTAACACCTAGCGTCCGAAATCAGCCTCACCCGTTACAGATCGAGACAAACGACCGGTCAGACAGCCCCAACACAAAGAAAGGCTCCCCTCTCGCCCAGTGGACGGGAGGGGAGCCTTATATGTGACCGCGGCAAAAGGATGGCAATACCGCAGTCGCCCAAAGGGAGGGCCTGGATGCACCGGGCCTAGATTAGGTTCTTGCCAGAGACCTTATCGAAGAGGTGGGTCGCGTTCTTCTCGAACTTGAACCAGATGGTGTCGCCAGCCTTGAGCGCGCCCTTGGCCTCGAGGTCGACGACGGGGATAATCAGGACAAACTGGCCGTCGGGAGCGGTCACGTGGACATGCTCGGTCGAGCCCATGAGCTCGGTCACCTCGACGGTACCCTGGAGCGCGCCCTCCTCGCCCTTGTCGGCAAGCAGGATCTGCTCGGGACGCACGCCGGCCGTAATCTCCTTCACGTCGCCGCCGTCCCAGTTGAGGGCAAGCTGAGCGCAAGTCTCGGGGGCGAGCGCCACGTTCATATCCTCGGTCTTGACGGTAAAGCCGTTGCCCGAGCACACCAGCTGGGCATCGAAGAAGTTCATCTGCGGCACGCCGATGAAGCCGGCGACGAAGATGTTCGCGGGATGGTTGAAGACCTCCTGCGGCGTGGCGATCTGCTGGACAACGCCGTCCTTCATGACCACGATACGGTCACCGAGGGTCATAGCCTCGGTCTGGTCGTGAGTAACATAAATGAACGTGCCCTTGATCTCGTGGCGCAGCTTAATGAGCTCGGCACGCATCTGGTTACGAAGCTTGGCGTCCAGGTTGGACAGCGGCTCGTCCATCAGGAAGACCTTGGGGTCACGCACGATGGCGCGGCCGATAGCGACACGCTGGCGCTGGCCGCCGGAGAGCGCCTTGGGCTTACGGTCGAGGTACTCGGTAATGCCCAGAATCTCGGCAGCAGAGCGAACCTTGCGGTCGATCTCGTCCTTGGGAACCTTCTTGAGCTCGAGCGTAAATGCCATGTTCTCGTACACCGTCATATTGGGGTACAGAGCGTAGCTCTGGAACACCATGGCGATGTCGCGGTCCTTGGGCGCCACGTCGTTGACACGCTTGCCGTCGATGAGCACATCGCCCGAGGTAATGTCCTCCAGGCCGGCGACCATGCGCATCGTCGTGGACTTACCGCAGCCAGAGGGGCCAACGAGGACGACGAACTCCTGGTCGTGAACGGTGAGGTTGAAGTCCTCTACAGCGAGCACACCGTCCTCGGTAACCTTGAGGTTGTGCTTCTTCTCCTCGGTCTTCTTCTTTTTGCCAAAGAAGCCCTTCTTTTTTGACTCGTTGTTGGGATACACCTTCTGAACATGTTTGAGAACGATCTCGGCCATGTCTCTACCTTTCGATATGCGGCGCCGCGCTGAGGGGCGCCGCAGAAACTTGCAAAACAGTTACGGCATCAGCCCTTGACGGCACCTGCCACCACGCCGTCGATGATGTACTTCTGACAGAGGATGTACATGATAACGATGGGGATAACGACCATCATGATGCAGGCCATCATGGGGCCGAGCTCGACGTGGCCGTAGCCGCCGCGGAAGTACTGGATCAAGATAGGAATGGTCTTGTACTTGGTGGAGTCGAGCGTAAGGTAGGGCAGCAGATAGTCGTTCCAGACCCACATGGTCTCGAGGATGCCGACCGAAAGATAGGTGGGCTTCATGATGGGAAGGACGATCTTAAAGAACACCTGGACCGGGTTGCAGCCATCAATCATGGCCGCCTCCTCGATCTCGAGCGGGATGTTCTTTACAAAACCGGCGAACATAAAGACCGCCAGGCCCGCGCCAAAGCCGAGGTAGATAAAGCAGATGTTGAACGGCGTGTTGAAGCCGATGCGGTCCGCCAAATTGGACAGCGTGAACATGAGCATCTGGAACGGCACGACCATCGAGAACACGAACAGGTAATAGAAGAAGTTCGAGATCTTGTTGTTGACACGAACCACGTACCAAGCGCACATGGAGCAGCACACCAAGATCAGCACGACCGACGTGACCGTGATGATGAGCGAGTACATAAATGCCGAGGCAAAGCCCTGCTCGTTAAGGGCGTGCATGTAGTTTGCGAGGCCGTTGAACGTCTCGGGCGTGAGCAGATCGAATGCCGTGGTGGTGCTGATTGCGGTCGCTTTCTTAAAAGAATTAAGCGCAATCATGAACACAGGGTAGATCCACGCGAGCGACAGGATCGTAAAGAAAATCGAGAGCGCGCGGTTGATAACCTTATCGCGTTTCATTACTGCTGCACCTCCTTGGACCTCGTGGCCTTAAGCTGGATCATGGAGATGGCCACGACCAGGATGCAGAAGATAACCGCCTTGGCCTGACCAATGCCCTGCCATGCGATACCGGCACGCGAATAGAACGTGTTGTAGATGTTCAGGGCGAGCATCTCGGTGGAGTGCGCGGGGGCGCCGCCGGTAA
Source organism: Collinsella aerofaciens (assembly GCA_030826265.1). Taxonomy (GTDB): domain Bacteria; phylum Actinomycetota; class Coriobacteriia; order Coriobacteriales; family Coriobacteriaceae; genus Collinsella; species Collinsella aerofaciens_AY. Next base: position 85,639 of record JAPJOH010000005.1, read on the forward strand.
GGGCGAGGTTCTGGTCGAACAGCTTAAAGCCGTTGGTGATGGACAGGAACAGGCAGATGGTGATGGTCGGCATCAGGTTAGGGATCTTAACCTTCCAAAACGTCTGCCATGCCGTAGCGCCGTCGACCTTGGCGGCCTCGATGTAGTCGGACGGAATGGACTGCAGACCAGCGATGTAGATGATCATCATGTAGCCGACCTGCTGCCACAGGGTCAGGATGATAAGGCCCCAGAAGCCAGCAGCAGAGTTAAGAGCGATGAGCTGGGCGCCCACGTTGGAGAGCAGGCAGTTGATCAGAATCTGCCAGATGTAGCCCAGCACGATGCCGCCGATCAGGTTAGGCATAAAGAAGATCGTACGGAAGATGTTGGTGCCTTTGAGCGCCTTGCGGGTGAGCGCCTGCGCAATGGCCAGGGCGATCACGTTGATGAGCACCGTCGACAGGAAGGCAAACGCCACGGTAAAGAAGAACGACGTGGAGAACTGCGGATCGGACAGCGCGCGCACGTAGTTCTCGATACCGACAAAGTGCGCGTTACTAATGATAATAAACTGGCAGAACGAGAGATAGAAGCCCTGGATAAAAGGGATCACGAACCCGATCATAAACGCCAGGCACGTGGGCAGCATAAAGAGCGGCCACCAGCGCTTGAGTGCTTTGCCCATAAAAGGGTCCTTTCAATATGCAGGGGGCGGGCAAACCAACGTCTGCCCGCCCCCTGTCGCTAATCAGATAGCTTGGGCAGCAACTGCTTACTCGGAAGCGGCCTTCTCGGTCTTCCAGCCATCGACGAAGGCGTTCTTGACGCCGTCCCACTTGCTGTTATCGGCAGCGTAGGCAATCAGAGCCTGCTTGAGGTTCTTCTTCCACTCCTCGGAGGGAATGTAGACGAAGTCCCAAGCGACGGTCTTCTTGCCGTCCTTGGCCATGGCAACGGCCTGCTGCGAGAAGACGTTGGTGGTCTCCTTGGCGCTCTTGAACGGAGCGGTCAGACCCATCTTGTCGGCGATGATGCTGGTCGGGGTGTCAGCGGTGACGCACCAATACATGAAGTCCTCGGTGGCCTTCTGGGCATCCTCGGAAGCCTGGGAACTGACGCACCAGTAGTTCTCGCCGCCGGAGCACAGGCCCTGGTTCTCCTCGCCGTCAACACCGATGTAGATCGGCATCATGCCAATCTGATCGTCGGTCATGCCGGCCTTGACGAGGTCAGAGTAGGCCCAAGAGCCGTTCTGGTAGAAGACGGCCTTGCCGGTTGCGAACTCGTTGGTGGCGTCGTCGCCGGTCTTAGAAGCAAGCTGCGAAGGATCGCAGGTGGAGTCGGTGATGTACAGGTCGAAGATCTGCTTGTAGTTGTCGAGGAACTCACCCTTGATCTCGTCGTCCTCCTGGTTGTGCTCCTTCTCAAACTCGTAGTAGAGCGGCATGTTGGCAAGGTGGGTGGTGTAGCGCCAGCTGGAGGAGTCGTCCATGCCGGCGGAAGTGAAGGCACCCTCGACACCAAGCTCGTCCTTGCGGGCCTGGATGTCATCGGCACAAGCCTTCAGCTTGTCGAAGGAGTTGATGTCCTCGGCCTTGTAGCCAGCCTTCTCGAGCAGCTGCTTGTTGTAAATAATGCCGAAGCTCTCCTGAACCCAGTCGATGCACACATCCTTGCCGTCGGACTGCAGAGCCAGGGAGTCATCAATGAGCTCACCGCGGAGCTTGGTATCGGACAGGTCGGCGCAGTAATCCTTCCAGTTCTTAAGACCGGTGGGGCCGTTGACCTGGAACAGGGTCGGAGCGGAGCTCTTGGACATCTCGGACTTAAGCTTCTCCTCGTAGGTGTTGGAAGCGGCGGTCACGATCTTGACCTCGACGCCCTTCTCCTTCTTATAGGCCTTGGCGATCTCCTTCCACTCCTTGTCGACCTCGGGCTTGAATTGGAGGAAGTAGACCTCGGCAGCGTCACCAGAAGCGGAGGAGCCGGAGCCGGCAGAACCACCGCAACCCACGAGGCCCAGACCAAGAACTGCAGCCGCGGAACCAGCAAAGCCCAGGAACTGCCTTCTGCTCATTTCGTTCTTCATTACAATCCACCCTTTCACACCGTGGCGGCACCCTTTGCCGCCGCCTTCGGAGATTGGCTCGGGGACTTTGCCCCTTTTGCTGATTTGAACGATACGCTATTTGGCTAGTTGTTTGAACAAGTATTACTAGAGCGGTAGAAAAACTTCGGTGAACGGTAATTTCAACTTGATACTTGACAAGTTTTGTATAAACAATTATTTGTTATCGAATGCAGAGAAAACGCCCGGTCAAGCCGATGTACCGTCGGTTTGACCGGGCGTTTTCTCTTTGAGGCCATGAGTCTCGTCAGGCTGCGAGCTAGCCGGCTATCGCTTGGAATTGACGCGGTAATGGAAGATCTCGGGGTGTGTGCGAGTGTGCGTCACCTCAAACAAGATGCCATCCGAGGTGTACGACTGACTCTCCATGACGGCAACGCAGTTATATTTGCCGAGGTCAAGATAGCTGCAGTCCTCATCGTTGGCGAGCTCGACACTCACCGTACGACGGCTCGCCATCACTTTGACACCGCGCTTGTGCTCCAGATAGCCGTAAATAGAATCTGCCGCGATCTCGGGAGTCAGGCCCTTGGCGATCGACGCCAAAAAATAGCCATGGTCCACTTGGCGCGCGTTGCCGTTGAGGCTTCGGACACGCACTACGCGAATCAACTCCTCGCCCACCTTAAAGCCCAGGTGACGAGAGAGTTGCTCGGTGCAAACCAGATGTTCGAAAGACTTAACGTCCGTCGATGCAACGGCATTGTTGCGCTTTGCAAACTCGCCAAACGACTCAACCTCTTCGAGTGCGCCCAACATGTCGGTTTCGCCCTTAAGCCAAATAACGCGCACGCCCTTGCCGTGTATAGGCTGCACAAACATCCCGTCGGCCAGCATACCCAAGGCGCGACGGACGGTATTGCGAGCGCATCCGAACTCCGCGGTCAGCTCGGCTTCGGTTGGCAGCATCTCCTGAAACGCATAGGTCCCATTATTGATGCGCGAGCGTATTTCTCGGTAGATTCCTTCGTATATCGCTTTTGGCATTGTTTCACCTCTACATTATTCATTTCCGGCTAGGCACGATAGCATTTCTTAAAGTTGTTTAAACCGAATATCGGTAAAGCGACAGGATTTAACCGTTGACGGTTTCTGTCATGCCCAAATCGGTTTCGCTCAAAACTGCCGGTACGACAATCGTCTGGTCCTCTACAATGAATCCATTGTTTAAACGTTTCCCCACGCGCAACGCGCCTCGATATTCGGAAGGCAGAACATGCTGCAAAAAATCCAACGCTTTGGCGGGGCAATGTTCGCGCCCGCCATGCTGTTTTCTATATCAGGCCTCATGGTCGGCGTCTCCGCTCTCGCAACGACTGCGGACATCGTCGGCGATCTCGCCGTATACGGAACCCCTTGGTACGTTTTCTGGGCTATCATCCAGCGCGGCTCGTGGACGGTCTTTAAACGCCTCCCGCTCCTTTTTGCCGTAGCGCTGCCCATCGGTCTTGCCCAAAAACAACCGGCTCGTTGCTGCCTCGAGGCTCTCGTCGCCTATTTTGCCTACTGCTTCTTTTTGAGCGAGATCATTAAGCTGAGCGGAGACAACCTTGGACTTGAGTACCCGTCATCTTTGACCTCCGCCAGCGGTATCACCGTCATCGACGGCATCAAGACGCTCGACACCGGCATTATCGGCCCGCTGGCGGTATCGGCAACCGTCGTCGCCATCCATGACCGCTTCTACGATGCCAAAATTCCCGATTGGCTCGGCACCTTCTCGGGCTCCTCGCTGGTCTACCTCATCAGCTTTTTTGCCGTGTTTGCCCTTGCCGCTATCTCGGCCGCCATCGTGCCCTACGTATACGATGTAACTGATACGCTGCGTCACGCGCTTGCAGGCATCGGTCCCTTTGGCGTGGGCATCTTTGTCTTTTTAGAACGAGCACTCGAGCCCTTTGGCCTGCACCACCTGCTCTACATGCCGATCTACTACGACAACCTGGTCATTAACGACGGCATCTACGCCACGTGGAGCAGTTTGCTCCCCATCCTCTCCCATAGCACGCGCCCCCTTAATGAACTTGCGCCGTGGGCCGGTTTTACCGCCACCGGCTGGGTCAAGCTCTTTGGCCTTCCTGCCATCGCAGCTGCGTTCTACTCCACCGCAAAACCCGAGCGCCGTGCCGGCCTCAGGGTCATCCTTGTTCCCGCCATCATCGCCTCGGTGGTTTGCGGCGTTACCGAGCCACTCGAGTTTCTCTTTATGTTCACCCACCCCGGGCTCTTTTTGCTCTACGCCGTCTTATCGTCTTGCCTTGCCACAACCATGAATCTCTTTGGCATCGTCGGCATCTTCTCGGGCGGCCTGATGGAGATGGCAGCCTTCAACTTTATTCCGCTCATGCGCACGCATGCCGGTGCCTATCTTTTGGCGCTCGGTATCGGCCTTGCCTTTAGCCTCATCTTTTTTGTTAGTTTTCGAGCACTCATCTTGGTCTATGACCTTAAGACACCGGGCCGCGAGGATCATGTCGTCAATCGCGCGGCAATCGATTGTTTAACGGGAAGCGACTTTGCCAAAGAGCAATCTCCCAATGACGAGGTCAATAGTCGATCCGATCAAGATCACGTCCTCGCTGAGCGGGTAATTCAGCTTTTAGGTGGCGTTGGCAATATCGTGGGCGCAACCAACTGCGCCACGCGCCTGCGCGTCGAGGTCGCAGACCCTTCCATCGTTGCAGATAACGCGTCGTTTGTCGCGGTGGGCGCCAAGGGCCTCATCATTACGGGCAAGACCGCCCAGGTGGTCATCGGCATCTCCGTTCCCCGCGTTAAAGAGCATTTTGACCAGATCATGGGCCTCGAGCCGGAATTTGTGCCCACCACCTCGGCCTCCCCTGCCGCCAGCGCAGCCCATAAGCGCGGCGATATTTGCTTCTTCGATATCGACGGAACGCTCGCCTGGCAAGACCCCAGGCTCGCCCAAGACCTTCCCGAAGACGAGCGGGACCTCTCCCCCTATCCCAACGAGGCGGTTTCGCAGGCAATCCGCGAGTTTGTCGCCAACGGCAACATGGCCTTTATCTGCACGGGACGTACCCTCAGCTGCATCCACCCCAAACTTCTTGAGCTGCCTTGGACCGGCATCGTCTGTCTTGCGGGCGGTTACGCCGAGATCAACGGACACGCAATTCGCGATCTGTCGATGACGCCCAGTATGCTGCAGCGTCTTGCCCCCTACCTTGAGCAATCGGGCGAGGTCATCCGCTTTGAGGGCCTCAACGGCGTCGTGCGCATGAGTGCCGATGCGCCCGATGCTCCCGGATACGCGCGCACCCTGGGCGACGCAGTCACGCAGCTGCAACATTACAGTGTCTACAAGATCTTGATGTCTACATCGCTCGCCAACCACATCGCTCAAGATAAGGCACTTGAGCCGCTGCTATGCTTTAACGAGCTCGAACTCGAGGTAACCGAAATCTCGCCCCGCGAATGCACGAAGCGCGGGGGCATCCAGTCTGTACTCGACGCCCTCGACCCCCACCACGGAACCGTATACGGCATTGGCGACGCCAGCAATGACGTCTCGCTGATGAACGCCGTCGATGTCGGTATCGCCATGGGCAATGCGCCGGACTATCTCAAGGATAAGGCCGATTACGTGACCGACACCGTCGATCATGACGGTGTCGTTGCGGCGCTCGAGCATTTTAGGCTGATTTAGGCACACTCCATCAAACGCACGCCCGTTGTCCTAAATCGCCAAAACTGCCGCGCCAAACGCCTTGATGTGGCAATATGTTGTCTGCATATTGCATCAATGCAACCTCAGAAAGAATGCGAGAACCCGTGTCCAGTCCGTTTACCAGCTTTTTAGCCCAGCACTTTGACCAGATTAACGACTATCTGGCCACGTTCTTTGACGGACAGGCGACCTCTGCCGATATCGAGCGCTACCTGTATGCGCCGCTCTCGGCTTTTACGGCCAACGCCGGCAAGCGCCACCGCCCGCTTATCTGTATGCTCGCCGCAACCGCAGTGGGCGGTAGCTTTGAGAGCGCCCGCAGCGCCGCGGCAGCCATCGAGCATTTCCAGTCGGGCGCGCTGATCCACGACGACATCGCCGACAACGGACAGCTTCGTCGAGGCAAACCCTGCATGCACCTTACCGAGGGCACGGGGCTTGCCATCAATTGTGGCGACCTGGCGCTCACCATGGTCACCAAGACGGTTCTCGACGACCCCACGCTGGAGTCCAACGTGAAGCTGCGCGTGCTCCACGAGCTTACCGAGATGATCGTCCGCACCATCGAGGGTCAAGCGCTCGACCTGGGTTGGGTCCGTGACGGGCGCTTTGATATCTCGGTTGATGACTACCTGGACATGGCGACGCACAAGACCGCGTTTTACAGCGGAGCCACGCCGCTTGCCGCCGGAGCCATTATCGGCGGCGGCAGCGATGAGCAAATCGAAGCGCTGCGCGCCTTTGGCCTGCACACGGGCCTTGCCTTTCAGATTCAGGACGACCTGCTAAACCTTGTCGGCACTAAGGAAGCCGCCAACAAGGACTTCCGCACCGACATCACCGAGGGCAAGCGCACGCTTGTCGCCGTACACGCCCTCTCTGATGAGCGCCACCACGACGAGGTCGAGGCGATTCTTTCCTCAGGCACCGATGATCCCGCGCAGCTCGCACGCGCCGTGGAGATCTTCCGGGAGACCGGCTCTATCGATTACGCCCACACTTACGCGCTCGACCTGACCGCTAAGGCCAAAGCGGCCATCGAGAACGTTGAGCTTGATCCGCACGCACGTGAGCTGTTCCTCTCCATGGCAGATTTCTTTGTGGAGCGCCTTAACTAACGGGGGTTATAAAACCTGTCAGCAGCGTATTTAGGCACAACTTGCTACACTGTTGAGTGCATGTTTATGCATCCCTTTGCGTTGTCTATCCGACAGACGCTCAAATAGTACGAATGGTACGCCGAAAGGGGTTCGTTCATGGAACCTATTACAACGGGCATGCAAGGAGCAGCCGTCGAGGACGTGCAGTCTCGTCTCCTGCAGCTCGGCTACACGATTGATGCCGCCGAAGTCACCGACAAGTACTTTGGAGCCACCACTGAGCAGGCCGTCAGCACCTTCAGGCTCGACAGCGGCCTTGCTGCCGGTCATGCCGTCGATATCCCCTGTTGGAGCGCCCTTGTAGACGCTTCGTATAAGCTGGGCGACCGCACCCTCTATCTGCGCATGCCCAATTTCCATGGCGCCGATGTGCAGGCCCTGCAGCGCGCTCTCAACGTTTTGGGCTTTGCCTGTGGCGAAGACGACGGCTACTTTGGTCCGCATACCGAGGCCGCCCTGCAGCAGTTCCAGGAAAATGTCGGCCTGTTTGCCGACGGCATGGCCTTCCAGGACACCTACGCCTACATCAACCGCCTGCACCATGTGTGGGAGGGCAAGCCCTCGGTCACCGAAGCCGAGTCCCGCATCGGTTTTGCTCGCGCCGCCAACGTGCTCGAGCGCTTCCAGATTGCCGTTATCGGCGAGGACCCCATCGCACGCAGCGTTGCGTCGCGCATGTGGAATATCGCCACGGCAACGACCGACAACAGCGGCATGATGCTCTGCGACTCCGAGGTCCCAACCGACGTTGACCTAGTGCTCGAGATCGCAAGCGATGAGCTGCCCGCAGATGCAGCGCCGCGCGCCACGATCGCCCTCGCCGAGTGCCACAACCTGGCCCAGCGCATCCGCACTGCCAATGTCGCCGCGCAGCAGAAGCCGGCACGCATTCGCATTGAGCTCACGGGCATGACGCGCTACAACGGCACCTTCACGGCCAGCGACGCGCAGACACTCGCCGTACGCCTGCTCGATGGCGTTTGCGATGCCCTCGCAGATTAGGTAAACTAAACGAGTTGCTTTTGGGCAACACCACACATTGGGACGTAGTTCAACGGTAGAACTCCGGTTTTTGGTGCCGGCTGTTGGGGGTTCGAATCCCTCCGTCCCAGCCATTAAAATTGAGCGCCCTGAGCCCATAACGGCCCAGGGCGCTTTCTTGTGGGCATGCGGAGGGATTCGAACCCGCAAGGGTGCGGAGCTGAGGAAACGCGAAGGCGCCCCAAGCCCATTAGGACCAAGAGCGCCTAACATCTTGAAATATCAGCCCAATTCCGAAAAGCGAGCCGCCTTCTACAACGTGTCGTGTGGCCCCGACGGGCCGGGCATTAAGTTTGTCGCGAGTTCCGCACGAACAGGAGGCCACTTAACCTCGATGTTTTGGACGTGACAGCGAGAGGGGCCCTGGTATGGCAAGGTGACGTGAAACAAGGCGGCGCTGACCTTCTGGTCGCGCCGCCGAAGTTGAACGTCAGATTGCCGTGCCAGGGCCCCTCGCAGCGTCAAGGAGGCCGCCGTTCGGTAGAACGGCGGAGCTAATTGTTCAGCATGCGGTCGAAGCTTCCCGAGTCGCCATCCCGATAGTCTGCGGTCATCAGAATCTCCTGCGGAATGCGCCCGCCCTCGCGCAGCACGTTGCGGAACTGCACGCGCGTAACCATGGGCAGATCCTTGATCGTCGCCGCCAGGTTCTGCGGCACGCCCTGGTTGGCAGCCGCGGGCTCGCACTCGCCGCCGGCCTTCACGCGACGCTTATGCTCGGCGAGCATAGCGCGATACATGCCGGCATGCAGGCGAATCTCAACCACATTGGCATTGCGAGCCTGCTCGACGATGCGCGCGCCCTCGCGGTCGATATCGCCCACATAGTAGACGTAGTTAAAGCGATAGCCAATCTCGGCCAGATAATCGTCCAGGGCATGCGAGACGCTTGCCTTGCATCCGCCGCCAAAAATCACGCCGCCCACCTTGATGCCAAAGAGCTTGGCATGCTTGCGGCCACGCAGTAGCTTGACGATCTCGTCGTAGGTGTCCAGGTTCTCGACCATAATGAACGGCTTGTCGGCACCCAGCGTAAAGAAACCCGTAAAGTGCACGGGGCGATTGGGAGCGACCTTGATCGCCTGCATGCTGATGCCCTTTTCGGTCATACGCCTGATCAGGCGCTCACCGTGCTTGCCGTCAAAAGCCTTCTCGTCGTTAAAGATCTGGTAGGCACGCTGGCGGCGCGAGGCAACCGGCGTATCGGCACCTCGGTTCTGCTCGATCCAAGCCTGGATGATTGCGATTTCCTCGGCAATCTTGCGGTTGGACATCTCGTTGTGCTGAGTGCGCTGCGGAGCCTTTTTGCCGTCCTTGCCCTCAACCTTTACGATCTGTGTCTGCTGCTCCTTGATCTTAGAGAGCGCCGTGGGCGTAGGGACAACCTTGAGCAGCTGCCTGCCTAAAACGCGGGCAAGGGCAAACGCCGAGACCTCGCCGTGAACGTCCGGCCTGGGCTGCTGGGCAGCAGTATCTGCTGCGGCAGACTCCGGCTTCTTCTGAGACTTGCGCTTAGAATCGCCTTGGGAATTGCGCTCGCGCTTCGGCATAGATGCCTGCTTCTGCGGACGAACGGACTTGCTCTCCTTCGCCGGCTGGCGCTTAGGCTGCCCCGAAGAAACCTCGGCCTTCGCATCCTCGTTCTGCGGCGTGGTCTTCTCGGCCGCAGTCTCGGCATGGGAACTGCGGCCCCCACGATGGCGACGGCGGCGAGGCTTGCTCGACGCGCCCTGCTCCGTCTGCTCATCAGTAGGCTGCTGGCCCTTGGCCTCGGCATCAACCTCAAGCTGCGGCTCAACAGGCTTCTGCTCGCGAGCCTCCGGCTCAACGGCCTTCTCGTCCTTCTCGCCCTGAGTGGTCGAAGCCGGTTCGCTCTTCTCCTGACGCCTTACGGGATACGCGCGCCCCGCAAAACCACGTCCGGGACGGCATGAACCCGGAGCCTTCTTGGCAGACTCCTCAACATCGTCTGCAACCTCAGAAGACTCTTCAACCTCACGCGCGGCATCCTGCTGTGCAGCCTTAAAGTGAGCACCGCGACGGCGCTTGGGCTCTTGGGCCTCCACGGGCTTTTGCTCCTTCGTGGGCTTCTGCGACTCGGCAGCAACCTCGGTCTCAACAGCCTCGGCATCCGTCTCGCCCTTTTGAGCAACGGCGCGACGGAAGCGCTCCTGCTGGGCGCGGCGCTGCGCATCGCGCTTGCCACCCCCACCAAAACCGCCGCGTCCTGCCTTGGCCGTAAAGGCACGCACGACGTTCTCATCGAGCAACTCATCGGTATCGACATGCTCACGCGGAGCAGCTTCTTCCACAGCAGGCACGTCAGCGGAATCCTCGACGACAAAATCCTCGACGGACTCGGCAGGCTGCTCCTGGGCATCGCGAATCTCGGCATTGATGGTATAGAACGCCGGACGCCCGTTAATGCCGCTACCCTCGATCTTGGTCACGATATTTGCCGCGATAAGCTCATCGCGCATCGCCTTGGTGTCACATTCCTTATCGACGGAACGGAAAATTTGCGCCAGCGCACTCGACTTAATCTTGAGCGCCTTGCGGCAGAGCAGGTCGTAGGCAACCAGCTTGGCACGCTCAGCAGAAAGCGACGTCTGGCCGCTCAGACGTTCAGCCAGGGCATCGACATTATTTTGGTTATCGGAATATACCGTCTTGGCCACGGGGCCCCTTTCATATGTACGCATATACGTCTATATGGTACAACGCGCGCCCTTATCCACGCAAAACATCTGCGAGAACACTCGAGCGCCACCCGCTTTTGCATGAAAAAAGGACCGAGCCCGCAAAGTCGCGGACCCGGTCTTTCCGAGTCATATAGATGTGACGTTCAACTCGTCAGGTCGACTAGGCCTTGGCGGCCTCGGCGTCGGCAGGAGCCTCAGCGGCAGCGGCGCGACCGTACTCGGCCTTGCCCATCTCGGACCACTCGGGCTCCTCATCAGGCATGGAGCCAGCCTCCTTGCCGAAGAACTCCTTGAGGCAGTTGACGGCGACGATGAGGCCCAGGACCATCAGCAGGACGGCAAAGACGAGCTGCAGGCCCTTGGTGGCGGCGACGGAGACGGCGGCCGTGGTGGCGGTAGCCGGGATGGTGCCGAAGAAGCCGTAGGCCTGGACGGCGGTCATGCAGCCCATGGCGCTCTGGACCAGCGAGGTAAAGGTGCAGCAGAGCAGGAAGACGACGGGCACGTAGAGCATCCAGCCCTTGCGGCCGGTGCACTTGCAGAACACGGCGAGGGTGATCATGGTCATGCCGCCGAGCAGCTGGTTGGAAGCACCAAAGAGCGGCCAGATGTTGGCATAGCCACCAAAAGCGAGGGCGAGACCGGGAAGCAGGGTGACGACTGTGGCGAACCAGGGGTTGCCGAGGACCTTCATGTAGCCGGCCTTGGACTCGATGGCCAGGGCGTCGTTGGTCTGGGCAAAGAACTCGGAGAACGAGGTGCGGGCGATGCGGGCGACAGCGTCGAGCGAGGTCAGGGCCAGAGCGGAGACGTTCATGGTCATGAAGACGGTAGCGAGCGTGCCGTCAACACCGAAGGCCTGCATACCGCGGGAGATGCCAGCGGCGAAGATCTGGAACGGGGTGGAAGCGACACCGGCGTTGAGGGCGCCGGTACCGGCGGTGTTCATATCGGAGAACATGATGCCGGCAACGATGATGGCAAGGATGCCGACGAAGGACTCGACGATCATTGCGCCGTAACCGACCTTGACGGCGTCCTGCTCCTTCTCGACCTGCTTGGAAGAGGTGCCGGAAGAAACGAGGCTGTGGAAACCGGAGAGAGCACCGCAAGCGACGGAGACGAACAGGACCGGGAACATCATGCCGGAGGCAGTGGAGAAGCCGGTGAAGACCGGAGCGGTGATAGTGGCCTGACCGTTGACGCCCAGGACGACGATGCCGAGGACAGCGCAGACGATCATGACGATCATCATGATGGAAGTGAGGTAGTCACGCGGGGTCTTGAGCATCTGGATGGGCATAGCGCCAGCGAAGACCAGGTAGACCATGACGACGGCGAACCACTGGAACTTATCCAGGTAGACCGGGAACTGCATGCCGACGGCGAACATGAGAACCATGAGGACAACGCCGGTGACGAACTCGGCAGCGCCGGTGAGGTTGAACTTCTTCTGGGCCCAACCAAAGGCGATAGCGACGAAGGTGAACAGGATGGAGATGGTACCAGCGCAGCCGGCGGCATAGGACTTGGTGAAGTCGATGGCACCGGTAGCAGCACCAGAAGCGTCAACGGCCGGGGTGAACATGAACGTCTTGCAGACCATGTCGGTGAAGGCGGCGATGACGATGATGCAGAACAGCCAGCAGAACAGCAGGAACAGGCGACGGCCGGTCTTGCCGATGTACTTCTCGATGAGCTGAGCGAGCGACTTGCCGTTGTTCTTCATCGAAGCGTACAGGGCACCAAAGTCGTGGACGGCACCAAAGAAGATGCCGCCGACGAGGACCCAGAGCACGACGGGCAGCCAGCCAAAGGCCATGGCGACGATCGTACCCGTGACAGGGCCAGCACCGCAGATCGAGCTGAACTGGTGCGAAAACGCGGTGAAGGCGGAGACGGGCGAGAAGCTCTTGCCGTCCTTCATGCGCTTGGCCGGCGTGAGGGCATCCTTGTCAACGCCCCACTTGTTGGCCAGCCATCGGCCGTAGCCCAGATAGCCGCAGGCGAGCACCGCCGCGGCCACAACCATGAGCAAAACTCCGTTCATTACATTTCCTCCTCTAAAAAGAACTTCCTAGACATAAAAAATGAGGGCCGTCGGTTGCGCTCGACGGCCCTCATCTTCATCAGCCGCCCGTTATCGTACGGGCTAGCTGTATGTGCTAACCCGCATCAGATAATTACTACGCTGATAATGTTTAGCTGATGCGTGAACATGTCTGAGAAATCCTCTTCGATCATGATGCGAACGATCCGTGCGTGTTCACATCCCCCAGTGGTTGAAAAGGAGTATGAAACTTTAGTTACCTAAAGTCAACGCAAATTTGTAATGAATTTTCAACTTTTTTGGATTTCTCAGTATAAAACGCCACTGACCTCGGACTTTACCCCACGACAGTTTTTGCATGAGAGATGCCCCTCGGGAGCGGGCGGGCGTATGCAAGGTTTCCTGCTCTACAGTCCTGCTCGCACGGAGAGCACATTAAGTGCTCTCCGGCTCGTGCGGAACTCGCGATAAACCTTGTATACGCCCGCCCGCTCCCGAGGGGCTCCCATCCCAAATGCGGAGCAAAGCTCCGCACACCAACTTTTTTCTTTCAGCTAAAGAACGCCGGAAATTCGACACTGGCTTGTTAACTTTGCTGGACGTTGTCGACGCCAAACCAGCTCAGAAGCTATATCGACACAGAAAGGTCCCCGGACGGAGGGGCCGGATATAAGGTTTATCGCGAGTTCCGCACGCAAAGAAGGCCACTTAATGTGGCCTTCGTCTTGCGCAGGACTGTAGAGCAGGAAACCTTATATCCGGCCCCTCCGTCCGGGGACCGCGCCGTACCAGCTACAGCGTCATGTTTGGATCGGCGTCGACGTCGAACGGCGAGATTTCACCTCGGTCGAATTTACGGCGAGCGACCTCCGCGATCATGGCGGCGTTATCGGTACAGGCAGACAAGGGCGGCACCGTTACGCGAATCCCCTGACGTCCAAGCTTCTTGATCATCATCTCGCGCAGATGCGGGTTGGCCGAGACGCCGCCGCCGATGCAGTATTCCTTACATCCGGTAGCGTGCAATGCGTTTTTGGCCTTCTTGTACTGCACGTCAAAGACAGCCGCCTCAAACGAAGCCGCCAGATCGGGCAGGTGAATCGTGCGCCCGGCTTTGGTCTCTTGCTCGATGTAGAGCGTCACCGCCGTCTTGAGGCCCGAAAGCGAGAAACGATAGTCTCCCCTGCTGTTAAGCGCGCGGGGAAAATCGATCGCCTTGGGGTTGCCTGTCTCGGCCAGCTTGGAGATGATGGGGCCACCGGGATAGCCCAAACCCAACGCCTTGGCTACCTTGTCGAAGGCCTCGCCCACGGCGTCGTCGAGCGTCTCACCGAGCACCTCGTAGTCGCCCCACGCCTTCACGTGCACGAGCATGGTGTGCCCGCCCGAGACAAGCGTGAAGATGAACGGCGGCTTGAGGTCGGGCTGCGCCAGCAGGTTGGCAAACAGGTGCCCCTCCAGATGGTTGACGCACACGAGCGGCTTGCCAGCAGCGTAGGCAAAGCCCTTGGCGAAGGCGACGCCAACCACGAGCGCGCCCACCAGGCCCGGACCCTGCGTCACGCCCACGGCGGCAAGCTCACTTGGTGCAATGGCTCCGCCCGTAAGGCCCAGCGATGCTGCGGCATCCTCGAGCGCCGCATCCACGACACTCACAATCACCTCAACGTGCTTGCGCGAGGCGATCTCGGGCACCACGCCGCCAAAGCGGGCGTGAAAATCAATCTGTGTCGACACCTGGTTGGCCAGCATATTGCCATCTGCATCGATTATCGCCACGGCCGTCTCGTCGCAGGAACTCTCGATAGCGAGCACTAGGTGGCGGCGCTCAATTTCGGCACGCTCCCCCTCGGAGCGCCCAGGCGCAGGCAGCGGCCATACGCGCTGCTCTGCCGCCGTCGGCTCCGGCGAAGCATTGTCGACCGGAAGCACCAGGGGCAGCGGCGCCGTCATGACGATGGCATCCTTGCCGGCACCGTAGTAGCCACGGCGACGACCCGCCTCGGTAAAGCCCAGGGCGGCATAGAGTGCAATTGCGCCCTCGTTGCCGTCCTCAACCTCAAGCGAAGCCGTGGTGCAGCCGAGCATCTGCGCGTCATAGCTCACGTGCGACAGAAGCTTGCGGGCGATATCCTCACGGCGATGAGTCGGATCGACGGCAACGTCCATAATCTGCACGTCCCCGTCGACGACCATGCCGCCGGCAAGACCCAGCAACTGACCGTCGTCGTGCGCCACCCACCAGCTACGCGGAGCGGCAACGTCCTCGCCCAGCTCGGACAAGAACATGCCCGGCGTCCACGCCTCGTGTCCGGCGCCTTCAAAGCAGGCGGTCTCCAGTGCGCTCGCGCCCTCGGCATCCGCCGCGCCCATGGGGCGGAATTGCAGATGACGCCCAGCAAGCTCGTCGGCAACACCTGTCACCTCACTCTGCGCGCTCTCGGCAAGGCCCAGGCGCTTGCGCTCGTTTTCCTCGGCGTCCGAAAGGCGCGTGTAGATCGGCAAGACGCGAGCGGGATCGCCATCGCCTGCGGCGTGCGCCATCAGCAGGCCCTCGCCCGAGGGCCACCACAGGCCTCGCTCCACGCAGCGGGCGGTCTCGTCCTCACCCAGCAGCTTGCCATAGCGCACGAGACCGTCACCGGTCAGCTGAACCTGGTCCCAGTCCGCTGCTCGGCGCCACTCATCGAGCGCCACGGCGGCCTTGACCACGTGTTCGCGCTCAAATTGACGCTCGGGACCCTCATCGACCAGCATATACAGCGCCGGATATACCTCACCGCGCATAGCATCGGCCAAGATACCAAGCTTGCCGCGCACGCCAGCCTTCCACGCCGTCCAAGCACAAGCGTCGAGCGTCGACACACCCAGCAGCGGAACATTGGCACCACGCGCGAGGCCCTTGGCAGTGGAGATGCCGATGCGCACACCCGTAAAGGACCCCGGGCCGCGGCCGACCACATAGCAACCAACATCGCTGCGATCCAGACCGGCTTGTGCCAGCACGCCATCAACGGTATTCACGAGCTCAACGTTGGCGTGACGGCGACACATGTGGTCGCCACTCACGAGCTTCGTCTCGCCCGTCTGTCCATCAATCCAGCTTGCCGCGCAGGCAAGCATGTCGGTCGAGGTATCGAGCGCCACCACCAGCGCGTTGTCGTTATGCAAGCTCATCTTGTACAGCCCTATCAATCAAATGGGAAAGCTCCATTGCGCGGTCACCGTGCGCCTCGAGCGTTATCGTTCGCACATCGCTGTCGCCCTCATCACGCTTGAGCGTCACCGAAAGATACTCATCCGTCAGCTCGTCCTGGAATTGTTCGCCCCATTCCAGCAGGCAAACACCCTCATAGCCCAGCACATCGAAAATGCCCGTATCCTCGAGCTCGTAGGCATGCTCCAGGCGGTATAGATCAAAGTGAAACAGCGGAATACGACCTTGATCGTGAACGGCCATGAGCGCAAACGTAGGGCTCGTAACCATATGCCCATCGCCCAGCCCGCGCGAGACGCCCTTGGTAAAGTGAGTTTTGCCCACTCCCAGGCCACCGGTCAGGATGAGCACATCGCCGTCCTCAAGGCACGGTGCAATTAGCTCGCCAAAGTACTCCGTATCGGCAGCGCAAGTCGTTTTGTAAGTACCTACCCCCAGGCGCTCCAGGGACATATATGCTCCTTATTATTCCGAGGCGTCCTCTGGTGCGGGATGTCGCTCCAGATAGTCGCCCAGCATCTTAAAGTCTTCCTCCAGCAGCTCCTGCCACGCCGGATTGCGCAGCGCTGCTGCCGGATGGAACGTGGGCATTACTACAAAATGCCCCATCTGGTGGAACCTGCCGCGCAGCTTAGTAATGCCAATCTCGGTCTTAAGCACAAAGTGCGTCGCGGGGTTGCCGAGCGTCACGATAATATCGGGCCAGATGCTTCGAATCTGCTCACGCAAAAACGGCGAGCAAGCCAGCACTTCCTCGGGACGCGGATTGCGGTTTCCCGGCGGGCGGCACTTAAGCACGTTGGCAATGTAGACGTCTTCGCGTTTGAGCCCCGCCAGCGACAAAATGCCGTTGAGGTCCTCGCCTGCCGCCCCCACAAAGGGCTCGCCCTGCAAATCCTCGTTGCGACCCGGCGCCTCACCGATAAACATGACGCGAGCGCGGGGGTTTCCCACGCCAAACACGATATTGTGACGCGACTGGTAGAGCTGGCAGAGGTGACAATCGCCCAGAACGGCCTCAATTTCCTCGAGTGCGACCTCACGTGGCGCCTGATGGCTATGACCGGGGATGTGCATGACGCCCATAGCGGCTCCTACACGTAGACCTTGTCGAGACGCATGCCAAAGCCGCAGGCGACCTCGTAGTTAATCGTTCCGCGCAGTCGGGCCATCTCGTCCATAGTGATCTCGGCATCGCCATCGCGGCCGACAATGATCATCTCGTCACCATACTCGGCCTCGGGAATCTCGTGTGCCGGGTTGGACTGAATGGCGACCATAAACTGGTCCATGCAGATATTGCCAACCTGATGCACGCGCTCGCCGCGATACAGCACATCCATACGATTGGAAAGCGTACGCGATAGGCCATCGGCATAACCGATCGGCAGCGTGCAGATCTGAACGCGCGTACGCGGTACGCGGTAGGTAAAACCGTAGCCCACGCCCTCACCCATCGCAGGGTGCGCCACGCGCGTCACACGCGCATGGACGCTCATAACGGGATCAAGCTGCATCACGCGGCCACTCAGCTCGCACGGCTGCATGCCATACAAGCCAACGCCGGCGCGGATCATATCAAAATGCATCGAGGGGTCGAGCATCGAGGACGGCGTGTTGGCGCAGTGCACGATACCGCACTCAAAACCCGCATCCTTAATGGCCTGAACGGCCTCGGTAAAGCGCTGGCACTGCAGCTTGTAATCCCAGCCCGAAGGTTCATCGGCCGTGGCGAAGTGCGTAAATACGCCGTCGCACTGAATACCGCGATGAAAATTTATACCGCGGACAAAGTCGACAACCTGCGTGTAGTGAACGCCGATACGATTCATGCCCGTCTCGATGGCGAGATGATACTTGCCCACTTTGCCCGCTGCGACGGCACATTCGCCATACGCAAGAGCAAAGTCAGACGTATAGACCGAGGGCATGATATCAAACTCGAGCAACGTCGGAATGGCCTCGATAGGCGGCTCGCTTAGGATGAGGATGGGTTTCGTAATCCCGCCCTGTCGGAGCTCAACGCCCTCGTTAACCGTCGCCACGGCAAACATGTCGGCACCGGCCGAATACATGATCTTGGCGCACTCAACAGCTCCATGACCATAAGCATCGGCCTTGACCACGCAGCACAGGCGCTGACGTGGATTCAGCAAGTTCTTATAGGCCCTCGTGTTGCGACGGAGCGCCCCGCGGTCGATCTCGACCCAGGACCAGCGCGTCAAATCGGCTTTATTCATGATTAGTCATCCGACCCTTCGTCCATGATTCCCAGATCTTCGAGCGCATCCTTTGCCGCCAGCTCCATGGCAGGACCGATCAAGTCGATAAGATCGGTCGCGATGACGCTCTTCTCACCATACTCCGTCGCCGCGGCAAAACCGGCGTAGCTGTGAAGTGCGACGGCGTACGAATACAGCAACTCCCAACGATCCATCTCGTCGCGCATGGTGGCAAGCGTGCCGGCCAAAATACCCGCGAGAACATCACCCGAACCGGCAGTTGCCAGAGAAGCCGGACCCGAGAGCGGCAGCAGCACACGCTCAACGCCACAGATAGCCGTCGTCGGCCCCTTGGCAATGACCACCAGATTGTCGGAGCCTGCAGCCCAGACAACCTTCTGCGCGGCCGCAATCGCGGTACCAAGGTCGTTCACCTCGTCACCGGCAACCAGACGCGAAAGCTCACGATAGTGCGGCGTCATAACCAACGGCTGCTCGCGACGATACATCTCGGGATTACTATCAATACCGTCAATGGCAATCTTAGCAAGGCAGTTGAGTGCATCGGCGTCCAAGATAAGCGGCACATCAAGCTCGAGCAAGCCCGAAACCACCTGCATAGCGCCGGCAGATGTCGTCATACCGGGACCGCACAGTACACAGCTGTACTTCTTTGCAATCTCGCACACAGTCATGCGCGCAGCGGCGCCAAAGGAGCCGCGGGAATCAGACGGAATAGCAAAGACGGGAATCGAAGGAAGTGCCATGCGAATAAGATTGGCGCAGGCGTCAGGAGCCGCAACTGCCACGTAACCAGCACCCGCGCGAGCTGCAGACTTGGCCGCCATAATGGCAGCACCAGGATATTGCGCAGATCCGGCGACAATAAGCACAGAGCCACGGGAATACTTATCGATATTCGTAGGTAGTGGGGCAAAGTAATCAACTAAGTCACCGGGCTCGACAATCTCGGCGGCGTGGTCGACATCATCGATGACCTCGTCAAGACGGTCGTAAAGATTGCCGCAGATCAAATCGCCAGCATACTCAGGGCCATCAGCGCTATACAGACCAATCTTGGGCGCAATCATCGTCACCGTATGTTCGGCACGAATGCAGTCGTCATCAACAACGCCCGTCTCGGCATTCAGGCCCGAGGGGACATCAATGGATACGACACAATCGGCGCATTCATTGACCGTAGGAATCCAGATGGAGAACGGCGCACGCAGATTCCCATGGAAACCGGTACCAAAAATGGCATCGACAACAACATCGGCCTTATCGATCAAAACCTCGAGTTCGTCACGCGAGGGGCCAACGCAAACGTGCACATCGCGGCCGGCAGTACGACGAGCAACATGACGTGCCAGAGCAGCAGGAATCTCATCCGGCTCAACCGGAGAAACGATATCCACGTCCACACCCTTATGGCTCAGAATATCGGCGGCAACCCAACCGTCGCCGCCATTATTACCAAAACCGACCAGAACGAGAACCCGATCGGGATTGAGCTTCAAGACCTCGTTGGCGGCAAACTCGCCCGCTAGCTCCATAAGCTCGGCCTTCGAAGTCCCTTCGCGTTCAATGATATCCTCGAGACGAACGACTTCTTCGGTACTCAAAACCGGTTTCATCTATGCTCCTAGCGTATCTTGCGAAGCATCGCCCAGGTGCTCCGTCAATGCTGAATTCTGCAGCTTCTCAAGCTCATCTAAAACAGAGCGAGCCTCTTTAAATGTCTGCGCAACGCGTTTCTTGGTGCTCACCTTTTCATCTTTTGGCTTAGGCCGAGCATCTTCGGTAATCGCGATGGCATTCGCAACGGCCAAGTCTCCTGTAAGCGTAATGGAAAGAGCGACCTCAACAACACCCAGCTCTTGAGCGATCTCGAGAGCACGGCCCGAAAGCAGCGCCTTCGGTTTGCCGAGTTTATCACGCGTTACCGAAACATCCTTGCGACCCACGCCTTGACTAAAACCCGTGCCGAGAGCTTTAAGTACCGCCTCGCGCGAAGCAAAGCGGCTGGCATAGTGAGCAGCGGGACGCGATGATGCATCACAATACGCACGCTCTTCTTCGGTAAACACACGCCGAGCAAACGACGGCGTCTTTTCAAGAATTGATTTCATACGGGAAATCTCGACGATATCAACGCCGATACCAGCTTCAGCCATGTTCACCTCCATATCGCACAGACTAAGTTATTGTAGCCCGTTCACAGAAGATGCGACAAAAGAGGGTTATAAAACATAGCTACTATGTGAGACAAAGGCCCGTAAACGCAAAAAAGGGGGAGGCCGCGAGGCCTCCCCCTTCTTCAGTTTCGATGACGGCTCGGTGCCGTCCACCGGTCAGCGGCGCCCTGGCCTCCCACGGGCTGACCC
>JAPJOH010000006.1 GCA_030826265.1 Collinsella aerofaciens
CAGCAGGGGCTCTCAATGTTTTTATGTCCTGCTCATATCGTCTCTGCCGGCAGTTAAGGAACATCCCTAAGTGCCGGGTTTTGAGGAGGTTGGCATGCTCAACGCGATGATTTGGGCACTTGCCTGTTTTGGCGTCGTCGCTGCCGATATTGCCCTGAGCGTCGTTTTGTTCTCCGCCCTTGGCGTCGCATCGGTGTTCATGGGTTTTTCGCCCTATGACCTCGACATTCAATTGCTTCAGGCCGTCGCGCAGACGGCATCGTTTTTGATGGCGCTGCTGTGGTGGCGTTATCTGTGGCCGCGTTCGTTTATGGCACGCCGGCAAAGCGAGCACCCGCTCGGCGGGGGAGCGCGTGGGGCGTGGAAACGCATCGCCTGCGTTATCGTGATTGGCCTGGCCCTGCAGGTGGTCGTTGGCTACGTGACCGACGCCGTGCTGTCGCTGCTGCCCGAGGCTGCGGCCGACTACAGCGAGCTTGTCGAGGAAACAGGCATGGGCGACACTAGCTATCTCGACGTTCTGACTACGGTATTCGGCGCCCCATTTTGTGAAGAGCTGCTGGTGCGCGGCATTATTTTCGAGTTTTCACTCCGAGCGTTTAATCCGCAGTGCCGCCCACTTTGGAAGCGCCGGCGTCGTGCGAGCGCGCAGGACGGCGCCATGGTGCCCTGGGCGGCCCCAAGCACGTGGGGTATCGCGGCGGCGATTGTACTGCAGGCGGCAATCTTCGGTTTTATGCACATGAATTGGGTGCAGGGTTGCTACGCGGGTGCCGCTGGCCTCATCTTTGGTTGGGTGCTCGTGACGACCGGAAAGCTCCGCTACACGATCCTGCTGCACTTTGCCTTTAACGCCGGGTCGTATCTCATGACGTTGCTCTGGTTTGTGAACACGCCGTTCGACGTGGCAATTACGGTCGCTATCGCCGGCGTCATCCTTGTTGAGGCAATGCGCTTGCTACGCCACGCGTGTGGGATGGACGCAGCGAGCGCGCCGCTGCCCTAGTTGCGACGCCCGCCTCCGTTGGCGCCCTGTCGTCCCTGGGCCGCGCGGTTGCGGCCTGCGGTGTTCTGCGCACGCGACATGCCGCCGTGGCCCTTGCTGCCCTTGGGCCCCTTGCCGGCGGCGCCACCGTGGGCCTTGCCGCCCTTCTTGCCGGTCCCATGTCCGCCGCCAGCAGACGTCTCGCCTGGGCGCGGCGGTACGGGACGGATCAGGCAATGCTTGGTGTAGCCGATTAGATCTCGGCGGCCGGCCTTTTCCAGCGCCTCACGCACGAGCTTGTAATTCTCGGGCTTGCGATACTGGATGAGCGCGCGCTGCATGGCCTTCTCGTGCGGGTCGCGCGCCACATAGATCGGCTCCATGGTGCGCGGGTCCACGCCGGTGTAGTACATGCACGTCGACATGGTGGACGGTGTGGGGTAGAAGTCCTGCACCTGCTCGGGCATATAGCCCATGTCGCGCACGGCTTCGGCAAGGTCCACGGCTTCCTTCATGGTTGAACCGGGGTGGCTCGAGATCAGATACGGCACAACATACTGCTTGAGTCCATACTCGCGGTTCAGGCGCTCAAATTTGCGGCAGAACGCGTCGTAGACGGCGCGACTCGGCTTGCCCATCACGGACAGTACCGCGTCGCTCACGTGCTCGGGCGCTACGCGCAGCTGGCCCGAGACATGGTGTTCCAGCAGCTCGCGCAAAAACTCGTCCGAGGCATCGGCCATGGTGTAGTCAAAGCGGATGCCGCTGCGGATGAAGACCTTCTTGACGCCCGGCAGCTGGCGCAGGTCGCGCAGCAGCTGCGTGTAGCCGGTCTCGTCGACCACCATGTTCTTGCACACGCTCGGCCACAGGCAGCGCTTGTTCTTGCACACGCCGTGCTTGAGCTGCTTGTCGCAGGCGGGGCGGCTAAAGTTGGCCGTCGGTCCGCCCACGTCGTTGATATAGCCCTTAAACTCGGGATCGCGCGTGAGCAGCTCGGCCTCGCGCATGATCGAGTCGTGGCTGCGCATCTGCAACACGCGGCCCTGGTGGAAGGTGAGGGCGCAAAACGAGCACTCACCAAAACAGCCGCGGTTGGAGCTTATGGAAAACTTGATCTCAGCAAAGGCCGGCACGCCGCCTGCCGCGTCGTAGTCGGGATGCCAATCGCGTGCGTAGGGGAGTTCGGCAACCTCGTCCATCTCGTCGGTGGTGAGTGTTGCCGACGGCGGGTTCTGCACCACGTACACGCTGTTGGGATATGGCTCTACCAGGCGATGCCCGGTTATGGGGTCCATATTCTGCTGCTGCACGTTAAAGCTGCGGGCGTAGTTGAGCTTGTCGGCGGCAAGGTCGTCCCAGCTGGGCAGCAGGTCGTAGTCGTAGACCTCGTCGAGCGAACCCGTGCGGTAAACGGTGCCGTTGATATAGGTGATCTGATCGACGGGCAGCCCCGCGTCGAGTGCGTCGGCGATCTCGACAATCGCGTGCTCGCCCATGCCGTAGATGAGGATGTCGGCGCCCGAGTCGAGCAGTACCGAGCGCTTAAGCTTGTCCTGCCAGTAGTCGTAGTGGGCCAGACGGCGCAGGCTCGCCTCGATGCCGCCGATGATGATGGGAGCGTCCTTAAACGTCTGGCGGATGAGGTTGCCGTAGACCGTGACGGCGCGATTGGGACGGCGCCCCTCCTCGCCGCCGGGCGTGTAGGCGTCGGTGTGGCGGCGATGCTTGGTCACCGAATAGTGGTTGACCATGGAGTCCATGTTGCCGGCACTGACGAGAAAGCCCAAGCGCGGCTCGCCGAGCACGGTGATGCTGGCGGGGTCGGTCCAGTTGGGTTGGCAGATGATGCCCACCTTGTAGCCGTGCGCGTCGAGTACGCGGCTGATGATGGCCATGCCAAAGCTGGGATGGTCCACATAGGCGTCGCCGCAGATGTAGACAAAGTCGCACTGGTCCCAGCCGCGTGCATCCATGTCGGCTCGACTGACGGGGAGGAATTTATCGCGGCCCGGGCGCCAGGGGCGGGCGGGCGTCGCTTGGGAATGCTTGGCGCGGGCGACCGTGGCCTGCGCCTTGCCGCCGCGCTTTTGCTGCTGGCCCTGTTTGCCCTGCTGACTGCGCTGGTTGTTCTGAGCGTGCTGAGGCTTTTTTGCCACGATCCCTCCCGGTGTCTGTATGCTGCACGTAATTGTAACCAGTCTTTTTGGGACGGAGCTAAAAAGACTGGGGGAGTACATGGGCTGGCGGATCGGCGTGCCGATGCGGGCGCCGTTTGTTTCCAGACTGTGTATCCCCGTGTCGAAGGAGCCGTCTCGCGCGCACGCCATGTTGTCAATGGGTTACAGTATGAACGGCGGTTATGTTTCCGCCAACGCACGAGAGAGTCGTCAACAAGGAGGACGCACGACGATGCAGCGTGCCAAACAGATATCGGAGTCCATCGAACTGGGCATTATCCTGGCGCTCGCCGGCGGCTTTATGGATGTGTATTCGTACATTGGGCGCGACCATGTTTTCGCAAACGCGCAGACGGGCAACATCCTGCTTGTGGGCGTGAGCATCTCGGAGGGCAATTGGACACTTGCGGGGCGCTACTTCTTCCCTGTGGTGTCGTTTGCCGTGGGCATTATGCTTGCCGACCTGGTACACGAACGGTTTGGCAGTGTGATTCACTGGCGCCAGGTGACGGTGTTCTTTGAAGCCGTCATCTTGCTGGGCGTGAGCTTTATCCCCGGTGGCGGTTACAACCTGCTCGCCAACTGCCTCACTTCGTTTGCCTGCGGCATGCAGGTCGAGAGCTTCCGCAAGATTCACGGTCATGGCATCGCTACGACCATGTGCATCGGCAACTTGCGCAACGCGCTGCAAAACGTGGACGATTACATCATCACCCACAGGCGCGGCTTTTTGGAAAACGGCCTGCTGTACTTTGGCGTGATCTTTACCTTTGTGTTTGGCGCCGTGTTGGGCAACTGGTGTATTGAGCGCATGGGCCTGCACGCCATCGTCGTGGCGAGCTTGCTGCTGTTTGTCGCGTTTGCCATCATGTTCATCGACCGCGAGCGCGACTTGCGCTTACGCTGGAAGGTTGCGGCCGAGGCTTGGAAAGAGGGCTGTCGAAAGTAACCGAATGCGGCAAAGGGGCTGTCCCTTTGCCGCATTATTTTTCATCATCTGTTGAAACGCTTTAACAAGTTTGACGTTCTCACGCGTTTTTTGTTTCAAAAGCGTTAGGATGGGACTCATAGCGTGGGGCGTAATGGGTGCCCCGCACACGATGGGAGGCTATCAATGGCTAATCGTTTCGTTCTCAATACCATCTCTTATCATGGTTCCGGCGCCATCAAGGAGATCCCCGGCGAGCTCCAGCGTCGCGGCTACAAGAAGATCTTCGTCTGCTCCGATCCCGATCTGGTCAAGTTTGGCGTTACCGCTAAGGTGACCGACGAGCTCGACGCCGCCGGCATCGCTTGGAGCCTCTACTCCGAGATCAAGCCCAACCCCACTATCCAGAACGTCAAGGACGGCGTCGAGGCCTTCAAGGCCGCCGAGGCTGACGCTATCGTGACCATCGGTGGCGGCTCCTCCATGGACACCGCTAAGGCCATCGGCATCATCATCAACAATCCCGAGTTCGCCGATGTCCGCAGCCTCGAGGGCGTTGCTCCCACTAAGAACCACGCCGTGTTCACCATCGCCGTGCCGACGACCGCCGGTACCGCCGCCGAGGTGACCATCAACTACGTCATCACCGACCCCGAGAAGGTCCGCAAGTTCGTGTGCGTCGACACCAACGACGCCCCCGAGGTTGCCG
Source organism: Collinsella aerofaciens (assembly GCA_030826265.1). GTDB lineage: Bacteria > Actinomycetota > Coriobacteriia > Coriobacteriales > Coriobacteriaceae > Collinsella > Collinsella aerofaciens_AY. Next base: position 4,803 of record JAPJOH010000006.1, read on the forward strand.
TCGTCGATCCTGACATGATGGCTTCCATGCCCGCCGGCCTGACCGCTTCCACTGGTATGGACGCTCTGACCCACGCCATCGAGGGCTACACCACCAAGGGTGCTTGGGAGCTCTCTGACATGTTCCACTTTGAGGCTATTAAGCTGATCAGCGAGAACCTGCGTGACTCCGTCGCCGAGGCCAAGTCCGGCCAGCCCGGCTCCGGCCGCGAGGGCATGGCCCTTGGCCAGTATGTCGCCGGCATGGGCTTCTCCAACGTTGGCCTGGGCATCGACCACGCAATGGCTCACACCCTGTCTGCTCACTACGACACCCCGCACGGCGTCGCTTGCGCCATGCTGCTGCCGATCGCCATGGAGTTCAACAAGCCGGTTTGCGCTGAGCGCCTGGCCAAGGTTGCCCTTGCCATGGGTGTTGACACCACGGGCATGAGCACCGACGAGGCTGCCGACGCCGCTATCGCCGCCGTCAAGCAGCTTTCCGCCGACGTGAATATCCCGCACGTCTGCGAGGCTATGAAGGCCGACGAGATCGAGGTTCTGGCCAAGGACGCCATGGCCGACGCCTGCTTCCCGGGTAACCCGCGCGAGGCAACGCTCGACGACGTCATCGAGCTCTTCAAGAAGATCTGCCCGGCTGCCTAGCCCAGTTTGGTGGTCCTTCGCCCGTGGGTGTATGGTCTTTTGACGTGCCGCTGGCCCCGCCGTGCTACGCACGGCGGGGCTTTTTGTGCTGCGTCGATGCCCTGAGACGGACAAAACCAAGGCGTACTGCCCGCTGCGGATAGGTGGTGCACTTCCCTGCGTGCATTTTTGGGAGTATTCAACAAGCTCTTAAAAATGCATAACGTTGTGAATGGGCGGTAGTGATCCGCAGGCGCCCATCGACAGCCATTGTGGGCGGGCTATCGATGAGTGGAGGGGGTTGTTACTGAGTTTCTGCTTTGCGACGACCTGCAACACTGCTGTAACCGCGTCGTTTTGTCGTTCGTGATGGGGCCGTTGGGGCCCACGGTGCTGAATACTCCGTTTTTTGCACGGTCCAAGGTGGGGCACCCTGAGACGAAGCAAAAAGATGCCTCATTTCTATGCAAATACCAATAGGATTTATGCAAGATTGAGATTGTAAACCGTGCACGTGCACAAAACCGGTGCGGGGACGTCTGGAGGCGGCTCGGCTCCTGGGGCATTGCACGTGCAGAACGGTTAAAATCGGGACTCGGTCTTAGTTTTACTTGGAAGGATGCATATGACTTCTAATATTGATGCTTCTCTAGAGGAGACGCTCTCCTATATCGCAGGACAGCTTAAGACGCTGACTTCTATTGCTTCGCCTACCGGCTATACCCGTGCGGCGACTGATTATCTGATGGAGACCCTGCGCGATATGGGGTTTGGGCCTGAGCGTTCTAATAAGGGTAACGTGCTCGTTGAGCTTGGCGGCGAGGGCGAGCCACTTGTGTTGGCGAGCCATGTCGATACCCTGGGCGCCATGGTGCGTTCCATTAAGGACAATGGTCGCCTGCGCCCCACGACCCTCGGCGGGCATCAGTGGTCTACGGCCGATGGCGAGAACTGCACCGTTTATACGCGCGATGGCAATGTCTACACGGGCGTGGTCCTCAATACTGAGCCTTCGGCGCATGTGGCCGACGAGCCGGTCAAGACCATCGAGAAGAACATGGAAATCCTGCTCGATGAGAATGTCGACAGCAAGGACGATGTGCTTGAGCTGGGCATTCAGACCGGCGACATCATCGCTATGGATCCGCGTACCACGGTGACGGAGAGCGGCTACATCAAGAGCCGCTTCCTGGATGACAAGCTGTCGGCGTCGATTCTGCTGGGTCTGGCCCGCGCTGTTGCTGACGGCGAGGTGTCGCTTTCGCGCAAGGTGTCGCTGCTCTTTACCGTGTACGAGGAGGTCGGCCACGGCGGTGCTTTCGTGCCGGCCGACACGCGCGAGATGATCAGCGTTGACATGGGCTGCGTGGGCGACGACCTGGGCTGCACCGAGCGCATGGTGTCGATTTGCGCCAAGGATTCGGGCGGTCCGTACAACTACGACCTGGTAACCACGCTGTCCAACATCGCGCGCGAGCTGGAGCTCGATTACGCCATCGATGTGTATCCGCACTACGGCTCGGACGTTGAGGCCACGCTCTCGGCCGGCTACGACATCCGTCACGGCCTGATCGGCCCCGGCGTGTACGCGAGCCACAACTACGAGCGCAGCCACATCGACGGCGTGCGCAATACCTACGAGCTGGTCCGCGCCTACGTACAGCGCTAACGATGCAGCGGCCTCGGCTGATACGGCAGTACCGACCGAGGCCGTCCTCTCTAAGTTGCGGTGAAATAGGGACTGTTTGGCGGTTTTAAACGCTTAAACAGTCCCTATTTCACCGCAACTTATGAAGGGGATGGGGCTACTTGATGGCTGCCGTGACGGTACCTCCGCCCAGGACGACGTCGCCGCGGTAGATAACGACTGCCTGGCCGGGGGCGATGGCTCGCTGTGGCTCGTCAAAAGTTAGCAGCATTTGCCCGTCTTCGCCGCGCGTAAGGGTTGCTGCCTGGTCTTTCTGACGGTAGCGGTACTTGGCGCCCACGCGAATGCCGCCGGCATCGAGTTCTGCCTCCATGCGGTCGGCAGGGGCGCTCCAGATCCAGTCGTCGGCCGTGAGTGCTGTGGCCGTTAGGTCCTCGGCCTCGCCCAGATGCACGGTGTTGTTGGCGGCGTCGACGCCCGTCACATACACGGGATGCGCCATCGCGACGCCCAAGCCCTTGCGCTGGCCGATGGTATAGCGCAACGCACCGTTATGGCGTCCGACCACGCTGCCGTCGCGCCATACAATATCGCCCGGCTCGGCGGCATGTCCGCAGCGGCGCTCGATATAGCCCGCGTAGTCGCCGTCCGCGATAAAGCAGATGTCCTCGCTCTCGGCCTTCTTGGCGTTGATGAAGCCCTGCTCGGCGGCAATGCGGCGCACGTCGCGCTCTTTGTCCAGCCCGGCCAGCGGAAAGATTGTGCGCGACAGCCGCTCCTGCGTGAGCGAATACAAAAAGTAGCTCTGGTCCTTCTTGGGGTCTTCGCCGCGATGCATCTGCCAGGTGCCGTCGGACGCCTGGCTTGTTTTGGCGTAGTGACCTGTGGCGATGTAGTCGCAGCCCATATCCAGCGCCGCATCCAGCAATGCGCCAAACTTAATGTGGCGGTTGCAGATGATGCATGGGTTGGGCGTCAACCCTTCCTGGTAGGCAGTCACGAAGCGCTCGATAACGTTGTGGTCGAAGGTCTGCTGCAGGTCGAGCACATGGTGGGGTATCCCCAGGCGATCGGCGACGGCCTTTGCATCGGCGATATCGCGGTCGACCTTACTCATGCCCGTGACAGGATCGGGCGCGGGGCAGGTGAGACGCATGGTGGCGCCAACGCATTCGTAGCCCTGGCGCTTGAGCAGATAGGCAGTCACGCTGGAATCGACGCCGCCGCTCATGGCGACGAGCACGCGCTTGTTGTGCATGGGGAGGTTCTCCTTGGTGGCATGTGGCCAAAAAAGAAAAGCGGCGCGGGAGGCTGGTTCCGCGCCGCAGACATTGTAGCAAGTTCGGGCGTCATGTGGGACGCCCTGTTGGGATGAGCCCAGGCTGCCAGAAGAGAGGAGACCGGTTCGTCCTGGGCTCAACCTATGGGCGACAGGCCTTAGTCCTGGAACAGTGCCGTGGACAGGTAGCGCTCGCCGGTGTCGGCAAGCAGGGCCACGATGGTCTTGCCCTCGTTCTCGGGGCGCTTGGCCAGCTGCAGCGCGGCCCACACGGCGGCGCCGGACGAAATGCCCACGAGCACGCCCTCCTTGTGGCCCACGGCGCGGCCGGTGACAAAGGCGTCATCGTTCTCGACGGGGATGATCTCGTCATAGACCTGGGTGTCGAGGACGTCGGGCACAAAGCCGGCGCCGATACCCTGGATCTTGTGTGGGCCGGCCTGGCCCTTGGAGAGCACCGGGGAAGTGGCGGGCTCAACGGCGACGACCTGAATCTCGGGGTTCTGCTCCTTGAGGAACTCACCCACGCCGGTCACGGTGCCGCCGGTGCCAACGCCGGCGACGAAGATGTCGACCTTGCCGTCGGTGTCATCCCAGATCTCGGGGCCGGTCGTGGCCTTGTGGATGGCGGGGTTGGCGGGGTTCACAAACTGGCCGGCGATGATGCTGTTTGGCGTCTCCTTCTGCAGTTCCTCGGCCTTGGCGATGGCGCCCTTCATGCCCTTGGAACCGTCGGTGAGCACGAGCTGTGCGCCATATGCCTGCATAAGCTTGCGGCGTTCGACGGACATAGTCTCGGGCATGGTGATGATCACCTTGTAGCCGCGAGCCGCCGCCACCGAGGCGATGCCGACGCCGGTGTTGCCGCTCGTGGGCTCGATGATGGTGTAGTCGCCGCCGCGCACGAGCTTGCCGGCCTTCTCGGCCTCGTCGATCATGTTCTTGGCGACGCGGTCTTTGACGGAGCCGGCGGGGTTGAAGTATTCCAGCTTGACGAGCACGCGGGCCTTGAGGTCCTCATCGGCCTCAAAGTGAGTGAGCTCCAGAAGCGGAGTGTGGCCGATAAGCTGATCGATGGACGTGTAAACATTGCTCATGGTGAACCTCCAAAGTGTTCAAATGACTGGATACCGTGTGGTTTTACGGTGTGTGTAGCAGCGAAACCCACAAACCTTATGGGTTGTTCGTTTTGCTGTTGGCAAGCATAGTAGACAGTAAAGCCTAGTAACGCAATAGGAAATAGAAGATTATTACGAGTCGATTAACCATCTTGACCGGAACGGGTATTTTCAAAACCAATTTTTCGGCTAGAATTTCTACGAATTAAAAGACCGAAAGGCAGCTATATATATGTTGGTTTCCACAAAGGGCAGATATGCCCTGCGCGTTATGGTCGACCTGGCCGAGCACCAGGCGGCGGGCCGTATTCCCCTCAAAGAGATCGCCGCGCGTCAGGGGATTTCGGAGAAATATCTGGAGAACATTTTGGCCACGCTCGTCCGCGCCAATATGCTCTCGGGCATGCGCGGCAAAGGCGGCGGCTATGTGCTCACGCGCCCGCCCGAGCAGTACACGGTGGGCGAGATCTTGCGCCTGACCGAGGGCAGTCTGGCGCCGGTCGCCTGCCTGGATGGCGACTGCAAGGGCTGCTCGCGTTCGGATGAGTGCCCCACGCTCGACGTGTGGAAGAACCTGGACAAGCTCATCAACGACTACCTCGACGGTGTGACGCTCGATCAACTTGTCGCTCCCAACCATGGCTACGACTACGTCATCTAACCCACACCTGCATTTGGGGACGGGGTGGAAATGGTAGATTTTCTCGCCCTTTGAGACTTGGCAAATAAGAAGGCCGCCCATTTTTGCGATGGGCGGCCTTCGTTTTGGGCTGTTGAGACGGACACGGCCGGAATGGCCGTTTTAGTCCTCGGCGATGCTGTCGAGGATGCTGCGCGTGATGGACACCAGGATGCTGCCCATAAAGGCCGATCCAAAGCTGGCGATGGAGATGCCGACGCCCAGCAGGTTGACCGACAGGTAACTCGCGAGCTCAAGCATAAAGCTGTTGACGACAAGCTGGAAAATGCCCAGCGTAATGATCGTGAGCGGCAGCGAGATGACCGTGAGGAACGGTTTGACGAACGAATCGACAATGTTCAGGAACAGTCCCACAAAGGCAAAGCAGACCCAGGTCTCGGCAAAGCCGAAGGGTTGGATACCGGGGACGAGGAACGTGGCGATCGCGATGGCGATCGAGGTGAAGAGCCAGTTAAGCATAAAGCGCATGGCGTGAATCCTTTCTTGCGCCGGGATTGCTGGCGTCGCGTGAAGCGGCTTACGGCGGCGACCTGGATGGTTGCGCGGGCGCGCCGCGGTGTTTGGGCGCCCATTGTCTCAAATATTCGTGGAGCTTACGTGCGCATATGGTTTCTAAACGGCGTTCGTCCTGAAAAACGCGCCGCTGGCAGAGAGTCTTGTCGCTTTAGTTTGGTGGTGTGCTACACTGCTACGGGCAAAAGCCACAGGCGTTGCCCTATTGCATAGAACGGGTGAACGATGCCCGATGTCAGTATCAACTTCGATGCCTTTTGGCGGGTTTGGCGGTGATCGATGAATATCGAGAACATGTTTGACAAGCCTGATGTCAAGCAGCTGGTCCACGCATTTAGCCTTTTGGACGACGAGAAGGATATCCAAGCGTTTTTGACCGATATCTGCACGCCGCGCGAGATTTGCGACCTTTCTCAGCGTTTGCAGGTTGCGCGCTATTTGGACGAGGGCGAGCCTTATGTTGAGGTTCAGGCCCGTACCGGCGCTTCGTCCACCACGGTGAGCCGCGTTTCAAAGGCGCTGAACGGCGAGTACGGTGGCTACCGCAAGATCCTCATTAAGTTGGAGGATGGCGAGTAGGCCAGCGACAACATTGAATTACGAAGAACCGTCCCTCCGGGGGCGGTTTTTTGATCCCTTGGGGACGGAGGAAAACGAATCACCGGGTTAGACTGACCCCCTCTGTGATCCATTTTCCTCCGTCCTCAAGGGATCAAATCTGTTGGCGTGGGGCAAATCTGTCCGCTTGGGCGGGTAGGATGGATGCATTGATTATTGCGAACAGTTTGAGCGGAGGACCATGCCTGTTCGAATCTATACCACCAATGCCGGCACGGATTTGAGCGATGCCGAGGCGGCGCTACTGGCCGACCTGGTTGCCCGCCACGGGCGCGCTGTTCTGTTGGCGCCAACATTTGCCGAGCTCGACCTGTGCCGCCATGATGCGGCGGAAGCCGGGGTTTCACTGGGTGTCGACTACAAGACGCCCACATCGTGGCTCAGCTCGCTGTGGGAGCTTATGGGCGATGGCCGCAGCTTTGTGGACAACCTTCAGCGCCAGATGCTGTTCTCGGACATGATCGACCGCCGCGACGACGCCGCTCTGCAGCCGCTTTCGCGCAGCCAGGGCACAGTGCGCATGCTCGCGCGCATGGCCCGCGACGTGTTGCCGGGCGTTGCGGGGACGGGTGCCGAACGATGCCGTGGCGACAACTGCCGGCCTGAGCCAAAAAGCGATGCCGAGGCTCGTGTGTTCGAGCTTTTGCGCGCCTACGCGGGCGGTTTGGACCGTCGAGATATGGTTGAGCCCTGCGAGGCAGCTGACATTATGACCAGTGTCCTGGCCGATAGCCTGCCGGCGTGCACTCGCGCCGTATGCGTGCGCGGTATCACGTCGTTTACGCACGGTCTGCTCGAGCTGCTGTCTGCCGTGGCGAACAATGGGGGAGAGGTCGTCGTGCTGCTTGCCCGCGAGCAGGCGGCGATGCGCGAGGAGCTTGCCGCGGCATTTGATGCCCGCGATGTGTTGTTTGAGATCGCGCCGCTAGGGGAGGGTGTCGGCGCGTCTGATGCCGCTTGCGGGACCGCCGCTCAGCCTGCCTTTATTGAGGTCGCTGGCCCCCATGCCCGTGCTCATGCTTATGCGGACGCAATTGATGATCTGGTAAAAACGTGCCGGGGTTCCGAGGTCGACGGCGTCGCGACGCCTGCCGACCCTGTGCGCGTGCTCGTTGTTTCTGCCCGGGCACCCCAGCTGTTCGTTGAGCTCGCCTCTCGTCTGGCGGCGCGTCACATTGCGGCCGAGACGACTGAGTTCACGGCGTTTTCCCAGTCCATCGCGGGCAGGCAGTTTACGGCGCTCGCCAACCTGATCGAGCGTATGAAAGCCGCCGACGAGGGCACCGCTTCCAAGACCGAGTGGTGGCCCGCTCCGGAGCTTACCGACTGGATTTATAGCCCGCTTTCGGGTGCCGACGCCGCGAGCGCCCGCGGCTTCGACAAGAACATACGCCTGTCGCGCAACAAGACCACTGCGGGCGTTAAGAGCCTGCTGCAGAGCGTCCAGGGTCAGGTGAGGGGCGCGCGCAAGGCGGCGAGCGACGAAAACTGGTTTAAGAACGTGCCGTGTGTGGTCTCGGACGTGTTCCAGGCGCTGTGGCGCGACAAACCCGTGACGGCGCTCAAGGCCATGCTCGCCGTTGCCGAGGCGCTGCCCGATCGCGCTCTAGGCGGCCTTGACGGCCAGGCCCGTCGCCAGGCAGAGACGGCTTTGCTGCGCCATGCCATCGACATCCTTATGAACGATGCTCGCGCACTCGACGTGTCGCAGGCCGCGACCGTGCCGGTTCTCGACGGCGTTCGAACCAAGGTGGACAAGCGCAGTACCGCTTACGATTACGCGACCTACGAGGTCGATCGCACGCCACGGGCACAAGTGCGCTTCGTGTCGCTTGCCGATGCGTCGGTTTTGCGTCCTGGCGGCTACAATGCCGTGCTGTTTGCCGATGTCGACCTGGACAGCTATCCGCTTTCGCACGAAGAGGGCCCGCTTGCCACGTTGACAGCCGAGCTGCGCCGCGACGGCGTGTCTTTGGAGCCCGCTGCCCTGCTGCGCGTGCGCTTTGGCCGTGCGATGCAGGCGGCGAGCGGTCCGGTCGCGCTCGCCCGTGTGACGCACGATCGCCAGGCGCGCGAGTGCTACCCGGCAGCCGTATGGACCGAGCTGTGGGCACATGCCGAGGCCGCTGGCGCTGCCAAGCCCATGCGTGTGGGCGAGGGCGATATCATCGCCGACTTTGATCCCGCGGCAGGTGAAGGCCTCAAGCGCGAGCGCGTGACCTGTGAAGCCCCTCAGCATCTGAGTGCCGAGGCCGTGCCGTATTTGGTCCTGCGCCGTCGCGATGGCGAGGGTGAGGACGCGCCGCTCGTGCCGCGTCTGACGTCCGCCTCGCAGATCGAGGCCTATTCGACCTGCCCGCTATGCTGGTTCGTCTCGTACCGCGTGAAGCCCCAGTCGATCGACGCGGGCTTTGGCAACATGGAAAAGGGCAACTTTGTCCACGACGTGCTGGAGCATCTGCATGCCCGTCTGCCCCAAGAGGGCATGGAGCGCGTGACGCCCGAGAATCTGCCGCGCGCACAGGAGCTGCTGCACGAGGTCTTTGACGAGACGTTGGCCGAGCACGCCGGCAAGCGCGGCACGGAGGGCCCGCTGGTGCCGCTCTCTGCGGTGGAGGAACGCCAGGTGGCCGAGATCTTGCCGCAGCTGGAGGGTGTGCTTGCCTACGAGTCCGAGGCACTTGCCCCCTTTGCCCCGCGCTACCTGGAGTTCGCCTTCAACGAGCTCAAGGTCGAGTATGCCGGTTGGCCGCTTGGCGGGCGCATCGACCGCGTGGACGTGGACGCCGAGAATCGTGCCGTGGTGATCGACTACAAGCATCGCACGGGCGTTGAGGAGTTTAAGCTCGCCGACCCCACGGTGCGCGACGAGGAATCGGGCATGGCGCCCATCGACGATCCGCGCTGGTTGCCACCACATACCCAAACGCTCATCTACGCCCAGGCCATGCGCCGGGCGCTGGATTTGGACACCCGCGCGGCGCTCTACTTTTCGACCAAGGGCGGCAAGCCGGCGTTGCGCGGTGCCGCGAGCGCCGAGCTGCTCGAGGAAGAGCGCGGCGACGGTCGCATCCCGGGCCTTAAGAAAGGTTTCCCCGGCGAGGGTGGCAGCATGGACTTCGACGCCCTGCTCGATCGCGTTGAGGCCGGCATCGCCGAGCGCCTGCGCGAGCTCGAGGCAGGTGACGTCGCCGCTGTCGACCCGACATCGGCGCAAGCCGCGCATGCGCGCTGTTCGTATAACCACCAAGGAACGTTTGTAAGGAGGGACGTGTAGACCATGGATCTTTCGACTTTGATGCCGCAACAGCTGCAGATTGTCAAAACGCTCGACCGTCCGCTATTTGTCTCGGCGGGCGCCGGTTCGGGCAAGACCTTTACCCTTACGCGCCGCATCGTCTACGCGCTCTCGCCCGAATCCGGTCCGTTCGTTGAACGTCTGGATCAGGTGCTCGCTATTACCTTTACCAAAGATGCCGCGGCCGAGATTCGCGACCGCGTGCGCCGTGCGCTTATCGACGAGGGCATGGACGAGGAAGCACTGACCGTCGACGACGCGTGGATTTCGACCATTCACGGCATGTGCTCGCGTATCCTGCGCGCGCATGCGCTGGAGCTGGGCATCGACCCCGAGTTCACGGTGCTCACCGATACCGACGAGCTTATGGACCAGGCTGTTGAGCATGTGTTGGCCCGCGCGACGGTGCCCGATGCCGCCCCCGAGCTCGCGGCATCGCTCAAGGCCCTCTATGCCTGGTATCCCATGGCGGGCGAGGGCGGTTCCTTTGGCGCTGGCGCGACCATCAAGGGCCTGGTGCGCGACCTGCTGGAGCTGTCGAGCCAGTTGCCGGGCGGTATGGACGACGTGTGCGTGGCGCGCGGGCAGGCCGATACCTCGGCACTCGCCGATGCCTATCGCGCGGCGCTGGGCGCAAGCAAGGCCGCGACCGAGAAGGCGCAGATGGCACTCGACGCCATTGACGCGTTCGAGGCGAGCGGCAAGACCATGGCCGATGCAGCGCGACTCATGATGTCGTGCACCATGCCGCGCGCGAGCAAGGCATTCCCTAAGGAGCAGGTCGAGCTGCTCAAGGCCGAGGCCGCCGATGCGTTTATCAATATCGTGCTTGCCTGCGGTGGCCCGGCGCTCGATGCGCTGGTGGGCCTGGCCCGTTCCGTGGAGGCTGAGTATCGCGCGCTGAAGGCTGCCCAGTCCGCCCTCGATAATAACGACCTGCTGCGTATGGCCTACGAGGCCCTGCGCGATTACCCTGCCATCCGTGCTGCGTACGAGGGCCGCTTTAAGATGGTCATGATCGATGAGTTTCAGGATACCGACCAGATGCAGGTCGATCTGATACGCTACCTGACGGGTGCGGGGGAGCGCGCGCTGTGCACCGTGGGCGATGCGCAGCAGTCCATCTATCGCTTCCGTGGCGCCGAGGTCGAGGTGTTCCGTCGTCAGGAGCGCAAGGTGGGCTCGTCTGCCGCGCCCGAGGCGACTGCCGTGGCCGATGCCCCTGCCGGCGAACTCGTCAAACTCGTGCGCAACTTCCGCAGCCATGACGAGGTGCTGCGTTACGTGGCACGCGTCTTCGACGGCGATGACGGCGGCCTGATGCAGGGCTTTTTGGATCTTGAAGCGAGCGACGGCCGCAAGAACACGCTGGTGGCAGACGCCTCGCGTCGCCAGGCCCTCTTTGTTGCCGGCGGCAGTACACAGGAGCGCACACAGGCCAAGGCCCGTGCAATCGCCGAGCGATTCCGCGCGCTTGCCGATGCCGGCCAGCCCCAGGGCGGCATGGTGTTGCTGCTGGGCCGCATGACCAACGCAGACGTCTACGCCCAGGCTTTCCGCGACCAGGGGCTCGACTGCGTCATCGCGGGCGGCTCGGTCTTTGCCCAAGCAGCCGAGGTGCAGACGGTGCGCGCCCTGGTTTGTGCGCTCGCCAATCCGGCCGATACGGCGCAGGGCCTTATGCCGCTGCTCGCCTCGCCGATGTTTGCGCTCGGCGCCCAGGAGTTCCTGGCGCTGGCGACCAAGCTCGATGGCGAGACGGGGGAGACCTCGCGCCGGAATATCGACATGGGCATCATGAGCGATTCCGATGTGCCGGGCTTGCAGGGCTTGCCGCTTGTGACGCGTGCCCGCGAGGTGCTGCGCTACGCACTGCGTCGCGTGGGGCGTGATTCGTTCGCCGCCATCGCGCGCGACGCGGTCAATGCCTCCGGCTGGTTCGTGCGCCTGGCGCAGCGCGGCCCCGAGGGCAAGGCCATCGCCGCCAACGTGCTCAAGGCGCTCGACGCCGTGGCCGAGGAGGAGGCCGAGTTCGGCAACTCGCCGCGTTCCATCGCGCTGGCCTTCGACCGCTTCTTGGCGGGCAAGGAGGCCCCGGGTGCCCTCAACGAGGAGGGCGACGGCGCGGTGCGCATCATGACCGTGCATGCGTCCAAGGGTCTGGAGTATCCGGTCGTAGCGGTTGCCGAGTGTTTTGGCGTGCGCAAGCCGTCCGGTGCGGCTCAGATGGGGCGTGTCGAGGGCGGAGCGCAGGTCGTGGCACTGCCAGCTCGTTTTGATGGCGTTAAGATTGCCGATGGGACCTTTGTGAAGGGCGATGACGTCAAAAAGCAGTTTGAGCATGCGTTTAAGGGCAAGGGCACGTCGCTGTGGCTGCCGCCGGAGCTCATGGAGGACGTCTGTGCGACGGGTTCTCCCGCCGAGGCATTTGCTCGCCTGCGCAACGACGACCTGCAGCTTTCGCTCGAGGAGCGGGCTCGTCTGCTCTATGTCGCCATGACGCGAGCGCGTGAGCTGGTCATTCTGGCGATGGATGCCGGCGTGAGCCGCGGCAAGGTGACGGCGCCGACCTTTGATGTCGAGACCGATCTGACCTACGATGTGCTGCGCCGTATTTTGCCGACCGATGCTCTGGATATGCCGCAGCTCGATGCCGACCGCTTGGTGTTCGACAACTTCCAGCTGGGCGACTACGAGCTCATTTCGCTCGCGGGCTTTACCTTTGGCGAGCAGACGTTTGAGGCCAACGCTTCGCTGGATGCCGAGGGCAGGCTTGTTCGTGGCGATGCCGATACGGATGCTGCCGACGATTCGGCCAGTACAATCGTCCCCGGTCCTGTCGACCCCAAGCCCGATTCGTTCGAGCTTGTGTATCCCCAGGCAGTGGGCGTGCGCATGGGCATCTGTCCGTATCCGATGCGTGACTCGTATAGCTACTCGTCAATCGCCGCGGCACTCCATGCCGAGACGGAAGACCGTGCCGCCGAGGCTCGTGTTCCCATGGACGAGGCCGGCGATGATGCGGAGTCGGATGGTTCCGAGATGACGGACGCAGACGTGGCCGCTGTCGAGCCCGCCGGCAATCCCATGGCGCTGGGCTCGGCCTTCCACGCCGCCTGCCAGTGGCTCATCGAGATGGGTGCCGATGCGCTGCCCGCTGAGCGTGCCGACGCCCTGGCTCGCCTGTGGCACCTGACGCCAGAACAGCGCGAGCGCTTCGATGTCGCTCTAGAGCGCTGGCTCAAGTCGTCGGTTCGTGCCGAGCTGTTCGCGTGGCCGTGCGTTCGCGCCGAGGTGCCGTTCTTCTCGCTGGGCTGCGAGGACGAGGACATCGCCCGCTACGGTGCATATGCCGAAGGCGCCATCGATGCACTGGCGACGAACCCGGCCGATCCGTCACGCGCACTGGTCATCGATTACAAGACAGGTGGCACGCCGGATGAGACGCCGGACCAGCTGCTCGAGAAGCACGCCCTGCAGGCGCGCGTCTACGCTGATGTTCTGAGCAAGGCGGGCTTTGAGGCTGTGACCGTCAAGTTCGTCCGCGTGGAGCAGGCCGATCCGACTCTCTTCGTCAATCCCGCCGAGCCCCAAGTAGTCACCTTCAACTTCTAGTCCTCAGATAACTTGCGGTGGAATACGGACTGTTTTGGCCAAAAAGCCGCCAAACAGTCCGCATTTCACCGCAACTGCAAGAGGAGCCGTGTTGGTTTGGCTAGGTTCGGGTGCCGTCCGCGCCGTGGGGTAAAATCGTTCAGTCAGAACACGAACCCGCATCGGAGCTCATCACATGGCATTCGTCCATCTGCACAATCACACTGTTTTCTCCATGCTCGACGGCGCAACCCGTATCCAGGATATGGTCAATCGTGCCGTTGAGCTGGGCATGCCCGCCGTGGCCATTACCGACCACGGCTACATGTACGGCGTGCCCGACCTGGCGCTGGCCTGCGACGCCGTCAACCACAACACGCCCGAGTACAAAACCTGGAGCCACGACAAGGCCTTCTTGGAAAAGGACCGCCGCGACGAGCTGGTGGAGCCCGACCCCGAGGCAAACCCGCGCGAGCATGCCCAGTACGTCAAAGACATGGCCATGTGGGACGAGAAAGGCAATATCGACGAGCTCAAGCCTCCGCTGGTCATCAAGCCCATCTTTGGCTGCGAGGTCTACTTTACGCCGGACGAGACCCTTGCTCGCGACCACAAGCCCGAGCTCTACCACATGATCCTTCTGGCCAAGGACCAGGAGGGCTACGTCAACCTTATGCAGACGGTTTCCGAGGCCGCGGTGCAGGGCTTTTACTACAAGCCGCGCGTGACGCTCGACAACCTGCGCCGCCACGCCAAGGGCATGATCTGCACCAGCGCCTGCATCGCGGGCATCATCCCCAAGTACATCGACCGCGGTGACATGGAGGGCGCCATCAAGTGGGCCGAGACCTTCCGCGACACCTTCGATCCCGGCGACTTCTACATCGAGATCCAGGAACACGGCATCACTACCGACAACGGCCTGACCGACGAGCAGATGGACCGCACGCTCATCGATATCGCCAAACAGGTGGGCGTCAAGGTCATCGCCACCAACGACTTCCACTACCTGCGCCGCGAGGATGCGCCCGTGCAGGACGTCATCATGTGTATTGGCATGAACGCCAAGGTCGATGACCCCAACCGCATGCGCATGACCGGCTCGGAGTTTTACATGAAGACCGAGGAGGAGATGCGGGCGATGTTCCCGTATTGCCCCGAGGCCTGCGACAACACGCTCGAGATCGCCGACAAGTGCTACGTTGAGCTGGACTGGGACTCTATCATCCTGCCGCGCTTTCCGTTGCTCGATCCCGGTGAGACGCACGAGAGCCAGTTCCGCCGTGAGTGCGAGAAGGGCCTGCGCCAGCACTATGGCGACGACTGGGCCACGCGCGAGATCGGTGGCGTCAACATCAAAGAGCGCTTTGAGTACGAATACAAGGTCATCTGCGACAAGGGCTTTGCCGCCTACTTTTTGATCGTTGCCGAGTACGTGCAATGGGCCAAGGACAACGGCATCGGCGTCGGTCCCGGCCGTGGCTCGGCCGCCGGCGCTATCGTCGCCTACGCCATGAACATCACCGCGTTCGACCCGCTCGAGAACGGCCTGATGTTCGAGAGGTTCCTGTCCCCGCAGCGTACCGAGATGCCCGATATCGATATGGACTTCGACGATGAGCGGCGCCTCGAGGTCGTGGAGCACGTTCGCCAGCTCTATGGCCCCGAGAAGGTCACCCACGTCATCACCTACTCGACCATCAAGGCCAAGCAGGCCATCAACGACGCCGCGCGCGTTCTGGATTACCCGGTCTACATGGGCCAGCGCCTGTCCAAGATGGTCTCGAGCGACCCCAAGGTCAAGCTCAAGCAGGTGCTCGACAAACAGCCCGGCAAAGAGGATCTGTTTAACCCCGATTTTGCCGAGGCCTATAAAAAGGACGACGACGCCCGCCGCATCATCGACACGGCGCTCTCGATTGAGGGCCTCACCCGTGGCGAGGGCGTGCACGCGTGCGCCGTTCTGATCTGCCGTGACCCCGTCAACGAGCACGTGCCCACCAAGCTCGATACCAAGGGCGGCGTCGAGATTACCCAGTACGAGGGTCATACCGTTGCCGACATGGGCCTGCTCAAGATGGACTTCCTGGGCCTGCGCACGCTGACGGTTATCTCCAAGGCCAAGGCCAACATCAAAAAGAACTTCGGTATCGACATCAAAGAGGAAGAGATCCCCTTCGACGATCCCGAGATCTTTAAGCTCATGGGTTCCGGCCACACCGCCGGCGTCTTCCAGGTCGAGTCCGCCGGCATGACGGCCACGATCAAGAACATGAAGCCCACCGAGTACAAGCATGTCGTAGCATTGATCGCCCTGTACCGCCCGGGCCCGCTGGGCGCCGGCATGGTCTCGTCCTACATCAACCGTATGAACGGCAAGGAGCCGGCCGTCTCCTACGACGACCGTCTGGACGACATCCTGGGCGAAACCTACGGCACCATGGTCTACCAGGAGCAGGTTATGCTCATCTCCGTCGAGATGTGCGGCTTCTCCAAGGGCGAATCGGACTCGCGTATCCGTAAGCCCGTGGCTAAGAAAAAGATTAAGCTGCTCACGTCGACGGTACTGCACTGGGAGGATGGCTCGGACGAGACCACCTACGACCACTGGATGAACGGCGCCATCAAGAACAACTACACGCGCGAGGTCGCCCAGAAGATTTGGGACGATGTTCTCGAGTTCGCATCTTACGCCTTTAACAAGTCGCACTCCGCCGGCTACGCCATCCTGGTTATGCAGACGGCATGGCTTAAGGCGCACTATCCGCACGAGTACATGGCGGCCGTTCTGACGTCCTACACGGGCAAGACCGACAAGATCGTTCACTACGTCTCGGCGTGCCGTCACGACGGCATCCCCGTGCTGTCGCCAGATGTTAACGAGTCCGGTACCGAGTTCACGGCTACCAAGGAAGGCGTGCGCTTTGGTTTGGCTGGCATCCGCGGCGTGGGCACCGGCGTGGCGCAGGCGATTATCGCCGAGCGCGAGGCGGGCGGTCCGTTTAAGACGCTGCACGATTTTGTCGAGCGCGTGGACTCGAGCCAGGCCAACCGTCGCGTGATCGAATCGCTCATCAAGGCAGGCGCCTTTGACTCAACGGGCTATCCGCGCCGCCAGATGATGCACTTTGTGGACAAGAACAACCCCGAGAACATCATCGATGCCGCGGTAAAGCGCCAGAAAGATCGCGCGAGCGGCCAGACGTCGTTCTTCGACATGTTTGGTGATGTTGAGGGTTCGGGCTTTGAGGTGAGCGTGCCCGATCCGGATGGCCAGGAATGGGACCGCCACCTTAAGTTGAGCCAGGAGAAGGAGGTTCTGGGCATCTATGTCTCGGACCACCCGCTGCGCCCGTTTGAGTATGCGCTAGCCAAGGCGCGCGACTTCTCGTTCTCGCAGATCGACACCGGATACGAGGTGCAAAACCCCACGGGTGGCACCATCAACCAGGAGATTCCCGAGGGCAAGGCGCTGTGGTGGGCCGGCATGGTCTCGAGCGTGTCCAAGCGCGTGACCAAAAACGGCGACCCCATGGGCATCGTGCAGCTCGAAGACATGGAAGGCGAGGCCACGGTCGTGGTGTTCCCCAAGACCTACAAGGAGGCCGAGGGGTATCTGTATGGCGAGGTCGATCCCGAGACCGGCGCGCAGCTGTCCGATGCGTTTGTGTGCATTAAGGGCAAGCTCGAGCGCTCGGACCGCGGCGACCAGATCATCGCGCAGGAGATTGTGCCGCTGGAGCTTAGCGAGGAGAAAAACAAGCCCAAGGTCTTTGAGGTCATGGTGCCCAACAGCCGATTTAGCCAGGGCAATATGGCGCGCCTGGCCACGGTGCTCACCACCAACCCGGGCGGCGACCGCGTGGAGATCTTTATTGAGCAAGTCGACGGGCGCGTGCTGCGTGCTGAGGTGCCGGCCAAGGTCAATGCACGCTCGATTCCGCTGCTGGCAGAGGCAAAGGCCATTGTGGGTAACCAAGGCCGCGTGACGGTTATCTAAGCTACCCCGGGTGAGATTGGAGGAAGTGATGGCGCAGGGGACGTTTGTGCAGGCGCTCCGGAAAGAGGCGGCGCTGAGCGGCACCTTTATGAAGGGTCGCTCGCTCATGCTCAACGGCGCCGTGCTGTCGATCGAGGACAGCGGCTCGCGCTTCTCCAAAAACGTGACGGTTGAGGGCTCGGTGCGCGGTTCGCGTGGCGACCTGTACAAGACGCACGTGGCGCTCGACATGGACGAGCACGAGGTGATCGACTACGACTGCGATTGCCCCGCTGCCTATCGCTACCCCGGCATGTGCAAGCACGCTATTGCCACGGCTCTGGCGTATTTGGATGCCAGCGGCGCCGAGCCCGTCGAAGGTTTGCGCACGCCGGTCCGCACGTTTGCGGCGCAGCCGAAACAGCCCGCGCGCAACGCGCCCAAAGCGCCGGCCGTCAATCCCAACTTTCCCTTTCCGGCGCCCGTCCCCACGAGTCCCAGCCTCATGGCGGCGCTCTCCGATCTTTCGGACGCGCGCATGGATGAGCTGGCGAGCATGCGCCGCAAGCTCGCCGGCAGTGTGGATCCCGATGCCCCCAAGGCGGTGTTGGAGCCCTCGCTGGTGCCGTATTACAATCCACTGTTTGCCGAGCGCTTTAGCTGGGCGCTCGAGCTTCGCATTCGCTGTGGATCGGTCTCCTACGTGGTCAAGGACATCGACGGCATGGCCGATGCCTACGTGCGCGGCGGCACCTTCTCGTACGGCAAGAAGCTCACGTTTGTCCATACGCCCGAAGCCTTCGAAGACGTGTCGACAAAGCTGCTCAACCTTGTCGTGACGACAGTTGCCTATCTCGATGACATCACAAGCTCGCGTTCGGCGTCGTACGACTTTGCCCGCAGCGGTTTTGTCGCCGAGCGTCAGTTGCCGCTGTCCGAGCATAGCATCGTATATGTGCTGGACCTGTTGCGCGGCCAGACCATCTCTTTTGAGCCCGCCTGGTCGCGGGGGACGACGACGCATCGCACCTATGACGTGGCGGTTGAGATGCCTCCGGAAGGGGAGGACGAGGCGCTGTCTGAGCGCCCACCGCTCCTTGCCGCCAAAATCGCGCCGGTGGCTGGTGGCAGCTACGATCTACGCCTGCCGGCCGATGCATACTGCTTTGCTTCGGGCGACGTTGCCTATCTGGTCGACACCCGCCGTGCGCGCCGCGCCGATGTAGCGTTTGCCCAGCATGCGGCGCCGTTCCTATCGCGCTTACTGCCCTGTCGCACGCCGATCCATATCGCTGTCGACCAGGTGGGGGAGTTCTGTCGTATGGCGCTGCCCATTTTGCGCGACTATACCGACCTTACCGCGCCCGCCGCGCTCGATACCGTGGCGCCCGAGCCGAGCTTTGCTATGGCGATCGGCGTCGACGATGGGCTTGTGACCTGCAAAATTACGGTTGCCTACGGCGACTGGTCGGCAGATCTCTTTAGCCTGGGCGCTCCGGGCAGCCCCTTCGAAGAGCAACGCCCCGGCGTGCCGCCCCGCGACGAGGTGGCAGAGTTTCGTGTTATGGACACGGCGGCCCTGTACTTCGATTTCTACGAGGGCGGTCTGGCGTTTGAGGAGCGCGATGACGAGAGCTTGTTCTGCCTGCTGACCGAGGGCCTGTCCGCCCTGTCCGAGCTGGGTGAGGTCATGCTCAGCGACCGTCTGCGCCAGATTTCGGTGCGACCCGCGCCCAAGCTCTCGGTTCGTGCGACCGTCAAGAGCAATCTGCTCGACGTCGAACTGGGCGCGAGCGGCCTTTCGGCGTCAGACCTTGCCATCTACCTCGACTCCTACAAGCGTCACCAGACGTTTGCGCGCCTTACGTCCGGCGACATCATTCGTTTGGACGAGGGTGCCCGAGCCGCGTTTGGCCTTGCCGAGGATCTGGGGGTCGATGCTGTTGACCTGCTCGACGGCGTGTCGCTTCCCGCGTCGAGCACCCTGTTCGTCGATAGCATGCTCGCGCGCACGCCCGCGCTCGAGGCCGATCGCGACGCTGCGTTCCGCCGTACCGTCGAGCGCCTGGACACGCTCGGCAAGATGGACTTTACGGTGCCGGCATCGCTCAAGGCAACGATGCGCGGCTACCAGGTCGACGGATACCAGTGGCTCGGCTCGCTCGAACACCTGGGCCTTGGCGGCATCTTGGCCGACGACATGGGCCTGGGCAAAACGCTGCAGATGATCGCGCATATCCTGGCGCGCGTGGAAGCGGGGGACATTAAGCCCACGCTTGTGGTGTGCCCTGCGTCGCTCGTGTACAACTGGACTGCCGAGCTGGAGCGCTTCGCCCCGTCGCTCGATGTGTGCGCCATCGTGGGCGCCAAGGCCCAGCGTCGCGTGCAAATCGCCGGCGTGGCCGAGCATAACGTGGTCGTGACGTCGTATGACCTTATGCGGCGCGATATCGACGAGTACGTCGAGCAGGACTTTGCCCGCGTGGTACTCGATGAGGCCCAGTACATTAAAAACCCGCTCACCCAGGTGGCGCGTGCCACCAAGCGCCTGCCGGCCGGCGTGCGCTTTGCCCTGACGGGCACGCCCATCGAAAACCGCCTATCCGAGCTCTGGAGCATCTTCGACTTTTTGATGCCGGGCCTACTTGGCACGCGCGAGTCGTTTGCCAAGCGCTTCGAAAGCTCGGTCGAGCATGCCGAGGGCGACAGTGCCGCCCGCCTGCAAGCGCTCGTGTCGCCGTTTGTGCTGCGCCGTGTCAAGGAAGACGTGGTGGCCGACCTGCCCGAGAAGATCGAGGATACGGTCATGGCGCACCTTACCGGCGAGCAGCGCAAGCTCTACCTGGCCAACCAGGACCGCATCGCCCAACAGGTGCAGCACCGCGAGTCATCCGAGTTTAAGAAAGACAAGCTCAAGGTGCTCGCCGAGCTCACCAAGCTGCGCCAGATCTGCTGCGACCCGCGTCTGCACTACGAGGATTACAAGGCGGGGAGCGCCAAACTCGATACGTGCATGGAGCTCGTGCACGGCGCACTCGACGGCGGGCATCGCATCCTGTTGTTCAGCCAGTTTACGGGTATGCTCGATATCATCGGTAAGCGCTTGGCCAAGGAGGACATCGACTTCTTTAAGCTCACGGGCGCTTCGTCTAAGGAGAGCCGCGCCAAGATGGTCGCGCAGTTCCAGGAGGGCGAGGTTCCGGTCTTTTTGATTTCGCTCAAGGCGGGCGGCGTGGGCCTTAACCTGACGGCTGCCGACGTGGTCATCCACTACGACCCGTGGTGGAACGTGGCGGCGCAGGACCAAGCAACTGACCGTGCACACCGTATTGGCCAGCAACATACCGTGACCGTGTACAAGCTCATCGCCAAGGACACGATCGAGGAACGCATTATGCGGATGCAGGAGTCCAAGCGCGACCTGGTCAACAGCGTACTCGGCGGCGACGGCATCTCGTCGGCACTGTTCACGCGCGAGGATGTTCTGGCGCTGCTCGGCGGCGACGGTCGCTAACCCGCTCGGGTGGGGCCGTCAGGGCGGATGGCACACGCTGTCCCATCGTCCCCGCCCGTTATGTGTTCATTTGCAATGCCGTGGATGGTTTGTCTGCCTTTGGGCATAAGAACCATCAAGAACATTGGCACATCAGCAAAGGAGAACATCATGGCGAAATTCTTTAAGGACCCCGACGGTAAGCTCATTGCCGCCCTTGGCGACGACGTTGCGACCCCTGCCGGTTGCACGGAACTGACTGCAAACACTGAGGACGCGGCGCACGAGAAGCACGTGCCTGTTGTCGAGACCGAGCGTGACGGTCACGTGATTCGCGCACGCATTGGCTCGGTCGAGCACCCCAGCCTGCCCGAGCACTACATTGAGTGGATCGCGCTTGAGGCCGAGGGCCGCTTAGAGGTTCATTACCTTGAGCCCGGCATGAAACCCGCGACGTTTTTTGCGGGCGGCTCCAAGACCGGTACCGTCTATGCCTACTGCAACCTGCACGGGCTGTGGTCCGCGACATTCTAGGAGCGCGCCCCCGCTCGGGGTATCATAGCTAGCATATGCACATGCAAGCGCCGGCTGCATTATGCGGCCGGCGCTTTTACTACGATTTCGATGGTTTACGACGGAAAGGGCTGGGCCATGAAGCTCGCGCTTGCACAGATCGATATGCGCCTGGGTGATATTGAGGGCATTTGCGGCCGCATCGAGGACCAGGCTCGTTTGGCCCACGAGCGCGGGGCGCGCGTGCTGTGCGTTCCGGCTCCGCTCTTTATGGGCGCCATGCCCGGTGGCCTGGTGGGCGCTGCCGACTTTGAGCACGACGTGCTTGCCGGTTTGACTGGTGTCGCCGAGCGTATCCAGGAGCTTGACATGATCTGCATCGTGCCCGCGGCGGTTTCGTTTGAGGGCCAGCCGCTGCTCGACTACATGATGCTCAAGGACGGTCATGTGGTGCCGGCGCGTTCGAGCATTGCCTTGCAGCGTGGCGAGAACAACGACACGCGTTGGGCGCCGCCGGTGTTCGACGTGGACGGCGTGCGCATCGCCGTGATTTTTGACTTGGACCGCGAGCTCGAGATGTTGCCGACCGGCGTCGACCTCATCGCGTGTTTCCAATTCAACGCGTTTGACATGACCGACCGCGAGACTGCCGCCATTGCCGCCGTTCGCTGCGGCGCCTACCGCAAGATCGCATCCAAGCGCAGCGTGTGGTTTGCCTGCATGGCGCCGGTCGGCGCCTATGACGAGTCGGTGTATACCGGCGGTTCGTTTGTGCTCGACGACTGCGGTCGCGTGGTGGCCCAGGCGCCGTGTTTTGAGGAGAGCCTGCTGGTCCAGGAGATTCAGCGCGGCGTGATGCTTGATGCCCTGGAAGATCACGAACTGCCCGAGTTCCGTTCCGAGGAGTGGCTGTGGCAGGCGCTGGTGCTCGCCGTGCGCGACAACGCCCGAGCACACGGTGCGTCGCGTGCTGTGGTGGCACTCGAGGGTGACTTGCCGTCGTCCCTGCTAGCGGCGCTGGCCGTCGACGCTCTGGGCCCGCGCAATGTGATTGGCCTGGTGCTGGGGCGCAACCGTATCTTTACGCCGGCGCAGGAAGAGGCCGAGGCTGCCCGCTGTGCCGCCGTCCGCGCCATCGCCGAGCGTTTGCACATTCGCACCGTCGAGCGCGATGCACCGGATGCGGCGCGTGTGCTCGATCGCGACGTGTCGGCGGGTGATGCCGAGCGTCTGCGCTCGCGCACGCTGGGCCTCATGCTGGAGGACACGGCGCTCGAGCTGGGTGCGATGGCGCTGAGCCCGCTGTCCAAAACCGAGTACGCGCTGGCGGCGCCGGCGCTTTGCGGCGGCTACCAGGGCGATTACGCGCCCTTTGGCGATGTGTACCTGTCGACGCTTGAGTTTGTGGCACGTGTGCGCAACCGCACGTCTGCCGTGGTGCCCCAAGAGCTCGTGACGCTCAACGCGGTGGAAGATTGTATGGAGCGAGTGCTGGCGCAGGCGCTCTCAACGCTCGACGGTCCGGTCGATATGCTCGACCGCGCGGCGCAGCTGCTCGGCGGGCTTGAGCCGGGTGAGGTCGATGGGGCGCTCGAGGCGCACGTGGACCGCAATCGATCTTTCGACGACATCCCGATGGCCGCTGGCAAGCCTGAGGCCTGCTCGCTGCTGCTGATGCTCGTTCGACAGGGTGAAGCTGCCCGCCGCATGTTGCCGATGGCGCCGATCGTCTCGGCCCGTTCGTTTGCCGAGCGTGCCTGGCCGTACATGCTCGCGTGGTCCGACCTGGGGCTTAACGGCAAGGAGCGTATGACGGTCGATTCGCTGGCGCGCGCCGAGGTGCGCCGTTTTGCTGACGAGGATACGAGCGAGCGCGTGCGAAACGAGATGATGGGCGTGCTGGGCGAGCTTCTGGGTATTTCGCCCGAGCAGATGGAGGAGCTGCGCTCTGAGGACGGTCAGCGTCGTTTGCACGAGGGAATGAAAAAGTTCGAGGGCGAGGTTCAGGACGCCATCGATAAGATGATGGGCGGTCAGGGCGGCTCGCAAGGTAGTCCCCAGGGTGGCCCGATGCCGCATCCGCCGGTTGATCCGAGGCAGTTCCCCTTTTTCTCGCAGAACTAACTATGGGATAGGATTCGCTTCCAGCCCCGACACTTCAACTAAGCATCTTGGCCCCGTTGTGTTATTCTAGAACAGACGTTCGTGAATGATGCGCGGGGCCTTGTCTTGCGCTGTGCTTGTGGCGAGGGGAGGTCGGCTTGGTTATCTTGGGCATTGACCCCGGTTTGGCTCATACGGGTTGGGGGATTATCGAGGAGCGGCGTGGCGAGGTTCGCTGCCGTGCCTACGGCTGCATCGAGACCAGTGCCGGAAGTCCGCTCGCGGTGCGCCTGTCGCATATCGCCCATGACCTTAAGGATGTCGTCGAGCATTATCGACCCGACACGGCTGCTGTCGAGAGCATTTACTTTGGCGCCAACGTTCGCTCGGCCATCCCTACGGCGCATGCCCGCGGTGCTGCACTCGTAGCGCTTTCGGAATGCGCGCTCGAGATTGGCGAGTACACGCCCATGCAGATCAAACAGGCTGTGGTGGGCACCGGCGCCGCGGACAAGCGGCAGGTCGCCTACATGGTACGCACGCTAACACAGCTCGACCACGACCCGCATCCCGACCATGCCGCCGATGCCCTGGCCTGCGCCATCTGCCACGTAAACCTCAGCCGCACCCGCGCCCTCACCGGTGGCGAGTTCTATCAACAGAGAGGAACCGGATACTGATGATTTCCCAGCTCCACGGAACGCTTGTCGAGTCCACGATGAGCTCTGCTGTCGTCGATGTGTCGGGCGTTGGCTTTGAACTCGGCATCTCGGGCAGCACTGCGGCCACGTTGCCGACGCCCGGCGGCGAGGTCCGTCTCTACACGCGTATGCAGGTGCGCGAGGACGCCATGACACTTTTCGGTTTTTCCTCAAAGGATGAGCGCACGATGTTCGACCGGCTCGTGTCCGTTTCGGGCGTTGGCCCGCGCCTGGCGCTTGCCGTGCTTTCCACCTATACCGTGGGGCAGCTGTATTCGCTGGTGATGGCCGAGGACGACAAGGGCATGGCCAAGGTACCCGGTGTGGGCAAAAAGACAGCTCAGCGCCTGATCCTGGAACTCAAGAGCACCTTTGCCAAGGATAAGGGCTTTGTGCCGGTCGACGTGATTCCCGGACAGGTTGCGATGCCCGTGCCCGCTGCCGCTCCCTCGGCGATCGACGATGCCCGTGCGGCACTCCTTTCCATGGGCTTTAGCCCGCAGGAGACCGATGTTGCCCTGAGCGGGTATGATGGGCAGAATATGCGTGTCGAGGATTTGCTCGGCGCGGCGCTTAAGCGACTTGGAATGGATGCGTGATGTGGGAAGCCGATGACTCTCAGGACCTGTGGGCGACGCCCGGCAACTCGCCGGCGGCATCCATGGCGCACGGCGAGCGCATGGTGGGCTCGGGGCTGACGGCCGAGGACCTCGATGTCGACCGCACTTTGCGCCCCCAGCGCCTGGACGATTACTGTGGCCAGGAGCACATCAAGCAGAGCCTGCGCGTGTTGATCGAAGCGGCGCAGAGCCGTGGCGAGACGCTCGACCACGTGATTTTCTCGGGTCCTCCGGGCCTGGGCAAGACCACGCTGGCCACCGTTATCGCCAACGAGCTGGGCGCTCAGATCAAGACCACGAGTGGCCCTGCCATCGCGCGCACGGGCGACCTGGCGGCCATCCTTACTAACTTGCAGCCGGGTGATGTGCTGTTTATCGACGAGATCCACCGCCTCAACCGTTCGGTCGAGGAGGTCCTGTACCCCGCGATGGAGGACTTTGCCCTCGATATCGTGATTGGCAAGGGTCCGGCGGCGCGCTCGATTCGCCTGGATATTCCCAAATTTACGCTGGTAGCGGCAACGACCCGCTCAGGCATGTTGACAGGCCCGTTGCGCGACCGCTTTGGCATTTCATATCGCCTGGATTACTACACGGTCGAGGAGCTCGCGCAGATTGTGACGCGCTCGGCGACTATCCTGGGCGTGACGATCGATCATCCCAGTGCACTCGAGATCGGCTCGCGTTCGCGCGGTACGCCACGTCTTGCCAACCGCCTGCTCAAGCGCGTGCGCGACTATGCACAGGTGCGCGGCAACGGTCCCATTGAGCTCGATATCTGCCGTCAGGCGCTCGAGTTCTTCGAGATCGACGAGCTCGGTCTGGACTGGATGGATATTCGTATCTTGGAGACGCTTGCCAAGACGTTCTCCGGTCGTGCCGTGGGACTTACGACCCTTGCCAGCGCGGTGGGCGAGGACCCGGGCACGCTCGAGGATGTCTATGAGCCCTATTTGCTGCAGTGCGGGTTGATGATTCGTACGCCGCAGGGCCGTCAGGCAACCCTTCGCACCTTTGAGCACCTGGGGATTGAACCTACCGTTTAGGGCGCTTTGTTTTGGCGGGCTGTTGGACTATCGCTGGGCATCGGGTAAACATATCGCCGTTCATCGGTTATGGGCGTTTTACTATTGCGCGCCCGTGCTATGCTGAATTGGTCTTTTTCTCATTCGGTAACGAAAGGACCGCCCATGCCTACTGACATCGAAATCGCACGTTCTGTCACGCCACTGCCTATTACCGAGGTGGCCAAGAACGCCGGCGTCGACGTTAAGCACCTGATTCCGTACGGCTTCGACAAGGCTAAGGTCGACTATTCACTGCTCAACGAGCCGACTGATCACCAGGCCAAGCTTGTCCTGGTGACCGCCATCAACCCCACGCCTGCGGGCGAGGGCAAGACCACCACGACCATCGGTCTGGCCGATGGCCTGCGTCGTCGCGGCGTCAAGAGTGCCGTGGCCCTGCGCGAGCCTTCGCTCGGCCCCGTCTTTGGCGTTAAGGGCGGTGCTGCCGGCGGCGGCTGGGCTCAGGTCATCCCCATGGAGGATATCAACCTGCACTTTACCGGCGACTTCCACGCTATCGGTGCCGCCAATAACCTGCTGGCCGCCATGCTTGATAACCACATCCAGCAGGGCAATCAGCTCGGTATTGACGTTAAGCGCATCACTTGGAAGCGCGTCGTCGATATGAACGACCGTCAGCTGCGCCACGTCATCGACGGCATTGGCGGTAAGGCCCAGGGCGTGCCGCGCGAGGACGGCTTCGATATCACCGTTGCCTCCGAGGTCATGGCAATCCTGTGCCTGTCCACGAGCATCAACGATCTTAAGGAGCGCTTGGGCGAGATCGTTGTCGGCTACAGCTATGCCGGCGAGCCCGTCCGTGCCCGCGACCTCAAGGCCCAGGGTGCCATGGCCGCGTTGCTTAAGGACGCGCTCAAGCCCAACCTGGTGCAAACGCTCGAGGGCACGCCCGCGTTTGTCCACGGCGGTCCCTTCGCCAACATTGCCCACGGCTGTAACTCTATCATGGCCACGCGTATGGCGATGCGCTTTGGCGATGTTGCCATTACCGAGGCCGGCTTTGGTGCCGATCTGGGTGCCGAGAAGTTCCTCGACATCAAGTGCCGCATGACGGGCGTTCGCCCCAGCGCTGTCGTAATCGTCGCGACCGCTCGTGCACTGAAGTACAACGGCGGTGTCGCCAAGGCCGACCTCAACGAGGAGAACCTCGAGGCCCTCAAGGCCGGCATGCCCAACCTGCTGCGCCACGTCGATAACATCCAGAATGTCTACGGTCTGCCCTGCGTGGTCGCCATCAACCGCTTCCCGACGGACACCGAGGCCGAGCTCGAGCTCATCGAGTCCGAGTGCCAGAAGCTCGGCGTCAACGTTAAGCTTTCCGAGGTCTGGGCCAAGGGCGGCGAGGGCGCGCTCGAGCTGGCCGATGAGGTCATGCGTCTGATTGAGCAGCCGAGCGAGCTCAAGTTTGCCTATGAGGACGGCGCTGATGTCGCTGATGCCCTCGAGGCCGTTGCCACCAAGGTCTACCGCGCCGATGGCGTTGACTTTACGCCGGCCGCCAAGCGCCAGCTCGCCGAGCTGCGCGAGAATGGCTTTGGCAACCTGCCGGTGTGCGTCGCCAAGACGCAGTACAGCTTTAGCGACAACGCCAAGGCCCTGGGCGCTCCCGAGAACTTCCGCATCACGGTGCGTGAGCTCAAGGTTTCCGCCGGTGCCCACTTTGTGGTCGCACTGACTGGCAGCGTTCTGACCATGCCGGGCCTGCCCAAGGTCCCCGCGGCCGAGAACATCGACGTCGACAACGACGGCAACATCACCGGCCTGTTCTAAGCCTGCTGTCCATAGCTGCTAGCCCGCCCCGCCGCGCCCACAAGGCACGGCGGGGCTTTTTGATCCTTAGGCCCGCGCATGTCTTGTAGATACCGACGGACTCTGCCCATCATAGGCTTTTGCGCGGGTAGAATGCATGGATAACTTGAGGCTCACGCGCGACGGAAAGGAATCGTTGCATGGATCAGGACAAGACAACCGTGATGGGCGGCTACGGTTCCGCGCAGGCTGGCGATAGCGCCGATGCGACCCGCGTTGTTCCCAACCCCGGTTATACCGACCCCGCCGCGACGCAGCCTTCTGCCGAGCCCACCCGGGTTATGGGCTATGGCGACACGGCGCAGGATTCTTACGCTGCATCTTCGCAAGGCCCCTATGGCAACGCAGCTCCGGATCCGTTTGATTACGCGCCGCAGGATTCTTATGCTGCCTCGACGCCGAATCCCTATGATGACCTGCCGCAAAATCCCATTCCGCAGCCTCAGCAGACGACGTATATGCCTCGCACGGCGCAGCCTCGCTACGAGTTGCGCGAGCCGTATCGCGAGTACCCCAAGTCGATTCCGCAATATGGCGAGGACGAGGAGAAGAGGCCGTCGCGTTCGTCGAGCGTGATCAAGAAGATCCTCATCGTACTGGCGATCTTCTTTGCGCTGTCGGTTGTGTTTGCCATCGTGTCGGGCATGCTTAACAAGCGAGGGAGTTCAACGGCCGATGCCACTGTTGAGCAAACCGAGTCCGCCTCGTCTGGCACCGTCGATCTGAGTGATATTCCGGGGCAGTATTGGTCTAACGCCAAAAAGCTCCTCAAGTCGCGCGGGGCCGATCTTTCGAATGCCGTGGTCCTGACTGATGATGGCTCAACGCCCGTCGTCGATGCCAACTGGGTCGTTACTTCTGCCTACTATAACGACAACGGCAACCTCGAAATTCAACTCACGCACAAGAACGGCTCGGGCAACTCGTCCGACGGACAAAGCGGTACCGACAGCTCGAGCTCCAATACGCTGGAGGACTTGAGCAACAAGGCACAGGAGTTGGGAGACAAGGCGCAAGAGCTGGGCGACACGGCACAAAACCTGGGCGATACTGCGCAGAACTTGGGCGGCATGGCGACGGATGCTTGGAACGCCCTGCAAAACGGCATCTCGGGCGTGCAGGGAAACTAGCTGTTAAGCAGGCTACAGCTGCTCGGCCGGACGGTCGGGCGAGCTAAAGCCCGAATCAAACGTGACGACGCACGAGACGTCGGGCCGGCGCTCGTGCACGATGCGCGTGACGAGCTCCAGCAGCTCCTCGTCGGATATGTCGAAGTCGTCGGGACGCACCAGGTCAAACGACACAAAGCCATCGTGTTCGTGAAGGTCGTGGATGGAGAGCGCGGGATCGATCTGCATGACGCCGCGCTTGACCCAGCCGCGCAGGTCGTCGCCGGTGGTGGCGATGGGGTCGCAGTGCAGCGTGATGCCAATACCCATCTGGCGCTTGATGTCGTGCTCGATGGTGTCCAGGATCTCGTGGTGCTCAAACGCGTCGCCCTCGCCGGGCATCTCTACGTGGTCGCTGGCAAACTGACGGCCGGGGCCGTAGTCGTGCACCATGAGGTCGTGCGTACCCAAGACCTGCGGATAGGACATGATCTTGTCGCGGATTGCCTGGACGAGCTTGGGGTCGGGCGCTTGCCCCAGCAACGGACTGATGGCGTCGCGCACTAGGCCCATGCCGCTGATGCAGATGAAGATGCCCACACCCAGGCCTGCCCAGCCATCGAGGTCAAAGCCGGTCGTCTGCGAAATAAGTGCCGCCACCAAGACTGAGCCCGAGGTGATGACATCGTTTTTGGAGTCCTGCGCCGTGGCAATTAGCGTCTCGGAATCGATGCGGTTACCCAGTGCGCGGTTGAACGCGGCCATCCAGAATTTGACGAGCATGGACAGAACAAGGGCAGCCATGGAGAGCGCCGAATACACGGTGGGCGAGGGCTTGATGATCTTGGTGATCGACTCGAGGATCAGGTTGATGCCGACGGCGCAAACCAGGACGGCGACAAACAGACCGGCCAGATACTCGTAGCGGCCGTGGCCGTAAGGGTGGCCCTCATCTGCCGGGCGGCTGGCAAGGCGGAACCCGAGCAGGCTCACGATGTTGCTCGAGGCATCGGAGAGGTTGTTGAAAGCGTCGGCGACGAGGGAGACGGAACCGGCGAGCAGGCCCGCGATGCCCTTGGTCAGGCACAGGGTGATGTTGAGGCCAATGCAGATGAGGCTTGCGGCAAAGCCCGCGTTGGTGCGGCAAGATGCATCGACCGGCTCGCCCTCGCTGCCGGGAACAAGCGTATGTACCAGCCGATTTACAAATAGCATAGCGGTCGTCCTCACAATCATGTTTAAGGGGATAGTGTAGCTCGCGCGGGGGCGCCGTGCACCGATGCTCAGAAAATGCAGCAATAGTCTGCCGGTGCTAACGAGCGAGCCTTCTCGTCTGCCTGGGTGGTCCATTTTGGGCCACATGGGTATGGGCATGTGCCTGCTTGCTCGACATACTTAATGTCGACAGCCCCTGTGCAAAGGAGGACGTTTCCATGGACGAGATGTTTGCCATTAAATGTCAAAACTGCGGTGGCCCTATGTACTCGCACCAGGCTAAGCGCAGCTTTGAGTGCGCCTATTGCGGCACGGTCATCCCGTGGCAGGCCGATGCCGGGGAGCCCAAGAGCGCCCTTGGCATTCGCCATGCGCCGCTGACGGTTGTCGACGGCCTGCTCAAGCTCACGCACGTGTCGCAACTCGAGCGCCCGGAGGACCCGGACTGGTATTTCTTCAATGCGCACTGGCGCAATCAGTCGGTTCTGGAACATCTGCTGTGGGAGGATCGCGGCACGGCGCAGGAGCTCCAAGAGGCCACGCATGTGAGCATTCCTTGCCCCTTCTGCGGAGCGTCCTTTGAGGGCGAGTCAACGCAGCGTGTGTTCGAGTGCCCGTCCTGCGGCAACAAGATCGGCATTGCCGACCTGCTCAAGCCCGGTACGTTTAGCAAGCGTCTGACCATGGGCGTGGGTGCGGAATATGTGCCGGAGCAGGGCATTCCCTGCGAGATTTCGCCGCAGCAGGCACGTGCCAACGCGCTGCAGCTGGTGCGCCAGTATGCGGAAGCCTTTGCCGGGCACGACGTGGAAGACGCAATCCAAAACGACATGATGCTCTTCTACTTCCCCATGGCGCTCGCGGACCTGCGCATGATGGCGTCCTTCCCGGGCAAGGGCCTGAGCAAGGAAACCCTGGTGTACTACGAGGTGCTCGACTGGGCATACCCCAGGGCAAACTACCTGGACGTTCGCCTCATGGGCATTTTGGAGCCGTGGGACTTTGCCAAGGTCGGTCCGTTCGATCCCGCCATGCAGGAAGGCGACTTCCGCGTCGTCTCCGTCGATGCATCTACCAAGGACCAGGTGGTCATTGATAAGTTGGCGCTCGACGTTGCGGGCAACGATGCCGAGGCCGTACTGGGGCTCAATAAAAAGAGCATCCGAACCTGGGCGCGCAAGGCCCGCAAGCATAAGGATGGCCTGGTGATGGTGCCGGTCTACTTTGTCGATCGTCCGGCGACGGACAGCCGCGATGGCGAGCAGGTGCGCATTGCCGTAAACGGACAGACGGGCCGCGCGGCCGCGGTGGTGTTTAGTGACAAGCGCGAAACGCACGTCGTGGCGCCGCTCAATCCGAGCCTGCATCTGTCCGGTGAGAGCACCGTGCATGCCACGCCCATCGAGGTCAAATACGTTAAGTCGCCGTTTCTGTACCAGATCGTGCGCCGTGGAGGCGGCGAGCAACCGCGCCAGGTTGCAGCGGTTGCCGAGGGTTCCTACCGAGAAGAAAAGCCCAAACGCAAGGGCTTGCTCGCTGCGATCTTTGGGAAGTAGGGAAGCGCAGCACGGGACGGCTCGCACGCGTGCGGGCGTTTCGGTCGCACGCGTGCTGCTATCCTTGCGTTTCGCCATTAGTTGCTTCGTTGATGGCGCGGTACTCGGCACTTAGCTCGCGCGCCAGCTCTTCCTTGCTTGGAAGATACGGCAGGTATTTGGCGGCAAACACTTGGTCGTTGTCTTCGGGCAGCGTGTACTCGACGATCGAATCGCTTTTGTCCGCGCAGAGCACGATGCCTATGGGCGGATTGTCGCCTTCGTTCATGAGCTCACGCGTGTAGTAGTTCACATACATTTGCATCTGGCCCAGGTCCTGATGCGTAAGGTCATCGGTCTTAAGGTCGATGAGCACGAAACAGCGCATCAGATAGTTGTAAAACACAAGGTCAATATAGAAATGGCGCCCATCAAAGGTAATGCGCTTTTGGCGCGCCTCGAAAGCGAAGCCACGGCCAAGCTCCAGCAGGAACTTCTGAAGATGCGTGATGAGCGCCTGCTCTAGATCGCTCTCGCGAAACGCAGTATCGTCCGAGAAACCTAAAAACTCCAGCACATATGGGTCGCGGATGATATCCTCGGGGCGACGAGCCGGGGCGCGCTTTTGGATTTCCTGGGTGACGGCCTCCTTGTCCTTGCTGGCAAGTAGGCGCTCTCGGAACATGGTGTTGATCTGGCGTTCGAGCTGGCGCGTGCTCCAGCGAGAATTGGCGCATTCGTTCATGTACCAGGCGCGAGCATCAGGGTCGGGAATGCGCATCAACCTGCGGTAATGAGTCCAGCTCAATTCGCTACGCAGTGCGTCGCGAATTGGAAACGCAAGAAAGAACTGACGCATATTGCGAAGGTTTGCGATGCCAAAGCCTCTTCCGAAATCCGCGGTAAGCCTTCTGGAGAGGCCCGCAATCAATGCCTCTCCATATGCTGCGCGCTCCTCTCCGCCCTG
Source organism: Collinsella aerofaciens (assembly GCA_030826265.1). Lineage (GTDB taxonomy): Bacteria > Actinomycetota > Coriobacteriia > Coriobacteriales > Coriobacteriaceae > Collinsella > Collinsella aerofaciens_AY. Next base: position 37,326 of record JAPJOH010000006.1, read on the forward strand.
TTCATCAACAATGCTCTTGCCGATCTCCCAATATGCCTCAACCATCGCAAAGTTAACGGCGGTATATGCCTTGTTGCGAGCGGCGTTGAGAATCGAGGAAACCTGCTTGTAAAAAACTTCTGGCACGATTGTCGATTCCCCGCGGTTTACCAGTTCACCCATCAATATCGCCCGACTTTCCTCTTGAGGAATGCATCTTTATTACATTTAGTTTAAAGCCTCGCGCGGACACGAATTGCTGCGTTGTCTGGCACCTTCGCATGGGGGCCTTGCGGTGACTAAAATGTGGCCATAGAGACAGTTTTAACGAACCCCATGGGAGTGACACGCATGGACAACAACACCTTGCTGTTTCAGGACAAGGGTTCGGGTAGGTTTAAAGACGTCAAGATCTACCCTAACCGTATTGAGGTGCTCAAGAAGGGCACGTTTGGTGGCAAGCACACCGAGATTGTTTACCTTAAGGACATCACTGGGGTCAACAGGATCAAGGGCCGCGACGTTTTCCTACGAACAGGCTGTTGACTGCTTGTGTCTTTAGCCTGAGCAGTCGTGCGAAGGCCCAGGAGTTTGTTAACGCGCTGAACATGGTGATGTAGTCGAAAGCGGCGTTCGGGCCAAGGTAAAAATCGGGGGCACAGAACGGTGTTCTGCGCCCCCGATTGAGTCGATGTGTCTAAAAGGCGGGCTTGCCTATTCGCTAGCGCCTTCGCTGTCTTCGCGGTCACTGGCAAGCATTGCTGCACCTGCGACAGTTGTCGCCACGGCGGCGGCAGCGAGCCCGGCGGCAACGCCAGAGCCGTCGCCCGTGTCGGCGAGTTTTCCGGCCGAGCTTTTGCCCTTACCGTTCTTATCAGCGCTGCCTGCGTTGGAACCCGTGCCACCGTCGGTGCCGGTGCCGCCTGCACTGCTCGAGGCCGCTACGGTAAAGCTCGCGGCTCCGTCATTAGCAAGCTTGTAGTTTTGCGCCGCGTCGCCCAAAAGACCGTTCGCGCGCACCCAGTACGTTCCCGCGGTAAATGCCTCGCCCTCGACCATTGCCGTGCCCGGAGCGCCGTCCGCGTCGTGCACAAACTCGAGCTGAGCCGTGCAGGCATCGTTTTCGAGTTTGCCCTCGAGCAGCGCCGCGACCTTTGTGCGCACATCCTCGCCGGCCTTAAGGCCTTCGAGCCCCTCAAAGTGGGGTGTCAGTGCGCGCGGATCGATATCGATGGGCACGGATCCCTGCAGCCCCGTAACGGTCTCGTTGCCCAAGGCGTCGACATCCACGTATTCGATGGTAAACGCATGGCCCGAAGCCGCCACGTTGAGTACGTTGCTGCTGTCGACAAGGCGGAAATGGCCCTCGCCAACGGTCTTGCCATCCTGGAGCGAGGCATCGCTCAGCGAGTCGCCGTACGTCATGCGCATGCGGGTCGGGAGGCAGCACGAAGCCGACTGCGTGTGCTTCGTATCGTAATTGTAATTGCGCTGGTAGATGCTCCGGGCCAGCGCCGCATCAACAAAGTCGGATGCGATGATGCCAATGTGCTTGAGGTAATCTGACTTTGTATCCTCGGTGCCGCTGGGATTGATGTACGGGCTCTTGTACAGATGCTCGTTGACTACTCGTGCCGAGGTAAAAGGATTGCCTCCGTGCGACAAGCCCGTGCAGCTGGTGTAGTTGATAGACCAGCAACGCTCCTGGACTTGCACCTCGGCCCCGGCATCGTCCACGACGTCCACCTTGTTGCACGTGCGCCCGGTCGTTTCCTTCAGCGCATTATCGACCCAGCTGAGCTTGTCGGTTCCCGTGAGTTTGTACTTGTCCTGGGCATATACCTTGGTGCAATAGGGCTCTTCATTGCCCGTTTCCCCTATGGCTTCAAATCCCCGCGCGTCTTGGACGAGACACATCGACTGCCCGGAATGCGCCTTGATCTTGTCATCCCATTGGGTGAGGTCGAGGCCCCACGTGTGGCCGCTTACGCTGTTGCCGGCGAGCCCAAATCGACGCAGCAGGACGATCTTTCCGCGCACCTCGCCCAGCGTGGGGACGTGGCTCGACGTGTAGAACAGGTTGGGGTTATCGGCCATAACCTTGGCGAAGGCCGTCGTTATGCTTTCGTCGGTAGCCTCATCGTTGCCGCGCGATGCGAGCATGATGAGCGCTTCTGACGGGTTTTCGTTCAAAAACGTTTTGAAGTACCCGATGACATCGGAGAGATGCAGATAGTTCCCGTCTTTTTTGAGTAGGTAGAAAATCCCGTGGTCGATGCCGGGGTCATCGCCCTTTCCGAGCCGGATATCAAAATAGCGAATGCCTTCGAGCAACTGCGTGGGAATGTAATCCTGCTGGCATTTTACTTGCGAGGATTGGGGCTCAGTGTCGTTGTCCACGCTGCAGGTGCCCGAATCGTGCGTACCCGGGATGCTCAGCTCGTCGAGGAACTTGTTGTCGTCGACGTATTTCATCCAACATGGTCCGTCGACGTAGCTGCTGTACGTGATCCAGTCGAGGCTGCTAACCGTGGCATCGTTCTTTTTCATGTCGTAACCGATAAGTTCGAGCTCCCACGGAATGCTCTTACTCTTATGGCAGATCTTATTGTTGTCCTGGTCTTCGCCGTTCGATTCTATTGCCAGGTACTTAATGTCTTTTTTCTCGGTTTCTTTCTCGACCGTGCGGTCTCGGATGATATAGGTTCCGTTTGATTGACGCTCGAACGCAAAAGCGCGGCTGGGCTTGTTGTCATACTCGCCGCCCCATACGTGGATGACCTTTCCATCTTTGTCAGAGTCGTCGTCGACCGACCAAATGCTGTAGCCCGTCTTTTTATGCTCTTCGAAATTGAGCAAGGTGCGGATAGCATACCAGTTTGTATCGTCATTCTTGGTCGTTACGTTCTCAAGGATGAGCTTGCTGGACGTGCCGTCGTTAAACAGGTGGCAGACGTTGCCGCGAACGTTGCCGTCTTGGTTGACGCTCGCGGTGCGAAAATAGCCCGCGGGGCGAAGGCGAATGACGAAATTGTCGAGGCTGTCCGACGGTGCGGGTGTGTTGTCTGCAAATGCCGCTCGCAGGGGAATGCCCGGCGCTGCGGTTTCGGGCAGGCTTGCAAGTGGTGACAACGCCGCAAGCCCTAGGCCCAGCGTAAACGCTCGGCGGCTGATGGCATGGTGTTCGGTCATAACTTCTCCATTCGCAGAGTGCGGTTATGCGATAGTTTTGGTCACTATACTGCCCAGATTTTTAAAGATGCTGGTTTAATTGTCTGCGCGGCGCAATAAATCGGTGGGCGGACGTGTTGGGGTGTTTGTCGTTTTCGTACTGTTGCCACATTTGGGGCGGTTCCGGCGTCCGGCATCCTCGCGTTCGTCGGCTACAGGCATAAGAAAGGGAGGGTCGGTTTACCGGCCCTCCCTGGGTACGAAGCGCTGGGGTGCCGTCGCTTGTTTGCACTGCGACCGTGTTTCCCGTTGCGCTCGCCAGTCGCTTAGCGCTTGATCTCGATATCGTCGAGCTTGACGTCCATGGCCTCGGTCTTGGCCTCGGCGATGTCGTCGGCAAATTCCAGAGACTTCATCATGGTCTCGACGGCGTCCTTGTGCTCCTCGACGTTGTCGATACGCACATACACACTGCCGCCGTCAACGTCGGTGAAGTATTCGGTCGTTACGCCGCCCGAGTGTGTATAGGAAGCGTTGCGCCAAGTCTTGCCGTTGTACTTGACGGGGTCATTCTCGGTCCACTCAAAGCTGGCATTCCACTTTGCCTCGTAGTCGAACAGCTCGTCGGCGTTCTTGTCAGGATCGAAGACGGGGATGAAGCGATCGCTGGCGTGCTCGCTCTCGGTGAACTTAAACTGGGCCCTGTCGGCAGTGTCGCCTGCGACGTCGGTGATCTCGACGCCCTCGGGGACCTCGACCTTAAACCAAATGAAGTCGGTCCTCATATCCACGGCTGGCTTTTCTGCGCCGCCGCCACCGCCACTGCCGGTAGCGCCGCCGCTTCCGCCGCAACCCACCAGGGCAACCGCGGCAAAAAGACTCATGCAGAGGGTGAGAATCGCAAAGGCCTTCTTTTTCATGGTCGTGTCCTCCTCGATCTGTAACCGCCCATGGATTACCTGTCTTTACTGTACGCGTGAGCAGCTCATTCGGGTGGGCCATGTGTCCCATTCTGGGGGCAGGATTTGCGCCGACAAGTGGCAATATGCGAGGGCGCAAAAGAGGGGAGGGCCGATGCTGTCGGCCCTCCCCGGGTTGGGCGCCCGTTGTTTTAATGGGGCGTGCCTACGCGGGTTCGCGTAGGCGCGTACGGGTGCCCCGTTACTTGATCTCGATGCTCGAAATCTCGACTTCACGTGCCTCGTCAACTGCTTTCTTCATGTCGTCGGGGAACTCGATGGAGTTGAGAAGCGCCTCGGCTTCTTTCTTGTGCAGGTCGAAGTTCGCGATGAGAACGCAGACGCTTCCCGGCTCAACGTCGGTAAAGAGATAGGTATGGGTGCCGCGGTTGTCCTTGCACGTTCCGGTGAGCCATGTCCTGCCGTTGTACTCGACGGGGTCGCCAACTTCCCACTGGAACATGCTGCTCTTTCGACCTTCATCGGCAAGAGCCTCTTCTGCCGTCATCTTCTCTTCCCAAACAGGTATGAAGCGGTCAACCGTGGTGTTCTCGTTCTCGGGGAAGGTGAGCTGGACCCTGTCGGCATTCTTGCCGGCAGGGTCGCTTACGCCGACGCCCTCGGGCATCTCGACCTTAAACCAGATGTAGTCGGTCTTCTTGGCGACGGGGGCCTTTTCCTTGCTCTCGCTCTTGGGGGCGCTGCCGCCGCCCGATGCGCTCCCGCCGCAGCCCACAAGGGCGAGCGCGGCAAAGAGGGCGATGCAAAGGGAAAGGATTGATAGGGTCTTTTTCTTCATGGTGGCGTCCTCCTTGTCTGTTAGTGACATCATGGCGCCGCATGTTGTTGGGGCGTTGTTTCCGTTTGCGGCGGATGTCTTTGTGCGTGGGTTGTATGAGTACGTTAATGCCTCCTTTCGTGGTTTGTGGTCGTTGCGCAGCCGTGCCCCAACGGGCTCCTTATTTATAGATATGCCCCGGTTTGTGCTGCCAGAGAGTCTCGAAAGGTGGGCCATGTGTCCCATGTTTGCGTTGCTGCTGCCTATCGCGTGCCATAGAAATCAGCGATGGCCAGGTACGCTGACGCCCGTGTGCTTATGGGCTAGACTTAGCACCATTATGTGATCGATACAGTCGGCAGGCAGTCGCCGTCCGACCGATGTATATGACTTGAAGGTGCGTGCGTATGAGCCAAGAGATGATGGATAAAACCTGTCGCGGTTTTGCCGAGGCGCTGGCCGCGCGCGAGCCGGTTCCCGGTGGTGGCAGCGCGAGCGCTTTTGTGGGCGCGCTGGGCGCCTCGCTGTGCGGAATGGTTGCCCGCTACGGTGCAACCAATCCCGCGCTTGCTGATCGTGCGGATGACCTGACGCGTGCGTTTGCCCAGGCAGACGAGTTGGCGCAGGAGCTTGTGGGTCTGGTCGCCGAGGACGTTCGTGCGTACGGCCAGGTGTCCGCTGCGTACGGTATTCCGCGTGAGGACCCGGCCCGACCGGCTGCGATGCAGGATGCGCTGCACGTGGCCGCCATGCCGCCGTATCGCATTATGGATGCCTGCGGGCGCGCACTGGCGCTGCTCGAGGACATGGCGGACAAGGGCTCCCGACAGCTGCTGTCCGACGTGGCGTGCGGTGCCGTATTCTGCCGCGCCGCCATGCAGGGCGCGAGCCTGACGCTCTTTGCCAACACCACATCTATGAAAGACCGGGTGCGTGCCGAGGAGCTCGAGGCGGCGTGCGATGAGATGCTGGATACGTGGCTGCCGCGCGCCGATGCGCTGGCGCGCCGCGCCGCCGATGCAGCCAGGAAGAGGGGATAGCCATGGCCGAGCTGCTTAAGGGTGCTCCCGTTGCCCGTGTTTTGACCGAGGAGCTCGTTGCTCGCTGCGTTGCTTTGCGCGAACGCGGCGTTGTGCCGACGCTGACCATTGTTCGTGTGGGCGAGCGCGAGGACGACCTGTCCTACGAGCGCGGTGCCCTCAAGCGCTGCGAAAAAGTGGGGATTGAGGCTCGTCGTGTTTTGCTTTCTGCCGATGTTTCGCAGGAGGAGCTGTTGACGGCCATCGAGGACATCAATGCCGATTCGGCTGTTCATGGCTGTCTGATGTTCCGCCCGCTGCCCGCCGGCCTTGACGAGAACGCCGTCGCCGCAGCGCTCGATCCCGCCAAGGACGTTGACTCCATGACGCCGTCTTCGCTGCTTACCACGCTTTCGGGGCGCGGCGAGGGTTTTGCTCCCTGCACGGCCGAGGCAGTGTTAGCGTTGCTGGACCATTACGGTGTTGAGCTGGATGGAGCTAAGGTTGCTGTGGCCGGGCGTTCGCTGGTGATCGGGCGTCCTGTTGCCGCCATGCTTACGGCGCGCAATGCGACCGTGACGACGTGCCATACGCATACACGCGATCTTGCTGCCGAGTGCCGTTCTGCCGATATCGTTGTTGCGGCCGTTGGACGCGCGAGCACGATTGGCGCGGATGCCGTTCGCGAGGGCCAGACGATCATTGATGTTGGCATTAACTGGGACGAGGCCGCTGGCAAGCTGGTCGGGGACGTTGATTTTGATGCTGCAGAGCCGGTTGTTGACACCATCACGCCCGTGCCGGGCGGCGTGGGAGCTGTGACGACGGCGATCCTCGCCAAACACGTGATCGAAGCGGCCGAGCGCGCATTGAAATAGGCGTTTTGGGCTGTTTGAGGGGTTAGTTCTATACCCCGTGGACAAAAAATGCCAAATATGAGTACTGTTGCCAAGATAGTCACATATATTTTAGGTTAATTTGGCTCTCTAACGACCATTTATTATCGATAGAGAGCCTATTTTATTGGGCCTATGGGGAAGTACATCATCTATTTTTTGAACAAATGTAGACTTTCGACACCCATGCGTAGCAAAATTGCTGTTACTAAATTAGTGACAGTACTCATATTTGGCATTTTTTGACCACAGGGGTTGCCAGCGCCGTGGTTTCGCCCTTTCTGCGCCGAAGCGATACACTGTTATCGTTTGATTTCTTCGCTCAAGGAGGATGCGCATGCCGTGCACAACGATTTTGGTTGGTAAGAACGCGAGCTACGACGGGTCGACCCTGGTCGCGCGTAACGAGGACTCGTCCAACGGGGTGTTTGAGCCCAAGCACATGCGCGTAGTGCATCCCGACGAGCAGCCGCGCGTCTACACGAGCGTCCTGAGTCACCTGACCGTTGAACTGCCCGATAATCCCATGCGCTACACGAGCGTCCCCGATGTTATTCCCGGTCACGGCATTTGGGCCGAGGCGGGCTTCAACGAGCTCAATGTTGGCATGTCCGCAACCGAGACGCTCACCACCAACGAGCGCGTCCGCGGCGCCGATCCGCTCGTGGACTACGTGCCCGCCAAGGGCAACGAGGGTGAGGACGGCTATGTGCCGGCGCAGCCCGGTGGCCTGGGCGAGGAGGACATGGTGACCCTGGTGCTGCCGTATGCCAAGTCCGCCCGCGACGGCGTGCGTATCTTGGGCGACCTGCTCGAGCGCTACGGCACTTACGAGAACAACGGCATCGCCTTTAGCGACGTGGACGAGATCTGGTGGCTCGAGACCATCGGCGGTCACCACTGGATCGCCAAGCGCGTGCCTGACGACGCCTATGTGACCATGCCCAACCAGCTGGGCATCGACAGCTTTGACCTGGATGACGCCGAGGGCGCCCAGGCCGACCATATGTGCTCCGCCGACCTGCGCGTCTGGATGGCCGAGTGGCATCTGGACCTGACGCTGGGCGTCGATGGTGACGGTCCGGTTGCGGTCTTTAACCCGCGCGAGGCCTTTGGCTCACACAGCGACAGCGACCATGTCTACAACACGCCGCGCGCCTGGTACATGCAGCGCTGCCTCAACCCCAGCGATGTGTGGGACGGCCCCGACGCCGACTACACGCCCGAGAGCGACGACATCCCCTGGAGCCGTGTGCCCGAGCGCAAGGTGACCATCGAGGACATTAAGTACGTACTCTCGAGCCACTACCAGGGCACGGAGTACGACTGCTACGGCAGTAAGGGCACGCCCGCCACGCGCGGCGCCTATCGCCCCATCGGCATCAACCGCAACAGCCAGCTCGCCGTGTTGCAGCTGCGCCCCTATGCGCAGCCGGCGTATCGCGCCGTGCAGTGGATGGCCTTTGGCTCCAACTCGTTTAACGCGCTGGTCCCGCTGTACGCCAACGTCGAGACCATGCCCGAGTACTATGCCGACACGCAGGCTCGCGTGACGTCCGAAAACTTCTACTGGGCCAACCGTCTGATCGGCGCCCTGGCCGACGTCCGCTTCCATGAGTGCGGCCGCGCTGTGGAGGACTATCAGGAGAAGGTCGGTGGCATGGGCCACAAGCAGATCCATGACGTTGATGCTGCCGTAGCCGTCCTGCCCGAGGCCGAGGTGCCTGCCGAACTTGCACGCGCCAACGAGGAGTTTGCCGAGCGTGTTCGCGTAGAGACCGATGCTCTACTGGGCAAGGTGCTCTACACCACGAGCTGCGCCATGAAGAACTCTTTCGCGATGAACGACAACGTGAGGTAGGGATTTCCCGTCGATCGAATAGTGCTAAAACGCTTTGTCGCTTTCACTCAATCTTGGGTACAAGAACGCCAATGCAGTTGTTTGTGATTGGAGACAACCATGGTTATGAAACTCGATCAGCTTGTTAACGGCGCCATTAACGTGGGCTTTGGCGCTGCCGCCGTTGCTGTTGAAGGCGGCAAGAAGGTCCTCGACGACCTTAACACCAAAGGCGAGCAGGTCCGCAAGGACACCGCCACCCCCGATATCGCCCGCAGTGTGTCCGACATGTTCGAGCAGGCCGGCGGTACCATCTCCGACCTGACCGAGCGTCTGGGCATGCAGGGCGAGACCGCGGCCCAACGCGTGCTCGACGAGCTCATTCTGGCTCGCGTCCGCGTTATGACTGCGCCCGAGCGTACGGCCTTCCTGGCCCATGTGCGCGACATCGTCGATTCGGTCGAGGACAACGTGACCTCGGTGCCCGTCGAGTCCGTTGAGCCCGACGATGCGAAGGATACCGAAGAGGCCGAGTAGCAGCGCAGATGGCAGATTCCACCACCGATTACAACAATCTAGATCCCTTGGGTGACGAGGCGGCGGTTGTCGATGAGGTCGACGCCGCCGTCTCGGGCGCTCGCAAGAAGCCGCGCGCTGTCGATATGGTGCCCGAGGAGCCCGACGCGATGGCGCCGGACGAGGAATACCAGCTTACGCCGGCGGGTCGTCGCGAACGCATCGGGCAGATTGTTCGCCTGGTCAAAAAGTACCGCGTGTGGGATAACCTCACGCCGGTTCGTTTGCGCCGCCTGCTCGAGGAACTCGGCCCCATGTTCGTCAAGATGGGGCAGATTCTGGCCAACCGGTCCGAGATTCTGCCGCAACGCTTTTGCGACGAGCTGCGTCGTCTGCGCTCCGACGTGGAGCCGGTGCCGTACGAGGTGGTGCTTCGCTGCCTGGAGGAAGAATACGGCCTGCGCCTGGGGGAGATGTTCGATGCGATCGATCCCAATCCGCTTGGTAGCGCATCGCTCGCGCAGGTGCACCGCGCTCGTCTGGTGACGGGCGAGGACGTGGCCGTCAAGGTGCAGCGCCCCGGTGCGCAGCAGGTTATGGCACAGGACATCGATATCATCCGCTCGGTGGTGCGTATCGTTTCCAAGTTCGTCAACACCGATCAATTCGTTGACCTGCACGGCGTAGTCGAGGAGCTGTGGACCTCGTTTCGCGAGGAGACCAACTTTTTGGCCGAGGCCAAAAACCTCAACGACTTCTACGAGTTCCATAAGAGCGTTCATGGCGTGGCGTGCCCTAAATCCTATCTGGACCTGTGCACCGAGCACGTGGTGGTTATGGACTACGTCGACGGCATTTCGATCGCCGATCCTGAACGCTTGGTGGCCGAGGGTTATGACTTGGAAAAGATCGGTGCCGCGATTGTCGAGGACTACTCGACGCAGGTGCTCGATGACGGCTTTTTCCATGCCGACCCGCATGCGGGAAACATCATTCTCAAGGACGGCATCGTTTACTTTATCGACTTGGGCATGGTCGGACGCATGTCGAGTCACGATCGCGGTATCGTCAAGGACATGATTTTCGCCGTGGCCGAGGGCGACGTGCCCAAGCTTAAGGATTCGCTCATGCGCTTCGCCGTGACGCGTGGCGACTCGGCCGAGCTTGACCATTCGGCCTTTTTGTCCGACTTGGACTTTATTGTTGCCGACTTTGCCGGGCTCGACCTTAAAGACCTGGATATCGGCGAGTTTTTGACTTCGCTGTTAAACCTCGCGCGCAAAAATGACGTTGAGCTGCCGAGCGTGGTGACAATGTTCGCCCGCGGCATGGTGACGCTCGAGGGCCTGTTGACCGAGTACATGCCCAACGTCAACATGATCCAGATCATCCAGACGCACATCAAAAACGAGAAGAGCACCTACGCCCGCATGCGCGAGATGAGCCGCGACTTTGCAGCGAGCAGTTATCGCGCGGCGAAGGGCTCGCTCGAGGCAGCCGAGTATCTGGGCTTGGCTTCGCGCATGCTCACACGCGGCCAGCTTAAGGTGAACACGCAGATCATGAGCAGCGATAAGGCGCTGCGACAGCTGGGCGGAATTATCGACCGCATGTCGATGGCTATCGTGATCGCCGGTCTGTTTATCGGTTCGTCGGTGGTGTACTACGCGCGCATCGAACCGGTTGTCCTCGGCATTCCGGTCATCGGCTTCTTTGGCTACGTGAGCGCGCTGGTGCTGGCGCTTATGCTGGGCCGCGAGATCTGGCGCAACAGCCACGGCGGCAAGCACTAGAGGCTGCGACCGTCACCGCATTTTCCTTTCGCAAACAATAGCTTTTACCTTGGGCTTCGCCTGCGTGCGAGGCCCTTTTGCGTGATAGCATATTGACGGTTTTAATCGATGGCCTAGATGGTGGTGCGGAGACGCACGAATGCGCGGTTTTCCTGCGCGTTTGGGAGAATCGGGGTGCAAGTCCCCGGCTGTACCAGTAACCGTAATTCCTCTTGGCTCGGGATGTTCGTGTCGCAGATCGGACGGCGCGCCTGAGCCGTTAAGGTTAAGTCGGATCGCCTCCCATCTTGCATGCGGCTGCGGCGTATGCCGCCGGTGTGCATAGGGCTCTGGAGGGAAGGGGGACCCCGATGGGGGAACTCGAGCGCAACATGCGCGATGACGTGGGGCAGCCTCAAGGCAACGCTCCAAGTACAGACAATGGGGGACAAATGGATATGTTTGAGGACAAGCGTGAGCGCGCCTCGTTGCATCGCCGTGGCGCGATTGCACGCGGTGTAGCCAAGCGCGGCCTGGTGGCATTCCTGGCCTTCGCGATGGCCTTTGGCACCACACCGGCTCAGCTGTGGGCCGAGGGCGCCGAGGGCATTGCCGAGGCTGTGGCTCAGACTGCGACGCCGAGTGAGGGCACGGGGGCCGCGGACGGTGCTGCCGACCAGGGCAAGGCCGAGGTTTCGGATTCCGAGGGCGCGCCTGCAGCTAGTGCAGCCATAACAGAGGCAGCAACTGGCGACGAAGGCTCGGCGACGGGGGAGAGCCCTGCCACGAGCGAGCAGTCTTCGACGGCATCCTCTGGCCAAGCGGGACCTGCCGCCGCGGCTGCCGTTCAGACAGAGAACCCGACAGAAACCGGCGATGTCGCCAAGAAGCAGGTTGAGGTCTCGTTCTCGATTATCGGCACCGATGCTGACGGCAAGGCTCAGACCTGGGTGGCACCTACGCAGCTCAAGCTCGACGAGGGCGCGACGGCTGCGGATGCCTTCATTAAGCTGCAGGAGAAGACGGGCTTCAAGGCGAAGTACGAACCGAACACGGCATACGGTTTCTACCTCGAAAGCATCACATCCCCGAGCGATGGTCGCACGCTTGCCTACGATCCGACGACTTATGCCTTCTGGCAGCTGTTCGTCGACGGCGCGTCTTCCTCGGTTGGCGCGAGCAGCGTCAAGCTCACCCAGGGGCAGAAGATTGAGTTTGCCTATACGGCTGGTAGCTCGTCCCCTGTCGTTAAAGACCAGGTTGCCGCAAATGTGACCGTCATTGGTCGCGATGTCCGGGGCAAGACTCAGACCTGGGTCGACAACGCGCAGTATGTGGTGACGTCCGGCTCGAGCGCACTTGACCTTACGAAGGTCGCGCTCGAGGCGAATGGCATCGACGCCGTTGCTGCGGGCTCCTTCATTCTGAGTCTTAAGTACAACGGCGTTGAGCTGGGTACGCCGCTCGATTATTCGACCTATTGGCAGCTGTTCATCAACGGCAAGTCGAGCGACTACACGGCAGACAATGTCACCATTCATGCTGGCGATACCGTTACGTGGTTCTACGGTGGCTGGGGCGACCAGTTGCCCTCCGATTCCGTCCATGCGTCCGTTCAGGTCCTCGGTAAGGACAAGGACGGCAAGCAACAGGTTTGGGCTTCGACGGGCCAGACGAGTCTCAAGGCGGGCTCTACTGCCAAGGATCTCCTTGAGCAGACCGGTCTTGAGCTCGTTGCTAGTGAAGAGTCTTGGGGCTGGTACCTCAGCGGCATTTATTCGCCGTTCGACGTCGGCGGTAAGCCCTATGTCTGGGATGCTGCAACCAATAGCTATTGGCGCTTCTACGTAAATGGCAAGTTCAAGAACGTTGGCGCTGGTGCCTACGAGCTCCAAGAGGGTGACGCCGTCACCCTTATGTATGCTGGCGACAGCGATGCCCTTCCTGGCCAGGTTCTTGGTTCTGTCGATGTTATCGGTCCCGATGTCAACGGCAACAATACTCGCTGGGGCTCGGCAAGCAATGTTTCTTTGCCCGAAGGCTCCACGGCCCAGAACCTTATTGAGGCATTTCTGAAGGCCAAGGGCGTTACGTACAACGGCTCTCAGAGTGGTGAGTACTGGTTCCTCAATTCCATCGACTCGCCGTTCGGAGGCAAGACGTACGGCTATGATGGTGCGACCAAAAAATACTGGCATCTGTATATCAACGGAGAGTCCTCATCTCTCTGTGCCAATCAGATTACGCTCAAGAGCGGCGATAAGGTCACGCTTGCCTATACCACCGAAAATTCGCCCATGCCCGATCCCGACAAGATTGTCGTGGATCCGAGCGCGACGACTCCTGATTGGGATGCCGAGTGGGCCGGCTACGGCAACAGTGGCAACGGTTCGACCGTAACGGATGCCAAGACGCCTGCGCAGGCCGCCGGTCTTAAGTGGGCCTTCGATTGGAAGGCCGAGTCTGGTCAGCAGTATGCCAACTGCAGCGAGCCTGTCATTGCTAACGGCTTTGTGTACATCGCGACCGAGAACGAGCTCATTAAGATCGATTCGTCCACGGGCAAAAAGGTTGCCTCTGCGCCGCTTGCCTCCAAGGTGAGCTATACCTCTCGTCCGATCTATACCAATGGCCTTATCATCGTTCCGCTCAACGGCGGTGCGGTCCAGGCGATTACTGCAGACAAGCTGATCTGCAAGTGGCTGACGCCCGGTTTGACGGACTTGACGCAGAGCTCCTGCACCGTCGTTTCGGACGGCGAGTACGTCTATGTAGGCTCGGTCGATATTTCGTATGACGAGAATTACAACGCGACCTACGGCAACGGCTCCTTTGCGCGCATTAAGATTGCCACGGGCGAAGTTTCTTGGCAGAACATCGACCCTGCCGAGGGCTATTACTGGACTGGTGCGGCTTTGACGGATAAGTATGCCATCGTTCCTACGAGCGCGGGTACGCTTAAGTGCATTGATAAGACGACGGGCGATGTCGTTTCGACCATGAAGCTTGGCGCTGTTGCAAATGCCGATTGCATTGCCGATCCGTCCAATGGTTCGACCTTCTATCAGATGACGCACGACGGAAAGCTCCATGTGATTTCGCTTTCGTCGAAGGGCGTGCTGAGTGAACAGAAGGCGGTTGATCTGGGCCTTGCGAATAATCTGAGCGCCCCTGCGGTGTCTGGTGACAATCTGATTGTCGGCGGACAGACGGCTACTGGCTCTGCTCTGGTTCTCTATAACCTGAAGACGGGTAAGACCACGATGGTCGCTGCTGCCGACGGCAAGGCGCTACCGGCTGGCCTCAACGGTATTGCTACTACTCCGCTGGTGAGTGTTCAGGGCGGCAAGACCTATGTGTACTTCACCGTTAACAGCGCGGATAGCAAGGATTACGTCAACTACTCTTCTGGTGGTGGCGTGTATCGCTATACGCTCGGCGATGCAGAGGCGACGCAGATTTATGATGCGGCTGGCCATTACCAGTACTGTGACTCTCCGGTCATTGCCGATGCTTCTGGCAATCTCTACTACATTAATGATTCGGGCACGCTGTTTAAACTTGGAGCTGTCGAGTCTTGGACGGTTGCCTTTAACTCCAACGGCGGGTCTGCTTGCGACACTAAGTTTGTTGCTACGGCCGATGGCAAGCTGGTCAAGCCGGCCGATCCGACGCGCGATGGCTACACTTTCGGCGGTTGGTATACCGATGAGGCTTGCACGCAGGCGTATGACTTTAGCACGCCGGTGACGGCCGATCTGACGCTGTATGCCAAGTGGACCAAGAATGCCGTTAACCCTGGCGGTAATGGCGGCGCTGGTTCGAATGGCGGCGGCGGTTCTGGTACCGGTACTGGTTCCGGCGCTGGCGCGGGCTCTGGCTCCGGCTCGAAGGGCGGCGCTATTGCCCCGGGCCAGAAGCCGGTGACCAAGACGACGGTGTCGACCAAGACCGAGACCAAGGACAACAAGTCCGACAAGAAGTCTGACAAGAAGTCTGATAACAAGTCTGACAAGAAGGACAGCAAGTCCGACAAGAAGTCCGATTCCAAGTCCGATACGGGTGCTGCTTCCACGACCACTGCTAAGAAGTCCTCTAGTGCTGCCGAGCAGGAGACTGGCACCAATCCGCTCGCCATCGTTGGCATCGCCGCCGGCGTGATTGGCCTCGCGCTCATCGCCGTCTTCGTGCTGACCAAGCGCGGCAAGGGTGACGGTAATGCCCGATAAGCCCAAGGAGACCAGCGGGCAACAGCCCGACTCCTCGTTTATCCAGCTCGATGATCCAAAGCAAAAGGGCGCCGCTTCGGCGGCGCCCGCCCCACGGCACAAAGCGCTCCTTGGCGTTCTGACTGCCGCGTGCACCATTCTGATCGTCGTCTCGCTGGGCTTTGTCCATCCCTCCGAGAGCGGCGCCTGGTCCGTTGATTGGATTTTTCAGTCCGTGACGGGGGAGAGCGTCGTTTCCAAGGATGACAATGGGTCTGGCTCGTCTACCGCTTCGGGCGAGGCCAGTTCCAAGGATTCCAAATCTTCGGATGCTGCAAAAGATGAGTCCAAGGGCTCGAACGACGCCAAGGACGATTCCGAGTCTTCAAACAAGGAATCGGACAAAAAATCGGATAGCAAGAAGTCCGATGGTCAGGACGGCAAGAAGTCTGGCGATAAATCCGCTGCCCAAAATACGGGAGCCGGTGATACTTCCAATGTGTCTGGTGGTGCTTCTTCGGGCGGTGGCCAGTCGTCTGATGGAGCCTCATCCTCTAATGGTGGAAACGCCTCCTCGGGCGGCCAGAGCGGCTCACAGGAGTCCAACTACGTAACGGTGACGGTTTCGGTCACATCGAGCGCTGTGGGCAATCCTGTGTCCTCTGGCGGCACCTTTACCTTTAACGAAGGCGCTACCGTCTACGATGCCCTTTGCGCGCTGGGCCTTTCTGTCAACGCACATGGCTCATCGTACGGCACGTATGTCTCCGCGATTGGCGGTTTGGCCGAGAAACAGTACGGCGGCACGAGCGGCTGGATGTACTCCGTCAACGGCACAACGCCCATGACGGCCTGCAGCAACTACGTTCTCTCAAACGGCGACAACGTAGTCTGGTATTACGTTACAGGCTAGAGACCTCGACATAGTGCGCCAGACGGGCGGTTCGGACAAACATCCGGGCCGCCCGTTTTTCATGCGAATTGGACGGGGTCGCCTGGGATCTCGGCAAACAAAAAACCGATTGGAACGGGAATTCCAACCGGTTATACATTCAAGCAAATAGTGAATCGACTACGACCGTGCGCCCTCGAGGAAGAAGCGACGGCTAAAGTAGTTGTACCAGGTGACGAGGAACGTTGCGATGGCCTTCATAGCCTGGTAGCCGATGCTCAAAAACGTGACGCCCACAAACATGTACAGGTCGTTGAGGCCCAGACCGATTACCGACAGGATGGTGAAGATCGTGAACTCGCGCTTGCGGCTCATGCCCTCGCGATGGTCGAACACGTACTTCATGCTGAGCCAGTAGTTAACCACGACGGACGTGGTAAACGAGACCGTGGTGCTCATCAAAAAGTCGAGGTGGAACAGCTCGACGAGCGCAATGAGCATGCCCCAGTCGATGCCAAAGGAGATAAGACCCACGACGGCGAACTTGAGGAACTGCTTGGTATGAGGTTGTGCCAGTGCCTTGCGCACGTAATCACATCCAATGCGTTGATGAATCGAGCAGAGGATACTTTAGAGCTTTTGCAAGGGAAACGTAAGGTCTTTGGAAAGAACTATATGAACTCGCCAAATTTTCAAGAGCTAATCCGCAAACGTTGAAAATTTGCCCGTAAACGAGCGACACCCACGGACGATACTGCGCTGAGTGCGCGTCGTCCGTGGGCGCCGTAATGCTGCAGGGGTTTCGAGCTATTTTGTCTCGTCGCCCTCCAGGAAGATTTTTCGGGTCACAAAGTTGTAGACCATGACAAGCGCGGTGGCACAGATCTTGGCGATATTGGCCTCGAGTCCCAGGCCGGCGTTGAGCGCCAGCACGATGCCATCGTTGAGCACCAAACCGATCACGGACAGCACGACAAAGATGATGAACTCGCGGCGGCGGCTCATGCCTTCCTTGTGCGCAAACACGTACTTCATGCTGGCGACGTAATTAAAGATGAGCGAGACGATAAAGCCGCTAGTGTTGGCGATTAGGATGTTGAGGCCCAGACCGTAGTGGAGCAGATTCATAATGCCAAAGTCGATAACCGTGGCAATGACACCGACGACGCCAAATTTCATGATCTGCGCAAGGAGCTTTTGCATGGTACCTGCCTTAAGCTGGCGCCGAAGCGCCGCGGGGATGACAAACTTAGCAAGTTTAGCCAATCCCCGCGGGTGGTGCTAGGCGCGCTCCTCGATAGCACCGTTTCTATATGCATCGAGCAGCTGGCGCAGGTCCTGGATCTGGCTGCGGATCTTGGCGCCAGTATCGGTGTCGCTCACCATGCGGCGACGGTCTGCTTGGTCAAAACGGTTGGTCTCGCTCTCGATGTCCACGTTGCGCGTGAGTGCCTCGGCAACCGTCGTAAAGGCCCGGTGCGACTTGAGGCGGCAGCCGCGCGAGCTCGAGATGAGCGTATAGCCGGCGATACCCGTCTTGGGATGGTAAGCGCGGCAAAAGCCGCCATCGATGACCAGCAGCTTGCCCTCGGCGCGGATGGGCTGCTCGCCTTTGGTGGTTTTAACGGGCGTGTGGCCGTTGATGATGTGGCCAGTCGGCGAACATGCCATAGGCACGACGCCAAATTCGCGCATGATGTCGTCGCAGACCGAGGGCGACTTGGTAAGCGTAAAGTACGGGTCCATCGGCTCGACCCAGGTGCTCTTATCGGCGATATAGGCGCGCTCAAAGGTACGCACCAAGCGTCCGCTAGCGGGTGAGTTAAAGCCGATCCACAGGTACCACATCCAGTCGAGGGCATCGCGGTCGCCCACGCGCCAGGCGCGGCGGGCGATGCGGTCGCAAAAATCGAGATAATCACGGCCGGCGTGCCAGGTACCCAGGCAGTTCATGCTGCTAAAGGTACCATCCTCGTTGAGCGGAACGCAACCATGGAACAGCAGGTTGCCGTTGGTGACCTTGTACATCGAGCCGTGGGTGTAGAGGAAATCGATATGGCGATGCAGGTGATCGGCGGTGACAAACTCGGACACGAGCTTGTCGATGATGTGCTGTTCCTGAGACGTGAGCGTATAGGGGTCCGCCGGGTCGACGGTGGGGAAGTCGTTGGTCGTGAGCGGCCACACGCTGCCGTCGGCGAGCGTGACCGTGCCGGTTTCGTAGTCGATCTTGTCGAGTAGCAGACGGTTGGTCATATCGAACTCGGGGTGGCGCTGGATAATCTGGCCCTCGAGCTTAAAGAGCAGCACGTTGATGGCCTTGATCAGCGGGGTGATGGACTCACCGGCGGTGTAGGTGGCATCGGCAAAGGCGACAAGCTCACGCAGCGAGATGCCGTAATCGTTCTCGAGGATCTCGTAATTGTCGTAGCGTAGATTGTTGCGCAACACCGTGGCGATGCAGGCGGGCTCACCGGCCGCAGCACCCATCCACAGCAGGTCGTGGTTGCCCCACTGGATGTCGAGCGAATGGTAGGTGAGCAGGCGGTCCATAATCTTGGCAGCGCCGCCGCCACGGTCGAAGATATCGCCCACCAGGTGTAGGTGGTCGACGGCCAGGCGCTTGATGAGCGAGGCGAGCGACTCGATAAAGTCGTCGGCGCTGGCGGTCTCCAGGATGGACTCCACGATGCGCTCGTGATAGCGCACGCGATAGTTGTTCTCGTCCGGGTGCGTGTGCAACAACTCGTCGATGATGTAGGCGTAGTCGCGCGGGATGGCCTTACGCACCTTGGAGCGCGTGTAGCGGCTTGAAAGTGAGCGAGCGACCATGATGAGCTGGTCAAGCATCGTCTTGTACCAGGTGGGCGAGTCCTCGCGCTGACTGCGGACCAGGTCGATCTTCTCGCGCGGGTAGTAGATGAGCGTGCACAGCTCGCCCTTTTCGTCAAAGGTGAGCGTGTCGCCAAAGATCTCGTCGACATGCTCGCGCACGACGCCCGAGCAGTTGTTGAGGATGTGCATAAAGGCTTCGTACTCGCCATGCACGTCGCTCATAAAATGCTCGGTGCCCTTGGGTAGGTTGAGGATGGCCGAGAGATTGATGATCTCGGTAAATGCGGATTGTTCGGTGGGGAACTGTCTCGACAGCAGGCGCAGATACTTGAAGTCTTGCGGGTTGCGATCGAATGCGACCATGAAACACCTTCCGATGGGGCTGGTAAAACTGATAAACAGCGTCAAACGTTTATCAGTATGCGCCGCTTTTGTTTCGATTTTGCGCCAGCGGCTGAATTGTCGGCTGAATGGTTTGGTAAATCGATTTAGTGAAGGTAGATGTGTTGGTTTGGTGGAGACGACAGAGGGTGTTTTCTCAGATATTTATACGTGGGGCCGGTGGAAACGATGGTGGTAAAGATGTTCACTATTTTTGGTTCGATTTGGTAAATAGTGGACATATGTACCGCATGTAGGCTCACTGTGCGATAATTTGCGCAGCAATGAGTAAGGAGCCTCATATGAGTGATTTTGTCCTGACCTGTGAATCCGCCGCCGACCGAACCCGTGAGTTCTTTACGTCGCGCAATATCCCTGTCGTGTGTTTTCATTACGAGATCGACGATGTTGTCTATACGGACGATCTGTATCAGTCGATTACGCCGGACAAGTTTTTTGCCCAGATTGCCGCGGGCGCCATGCCCAAGACGTCTCAGGTGAGCGTGGGTGAGTACGAGGAGTTTTGAGAGCCGTTTGTTGCCGAGGGTAAAGACGTGCTGCACCTGACGTTGTCGTCGGGTATTTCGGGCACGTATGGATCGGCTTGCGTTGCGGCGCGGATGCTCGCGGATCGCTATCCCCAGGGCGGCAAGGTGCGCGTCATCGATTCGCTGGCGGCGTCTTCGGGCTTTGGCCTGTTGCTGGAATATGCCGCCGACGTGCGCGATAGCGGGGCGTCACTCGACGAGACGGCCGCTTGGATTGAGAAGCACAAACTCAACCTGCACCACTGGTTCTTCTCGACCGATCTGTCGAGCTACCTACGAGGCGGTCGCATTTCGGCTGCGAGCGCGATCATTGGCACGGCGCTTAAGATTTGCCCGCTTATGACGGTCGATTGCGAAGGTAAGCTGTCGCCGCGTGAGAAGATTCGCACCAAGAAGCGCGCGATTTCCGAGATGGCTAAGACCATGATGGCACACGTGCAGGGCGGTACGGATTATTCGGGTAAGTGCATCATGTCGCACTCGGCGTGCCGCGAGGATGCCGAGGCAGTTGCGGCGCTGATTGAGGAACAGGTTCCGCAGCTTAAAGGCAAGATTGAGATCAATGACATCGGTACTCTGATTGGCTCGCATACCGGACCTGGTACGGTGGCGCTCTTCTTTATGGGCGACAAGCGCGTGGATTAATTTGCCCCATCACGTCGCTGCATGATTGCTCAAACGAAAACGGCCCGCCTCACGTTTGTGGGGCGGGCCTTGCTGTTGCGGCTAGCGTTTCTTTCCGCGGAAGAAAAAGCCGTGCAGTGACGGCTTGAGGCCGCGGTTGGCGCGATGCTCCTCGACGCGCTCGTGGATCGAAGCGACGCGCTCGATGACTTCGTCGGGAATCGGCACATCGGGATTCATGTTCTCGACTTGGCTGACCTCGGCGGCGGCGACCTGGTCGATAATGGGCACGTTGTCGCGCGAGATGACAGGTGTGGCGTCTTCCTTCATCTTGCGATAACGCTGCATCATGTCGGTCTGTAGCTGCTGGGCCGAAGGCGGTGTCCAGATGATGGCGTTGGCGCCGGCGGCGATGGTCTCGCGAATGCTCTCGGGCGTCTTGCCGCCCGGCGCGATAAGCGGCAGGTTGGGATAGTGCTCGCGCAGCTCGCGTAGGACCTGGGGCGTGTTCTTGCCGGCGGCGATGTTGAGAATCTTGGCTCCGGCGCGCACCTTGGCGTGAGCATCGTCGTCGCAGCGAACGACCGTGGCGATGACGGGGATGTCGGCGATGTTGGTGATGTGCTCGACCATTTCGGCAGTAGCGGGGGAGTTGACCACGCAGCCCGCCGCGCCTTGCATCTCGGAAACGGCCGCCATCTGCACGGAGCGCTTACCGGTGGTGGTGCCGCCGCCAACGCCCACAAAGACCGGGCACTCGGCAACGGTCAGCAGCGCCTGCGTAATGGCGGGCTGCGGCGTGAAGGGGTAGACGGCAAACACGGCGTCGGCATTGGAGTTGCGGATGACCGCCACGTCGGTGGTGTAGATGAGCGATTTGATGCGGCGGCCAAAGAGCGTAAAGCCGCTGGCCTCCTCGATCTCATCGGGCATACGGAGGGCCGCCTTGCGCAGGCGTCCGTCGATGGGCAGCGGCTCCATGGGCAAAAGGCCGTTGGGGGTTACGGCCACCTGGGGCTCGGTAAATTCGTCTGCAAGCTCAACCTCGGAGAAGTCGACCGAGGCGACGACGTCTTCGTGAACCTCGGCGGGCACATCGATGGGGGCTTGATCGTCGGTCGCGGCGGGCGTATCGAAGGAGCTGGTGCCGACAAAGGCGTCGACGCGCTCGTTCAAATCGTTGAGAGAATCCATGGCGGTCCGTTTCTATGTTGTGCGCCCGTCAGCGTGCGACCGGCGCTATGATTGCTAAATCGTTTGACGAGTTGATTTTTCCCCGCCGCGCCATCCGTTAGACTGAAGGGCTGGCGAACGTGAAGGAGCTGTGGTGGCGGGAATCGAGGTGCTATCTTGAATGTCCCGTATACAAAAGAGAGGTGACGCGGTATGGAATTCTCGGCAATGTTAGGCTCGATTGGCCTATGCGTGGGCGCAATCGTTGCCGCCGCGGTCATCTACTTTGCGGTCACGGCCATTAAGGGCAAAAAGGCCGAGCGCAAGGAGCGCGAGGCACTTAAGCAGTGCCGTGACCAGCAGGACAAGCGCGCACGGAGATAGTTTGTTGAGTTTTGAATCCGTGCGCTAGCTGCGTTTTCGGACCAGGGCGATATAGAAGCCCTCAAAGTTGCGACTGGGCGGAATGGTCAGCGTGCCGGGCATGCCGTTGGCAATGGCCGAGACGTGGCCCGCGGCAATGGCCTCGGTAAGGGCGTTGCACTCGATGCGCGGTTCCTCACCGGCTTCGCGGGCGCGGCGTGCTTCGCTTTCACTCGGCGTGCTGTCGAGGGGGATGAGCTCGCAGTCCATGTGCTTGTCGAGGGCCTCTTGCAGGGCATCCTCGTTTTCCTGCGGCAAGATCGAACATGTCGAATAGACGAGCGTGCCGCTCGGTTTGAGGGCCCCCATGGCGCGATCCAGAAGTGCTCGCTGCGATCGGGCGCACTTGCTCAGCAACTGCTCGGTGAGGCCGCGCAGGCTTTTCTCGTTGCCGCTGATGACGGTGCCCGTGCCGGTGCAGGGGGCGTCGAGCAGGATACGGTCGAAGCGGAAGAACTCGTCGAGCTCGCGTGCGTCGATGCGCATGACGGGCACGTTTTTGGAACCCTGGCGATGGAGGTTTGACTCGAGCTTTTCGGCGCGGGGAATGCTCATCTCGCAGGCCGTGAGGTGTGCCTGGCCCTGGGTGAGGGCGGCGATCTGCGTCGTCTTGCCGCCAGGGGCTGCGCACATGTCGAGGATGTCCTCGCCGGCCTGAGCGCCCAGGACCAACGGCGGCATCATGGACGACAGACTTTGCAAGTAGATCTTGCCGTCGCGGTAGATGTCGAGGTCCCACAGATCAGAAACCTGGGCCTCGGGCAGGATAAAGGCGTCTGGGTACCAGGCGACGGGGTTGTGGGCGATTCCGGCGGCATCGAGCGCCGCAACGATGTCCTCGGCGGTCGCCTTGAGCGTATTGGCGCGCAGCGTGACCGGGCGTGTGGCCGCGGCGCCGAAGCCCTCGATCATGAGCTCGGCATCGGCGGGCGCATAGGCGCCGGCGACCGTATCGACCATAAAGCGCGGCAGGTCGGCGGCGGAGTGTTGGGCGGCAAGCTGGTCGGAAAGCTCGGTGGAGGCAAACTGCCTAAGCTTGAGCTCGGGCTTAACCTGCTTTTTCTGCTTACGACGACGCGGCTTGGACATCCGTCTTTCCTTCCCGTTCCAAATTGACTACTTTCCGGGCACGCCGCTGCTGGCGTGCTTTAGTACTGGCTCTCGTGCTTGCTAAAGAAGTCGAAGCGCGGGGGCAGCGGCTTCACGCGGTGCTCGCCGGGCTTCTCGCCCAGGCTCTCCACAAACTCATCCGTGGAGGCAAAGATGTTATTCCAGCTAAAGAAGGCGACCGGGTCAACGTCGAAGTACTCGCAGATGAGCTCGCAGCCGGCCGGCACGATGCCGTGCATGAGCACGGTCGCTACGCGCAGCTCGGTAAAGGCGTCGACGAGGGCCTGCGTCATGGCGGCGTTGGCCGGCTCGCCCTCGAGCTTGTTGGCGGCCTTGGAGGCATCGCTCCAGCGCTTGTTGGCGGCGCGCAGGTAGTCGTCGCACACAGCGAGCGCTCGGTGCGTCTCGAACTTGTACATGGCCTGCTCAAAGGCGAGGGCCGCCTGCTGGGCGGCTTCGACCACGGTGTCAGAAGCGGCACCGGCGGGGATGCAACCGTTGCGATAGGGACTCTCGTCGCCCTCCTTGACGGCGACGCCGTAGAAGCAGCTGCGGGCCAGGCGGTTGAACACGCCGGTCAGCAGCGCGCTCTCCTTAAGGGCGGGGTCGATAACGCGCTTGTCGTCGCAGGCGCGCACCTCGTTGCCGTCCTTGTCCTTGCCGGTCACGCGCGTGTCGTATGCCTTGGGGCTAAAGCTCACTGGCTTCTCGGACAGGCCGAGCGACAGCCAATGCGCGCGCATCTGCTCGCAGGTGTAGTGGTTGAGCAGGTCGTCTGCCGGCGGGGGAGGAGTCTGCGAGGACGAGCTTGCCTTTTTGCCCATGTAGAGCAGGTGGTAGCAGGCGCTGACGGTGCTCTGCGTGAGGTTCCAACCCAGGGCCTCCCACATGGCGGTCTGCGCGATGCAATAGAAGTAGATGTTGTCCTGGCCAATGAACTGGTAGATCTGTGCGTCATCCGAGCACCACCAGTCGCGCCAGTCGAGCGAGCTGTGCTGGTAGGTGGGCGCGGGGACCTGCGTGGAATCGGCGGCGGGCTCGCCCATGAGGGCGGCATCCTGGGCGGCGACGCCCTCGGTCACGCCGGCGGCCTTGGCATCGCGTGCGAGCACGGTGCGCGTATAGCTGATGGGAGCCCACAGGCTCTCGGGCCAGCACCAGCAGGTGACGTCGGAGACGCCATCGACCTCGGGCACCGGAACGCCCCAGTCGATGTTGCCGGTGATGCGGAAGGGTACGAGCGCCTTGCCGCTGCGGAAGCGCACGCCGCCGTTGGCGAGCACCGCGTGGGCATCGTCGCGCTCCTTCCAGCTGGGGAAGGTGACGGTAAAGCTGCTCTTGTTGCCCTCGGGCTCCAGCACGGTGTGCTCGGGAAGCTGATCCTCGACGGCATCGAAGGCCTCGCGGAACTTGTTCTGGATGTAGAGCTGGGCCGGCAGCAGCCACTCTTCCATGGTCTTGGAGACCACGGAGCGAACCTGCGGGTTCTGGGCGAGCTTGGCGGTATAGGTTTTCATAAAGTCGAGGTAGGCCGGCAGGTCGAAGTAGAGGTTGTCGACCGGGCGCAGCTCGGGCACCTCGCCGGTGAGCTGGCTTTTGGGCGCGATGAGCTCCTCGGGCTCAAACTGGTGACCCAGGTCGCACTCGTCGGCATAAGCCTTCTCGGACTTGCAGCCCTGGATGGGGCAGCGGCCGATCACCTGGCGGCCGTTGAGGAACGTGCCGGCCTTGGCATCGTAGAACTGCAGCGTGGAGCGCTTGGAGATGGTGCCCTGCTCGTGCAGGCGCTTGATAATCTCGGCGGTCACCTCGTTGTGAATCTGCGCAGCCGGCTCAAGGCCCGAGCCGCCGTAGATATCGCAGCTGATATTGTAGTTGTTGAGGGTCGCGGCCTGGCGGGAGTGATTGGACTCGACATACTCGCTAATGGACTTGTCGTAGCCCTCGTTCTCCTTGAGCTTGCGGTAGCTCTCCATGATGGGCGAGCCATAGCAGTCGGTGCCCGAGGTGAAGATGACGTTCTCGCGGCCCAGGCGGTCGCGCAGGAAGCGGGCGAAGAAGTCGGCAGGGACAAAGACGCCGCCAACGTGGCCAAAGTGAAGGCCCTTGTTGCCGTAGGGCTCGCCGGCGGTAACGATGGCGCGGCGAGGCCAGCTGGGACGGTCGTTCATGGAGTATTTGGATGCCATGGGACTCCTTCGCATATGGTGAGGGCGCGGCCGGGCGCGGGGCTCGGCGGCGCGGTGGTCAATTCGTGCATATCGTTCGACATTATCGCACATGCGGACGGGTACGTGGCAGGGGCGCTATCCTAAGATGCTATGAATGAGATTTCCAACATACATGCGTTTGAGGACGAGGATTTTCTGCACGCTTGCTTCGTGTGGGGGATGGTCGTAGTCGGCGTGTTTGCCGTGTGCCTGGTGCCGGTGTTTATGCTGCTGGGCGGGCCTGCAGACTTGGATGCAGCTGACGCGGGCGGCTGGATGGCTGTCGTGGGCTGGATGGTCGGCTTAGCTGCGGTTTCGGCGGCTTCATTTGCCGTGCACGAGCTGGTGCACGGTGTGTTATTTAAGCTGCTGGCGCCTGCGGGCGCGAAGGTGACCTTTGGGGCGAATCGCGAGACGGCGATGATCTATGCCTGCGCCGAAGGCGTTGTGTATTCGCGCCGGCGGTACGTGGCGATTTGCCTGGCGCCGACGGTTGTTGTGACGACAGCGTTTGCCCTGGGGTTTGCGTTTTCGGGCTATCCGCTGCTGTGCTATCTGGCTGCCGGCTTGCATTTGTCGGGCTGTGTAGGCGACTGGTATTACGTGCGGACCATTTTGCGCGACCGCCGCATTGTCGCCTGCGAGGATATGTCCTTTGGCGTGCGCTTTTTTGGGTGAGGAGATGTCGATGAAGTCGTTGTTGCTGCATGCGTGCTGTGCACCATGCTCGCTTGAGCCGGTTCGCCTGCTGCGCGAGGAGGGGTTTGAGCCCACGATTTGCTGGACCAACCCCAATATTCAACCGCGCGATGAATGGCAGCGCCGCTTGGACGAGCTGCGCCGGTGGTGTGCCGATGGCGACATCGAACTCATCGAGGCGGGGGAGGACCGTGAGCGTTGGGAGGCCGGCGTGGCCCCGCTGGGCGCCGATCGAGCCCGTCGCTGTCGTGCATGCTATGCCCTGCGCCTGGCCGAGGCATGCCGAGTGGCCCAGGAGCGCGGGTTTGAGTTTGTGGGTACGACGCTCGCCGTCTCGCCGTACCAGTTGTTCGAAACCTGCAATGATGTGTTGGAGCGTCTGGCTGCCGCCCGCGGTCTCACCCCGGTGATTCGCGATTTTCGCCCGTATTACCCCGAGGCGACACGCCGTTCGCGCGAGCTTGGCATGTATCGGCAGAACTACTGTGGTTGCCGCTTCTCGGCTGTCGAGGCGGCCATGGACCGCGCCCGCATCCGCGACGAGCGCAAAGCCGCCAAAAAGTAGTTCACTTGGGACGTCAGCCTGCTAGGATGTAGAGCGGACTTTAGCTATATAAGGAGAATCCGACGTGTCTATGCGTACCGATGATTTTGACTATAACCTGCCCGAAGAGCTCATCGCCCAGGCGCCTGCCGAGCCGCGCGACTCCTGCCGCCTGCTGGTGGTTGATCGCAAGGGCTCCCAGGCGGGAACGCCGCTGGAGCACGGCGGTACCGTTGAGCACCGCATCTTCCGCGACATCATCGACTATATCGAGCCGGGCGACGTGCTCGTCATCAACAAGACGCGCGTGATGCCGGCCCGCCTGATCGGTCGCAAGGCCGGCTCGGGCGGCGTGGTCGAGACGCTGCTGCTCAAGCGCCGCGAGGATGTGGATCCGCTGGGCCATGTCTGGGAGTGCCTGGTCAAGCCGGGTAAGCGCCTGAAGCCCGGTGCTCAGATTGAGTATCGTGCGGGCGGCGCCCATGCGCCCGAGGGCGCGCCCGTGGTGCTGACGGCCGAGGTCGTCGACTTTGTCACCGATAGCCGCGGCGGCCGCCTGGTGCGCTTTGAGCCGGCCGGCTGCAATGCCGCCGGCGACCCGCGCACGCTCGACGAGGCCATCCACGCTGCCGGCCACGTGCCGCTGCCGCCCTACATTACCGATTACGAGGGCGATCCCGAGAAGTACCAGACCGTCTACGCCATGAAGGAGGAGCACTCGGCTGCCGCTCCTACGGCGGGTCTGCACTTTACTCCCGAGCTCATGGCCGCTATCGAGGCCAAGGGCGCGAAGTTTGCCGCCGTCGAGCTCGAGGTGGGTATCGATACCTTCCGTCTGGTGGAGGAGGACGACCCTACACAGCACGTGATGCACACCGAGCGCTACCACGTGTCGCAGGAGGTTGTCGACGCTGTGCATAAGGCGAAGGCCGAGGGCCATCGTGTGATCGCCGTCGGCACTACCGCAGTGCGCTCGCTCGAGAGCGCGTTTGACGCGGACGCGCCGGTGTCCGATCCGGCTGTGACGGCGCGCTATTTTGAGGGCCGCGAGGACGGGGCCGACACGCTCGGCCGCGGCGACATCGTGGTGCGCGAGAACGCGACAACGCAGCTCTACCTTATGCCCGGCTCGACCTATCACGTGGTCGACGCGTTGATCACGAACTTCCACGTGCCTCGCTCTACACTCATGATGCTTGTGAGCGCGCTTGCCACCCGCGACCAGATCATGGATGCCTACGCTGCCGCCATCGAGGAGCGCTACCGCTTCTTCAGCTTTGGCGACGCCATGCTCATTTGTTAGTTACGCGGTTCTACGAACCGCGTAACCAGTTGACGCTGCAAACCCGCCAGAGCGGCAATCTGCCTTTCAACTTCGGCGGCATGACCAAAAGGTCAATGCCGCCTCGTTTCAAGGCACCTTGCTCGCTCTGGCGGGTTTTCGCTGACTTTGCCAAGGCATCGGCGCCGCCGTTGTTGGTACTTGGGGACGTTCCTTATGTGCCGGCACCTGGGGACACTCCTTGTAGTCTTTGGGGAGTGGTTACTTGCTCGCGAACAGCCAGACTAGGATGATCACCAGGATTGCGGCGACGATGCAGACGATGGCGCCGGTGAATTTGATGCGTGAGTCGCGGGTACGCTCGCGCACCGCGTCCTCGGTGGCTTCGAGCTGGGTAACCTCTCGCTCGGTCTCGGCGTGTTCGGCTTTGTCTCGGGCCAAGGATCCTGCAAGCGACTCAGTGATCTCTGGGTGGTCGTGTACCTCGGTCGCCTGCTCGATGATCGACTGTGCATGTGCGGCATCTGCTTGGGCGTTGGCGATGGTCTGCTCCTGGTCCCGGCGTGCCTTGTCCTCGGCAGTGATCTTCTCGCGCAGTTCGCGCTGACGAGTCGCGGCGGCGGTTTTTGCGGTCTGCAGCTCGTCGCGCGCGGCATCGGCCTCTGCCGTCACGGCCTGATGGGCTCGCTTGGCGTCGGCGATGGGGGCCTGCGCCTGTTCGACGGCCTGCTCGGCTGCGGCAAGCGAGTGCTCAAGGTCGGCGGTGATGCGCGGGACATCTTCTTCGGCTTTTCGCAGGGCATCTGCCGTGTCGGAGATCTGCATCGAGAGCTCGCTGGTGCGCACCGTATAGTTGGCGGGATTTGCCGAGGGATTGCGTTGCAGCTCGGCATACTCATGGCGCAGCGTCTCGAGCTGGGCGCGCGTGGCGTCGACGGTTTGTTGTGCGGCCGCAATGCCGGCGTCTCGCTCGGCCTTCACCTTGTCGCGGATGCGCTTGGAATCCTCAAGACGTCGAACGAGGCGGTTGCCGGTCTCGCGCGAGCTTGCCTCGCGGGCCTCCACGGCGTCGAGCGCGGCCTTCAGGCGGAGCTCAGTTGCGTCATCCTCTGTCTTCATTTGTTCGAGCTGACTCTTGAGCTCTGTCGCTTTGGCGGCGTGGGCATCACGGTCAATCTCGGCTGCCGCAGCGGTCTTTTGCGCTGTGGCGATCGCCTGACGCTGGTCGGCGACGATCTGGTCGTAGCGGCCTGCGATATCCTGGCGCGTCTCGAGCTCCTCGGCCTGATCGACAATGCGCTGCTCAAGTTCGGCCAGGTGGGCGCGGGCATCGGCAAGTGCCTTTTTCGCGGCGTTCATCTCGCGCATGGCCGAGGCGCCCTGGGCAATAAAGGTGCCCACGGCGTTCGCGGTGTTCGAGACAGCGGTCCCCAGATCGCGGTTCGCGTCGGGGGAGTGCGGGGCGATCGGGCGAGCGGTGTCGACAGCGTCCGCATCGGCAGCCTGCGGCGCGGCGATATTGCCGGTACCGCCCTCGACCACAGAAAAGCCCGCTGCGTGCGGATCGACCGCATCGGCGCCAATCGTGGGGTGCTCGAGCTGCAGAAACGAGGGCATGGTGCTGCCCTGGTCGGCAACGGGGGTCTCGCCGGGTACAAAGGTCGAGGCCGCCTCGGCGGCCTCCTCTTCCTCGGCATCAATATCGGCATCGGCCACGGCGTCTTTCATCGCTTTGACGGCATCCATCATGGAGTCCATGACGGCATCGAGCTCTTCTTCCGAAGACACCTCGATGGGGCCCGCTGCTTGCGGGGCGGGGTCCGTGTCAGGTTCGGCATCGCTCGGCTCCGGCTGCTCGCTTTCATCATGCTCGACAGTATCGTCTGTGTCTGTTGCCTTATCCGCACCGGCGTGCGCATCTGCGGTGGCGGGCGCATCGGTGGAGGCGTCGACGCAGGTAGGAGTATCGCAGTCGTCGACGGCGTCTTCGGAATGATCAATATGCTGCTGAGTCTGGGGGTCCAGCTCGTCTGTCATAGGCATGTGCTCCTCATCGTTGTTTGTCACCCTATGATAAAGTCTCGCGCCGACATCCCACGCGCTGCAGCAAAGTTTCAAAACGTGTTCGATGGCTCGATCTGATAACGATAACTCGGCCGCTTTATCCAGTTTGTACTTGACAATCCCTTCGCCGAACGACGTGGTGCCGTTCGCCTACCGCGGTCTTTTATTTTCGCTTGAACACGCTAAAGTTGCATCTCAGCTTTTGGCGCGTGAAGTTGGATACGCGCAGTCGGCGGGCGTGCCCGTCGCGATTTGAAAGGACTTTGTATGGGACTTTTCACTGGTAAGACCGTGATCGTCACCGGCGGCGGCAAGGCCACGCTTAAGGACGGTTCCGCTGGCTCCATCGGCTACGGCATCGATATCGCATTTGCCAAGGAGGGCGCGAACCTCGTCATCACCGGCCGCAACGTCGCCAAGCTCGAGGCCGCCAAGGAGTCTCTCGAGGCCGAGTACGGTGTCAAGGTTCTGCCTGTTCAGGCCGATGTCTCGGCTGGCCAGGATAACGAGGCCGTTGTCCAGAACGTCATCGACAAGGCCATTGAGGAGTTCGGCCGCATCGACGCCGTCGTCAACAATGCTCAGGCCAGCGCCTCGGGTGTGACCATCGCCGATCACACCATGGATCAGTTTAACCTGGCCATTTACTCCGGTCTGTATGCTACCTATCTGTACATGCAGAAGGCCTATCCGCACCTGAAGGAGACCAAGGGCTCCGTGGTCAACTTTGCCTCGGGCGCCGGCCTGTTTGGCAACTATGGCCAGTGCAGCTATGCTGCCGCCAAGGAGGGCATCCGCGGCCTGACCCGCGTTGCCGCCAACGAGTGGGGCAAGGACGGCATCAACGTCAATATCGTTTGCCCGCTTGCTTGGACCGCTGCGCTCGAGAACTTCCAGGATGCTTACCCCGAGGCTTTCAAGGCCAACGTCCACATGCCGCCGGCAGGCCACTACGGCGACGTCGAGAAGGAGATCGGCCGCGTGGTCGTTCAGCTCTGCGGTCCCGACTTTAAGTACATGAACGGCGAGACCGTCACCCTCGAGGGTGGCATGGGCCAGCGGCCGTAGGGGTTACGCGGTTTTTCCAAACCGCGTAACGGCTCGACGCTGCGCGGTCACCAGGGCGACAACTTGTCATTCAAAGAGGGCGGCATGACCAGAAGGTCTATGCCGCCCTCTTTTCATGCCAATTTGTTCGCCCTGGCGACCGCTCGCTGACGTCGCCAGAGCATCGGCGTTGCCTTGGCTGTTGGAGATGATCTCGTAGTCGTTGGGGACGTTCTTAAATGACTAGCTATAAGGGACACTCTTGCCGGCACTTGGGGACAGTCCCTAAGTGCCGGCAGATTGGGACACTTCTTTGCAAGATGGCGCTGAAGATTGTCCTCGACGACTAGTCGTTTAATGCATCAGTTTCTGTCGAGTCGGTGCGGTTTGCTGGTTGCCCGTATAATGGTCTGCGTATGAACCGCAACCAAGGAGTTCCAGTTTATGGACCAGAGCCTTTTTAAATTCGACCTGATCGCCGAGGATCCGACGACGCATGCGCGTGCCGGCGTGCTGCACACCCCGCACGGCGACATCGAGACGCCGATCTTTATGCCCGTGGGCACCAAGGCAAACGTCAAGGGCATCCCCACCGAGACCGTCAAACAGCTCGGCGCCCAGATCGTGCTTGCCAACACCTATCATCTGTCCATGCGTCCCGGCGAGGACACTATCGCCGAGCTGGGCGGCCTGCACAAGTTTATGAACTGGCACGGTCCTATCCTCACCGACTCGGGCGGTTTCCAGGTGTTCAGCCACAACGACGCCGTCAAGCTCACCGACGAGGGCGTGCGCTTTATCGTCAACGATTACGACGGCCGCCACGTGTTCTGGACACCCGAGGACAACATGGAGATCGCCATGAAGCTCGGCTCCGACATCTGCATGCAGCTGGACCAGTGCCCGGGCTATCCCGCCACGCGCGCCTACGTTGAGCGCGCGGTGGAGCTGTCGAGCATGTGGGCCGAGCGCTGCTACAAGGCTCACACCCGCGATGACCAGGCGCTCTTTGGCATCGTCCAGGGCGGCATGCATTTGGATCTGCGCCTGCGCTCTCTGCGCCATCTGGAGGAGTGCGGTGACTTCCCCGGTTACGGCATCGGCGGCTACTCGGTGGGCGAGGACCACGAGACCATGTTCGAGACCCTGGCGCCGCTTGTGAGCGAGTACATGCCCAAGCACAAGCCGCGCTACCTGATGGGCGTCGGCAACCCGACGACGCTCGTGCGCGGCGTGGGCGTGGGCATCGATATGTTCGACTGCGTGCTGCCGACGCGCACCGGCCGCATGGGCACGGCATTCTCCAGTGAAGGTCGCCTTAACTTCCGCAACGCGCGTTTTGCGCACGACGACGGCCCCATCGACCCCACCTGCACCTGCCCGGTGTGCACGGGCGGCTACAGCCGCGCGCTCATTCGCCACATGGTCACGCAGAAGGAGATGCTCGGCGGCATCCTGCTTTCGATGCACAACATCTACTACCTGCTCAACCTTATGCAGCGTGCCCGCCAGGCCATTATCGAGGGCCGCTACGGCGCGTTTGTGAGCGACTGGATGAACAGCCCTGCGGCGGTGGACTACTAAGAGCGACAGACACGCTTGCAGAGCGTGGGCAACGGCAAAGGCTGAGCGGCAGCCGCTCGTCGCATTCGCGGACGCCGGCTGCGCGACCGCTGACCGATGCCTTGCAAGCGCATGATGCATCGTGGGTACCATACCGAATAGTTGATGTTCGGGCGGGTGTTTGACGCATGGCGTCGACCCCGCCCGTTTTTCTTTTTCTCGATAGGAGCACCCATGATTAAGAACGAGAACGTCGAGGGCGAGCCTGCCTACGACGAGACGTACCGCCGCGGTCCCGTGGTCATGCGCGGCCCCATGATTCCTAAGGACAATACGTACGCCAACCTGCTGGCGCCTGAGGAGTCGACCGACTGGCTGCATGCCGATCCGTGGCGCGTACTGCGCATCCAGGCCGAGTTTGTCGACGGCTTTGGCGCGCTTGCCGAGCTCGGACCTGCGGTGACCATCTTCGGTAGCGCCCGCACGCCCAAGACCGATCCGCTCTACAAGGCGGCGCGCACGGTCGGCCGTAAGATTGCCCAGCGCGGCGTGGCGGTTATCACCGGTGGCGGCCCCGGCATCATGGAGGCGGCCAACAGGGGAGCGGCGAGTGTCAACGGCAAGTCGGTCGGCTTGGGTATCGAGCTTCCGCACGAGCATGGGCTCAATAAATACGTGAACCTCGGCATGGACTTCCGTTACTTCTTTGTGCGCAAGACCATGTTCGTCAAATACAGCTCGGGCGCTATCGTGTTTCCCGGCGGTTTTGGCACGCTCGACGAGATGTTCGAGGTGCTCACGCTGGTGCAGACGCACAAGGTCAAGCGCATGCCGCTTGTGCTGGTAGGCAGCGAGTACTGGCAGGGCCTATTCGACTGGCTCAACGGCCCGGTGATGAGCGCCGGTATGATCAGCCCACTCGATCCAGACCTCGTCCACATCACCGACGACCTCAACGAGGCCGTCGACATCGCCCTGAGCGGGCTGATGTAGAGCAATCGTGCCCACCGCGACATGAATATGCATGGCAATCTGATGCTTTCTAACGTCAGGTTGCCATTTATATTGGGTATACTGATGCAAAAGACGAGGGCAAGGAGGTCGCGTATGTCTACTGCAACGGTTAAGCCTACGACGGTTCGCATCGAAGAGGGACTCAAGGAACAGGCGACTGAGTTCTTGGATTCGGTCGGCCTCAGCCTCAATTCCTACCTCAATCTTGCCGTTCGGCAGCTGGTAAATCAGCGAAAGATTCCTTTTGAGATTGTAGGAAGGGCGGAGGTGCCCAACGAGGCGACGAGGCGTGCCATGGTGATCGCCGAGGCTCATGAGTTGGGGATTTTGCCGGACGATAGCCCGTCATTCAATAACGCTGATGAGCTTATATCGTTCCTCGATGAGGACTAGCGATGTTTGAGATTAAAGTCGAGGCTCAGTTTAAGGCGGATTACAAACGGACGATGCGTATCCATCCGCAGCTAAAGAGTGAGTTTAAGGCGGCAGTCGCAGAGCTTGCAGCTCACGGCTCGCTTCCCGCGGAATATGGCGCCCATGAGCTTTCAAACCCGGGCGGAAACTACAACGGCCACATCGATTTCCACCTATCCGATGGCTTGGTCGACGTGGTCGTTCTCTACTTACCGCATAAGACTAATCCTGTGATCCGGCTGGTCAGAATGGGCTCGCATGAGGAGCTGTTCCAGGGCCCGCAGGGCTGATTGCCGATTTCTAAGTTGCGGTGAAATAGGGACTGATTGGCGGCTGATAAGCCAAAAACAGTCCCTATTTCACCGCAAGTGATGGGGATGTCCCGCTTGTTGATGCAGCTTTCGGTTCTCCTCTTCGCTGGATTTCGTCCAAAAGCTCGGCGGCAACTTCGCTGCTTTTGAAACGAATGCTGCAATCCTCATTCTTGGGAAAAGCCAGTAATGGAATGGTTCCGTACCAGACGGTTTCCTCGTCAATCACTGCCGCGCACAAACGCCCTTCAGTTTTGACGGAATAGTCGATGCCCATTTCGGCAAAGACCGCCTTCGCGTCATCGCGCGGAGTTGAGGCAACGATTATCTCAATGCTAATTCCTCGAGTCATGGAGCTGGTGAGTGAATCCTTGAGTTTCGTAAGGCATGCGGAAGATGCATAGGGGGCGGCGATGAAAACGTTCTTCGTGGCATTGACGATATCTTTGTTTAGGGTCTCAAGGAAATGCGAAGAGTCAATTAGAATGTTTGCCTCGGCTTGGCTGGCGTCTTTCGCTACATAAACCTCGTACCCGAGCTTGGCGTAGGTCTTGAGTCTTTTCTGGTACATTCGGGCGAGCATGGGTATCGACAGGTCAACGTAGTCGTATATCTCAACCCGCCGCTTGCCCTCGTGACTTCTATGCAGTCTGCCCGCCTGCTGCGTGATGCTGCCGTCCCACGATATCGGCGTGGCAATGAGGATAGTGTCAAGGTAGGACAGATCGAAGCCCTCGCCCAGAAGGCTTTCGGTGGCGACGATGATTCGATGTTCGTGTTCGAAGCAGGGAAGACTGTTCAGTATCGCTTTTCTTTCTTTGGCGTCGATTTCCCCGGTCAGGAGAATGGGTTCGTGTCCTCGGTCTTTAAGCAGCCTGAACAGCTCCTCGGCATGCTTTTTCCTTTTAGACAGCACGAGCGGATGCCGACCGTTTGACGCAGCTTCAAGAGCGTCGTTGACAATCAATTCGTTTCTAGCTGCATGCGTGCACAGCAGGTCGAGAATCTGATTGAAGCTTGCGCCCGGCTCGTAGGCGGGTAGTCGAATTCCGGTAAAACGAGGCCGTACGATGCGATGGATGCCCTGCTGGATTGCTTGCTTTTTTGGATCTATGACATAGCGAAGTGGGCCGCAGAGCATAAAGAGCGCCCGCGTGAGACCGTCGGAGCGCTCGGGCGTCGCGGAAAGGCCGTATACGTATTTGGCCGGGGCAGACTTGAGAACAAGCTCGAGCTGTGGCGCGGCGGCATGGTGACATTCGTCGCAGATAATGAGACCGTAATTGCGAACGAGCTGCTTGGCTATCGGCTCTCCGGTTTGGCGGTCTTTGCCAGACAGCGATTGAAACGAAGCGACGTCGACGAGGCCACTTACGGCGGTTTTGCCCCCTCCTATTTGTCCGATGACCGGAGGCTGTCTTTTGCTGATTCGTCCTTTTGGAGTTCGGACGGGTTCTCTGTTGTCCGTAATGTCGAGGAACTGCTCGAGCTGAGATCTCCATTGAGCTATGAGCGCGGTCTTGGGAACGATGACAAGCGTTGGAAGGCCAATGGCGGCAATAAGGTAAGCCCCAATGACTGTTTTACCGAAGCCTGTCGGCGCGGACATGATTCCATCTTCGTATCCAAGTAGCTGCTCAGCGGCGATTTGCTGTTCAGGGCGAAGGGCGCCTTTAAATGTCATCACAATTTGATTGCCGGATTTGCGTTCGTCTGAATAGTGGGCAGTAACGCCGGTTTCTCGGAGCAGCTGCTCAAGCTGAGTTTTGCAGCCCCGGGGAATCGCAACATAACCATCTCTCAGTTCGCTGAGGTCTATAAGTCGCGGTTTACCGAATACCGATTGATGCATGGCTTGTGCTCGATAGAATTCTGGGTTGGCGAATGTTGCGAGCCCGCGGATTTCCATTTGAGCTGCAGGACTCAGAGACTTTTCGGGGATGTAGAGCATATCGGCTTGCGTGACGGGCAGCGATGAAGGAAAGTCCCGCGATGTGAGCGGTAGCCGCTTTCGTGGTTTTTGGGCATATCGTTTGGTCTTGTTTGCGACCGTAACTGTTGCTAGCCCGTGTGGGTTGTCCCCAGTGGTCTCGATCAGATTTTGCACTGTCGAGCGCGGAATCAGCTGGACTTGCGACAGATAAAGCCATTGGTCGGGAAAGGGCTCGAATTGTTCGTCTACAAATACGCTGTTTCCTTCACGTTGTGCCTTGCCTTGAAAGGGAAGTGCGATGAGGTTTCCAAAACCTCCATCGGGAATAGTGTCCTGAGCGGGTAGCATTCGATCAAAGGCCTCGAACGTGATTGTCTTATTAAGCGCCGCAGCTTCGGTTATAAGGCAACTTCCAAACTCTCTGGCAGCCTTTGCGCTGATTGGCTCGAGAAAGAAAAACCAGATGTGTGCGCCGTTGCCGGACCTTGAGCGCTCGACGGCGGCGTTAATGTTCCGTCGTTTTGCAACAAGCCGTACGACATTTGTTGCCTCTTTCCAGTCTGCTTTGTCAAAATCGATGACGAGAACTTTCGTATTGCAGTTCTTGTCGAGTACATATTGCCCGAGGACATCGCGGAACCGGTCATCGTTGCCTTTAAAGTGAGCAATGATTGCGGCATCGCTTAATTCGGGGAAGACGCGATTGTGGCATTCTGCGCATTTGACTTTTTGATGGGCTGCTTTGGGACAAATTCCCGGCTTCCACTCGTTTGCGCAAGCGGGCGTATAGCCGATGCCCCCGTCTTTTCTGCGATATCCATGAGCGTAAACATCTTTACGCCCGGTAAAGAGGCTGCGAAAGAGCTCGAGTTTGTCACGTGCTGGGCTCGCACTGGTGACGATGCCCTCGGTCTGTGCATGTTCGTCGAAAGATTTGCCGGCTTTGTCCCATTCTTCGAGTGTCGCGTAACGGATGTCTGGACCGTTGCTACAGATGACGATTTGCTTACGCGGATCCGAAGCGTGGACAACCGTTTTATTGAGTTTGAATAAGGCGTTCCCGAAAAGGGCGTATTGATGCACGGCGTTGCTCATTTGAATGCCATTCTTGTCTGCGTTCATTGGGATGAGGGTACGCCATTTCGGCTATTTGAGATACTCGACTTTGATTTTGGTTCGGTGATAGTGGGGTGCCGCTCCGTGAGCGGCATTCGGCGGTTCGCTGTCTTTCGACTATTCGGCCCCTTTCCCACCGCAATTCCTAAAGGGATGCCGGCGCGCCTTGAGTTGGGGTGCACCGGCATGATGGCTTTGCTACGGCTGGCTGTACCTTGGTTGTTCGATAGCTCCTGCCTGCCCGATCTTGTCAGGCTGGTATTTGTTGGCGCTGGACGTTTGCCCAGATAAAACATGTCAAAATAAACCTGTCCCTATTTGGCAGGTTGGTAGCGGGGGCAGTAGCTGATGGCGATGGCGTCGACGCCTACGTGGGTGGCGATGGTGCAGCCGATGGGGCCGGTGCCGGCGTCTACGTAGTCCTGGCCCGCGAGCGCCTCGTTGACAAGTTCCTGCTCCTCGGCGGCGCCGGTCGTGAGCACACGCACGCTGGAGCCTGGATGTTCGGCCAAAAATGCGAGGCAGTCGGCCATGGTGTTGGCGACGATGCGCTTGGCGCCGCGGCCCTTTTTGACGGCCTTGATCTCGCCCGATTTCCACTCCGGCGAAACGGCCAGGCGAATGTTGAGCATCTGCGTGAGCTGGCCGGCGAGTTTAGGTGCGCGGCCGTTCTTGACCAGGTTCTCGAGCGTGCGGGGAATCAGCAGCAGATGGGCGTCGGGCAGGGTCGCGCGGATCTGCGCCTCGGTCTCGTCCAGGCTGCGGCCGTCCTCGCGCATGGCCAGCGCGTACTCCACCAGTAGGCCTTCGGCGCCCGAGCCGGTGCGCGAATCGATGCAGCGCACGTCGAGCTCGTGGGTCTCGGCCACCAGGCTGGCGTTGGCATAGCAGGCGGACCACTCGCTGCACAGCGAGATAAAGATCGCGTTATCGTGGCCGTCGGCGAGCACGCGGTCAAAGAGCGCCTTGAACTCGCCGGCGCTCGGCTGCGAGGTGTGCGGCAGCTGCTCGGAGCCGGCCATGCGGGCGACGTACTCCTGGGCGGTAATCTGCACCTGGTCGAGCAGGTCCTCGCCTTCGATAATCACATGCAGCGGAATCACGTAAATGCCGAGCTCTTGGGCACGGGCGGGGGAAATGTCCGACGTGGAGTCGGTTATGATGGCAAAAGACATAATTGCACCTTTCGTTGGGGCGCTTGCGCGCCGCCTTCTGAGAGCAAAGTGCGACAAGTATAGTTGAGTCGCTCCACATTACTAGGTTCAATTGTTGAATAGTCAACAGTTTGAAGTGTCGGTGTGGAAATCGCCAACTGGGGAAGAGGGATATCGATGGCGGCATTACAGCTATGCGAGCGGCCGATTGTGCTGTTCGATTTTGACGGCACGGTGGCCGATACGGGCCGGGCGGTGATGACCTCGACGCGCAAGACGCTGGCTGCGCGCGGGTTTTCGGAAGCGCAGATGGGCGACCTGCGCCGCATGATTGGGCCGCCCCTGTGGAAGAGCTTCCACGACTTTTACGGCTTTACGCGTGAGGAGTCGCTCGTAGTGGCCGACGAGTACCGCGCCTTTTTTGACGAGCTGGGGCCGGAGGAGTATCCCGTGTTCGACGGGATTCCCGAGCTGCTCGATGGGCTCGCGGCGCAGGGGCATCGCATGGCCGTGGCGACCTCGCGCATGGAGGCAAAGTGTATCGACATGGTGAATGAACTGGGTCTTTGCCAGTTCGAAGCCGTGGTTGGCATGAATCCGCCGCAGGGACGCGAGACCAAGGCGGATTCGGTGCGCGACGCGCTGGCGGCCCTGGGCGCGACCGCGGACGAGGCGTGATGATCGGCGATCGCTTTAACGATGTGGAGGGCGCGCATGCGATGGGCGTGCCGTGCATCGGCATCTATTCGGGCGCGGCGGCGCCGGGGGAGCACGAGGCCGCGGGCGCCGATGCGGTGGTGCGCTCGGTGGCCGAGCTTGCTAAACTTTTCTATATAAGTATGTGATGTGAGTGGCGGGCAAGCTCGCCACTCATTGGTAAGGAGGTCGTCCATGAATCAGGTGGAGCAGAGCGTCGCCGAGTACGTCGACGAGGTATGGGAGGATGTCGTCGCCGATATTGAGCAGCTGGTGAGTTATCCATCCGTGGCGGTTTCTGCCGATGCGGAGCCCAGCGCGCCGTTTGGCCGTCCGGTCCGTGACGCGCTCGATTGCGCGCTCGGCATCGCGCAAAAGCTCGGCTACCAGACGAGCGACGATGAGGGCTACGTGGGCATCGCCGACATTCCGGGTCGCGGCGACAAGCAGTTCGCGACCATCTGCCATGTGGACGTGGTTCCCGCCGGCCCCG
Source organism: Collinsella aerofaciens (assembly GCA_030826265.1). Classification (GTDB taxonomy): domain Bacteria; phylum Actinomycetota; class Coriobacteriia; order Coriobacteriales; family Coriobacteriaceae; genus Collinsella; species Collinsella aerofaciens_AY. Next base: position 76,990 of record JAPJOH010000006.1, read on the forward strand.
GTTGGAACACCGACCCGTTTTCGATGGAGCGCCGCGACGGCTGGCTGCTCGGCCGCGGCGTGATCGACGACAAGGGTCCGGCCGTCCTGTCGCTCTACGCCGGCGCCTACCTGCTCAAGCACGGCATTACCCCGCGCTATACCTTCCGCGCGCTGCTGGGCTGCGATGAGGAAGTGGGCATGTCCGACGTTCATCATTATCTGGAGAACTACCCCAACCCCGACTTTTTGTTTACGCCCGATGCCGAGTTCCCGGTTTGCAATGCCGAGAAGGGCCAGTTTGAGGCGACGTTCGTGAGCCCCAAGATCGACGGCGGGCGCATCGTGTCCTGGAGCGGCGCCGAGGCGAGCAACGCCATTCCGTCGCAGTCTATTTGCGAGCTTGCGATTGCCGTCGACGAGCTGCCGGCGCCGGTCGAGAACGCCGACCGCCTGGAGATCACAGCGCTCGACAACGGTCATGCGCAGATTTTCGCCCACGGCATTGGCGGTCATGCCTCGATGCCCGAGGGAACGATCAATGCCGTTGGCCTCATCGTGGCGTATCTGCGCGAGGCCGAGGATGCGTCTGGCGCACGCGATGAGCGCCTGCTGACGCCTGCCGAGCACGAGTTTGTTAAGTTTCTGGCCTTTGTGCATGCGGACGCCTATGGCCGCGGCCTGGGTATCGACGCGACGAGCGCGGCATTTGGTCCGCTCACCTGCAACCCCGGCGTCATCCGCGTGGTTGACGGCCACATTGAGCAGGTCATCGACGTGCGCTTCCCCGATAGCACCAGTGCCGATGCCATCTGCGAGCAGCTCGAGCCGCTCGTGGGCCGCTTTGGTGTGACGTATCGCGTGGGTCGTGCCAAGGTGCCGTTCTCAGTTTCGGCCGACGACCCGGCCGTGAAGGCGCTGATTGATACCTATAACGAGTTTACGGGTAAGCATGCCGAGCCTTTTGCCATGGGCGGCGGCACGTATGCGCGCAACTTTGCCCGCGCCGTCTCGTTTGGCCCCGAGGAGACCGGCCTTGAGCTGCCCGCGTGGGGCGGCCAGATGCACGGCCCCAACGAGTGCGCCAACGAAGAACAGCTCAAGCAAGCGCTCAAGATCTATATCGTGGCCATCTTAAGGCTCAACGAGTTGGAGCTTTAAGGTTACGGCGTTTTGCCAATCTAAGTTGCGGTGGAATAGTTCCTAGAATCGGCTGCCTGACAGCCAAACAGGAACTATTTCACCGCAACTTTTTTTATCGGTGTAAAAGGCGCGCCACGCTAAATGCCGGGATTGTTATTCGTTTGTAAAGGCTGGGCAGCGCTTGCGGTAAGGGTCTATCAGATGCCCGTAAGAAACCGCAGCTGGCGCGGCTGTCGCCTGATCGAGGTCGTATCTTTCCAAACAGCAAAGCGGGCAGGGTGCCCGCGAGTCGCATGTATGAAAGGAAGATCATGCTCGATCAGGCTTATTCTCGTCGTCAGTTCCTCGGCCTCGCTGGTGGTCTTGCCAGCATCGTCGGTCTCGGCCTTGTTGGTTGCGGTGGCTCCAACACTTCCGACGCCGCCGACAAGGGTAGCGCCGCTGCCGCTGCCGAGTCCGTCTCCGGCGAGGTGACCTATGACGGTGCCTCCTCGTTCCAGGCTCTCGTCGAGGCTGCTGCCGAGAAGTTCATGGACGCCAACCCCGACGTCTCCATCTCCGGTTCGGGCAACGGTTCGGGTAAGGGCCTGACCGCTGTCGCCGCCGGCACCGTCACCATCGGTAACTCCGACGTCTTCGCCGAGACAAAGCTCGAGGCCGACCAGGTCAAGAACCTCGTCGACCACGAGGTCGCCGTCGTGGGCATGGGCCCCGTCGTCTCCAAGAACGTCAAGGTCGACGACCTGTCCCTCGAGCAGCTCAAGGGCATCTTCTCCGGCCAGATCACCAACTGGAAGGAGGTCGGCGGCGACGACGCTACCATCGTCGTCCTCAACCGCAAGGCCGGCTCCGGTACCCGCGCCACCTTCGAGGCCGCCGTCTTTGGCGACGAGACCGTCGACTTTAAGGGCGACGCCGAGCTCGACAAGTCCGGCGACGTCCAGACTCAGATGGGCAGCACCGATAACGCCATCTCCTACCTCGACTTCTCGCACTTCGATGACTCCAAGTTCAACGCCATCAAGGTCGAGGGCGTCGAGCCCAAGAGCAAGAATGTCACTGATGACTCCTTCAAGATCTGGGCTACCGAGCACATGTACTGCTCCAAGGACGCCGACGAGGCCACCAAGGCCTTCCTGGAGTTCATGCTTTCCGACGACGTCCAGGGCAAGCTCGTCGAGGAGCAGGGCTTCATCCCCGTCTCTGCCATGAAGGTCGTCAAGGACGCCAGCGGCAAGGTCTCTGCTAAATAAGTAATCGCCCCGGAAAGGTTTGCAATGGCAAAACAGCTGCCAAAGCGCGACCTTGAGAACGTGGGCCTGGGCGTCACGGGCGCGTGCGTAGCGCTCGTGACGCTTGTCGTTGCCGCGCTCATCTTTATGGTCGCCCAAAAGGGCCTCTCGGCTTTTGTCAAGGACGGCGTCTCGGTCGTCGAGTTTTTCACCGGCACCAAGTGGGACCTGGCCAACACAGCCGAAAACGGCCTGCCCTATACCGGCGCCCTGCCCCTGATCGTCACCTCGTTTGCGGTCATGGTGCTCTCCACGCTTATCGCGCTGCCCATCGCCATCGGCTCTGCCATCTTTGCGGTCGAGATTAGCCCTAAGTTTGGCTCTAAGATCTTTCAGCCGCTCATTGAGCTTTTGACCGGCATCCCCTCGGTCGTCTTTGGCCTGATCGGTTTTCACGTGGTCGTCGGTCTTATGAAGAGCGTTTTCCACGTGAGCACGGGCCTGGGCATCTTGCCCGGCGCCATCGTGCTGGCCGTCATGATCCTGCCGACCATGACCACGCTTTCGGTCGATGGCCTGCGCGCCGTGCCCGACGGCTACCGCCAGGGCTCGCTCGCGCTGGGCTACACCCGCTGGCAGACCATCTGGCACGTGGTGCTCAAGTCCGCCATGCCGTCGCTCATGACCGCGGTTATCTTGGGCATGACCCGCGCCTTTGGCGAAACGCTCGCCGTACGCATGGTTATCGGCGGCATCGAGGCCATGCCGACGTCGCTGCTGTCGCCGGCCTCGACCATCACCACCACGCTCACCACGTCCATGGCGGTCTATGCCGAGGGCTCGGCCCAGGATGATGTTCTGTGGGCACTCGGCCTGCTGCTGATGGGCATGAGTCTCATCTTCATCCTGATCATCCACCTTATCGGCCGCAAGGGGGCGAAGGCTCGTGGCTAGCACGCGTATCCACATCGACGAGGCGAGGCTCGGGCGTGTCCAAAAGCAGGACCGCTTCGCCACGGGCGTGTTGACGGCGATCGTCGCCATCGTCATGCTCATCGTCGTCTCCATGGTGGCCTATATCCTGTTCGAGGGCATCTCGACGCTGTTCCAGCCGGGCTTTCTCACGGAGCCGTCGCGCGCCAACGGAACGCAGGGCGGCGTGCTCTACCAGCTGTTCGACTCGTTCTACCTGCTGCTGATCACCCTGATCATCTCGGTGCCCATCAGCCTGGGTGGCGCGGTCTTTTTGGTTGAGTACGCGCCGGACGGACCCATCCGCGACATCGCCTCCACCGCCATCGAGACGTTGTCCTCGCTGCCTTCCATCGTCGTCGGCATGTTCGGTTTTCTGGTGTTCTCGGTGCAGCTGGGCTGGAAGTACTCCATCATCTCCGGCGCCGTCGCGCTCACCATGTTCAACATCCCCATCCTGGTGCGCGTGATCCAGCAGGCGCTCGAGGACGTGCCGCAGGCCCAGCGCGATGCGTGCCTGGCCATGGGCCTCACTCGCTGGGAGGCCACGCTGCACATCCTGATCCCCGAGGCCATGCCTGCCATCGTGACGGGCATCGTGCTTTCGGCCGGTCGCGTGTTTGGCGAGGCCGCAGCACTGCTTTTTACCTCGGGTATGAGCTCGCCGGTTCGCCTGAACTTCTTGAGCTTTAACCTGTCGAGCCCCACCTGCGCTTGGAACGTGTTCCGTCCCGGCGAGTCGCTCGCCGTGCACATCTACAAGATCTATGGCGAGGGCAGCCCCGAGGCCCAGCAGATCGTCTGGGGCACCGCTGCACTGCTGATGATTTGCGTACTGCTGTTTAACGTAATCGCCCGCATTGTGGGCAAGCAACTGGCAAGGAAGATGACGGCCGAATGAGCGAGATGAATGTAACGCCCGCAACCGAAGCGGCATCGTCCGACACCCGGGACTTCCTGTCGAGCGTGGGGGAGAGCGAGAAGCGCGTGCGCGTGAGCGGCAAGGCCGTGAGCGACGAGGTTGTGCTCTCCACCAAGGACGTCAACGTGTACTATGGCGACCACCATGCACTGCACAATACGTCGCTCGACTTCCACAAGGGCGAGATCACGGCGCTCATCGGGCCTTCGGGCTGCGGTAAGTCGACCTTTTTGCGCAGCCTCAATCTGATGAATCGCGAGATTCGCGGCTGCCGCGTGGAGGGCGAGATCAACTACCGCGGGCGCAACGTGAACACCAAGACCGAGAACACGTATGAGCTGCGCCGTTCCATTGGCATGGTGTTCCAGCAGCCCAACCCGTTTCGCAAGTCCATCCGCGACAACATCACGTTTGCGCCCAAGCGCCACGGTATCACCGACCGCGACGAGCTCGACCGCATGGTCGAGGAGAGCCTGCGCGGCGCGGCGCTGTGGGACGAGGTCAAGGACAAGCTCGACAAGAGCGCCTATGCGCTTTCGGGCGGTCAGCAGCAGCGCCTGTGCATCGCGCGCACGCTGGCGCTCAACCCCGATGTGATCCTGTTCGACGAGCCCTGCTCGGCGCTTGACCCCATCTCGACGCTGGCGATCGAGGACCTTATGTCGTCGATCGTGGCCGACCGCGCCATCGTCATCGTGACGCACAACATGGAGCAGGCGTCGCGCGTGTCCAACCGCACGGCGTTCTTTTACATGGGCGATATGGTCGAGTACGACGAGACCGACGAGATTTTCCAACGGCCCAAGGATAAGCGGCTGAATGATTACCTCACCGGCATGTTCTCCTAGTCCGGGACATGCTTGAGGCCCGCGGCGGCCACGGTCGCCACGGGACTGATTGGAGAGGCGGGTCATCTCTTTTGGGAGATGGCCCGCCTTTTTGTGTCGCTGCCGGCTGTCGACCTGCCAAAAAGGGACAGGTTTATTTTGGCAGGTTTAACGTTTTATCAGGGGGCGCGTGTTGGCCGCTCCAGCGTTTGCCCAGATAAAACCTGCCAAAATAAACCTGTCCCTAATTGGTAGGTTTTCGCTGCTATCATGGACAACGTTGAATTTCTACGAAGGAGCAGGGCATATGGCGATTCTTTTGGGATGCGATTCCGTCAGCCTAGAGTTTCCCACCAAGCATATTTTCGATAACGTGACGCTCGGCGTGGGCGAGGGCGACCGCATTGGTATTGTCGGTAAAAACGGCGACGGCAAGTCGACGCTGTTGAGCGTGCTCGCCGGCACGCTGGAGCCCGATGACGGACGCGTGACGCACCGCCGCGGCACGACGATCGGTCTGCTCGGCCAAAAGGACCAGCTTGTCGACACCGACACCGTGCACCATGCCGTTGTGGGCGACACGCCCGAGTACGAGTGGGCGTCGAGCCCCCGCACGCGCCAGATCCTCGCCGGCCTCATTAGCGATGTGCCTTGGGAGGGTACGGTGGGCGAGCTTTCGGGCGGTCAGCGCCGCCGCGTGGACCTCGCGCGCCTGCTGATCGGCGACTACGACGTGCTCATGCTCGATGAGCCCACCAACCACCTGGACATGCGCACCATCAACTGGCTCGCGCGCCACTTAAAGGCTCGCTGGCAGCGCGGCCAGGGTGCCATGCTCGTGGTCACACACGATCGCTGGTTCTTGGACGAGGTCTGCACCAGCATGTGGGAGGTCCACGACGGCCAGGTCGATCCCTTCGAGGGCGGTTACTCCGCATATATCCTGCAGCGCGTGGAGCGCGACCGCATGGCCGCCGTTACCGAGGAGCGCCGTCGCAACATGGCGCGCAAGGAGCTCGCGTGGCTGAGCCGTGGCGCCCAGGCGCGCTCCACCAAGCCCAAGTTTCGCGTGGATGCCGCTCGTGAGCTGATCGCCGACGTGCCGCCCGTGCGTGACGAGCTGGAGCTCAAGCGCCTCGCCGTGAGCCGCCTAGGCAAGCAGGTTATCGACGTGGTCGACGTGGACGCCGGCTATGCGGATGCCGGCGGCGCGCCCAAGCAGGTGCTCTCCGATGTGACCTGGCTCATTGGTGCGGGCGACCGCTATGGTCTTTTGGGTGAGAATGGCGCTGGCAAGTCGACGCTGCTTGACGTGATCCAGGGCAAGATTGAACCCACGCGCGGCCGCGTGAAGATTGGCCAGACAGTGCGCTTTGGCGTGCTGTCGCAGCAGCTCGAGGAGCTCAAGCCCTACATGGGCGACACGATCCGCGAGGTGCTCGGCAACTATAAGAAGTACTACGTCATCGACGGCAAGGAGACTTCGCCCGAGAAGCTCTGCGAGCGTCTGGGCTTTACGACGCAGCAGCTCTGGAGCCGCATCGGCGATCTTTCGGGCGGTCAGCGCCGTCGCCTGTCGCTGTTGCTGACGATTCTGGACGAGCCCAACGTGCTCATCCTGGACGAGCCGGGCAACGACCTGGATACCGACATGCTCGCGATTGTCGAGGACCTGCTGGACGGCTGGCCCGGCACGCTGATCCTGGTGACGCACGACCGCTTTTTGATGGAGCGCGTGACCGACCAGCAGTGGGCGCTGCTCGACGGCCACCTGACGCATATGCCCGGTGGCGTGGACCAGTACCTGCGCCTGTGCAACGCTACCGCCGAGGGCGAGCCCGTGGGCGCGCCGAGCGCCAAGACCGGCACGTTCGACACCGGTGCCGCGGCAGCTGCGGCCGAAAAGCCCAAGTCGAGCGGTCAGCCCAACGGCCTGTCCAACGCCGAGCGCCAGAAGCTCCGCCGCGAGGTGAGTTCGCTCGAGCGCAAGATGGAGACGCAGCGCACCCGCGTTGAGGAGGCCGAGGCAGCAATGGCCCAGGTCGATCCCACCAACTACACGGCGCTCGGCGAGCAGCAGGCAAAGATCGACGAGGCTCACGCCGCCATGGACGAGTTGGAGATGGCGTGGCTCGAGGCGAGCGAGAAGCTCGAGGGCGAGGAGTAGGCGAGGATGATCAAAGCCGCGTTTTTCGATATCGACGGCACGCTGCTGAGCTTTAAGACCCACCGGATTCCGGCGTCGGCGCAGCAGGTGCTTGACAGCTTTCACGAGCAGGGGATTGCGCGCGTGATCGCCACGGGCCGCCCGACCTACCAGATGCCCGATTGGCTGTTCGACTTGGGTTGGGATGCGTACATTACGCTTTCGGGCCAGCACTGCTTTGATGCCGAGGGCGTCTACCGCAGCTGCCCGATCGATCCGGACGACGTCGCGGTGATTGTGGACCAGGTGGCACAGGGGCGCTACGACTCGCTGTGCATGCAGGGCGAGAACTCGTTTGTGAACCGCCTGTCCGAGCGCGTGGTGACGGCTGGCAGCAACGCGGGAATCGTCTACCACGAGGAGCCGTTTGAGCACGCCTTTGACGCACCGGTCTACCAGTTCTGCGCCTTCGTGGACCCGGCCGACGAACATATCGTGACCGACGCCGTGTCGCATTCGCTCACTACGCGCTGGTGTGATTTGTTCTGTGACATTATCCCTGCCAACGGCGGCAAGGACCTGGGCGTGGCGGCAACGCTGGAGCGCCTGGGCATCGATGCGAGCGAGGCGATCGCCTTTGGCGACGGCGAGAACGACCTGTCGATGTTTGCCGCTGTGGGCACGAGCGTGGCCATGGGCAACGCGCAGGAGACCGTGAAGGCCGCAGCGACCTACGTAACGACCGCCGTGGACAACGACGGCATCTACAACGCCGCGAAGCACTTTGGACTGTTATAGCTGCGGCTCAGCACTTGGGGACGTTCCTTTTCTGCCGGCAGCTGGGGACACTCCTTGCGGGGCGTCCCCATTTTGTTTCATCCCGCACGTTTTGTGAAACACGGCCAACTTTTAGGTAAAGTAGTAAGACATGGGCAACTTTTGCGGTAAAGTAAGCCGTAGAAAGTATCCAACGGCTAACTAGCAATCATCGCGAAAGGCGGCCCATGGCCCTGCGTGAATCCGGAGAAGACTATCTCGAATCGATCTACGTTCTGTCGCAACGTCAGGGCATCGTGCGCTCGATTGATGTTGCAGAGTACCTTGGCGTAACTAAGGCAAGCGTTTCAAAAGCTATGGCGACGTTGGAGAACAACGGCTACGTCGAAATGGGCAAGCGAGATGTTCATCTGACGGAGCGTGGTCTGGAGGTCGCTCGTCAAATGTGGGAGCGTCACTGCTTTTTCGTGGGGCTGCTGGAGGATGCGGGTGTTTCGGCTGAGGTCGCGTCGCAAGAGGGCTGCCACATGGAGCACTGCCTGAGCGAGGAGAGCTTTGAGAAGCTAAGATCGATGCTGGGGCGGGACGGTGCTTCGGCGCCAACAATGACCGACTAGCACTCCCGCAGCGGCGCGCCTCCCGCGCCGGAACGGTGCGGGACAGCGACCGAGACGAGTGGTCCCACCAACTAAGTCCAACTCAGACAAGGAACCCCACCAGCAAGCGATGCCCAAGAACCGCCAGCTGTGTCAACGCAGGTCGGGGCCGGGCTTGGTTTTGAAAACACTCCGCACGAGACCCGTCTTTCCGTTGCTCCGCAGGAGCAGGAAAGACGGGCCTCATGCGCGAGGACGTTTTCAAAACCAAGCCCGGTCCCGGCCGGACAGCCCACGAACGCTACAGGTTCTTGACACCCATCGCGCGCATGGCGTTCAGGATGGCGATGATCGCCACGCCTACGTCGCCGAACACAGCAAGCCACATGTTGGCAATGCCGAGTGCTGCCAGCACTAGAATCAGCAGCTTAATGCCCAGCGCAAAGATGATGTTCTGCCAAACAATCGCCATGGTCTTGCGCGCCACGCGGATCGCGCGGGAAATGTTGGACGGCTTGTCATCCATGAGCACCACGTCGGCGGCCTCAATCGCGGCGTCGGAACCCATAGCGCCCATGGCAATGCCCACATCGGCGCGCGTAAGCACAGGTGCGTCGTTGATACCGTCGCCGACAAAGGCGAGCTTGCCCTTGCCGCTTTCGGCCGCGAGCAACGCCTCAACACGCTCGACCTTATCGCCCGGCAGCAGCTGCGCGTGGAACTCGTCGAGACTGAGTTGCTTGGCCACAGACGCCGCAACCTCCTCGCGGTCGCCCGTGAGCATGACGGTGCGCTTGACGCCGGCGGCGTGCAGGTCGCTGATCGTCTGCTCGGCATCGGCCTTGACGGTGTCGGCAATTACAATGTGGCCGGCATAGATGCCATCGACCAGCATGTGAAGGATCGTACCGACGACCTCGCAATCGGGCGCTTCGACTCCGGTCGCGGCGAGCATTTTTGCGTTGCCAACGACGACGTGCTTGCCGTCGATGGTTGCCGTCACGCCGTGGCCCGCGTCGTTGGCGGAGTTGCTAACGCGCTTGGGGTCGACCTCGCCCTGGTAGGCGACACGCACGGACTGCGCGATGGGGTGATCGGAGAACGACTCCGCAAGAGCTGCGACTTCAAGCAGCGACTGCTCGGTGTAGCCAGCCTCGGGGTGTACCGCCACGACCGAAAACGTGCCGTTGGTGAGCGTGCCGGTCTTGTCAAAGACGACGGTGTCCACATCGGCGAGCGTCTCGAGGTAGTTGGAGCCCTTGATGAGGACGCCCAGCTTGGATGCGCCGCCAATGCCGCCAAAGAAGCTGAGCGGGACGCTAATCACGAGCGCGCACGGGCAGCTGACGACCAGGAAGGTCAGGCCGCGCAGGATCCAGTCGGACCAGGCGCCGGTGACCAAGCCGCCGCCGAGCGCGAGTACCGCGGCAGCGCCGGTGACGGCGGGCGTGTAGACGCGGGCGAAGCGCGTGATAAAGTTCTCAGTGCGCGCCTTCTTTTCGCTGGCATTTTCCACGAGCTCCAGGACGCGTGCGACGGTGGACTCGCCAAAGGGCTTGGTGGTGCGCACGTGGATGAGCCCCGTCATGTTGATGCAGCCGCTGATGATATCGTCTCCGGTTTTGGCCGGGCGGGGGACCGACTCACCGGTAAGGGCGGCGGTGTCGAGCTGGGTTTCGCCCTCGACGATGACGCCGTCGATAGGCACGCGCTCGCCGGGCTTGACCACGATCACGGTGCCGACCGCGATGTCATCGGGGAAGACCTGCTCGAGTGTGCCGTCGGGCTGCTCGACGTTAGCGTAGTCGGGCGCGATGTCCATCATGGCACTGATCGACTTGCGGCTCTTGCCCACGGCGTACGCCTGAAACAGCTCGCCGACCTGGTAGAACAGCATGACGGCGGCGCCTTCGGCCATGTGCGGGTCGGTATCGGGGAAGAGCACCATGGCAAACGCGCCGATGGTCGCGACGGCCATGAGGAAGCTCTCGTCGAAGGCCTTGCCGCGGCGGATGTTGTTGAACGCCTTCTGGAGCACGTCGTAGCCGGCAATTAGGAACGGCACCAGGAACAGCACGAAGCTGGCGTAGATGTCACCCGGGGTACCGAATGCGGCGGTAAGGGCACCGAGTTCGTCGAGGGCATACACCACCGCAAAAATGCCCAGTGCTACCAGGATGCGGTTGCGCTTATGCTCGAGTGATTCTTTTTTCTTGCGCTTCTTCTTTTTCTTTTTGGGGTCGGCGGTGGCCATGACTCGTATCCTCCCATTTGAATGTATGAACACTCGCTCATATAATTTCGCGAGCAAAGGCCGCGGCAAGCGCGGTCTTGCGGGTTGGCGTAAACCTTGGCTAGAGAATGATCTCGCAGTCCGGCTCGGCGTCGGCGGTGAACTCCACAACGCGGTCGAGGACCTCGTCGAACTCGGCGTCATCGGCCTCGAGCGTCAGCTTCTGGGTCATATAGTTGACCGAAACGGACTTGACGCCCTCGAGCTTGGCCAGCTCGTCCTGAAGCTCGCGCGCGCAGTTGGCGCAGTCGATCTCGTCGAGCTTAAACTGCTTTTTCATGGTGGATTCCTTTCCCCGTATTTGCGGCTTGGGTGCAGGCCGCGCTGGTACCGTGGTTGGTTGCTATTCACAGATGTGGCTCATGCCCTGGTTGAGCATGGTGTAGACATGGTCATCGGCGAGCGAGTAGAGGATATTGCGCCCGTCGCGTCGGAATTTAACCAGGTGCGACTGCTTGAGCGTGCGCAGCTGGTGCGATACTGCCGACTGCGAGGTTGCGGTCGCCTCGGCGATGTCGGCCACGCAGAGCTCGCGGCCCATGAGGGCATAGAGAATCTTGATGCGCGTGGTGTCGCTGAAGACCTTGAACAGGTCGGCGAGGTCGTAGAGAAGCTCCTCGTCGGGAAGGTCCTCGGGTGAGCAGGTGGTGGGGATTGCGGGCTCGGTGGCCTCGGTGTCGGGTTTCATTTCATCAACGCGGATGCTCATTGCAATATCCTTTCATATGAACATGCGCTCATAAAACTTGCTTCCGATTATATGAGCGCATGTTCATATGTCAATACAATTTGCGTTAATTTCGATGACTGCTTGCCGCCTCTGCGATTTTCTGTGGGTTGGGAGACATCGACGCAATGCTCGCCAACATATTTCGAGATGTTCGGCTAGCATGCTAAGAAAGCCACCTTGAGAAGCATTAGAACTGTTCATATTTGTACTTTATCGTGTCAAATACCGCGAGAATCAGTTCTTCCTCTACGGGAGTTCCTGCAGAATCAGTTTTATCTAAAGTTATATTGAGCATTGCTGCAGCCAATCTGGCACATCGGTGGCCGAATAAGTCGAAAAATGTAGGTGGACATCCGCAGAGATCGCCTTTAGAAGAGCGAATTCTCAATTAGATCAATAATCGTGTCGTCTTCCGTGCGGTTTTCATCGATTTTTGCGAACATGTCGCATTCCCAAGCCCCATTGATTTCCTCAGCAAGGGCCCCGACGTGTTGCATGTCGTCGGGTTCGGGCACATCGTTGATGCTCGGGTCATCAGCTTGCGGATATTGGCTTGCAATTTCGCGCTTGGCGGCCTCTTCTTCTTTGAGTGTCTCCAGGACGCGGCGACCGTATTCGAAGTAGCGCCGCAAGACAAATTGACGAAGAGTTTCTTGCAGGATGGCGAAGTTATCCGGGAGTCGACCGGGCCAGATCTTCTCGCGAATGCGAATCGCTTCCATGACCCGCCTAAAAGCGGACTGCTTGAAAAACGAATGACGACTAACTGTGATAACGGCATATCCCATGTTCCGCAGCGTGTTTCGGCGCTCCTCGTCAATTGATTGCTGCTCGGGTTCGTCGTGGTAAAAGCCGTTGTATTCGATATCGGTCATCGAATTTTCGAGCAGCGCGTCGAGGTAGAAAACCGTCCGTCGCGTTAGGGCGGCGTATCTTTTGGGGACTGGGATCGGATAATCCGTTTTGATAGCGCGTATGGCTAAGCCACCCATTGACTTGGGCATTGTCAGCATCATGACAAACGCCGTTTCGAGTGGGGAGCGACAGCCTTCGTGTACATAAGAAAGTGCCTTAAGTGCTTTATTAGATCCACGATACCCCGGTGCCTCTGAAAAGAAGGCTCTGAGCTCTTCAACGCTGGTTAGGGCTGGGCGCTCGCGATATTGAGTTTCGTCGGACGTTCCAAGCGCGTAGGAGCCGCAGATTTCAAAGTAATACTCAACGAGCTCCGAAAGGTTGAGGTCGGCTGTTGCTTCTAACGCGCACAGCTTGATATCGACGATGTAGACGTTCGGCTCGAGTTCTAAGTAGCTTTCTGCATCAAACGTATAGCGCGTGCAGTGGCAGATGCAGCCTTTGCGGTGCCTTTTGGCATTATTGGAAAATGTCAGCACATGGATGCTTTCAGAATCGACATTCTTTCTGTTGAGCCATGCTCGTGCCGCTTCCAGGTCGGACGTGGTCGGCGCAGACACCCTGATCTTTTCCATAGGTATGGGATCGGTCGCGTAGCTTGCGAGCGAGTTGGCTGTTTGGTATACAGCGCGTGCCGTGGTATGTGACAGAACGATTCCCATACGCGCATGATGGCATAGCGGACGCCACGTACGTCCGAAACTTCGGGCAACGGTATTGGGGCGCGGCTTATCTTCTGCGAACGGTGGGTTTTTGAGCTGTCGTATCGAGGGAGCAGCTTCGGCTGGGGAGGTTTCTGTCAGCTGCGCCCTTTTTGGTGAATTCTAGTTGCGAATTCGTAGCTTCTAAGCGATTTTGCCGACCGCCAAGACGCCTCACCAACATATATTGAGTTATTCGGCCTTATCCTATACGAATGGTGCAATCGCAACGTCCTATTCGAATTGATTCAGGTAGATTAATGGGGCTTGGTTGCGAAATTAAGGCGACTACAGCGCTCGATTGCGGTTCAATGGGCCTTGACTAGTGGTTCAGCTGGCCGAACAACTCGAAAAATGTAGGTGGGGTAACCTGTCGACTGTGTGAGGCACGCGTATTTGCTCGTTTTGAAAAAAACTAGGCAGCAGCCATAAGGCTGCTGCCTAGTTTACTGCGTGCCGGTTCGGCCAGACGGATTGCGCTGTGCCTGGCAGGCGCTCCCGCAGATGGATCGGTTATTTCACGAACAGGTTCTTGAGGTTGAGCTCGGCTTGGACGGTGCGGAGCATGAGGTCGGTGTCGTCCAGGCCCAGATGCTGCTCGTTGGCGTCGGCGGCGAGGGTTCCACGGCGGCGCGCCCAGTTCTCGAGCGCGGCGGGGGCGGATTCGCGGGGGAGCGAGCGGACGTCGGCATCCAGGCTGCGGCAGATCTGGCGCGAGTCGATGACGATAATCTTGCCGGCACGACGCGCCTCGGCGTAACCGTCCAGGTGAATCTTGAACCAGCTGTCCTCAAACGCGGCGTTGTGTGCCATGTACGGGTACTTCTTCATGAGCTTGAGCAGCTGCTTCTGCAGCTCCTTGTTCTCGCGGAACGGCTCCTTTCCGTCGATGTCGTCCCAGGTGATGTGGTGGATATTCGACAACGGCACATCCTCGCCGCGGTAGATATCGGGCAGGCCGCAGTAGTGTGCCTCGGCGTCGTGCGGGACGGCGTCGCTGGTGAGCTCCATGATCTCCCAGCCCACGTTGATAATGTAGCCGCGCTCGGGCGCACGTCCGGTGGTCTCGATGTCGATGCCGAGCACCGTGCCCTGGATAGGCTTGCGGGCGTACGCCACGCCGAGCGCGTCGCGGTCGCCGCGGATTTCGCGCATGACGGACGCAGCGGTACGCTTTTGCATCTTGCCGATGGCGGCGCAGGTGTCGGCATCGGACAGGCCGCGCGAAAGCGTCGCGGGCGTCACGTTGCGCAGGCGTGCCTCGCCAATTTGGTCGCACAGGTCGCGGTTGCGGTCAGCCAGGTCGCGCACGGTGGCAAAGTCGAAGCTGGGGTCGCCCTCGGCGGTAAAGTACTCGGTTTCGAGCACCTTAAGGGCCTCCTCGCCCTTCTGGCGCTCGGATTCCATGGCGCCGTGATCGCCATAGATAAACATGGGAATAAACGGCTGGCGCTCGTATTCGAGTGCTTGTGAAACGTTCATACAACTGCTCCTTGGATGGGCCGCGTCGTGCGGCTCAGTGTCATTAAGATGTGGCGAGATGATAGTTTACCATGGGCAACTATTGGCATCGCGCCTAGGACAACTACAATACCCTAGTTGACCGCTAGGACTTTTACAATGCTGCCGAAAGACACGAAAGGTTCCATCCGTCATGGATTTGCTGATTGATATTCTGCTCGACGCCGGCAAGGACACGCTTTCGCTGGTACCGTTCTTATTGGTGACATATTTGGCCCTCGAGACCCTGGAGCACGTCGCGGGCGACAGCGTTAACGGCGCCATCAAGCGCGCCGGCGCCGCGGGTCCCGTGGTTGGCTCGTTGCTGGGCATGGTGCCGCAGTGCGGCTTTTCGGCAATGGCGGCAACGCTGTACGCCGGTCGTGTCGTGACCTTGGGCACGTTGGTGGCGGTGTTCCTTTCGACCTCCGATGAGATGCTGCCGCTGTTGCTCGCCGAGCAAGTTCCCGTGCAGACCATGGCGATGTTGCTCGCCTCGAAGGCGCTGATCGCGCTGGTCACGGGCTTTATCGTGGATGCGGCTATCCGCGGCCTTCGTCGTAATGCCCGCGCGCATGCGGCGATTCGCCGTACCGTGCTGGGGACCGCTGCCAATCCGGCTCATGTGAACTGCGCGCACGACGACCATACCGGGGGCGACATCATTGATGAAGTGGCCGAGGCGGGAGTAAGTGCTGATCACATCCACGAGCTGTGCGAACGCGATCATTGCGGCTGTGACGAGGATGAGGACGAGCACGGGCACGACCACAGCCACGATCATGGTCACGCGGACGAGCACGAGCGCCACCACGACCACAGCCACTCCCACGAGGGCGCGCCCATCGTGTCGATCATCCGCAGCGCGATCTCGCATACCGTGCAGGTGTCGGTATTCATTTTCCTGGTGACGCTGATTCTGGTCGCCGTGCTCGAGACCTTTGGCGAGTCGGCGATCGAGCAGTTCCTGCGCGGCAACGAGATGCTTGCGGTCCTGGGCTCGGCACTCGTCGGCCTGATTCCCAACTGCTCGGCCAGCGTCGTCATCACGCAACTGTACCTGGAAGGCGCGCTGCAGCTGGCACCGATGCTCGCCGGCACGCTCATTTCCGCCGGCGTGGGCTACCTGGTGCTGTTCCGCACCAACCGCAGCGCCCGCGAAAACGCTGTGTTTCTGATCATGATGTATGTCATCGGCGCGGGCTGGGGCCTCATCCTATCCGCCTTCGGCCTCTAAGTGGGCCTAACAAAACGGGCTTCAAAATAGCCATGCTCGGCGCCTGCACAATGCGGCGACGCATGGCATTTTGAAGCCCGTTTTTTGTTGAGCCATGGATTTTGAGCGTTCACACCGCCCAAAGCAAAAAGCAGATTTCCGGACATGTCCCAAAAATCTACCTTGGTTAGTGCAGCAGCTCGGTGAGGTTGCGCTTAAAGCGGGCGCGGTCTTCGCTGGTGAAGGCTGCCGGCCCGCGGGTGCGACCGCCAGCGCGACGCACCTTCTTTTCCTCGTGACGAATAAACAGCTGCATGTCGATGGTTGCTTTGTCGTACACACGCCCGCGCACACCGATTGCGGCGGCATCGCGGCCGAGCACCATGCTCGCCAGGCCAATGTCCTGCGTCACGACTACGTCGCCCGCCTGCAGGCGTTCGACAATGGCAAAGTCGGCGCTGTCGGCGCCCACGCTCACATCGAGCGTCGTGACCCAAAAGCCGCGTCGCGCGTGCTCGGCATCACGCGGGTCGTCGCGGCGAATGTGCCGTTCCAGGTTTTGCGTGCTGTTGCCGGCGATAACAACGGCGACGCCCGCCCGCCGCGCGCAATCAATCGACTCGCGCGTGACCGGGCAGGCGTCGGCATCAATAAAGAGCGTTCGCGGCATCTAGTGCACCAGTTTGCCAAATTGAATAGCGCGAACAATCAGCGTAACGCCAAACACCAGCAGCGCGGCGCCGCTAAAGATAACGAGCATCTTGGCCGACCACAGCGGATAGATAAACACGAACATGCCGGCGATGATGGAGAGTGCGCCGCTCAGGATAGCGAGGGCGCGGTTGGACGAAAGCTCGGACTCCAGAATGGACATGACACCTTCGACAATCCAGCCAAAGCCGGCCACGATAACCACCATCGTGGTGAGCGTCGCGGTCGAGAAGGCCTGGTTGCGCAGGATTATGACGCCGCCCAAGATAATGAGTAGGTTGGAGATGATGCTCGTCACGCGCCAGCCGGTGGGCAGCAGCGGCTCAAAAATGGCAGTGAACAGCCTAATGGCAGCAGTGATTACAAAGTAAAAACCCAGGACAGTCGTCAAAAAGACGAGGGACTTGCGGGTGCAAAAAGCAGCGCGATACCAGCAATGAGCGCTAAGACGCCCGTGATGGCGTAGATCCAGCGTACGGCCTTGACGGCTTTGCCCGCCATGCTTTTCTCGTCAAATCCAAACTGGCTCGATTTTTGGTCATCGTTCTTAAAGATGCCCATAATGTCTCCTTTCCGTGTGGTGCACGTCGCGTTCATTGCTCTCCGTGCGGCGTACGCCAAAAGTGCTGCAACAAGTATCGCCCAAGGGCGCCGATGCATGGGGCGGGAAGGACGAATTGCCGCCCCACATTCCCGAATTGTTACTTTTGTTCCCGCCCCAGTGAGGATTAATCAACAATTGTAGAACATTACGCCGCTGTATGTAATTGCCTAGGTTTTAGGTTAGATTTTCCTAAGAACAATTGCCCGAAATTGGGGGTCCCTATGAACGAAACAGTTCCCGCGGCGCCGTCGAGCGCGGAGTCGATGGCAAAGCAAGGTTGCGAAAAGCTCGGCCTGGACACGTTTGACGCGCTGGTCCGCCGCGCCCGCACGTGCCGCCGATTTGACGAGTCCATGCGCGTGCCGTGCGAGTTTTTGCTCGAGCTGGCGGAACTGGCGCACCTGGCTCCGTGTGGTGCCAATGCTCAGCGTCTTCGTTTTCATGTGGTGAGCGGTTCCGAGGACTGCGCTCGCGTGTTTGACGAGCTTGCATGGGCCGGTGCGCTCAAGGATTGGCCGGGTCCTGCCGAGGGCGAGCGCCCGACCGGCTACATCGCGATTCTGGCCGAGCGCGCCGTTCCGGGCAAGCCCGCCGCTCCCATTACCGAGGTCGACACGGGTATTGCCGCGCAGACGATGATGCTCGCCGCCCGCAGCGCCACGCCCGAGGTGGCCGCCTGCATGTTCAAGGCCTTTACGCCCCACGCGATCGATGCCATGGGGCTCGATAACGACAAGTATGAGCTCAAGCTGATCATGGCGTTTGGCGTTCCGGCCGAGACACAGGTGATCGATGCGATCGATTCCAACCCCGACGGCTCCATCAATTATTGGCGCGACGAGGCGCAGGTGCACCACGTACCCAAGCGCTCGCTTGTCGACGTACTGGTGTAGTTGAGCGTCACCGCGGTGTGATCCGGCGGTAAACCACCACAAAGGTACCTGTCCCCTTTGCGGTGGTGCGAGGGGAGGACGTGTGGCAGATTTGTATTTGGTGCGGCATGGGCAGACTGAGCTCAATGTGCAGAGCATTTTGCAGGGCTGGCACGATTCGTCGCTTACGGCGCGCGGGCGCGAGCAGGCGCTGACGGCGCGTACGGCGTTTGCGGCGCGTGGCGTGGCCTTTGATCATGTGTATTCCTCGCCGTTGGGCCGGGCGCGGCATACGGCCGAGCTTATCGTTGGCGAGGGCCGTTCCATAGAGCTGGTCGATGACCTGCGTGAGTGGCATTTTGGCTCGCTGGAGGGCACATCAAATCGCGAGATGCCGCCGCAGCCCTGGGGTGATTATCCGGTTGCCTTTGGTGGCGAGTCGGAAAGTGAGCTTCAGTCGCGCATGGTCGCGGCGCTGTCCCGCATCATGGCCAGGCCGCAGCACGACAGCGTGCTGGCGGTTTCCCACGGCTCAGCCTGCCAGGAGTTTCTTGAGTATGTGACTGGCGAGGGGGAGCTACCCGACAACGGCGCCGTGCTTCATTTTGGCTATTGCGACGGGGCGTTTTCGCTCCTTGATTGGTAACGAACGAAAGGACCCCTATGAATAAAGATCTGTATCTGGTCCGTCATGGACAGACGATATTCAACCTCAAGCGTATTATTCAGGGGTGGAGTGACTCGCCGCTTACGCAGTTGGGCTGCGACCAAGCGGCGCGCGCTGGCATGTTTTTGCGCGCACGCGGCATTGAGCCCGATCATGCCTACACCTCCACGCTTCATCGCACCGAGCAGACTATCGCCAACTTGTGGCCGGGCTTGGCGTACGAGCGCCTGGACGGCCTGCGTGAGTGGTTCTTTGGCGACTTTGAGGCCGAGCGCGTGATACTCATGCCCGAGCGCCCGTGGCGCGACTTCTATTGTCAGTTTGGCGGCGAGGGCCAGATGCAGGTGCGCGAGCGCATGGTGGCGACGCTGACCGAGCTTATGCAGCGTCCGGACCATGCGTGCGTGCTCGCGGTAAGTCATGGCTCGGCTATCAAGGAGTTTATGGATCACGTGAAGGGCGCGGCGGCAGACGAGCGCGACCGTGTGCCAGGCAACTGCTCGGTGCTGCACTTTGCGTTTGACGACGAATCCGACACGTTTGAGCTGATTGAGATTTTTACGCAGGAGGATTACGCATGCGAGCTGGGCCTTGAACCGCTTGTGGCTACTGCAGGTCCGCAGCGCGGATAACGCGAGCGTGGCGGCTCGGGTCGCCGGCATAACTTCTCGAAGCAAAAGGGGCGGAGATGCATGTACCTGCTGCATCTCCGCCCCCTGTTTGTTGAGCTGCCGATTTTTGTGCTGCGCGGTCTGGTCTTGCTAGAACCGCGCGACTTGGTGCGTGAGCAGACCCGTCGGAACCTGCGGCGCGGCGCCGGCGATCTGCGCGGCGGGGAACAGTGCGGCTACAGCAAAGTTGAACGGCTCTTTGCCCGTGTAGGTGCCGGCAGCATGGGCATCGTCGGCCAGGAGCTGTGATGCCTCGACTAGTGCGGCAGCGTAGGCAGGGTCGTCGGCCAGTGCCGGCTCCGGCGCCTGGTCGAGCATGGCATGGATGGCGCCGACGGCGTCCTCGCGCTTGACCTCCCACACGCGGTGCGTAATGCCCGCGGGGTCGGTGACGGCGTAGAGCGAGGCGCCCTCTTTGGCAGCGCCCAGGATGATGTCCATGACGGGCGACGTCTCGTAGGCGAGCGACACGGGGCGCGGCTGTACCTTGAGGTCGGCGATTGCGCGCGCAGCGGCGGTCGAATCGGCGGCAACCGCGTCGCCGCCCGCCAGCGCACCAACCGGGCAGATCGCCACGACACCCGTCACACGTCCCGGCTCGCCCGAGCATTCGTACACGTAATACGCCGCACCCGGGTCCTTGAGCATCAGACCATCGGCAATGGCTTCGCGCAGGGCTTCGTTGTCACTCAGAATACTGCCCATTGCAGGCAGCGCCTCGAGCACGCGGTCCTGAGCCGGGCGGATGCAGGGAAACGGAAGTGCTTTCATGGGCGGTCCTAACGCGCGAGTCGGTTTGTTCGCGGTTTATTATGCCCCAACTTGGCCGCTCGCGTCCCAGAGCACGTTATCGGCGAGCGCGATTAGCACCTGCTGACAACGAACGATATCGGCGTGGGGCACATATTCGTTGGGCTTGTGCGCGAGCGCGAGCGACCCGGGACCGTAGCTCATGCAATTGCGGTTACCTGTCTTGCCGGCAATGACGGCGGTGTCGGTGTAGCCGGTAAAGAAGCCGACGGTCGTGTCCGCGTCCGTCACGTCATCGGCGGCACGCTTGAGCGCTGCTAGAAGGGGAGAGGTCGGATCGCGCTCGATAGCGGGGCGGTTGCCTGTCACGGTATAGCTTCCATGGCAGCCGGGGACCGCGGCTTCGGCGCCGGCGATGGCCTGCTCTACCATGCGCTTCGCGACGGCCGTATCGGTCGGCGGAGTCAGGCGCATATCGACCCAGACCTTGGCGCGGTCGGGCACGACATAGGGGCGATATCCGCCCTCGATTTGGCCAAACGTGATGGTCGAAGACCCCAGCTCATCGTGCGCGGGCAGCGCCACAAACGCGCGACGGAGCGAACACACGACCTCGGCCATGGCGGCGACGGCATCCGCGCCCTTCCACGGCTGGCTCGCATGCGCCGTCACGCCGGCCATTTCAATCTCGAACCACGTACGCCCCTTGTGCGCCACCTGGATCTGTCCGTCGGTGGGCTCGGTGTCCAGCACCCATTCGCGCGAACCGACCCAGCCGGCATCGATGGCTGCCTCGGAGCCTCGCATAAAGTCTTCCTCGTCGACCGAGCAGATGAGCGAAAAGCCGCGGCGGGGCAGCGCGCCATCCGCCGCCACGCGCTCGAGCGTATGGACCAGTGCGGCAATGGCACAGGCCAGGCCACCCTTCATATCGCAGGCGCCGCGGCCGTAGAGCTTGCCGTCGCGCACGACCGCCCCGAGCGGCGTAATGTCCGCGTCCCAGCCGTCGCCCAAGGTGACTGTATCCATGTGGCAGATGTAGACGAGCCGTGGCTCGTCGCTCAAACCGGGCACGGTGACCATGAGATTGCGGCGTCCGGTCAGCACCTCGAGTTCCTCAACCTGCACGGCATGGAGCACCGGATGACTCAACCGCTCCAATTGAGCCTCAACCAACACTTTGATATAGCGTTCAATCTCGCCCTCATACGCACCTGGGTCGGAACTGTCGATCCGCATGAGCCCTTGCGTAAGCCGCCAAGCAAAATCTGTATCAACCATAGGCACCTCACAGATAGTTAGGTCAACATACAAATTGTATGTCAAGAAGCGGCTCGGTGCATTTAATGGAGCGCTCACAAAAACGGGGGCGCCTCTCGTGCGAAAGGCGCCCCCGCGGGCATTCAATGTCAGTGACGGGCAGGCCACATGGGGAACTGCCCGTCAGATCAGCCGGCGCTATTTGATTACGCGCACGCGATACATCGACGGAATCTGCTTGAGCGCCTCGATGGTGCTGCTGTCCAGGTGCTCGTCGGTGTCGAACATGGTGTAGGCGTTCTCGCCAGCGGACTCGTTGGTCATACGCTGCACGTTGGCGTTGTCCTTGGCGAGAATGGCCGTGATCTGGCCGATCATGTTGGGCACGTTGGCGTGCAGGCAGGCGATGCGGCTTGCGGCGCGCGCCTTGCCCATGCTGCAGGCGGGATAGTTGACGCTATGTGCGATGTTGCCGTTCTCTAGGTAATCCTTGAGCTCGCTGATGGCCATATCGGCGCAGTTGGCCTCGGCCTCGCCAGTGCCGGCGCCCGAGTGCGTGGTGATAAACGTGTTGGGCATCTTGACGGTCTTGGGCGTGGCAAAGTCGCAGCTAAACCAGCTCAGCTTGCCCTCGCGCAGGGCAGCGTCGACGGCGTCCTCGTCAATGATGGTTTCGCGTGCGTAGTTGATGAGCACGGCGTCGGGTGCCAGCAGGTTAATCTGCTCGGTGCTGATCATGCCGATGGTGTCGGCCTTGCTGGGCACGTGCACGGTGAGGTAGTCGCAGCCGCGGCAGAGGTCCTCGAGCGTGCCCACGCGCTGCACCTCGCGGCTCAGCACCCACGCGTGCTCGACGGAAATGAACGGGTCGTAGCCGTAGACGTCCATACCCAGGTCGACGCAGGCGTTGGCGACCTTGGAACCTACGTTGCCCAGGCCGATGACGCCGATGCGCTTGCCCTTGAGCTCGCGGCCCACAAAGGCCTTCTTGGCTTTCTCGGCATCGACCTGGATCTCGGGGTCGTCGGCGTTGTCGCGCACCCAGTTCATCGATTGCACCACGCCGCGGCTCGAGAGCACCAGCATGCCTAGGACGAGCTCCTTAACGGCGTTGCTGTTAGCGCCGGGGGAGTTAAAGACGACGACGCCCTTCTTGGCGTACTCCTCGACGGGGATGTTGTTGACGCCGGCGCCGCAGCGGGCGATGGCGCGGATGTCCTCGGGCAGCTCGTAGCCGTGCAGGTCGGTCGAGCGCATCAGGATGGCGTCGGCCTCTTCGGCGGTGCTCACAAATTCGTACCCCTCGCCAAACTCGACTTTGCCGTCCTTGGTGATGTCGTCGATGGTCTTAATCTTACGCATGGAAAAACTCCTTAGCAGGTTTGGTTTAAACAGGTGGTTTGAAGTGGCTGGTCGGCCCGCGCGTTGCGGGCTAGTTAGATCGCGGACTCAAACTATGCTGCGCTTCGAAGTCCTTCATGTACGAGGCCAGTGCCTGCACATCTTCCATGGTTACGGCGTTGTAGACGCTGGCGCGCATGCCGCCCACCAGGCGATGGCCCTTGACGTTTTGAATCTGGTGCTTGGCCGCGCCTGCGACAAAGGCCGCGTCGAGCTCGGCGTCGCCGGTGCGGAAGGTGACGTTGGCGATGGAGCGGCTGTCGGCCTGCGTGGTGCCATGGAACAGCTCGCTGTGCTCGAGCAGGTCATAGAGCAGATTGGCCTTGGCCCAGTTTCGCTCGGCCATGGCTGCAAGTCCGCCGGTCTGCTCGACCCAGTGGAACACCTTGCCGCACACGTAGATGCCAAAGGTGTTGGGCGTGTTGAGCATGGAGCCCTTGGCGGCCTGGGTCTTAAGGTCCATGTACTGCGGCGTCTGCGCAAAGGCGGGGCCGTCGGCGATGAGGTCGTCGCGCACGATGACCACGGTCACGCCCGCGGCACCGGCGTTTTTCTGCGCGCCGGCGTAAATGAGCCCGTAGCGCTCAACATCGAGCGGCTGCGACAGAAAGCAGCTCGAGACATCGGCGACCAGCGGCACATCGCCACAGTTGGGCAGCTCGTGGTACATGGTGCCAAAGATGGTGTTGTTCTGGCAGATGTAAACGTAGTCGAGCCCGTCGCTCGCGGCCTCGGCGGCAATGCGCGCGTTGATGTCGGCCATGTCGGGGATGCGGTCGAAGTTGGTGTCCTCGGAGCTCGCGAGCAGCACGGCCTCGCCGTACTTGTCGGCTTCTTTGTATGCCTTGTTGGCAAAGTTGCCGGTCACGATGTAGCCGGCGCGGCCGCGGTGCATGAGGTTCATGGGGATGCCCGCAAACTGCAGCGTGGCGCCGCCCTGCAAAAACAGGACGCGGTAGTTGTTGGGGATGCTCAGCAGGCGGCGCAGAGTTGCCTCAGCGTCATCGATGATCTGCTGGTACATGCTAGATCGATGACTCATCTCGAGCACGGACATACCGCAACCGCGGTAGTCCATCATCTCGTCGGCGATCTCGGCGAGCACGCTTGTAGGCAGCGCAGCCGGGCCAGCTGAGAAGTTGTGCACACGTGCCATCTTCTAGTTCCCCCTCGTAGTCGTTTGAACGTTCGGGATACTTTAGCACAGTGGAGCGCCAGGCGCGACCGCATCACAGCAAAACCCGAGTGCGCCGCTATGATTTACAGGATGGTTACATGGGGGAGGGGTGCTTTACTCCTCAGGCAAATCCGAATCTGCGAGCGAAGGCATGAGGTTCTCTAGGCGCTTGATCTCTTCGTCGCAAATTAGCCACTTCCTGGTCACTACGACGCCAGTGTGGCGATGACGGCTTCGTCGCCGGCGTATATGAGGGTGTTGCCGTCGGGGATGATCGTCTGGCCGTCGCGTTTGAGCATCACGACGATAAAGGGATGCTTGCCTTGCGGCACATCGCGAAGACGCTGGCCGGCCAGGCGACCGTGGGGAGTCACGGTGACCTCGCGCAGCGTAACTTCGGTACGCTCTTCGAACGTCGGCGCGGCCATCACCAGCAGATCGCCTTCCTGGATTACGGTGTCGCCATTGGGCAGTACCGGGTGCGCCCCGTCGCGCAGCACCAGGACCACGAGCATATTTGTGGCGCTGCCAATGTCCGCGAGCGAGCGTCCGGCAAACGGATGTCCAGCGCCCACCTTGAGCTTTACAAACGACATGCCGTCCTCGTCGCGGTAGTCGTTAAAGGTGCGGCGCACGTCGCCGGTCGCATCGATCATATCGAGCTTCTTCGCCACCGCCGGCAGCAGCGAGCCCTGCACCACAATGCTCGACACGGCAATCACAAACACCAGGTCAAACAGGTTGTGACCGCCGGGGACACCGGCCACTACGGCAAAGAGGCTAAATACGACCGAAGCTGCGCCGCGCAGGCCCGCCCAGCTTACGAGCGCGACCTGGCGGGGGTTCGTCTTAAAGGGCGCCAGGAGCACGCCGACGGCGATGGGACGGCTCACAAAGAGCATAAACGCCATGAGCGCCAGGCCCGGCAGCAGCATTTGCGGCAGGCGCGCGGGCGTGACGAGCAGGCCCAGCAAAAAGAAGATGGTCATCTCGGCCATCTCGGTGAGGGTGTCAAAAAAGTGCGCCATCTCGACCTTGCCGGTGATGTCGCTCGCACCCAGCACAATGCCGGCCAGGTATACAGCCAAAAAGCCGTTGCCGCCCAGGTAGCTCGGCAGCGCGTAGGCGACGATGGCCACGGCGAACAAAAAGATGGTCTGCGCGTCCTTGGCCGTTGCGTGCGCGCGTTCAATCAGGCGGCCCGCCGCCCAGCCGATGGCAAGGCCCAGGCCCACGCCCAGGATAATCTGCTTGGTCAGCAGTGCGGGAATGTTGATGTCGCCGCCGGCCGCTAGTGTGGCGAGCACGGCGGTGAGCATGTAGGCGACGGGGTCGTTGGAGCCCGATTCGACCTCGAGCAGCGAGTCGGTGCCACCTCTCAGCGACAGGCTGTGCTCACGCAGTACGCTAAAGACGCTTGCCGCGTCGGTGGATGCCACGACCGATCCCAGCAGCAGGCCACCGATCCAGTCGAACCCCAGCGCGAAGTGGGCGAACACGCCGGTGATGCCGGCAGTGATGACGACGCCGAGCGTGCTCAGCAGCACCGCCGGCGCAGCGACGGGCTTGGCGCGGTCGATATTGGTGTTAAAGCCGCCGTAGAACATGATGAACAGCAGCGCCGTGCTGCAGACGGTTTCGGTGAGTGCGTAGTCGCTAAAGTCGATATGCGTCGGGCCGTTGACGCCCAACAGCATGCCCAGCGCGATAAAGATGAGCAGGGTGGGGAAGGGGAGTTTTTTGCCGACGGGTTTGATGGTCAGGCACAAAATGATGACGAGGCCGATAAAGAGAAGGATCTGGTTCATGGATAGTGTCCGCTCCTGGGTGGTTGGCGTGGCACGGTCAGTTGTCTGCGGTTATTTGTACCCAAAGATGGTGGGTTTATGGGGTTGGATTGCAGGCGTGCGCGATATCGTCATAGACGGCTGCCGTCTTTGCCTCTGCTCGGAAACCCTTTCCAGCTTTATTGCAACGGAGTACAATGGGTAACGTTTAAGTTCAACTTGAAGTTTTAGTTGCGGCGCCGGGCTTCGGCCGCAATGCAAGGAGAGGCGTACCATGGCGATCTATGTGACATCTGATGCTCACGGGCACGTGCGTGCGCTTGACGAGGCCCTGTCTAAGATCTCGTTGACGTCCGACGACACGCTGTACGTGCTGGGCGACATGATCGATCGCGGGCCCGATCCGGTCGGCGTTATTAAGCTCGTGCGCTCGCTGCCCAACGCCCACGTGCTCAAGGGTAATCACGAGCAGATCATGCTCGATGCCATCATTGGTCAGGATCCGCTCGATGCCGAGACCTGGGATATCAACGGTGGCTGGACGACGCGCGAGCAGCTCAACGACATGGAATTTGAGGCATATGAGGAGCTCGTGCGATGGATGGCCGCGCTGCCGCTCTACGCGGTGGTCGAGACCGAGGAGCGCCCGTATCTGCTGGTACATGCCGGTATTGAGACCGAGGCGGCGCAGGCGTTTTTGCTTGAGCATGGCGTCGATTGTGCCGATGGCGTTGGAGCGGTGGGTGCCGATCGCGAGCTGCTGCAGCAGATGCTCGCAGTGCAGTCGTCCGATGACCTGCTGTGGATTCGTCATGGCTATTGGGATGCGTCGACCGGGCTGCTTTCTGCCGAGGGCAAGGGCCCGGTCGTGGTGAGCGGTCACACGCCCACGGTATCGCTTGGGCGCTATTGCGAGGTCGGTGGTCTGGCGGGGCTCGATGAGGAATCGGGACGCGGGCAGATCGTGCGCTTGGGCGGCGAGGACACTGCTGGTGTGCCCGATCGCATCGACATCGACTGCGCCGCCGCCACCGGCTCCGAGTTCGGCCGCGTGGGCATCCTGCGCCTGGACGACGGGGCCGAGTTCTACGCGAACATCAACCCGGGCGAATAACCTTGTTCCGCCGATCTACCGTAGCTAATTTGGGACGGGGCTTTTTTGACTACTTTCGGAGAGTAGCGCCTTCTTGCTCGGTAAGCGCTAGAAATGAGGAGCGTCTGCGTCCTCGACAGCGCGAAAATGCTCGAAAAACCGTCGCAACGGAGTCAAACGACGTCGCGGCGGTTCTTTTTTGGCTGCCCGCTGGCTAAGTGAGTAGACTTTTTTGGAAATGCCGAGCACCCAACATATTTGCCTCAATAAAACCGACGCTCCTATAAGTTGTCAAGAGGCAGTTTGCGGGAGCGCTCTC
>JAPJOH010000032.1 GCA_030826265.1 Collinsella aerofaciens
GGAGAGAGCGCTCCCGCAAACTGCCTCTTGACAACTTATAGGAGCGTCGGTTTTGATTTTACCGATTACGGCATGCTCGGGGGTTCCCGGCCTGGCCCCGTAAACCGGCATGGTTTTGAAATCGCCGGGTGGGCGGGAGCGCGATTGGCCCCGGTAACGGGCCTGGCGCCGGCGGGATAGCCGTTGAGCGGATGGCGGCCCGCGCCGCGACTGCGAAATTTTCCAAAATTGTCCTTGCATCGCCGTCCGAGTTCCCGTATAGTACTTCTTCGCACGGGGGCGTAGCTCAGCTGGGAGAGCGCTTGACTGGCAGTCAAGAGGTCAGGGGTTCGATCCCCCTCGTCTCCACCCGAGCATTGAATGAGGCTCCAACGCAAGTTGGGGCCTTTTTTCATATAGGCACACAAGGTCAAAGGCGGCACCATGATCCTCCTGGTCGACAAGATCGAAAAAAGCTTCGGCGCACGCGTCCTCTTTAGCGGCGCGTCCTTCCAGATCAACCCCGGCGAGCGCTTCGCACTCGTGGGCCCCAACGGCGCCGGCAAAACTACCATGCTCAAGATCATCATGGGCATCGACAGTCCTGACGCCGGCCAGGTCCAGTACGCCAAGGACTGCCAGGTGGGCTACCTAGAGCAGGAAACTAATCTGGAGCAAAAGGACACCACCATCCTTGCCGAGGTCATGGCCGCCGCTAAGGAAATCCGCCGCATGGGCGAGCGCGCCAACGAGCTGCAGGCCCAAATCACCGAGCTCTCCGAGCAGGGCAAGGACGTCGACGCACTCCTCAACGAGTACGGCCAAGTCCAGGACCGCTTTGAGCATCTGGGCGGCTACGAGCTCGAGAGCAACGCCCGCAAAATCCTGTCCGGCCTGGGCTTTAAAGTCACCGACTTTGAGCGCCCGTGCTCCGAGTTCTCGGGCGGCTGGCAGATGCGCATCGCGCTCGCCAAGCTTTTCCTGCGCCACCCCGACCTGCTGCTCCTGGACGAGCCCACCAACCACCTGGATCTCGAGAGTGTCCAGTGGCTGCGCGGCTTTATCGCCAGCTACGACGGCGCCGTCCTCATCGTCAGCCACGACCGCGCCTTCATGGACGCCTGCGTCGACCACGTCGCCGCGCTCGAGAACCGCCGCGTGACCACCTACACCGGCAACTACAGCAGCTACCTCAAGCAGCGCGAGGACAACCTTGAGCAGATGCGCGCCAAGCGTGCCGCCCAGGAGCGCGACATCGCCCACATGCAGGTCTTCGTCGATAAGTTCCGCTACAAGCCCACCAAGGCCGCCCAGGCCCAGGAGCGTATCCGCAAGATCGAGCAGATCAAGAAGGAGCTCGTCATCCTGCCCGAGGGCCACAAGCATATCGACTTTAAGTTCCCCGACCCGCCGCGCTCCGGCGACATGGTCGTAGGCCTCGAGGGCGTATCCAAGTCCTACGGCGACAAGCACATCTACAGCGACATCGACCTCAAGCTCTACCGCGGCGAGCACGTGGCGCTCGTCGGCCCCAACGGAGCCGGCAAGTCCACGCTCATGAAGATCCTCGCCGGCCTGGAGCCACCCACCACCGGCACCCGCGACCTGGGCACCAACGTGGGCGTGGCCTATTACGCCCAGCACGCGCTCGAGGGCATGACCGAGTCCAACACCGTCCTGCAAGAGATCGACACCGTCACGCCCAAGTGGACCGTGCCGCAGCAGCGCAGCCTGCTGGGTGCCTTCCTCTTTAGCGACAACGACTCCATCGAGAAGCAGGTCCGCGTCCTTTCCGGTGGTGAGAAAGCACGTCTGGCCCTGGCAAAGATGCTCGTGGCGCCCGAGGCGCTCCTGTGCCTGGACGAGCCCACCAACCACCTGGACATCGACTCTGTGGACATGCTCGAGAACGCCCTGCAAAACTTCCCCGGTACCATCGTGCTGATCAGCCACGACGAGCACCTGGTACGCGCTGTGGCCAACCGCATCATTGACATCCGCGACGGCAAGGTCACGGTCTACGACGGCGACTACGACTACTACCTCTACAAGCGCGAGGACCTCGCAGCCCGCGCCGCCGCCGAGGCGGCAGGGGAGAGCGCACCGGCCGCGGCCAAGTCCGCTAAGGTCACCGCGGCCCAGTCCGATGCGCCCGCCGCACCCAAGCCTGCCGAGGGCAAAAAGACCAAGGAGCAAAAGCGCGCCGAGGCCCAGGCCCGCGCCGCGCTCAACAAAAAACTCAAGGGCGTGCGTAACCAGCTCAAGAAGATCGAGGCGGAGCTCGACAAAAAGCGCGCCCGCTATGACGAGCTTATGGAATTGATGGCAAGCGAAGAGCTTTATGCCGATCAAGACAAGTTCAACGCCGCGCTGGGGGAATATAACGGCCTTAAGCAAGAGCTGCCCAAGCTCGAGGACGAATGGCTGGAGCTTTCCACCCAGATCGAAGAGGAGACCGCGCGTGAACTCTCGTAAGGCCGCTGCCGTGGCGATGAGCATCATCGCCATCGCCTGTCGCATCTGCGGCATTTTTATGAGCGCGATGACCGTGCTGCTGTGCTTTAGCGGCCTCACCGCCAAGCTGCAGATCGTTGGCTTTGTCGTTGAGCTTTCGCGTGCACTGCCGAGCGCCATCGCCGGCTACGGCGTCATCACGTCGCCTTTTGGCGGTGTGTTCCGCCTGGATTATGCTATCGTCACTGTGATCCTGTTTGTAATTGACTACCTGCTCACACGCGCCTCGCGCCGCGTCCGCTAGGGGAGCGTTATGTCCAGCAGCTACATCATGAACCTGCTCGCCAGTGCCGTTGCCGTCATCGTTGGCATCGTGATCCACGAGAGCGCGCACGCCGCCGCAGCCTGGGCGCTCGGCGACAAAACGGCTCGCTCGCGCGGCCGCGTCTCGCTCAACCCGCTCAACCATATCGACCCGTTTGGCACCATCATCCTGCCGCTGCTCATGCTCGCAGCCGGTGGCCCGGTGTTCGCCTTCGCCAAACCCGTACCCGTCTACCTCAACAACCTCAAGCACCCCAAGCGCGACGAGGTCCTGGTGAGCGTAGCCGGCCCCGCATCGAACATCGCACTCGCGTGTCTTGCTGCCGCCCTCATGCGCCTGACCTATGGCAACCTCTACACCAGCATGTCCTTTGCCGTGGCATCGCAGATCATGAACTTCGGCGCCACGTTCATCGTAGTCAACCTGTCACTCGCGTTCTTCAACCTCATCCCGATCCCGCCGCTCGACGGCTCGTCGATCATCGTGCCCTTCCTCAAGGGCAAGGCGCTCGCCAACTACTACCGCCTGCAGCAATACGCCATGCCCATCCTCATCCTGGTGCTGTACCTGCTGCCCATGTGGACCGGCATCGACGTAATCGGTCGCTATTTCGACGTTACCGTGTATCCGCTCGCTGAGCAGCTGCTTAACTTCGCAATCGCCGCCATCTAAGGTAAACTAACAGGTCGACCGTGCAAAACGGTCGTAACATGCACCCAAACCGCGCCGCGAAGGCGCCGTCAAAGGAGGTCGAAGATGTCGTATCGCGTGTCGACGCAGGTCTACAGCGGACCGTTCGACCTGCTGCTGCAGCTGGTAACCCGCCAAAAAGTAGATATCGGCGCCATCTCGATCAGTGAGGTGGCCGAGCAGTACCTTGCCGAGGCCGAGCGCATCGAGGCACTGGACCTGGACGTGGCGAGCGACTTTTTGCTGGTCGCGGCAACCCTTTTGGACATCAAGGCCGCCTCTCTGGTGCCGCAGGAGGCCCCACGCAAAGTCGATGACGACGATGACGAGTTCGACGAAGGCCTCGAGGAACTCAGCGCGCTCGACGGCGACGCCCTGCGCGAGGTCCTGATCCAGCGCCTGATTGCCTACAAGCAGTTTAAGGGCGCGGCTGCGGCCCTCGGTGCCCGCATGCAGGCCGAAAGCCGCATGCACCCGCGTGTGGCCGGTCCCGACCCGGAGTTTCTGGGGCTCATGCCCGACTACCTGGCAGGCATCACCCTGCGCGGTCTCGCCGTCATCTGCGCCGACCTGGACGGCAAGCGACAGACCTTCCTGCTGGAGGCCGAGCACGTGGCGCCGCATCGCGTGCCGCTCGACCTGACCGTAGCCTCAGTCGACCGCTTTACCATGGCACACCAAACCTGCACCTTCCGCGAGCTACTGGACGGCGATGCCACGACCGAGCAGCTCGTCGTCACCTTCCTGGCCATGCTTGAGCTTGCCAAGCGCGGCTCGCTCACGCTGAGCCAGGACGAGATCTTCGGAACCATCTGCATCAACCGAGTCGAGGGAGCCGAGGCATACGTGCCCGGCGAGGGCCCCGAGCTCACTGAATAGGAGCCGCAACCATGTCAACCCTTTCCACGCTGGAGGCAAATAGCCTCAAAGGTGCCCTCGAGGCGCTGCTGCTGGTGTCGAGCGACCCGGTAAGTGCGCCCGCGCTGGCCGGCGCACTGGATATCGCCCCCGGCGAGTGCGCGTCGCTGCTCGCCGAGCTCAAGGTTGAGTACGAGGAGGCCAACCGCGGCTTTCAGCTGCGCGAGGTCGCCGGCGGCTGGCGCCTGTTCACGCATCCTGCCTACCACGACGTAGTCGAGGCCTATGTGTTGAGCTGGGACACGCAAAAGCTGTCGCAGGCGGCGCTCGAAACCCTGGCCGTGATCGCATACCACCAGCCCGTAACGCGCGAGGTGGTCAAGGGCATCCGCGGCGTCAACTCAGACGGCGTCATCGCGTCGCTCGTGGACAAGGGTCTGGTGCGCGAGCTCGGCCGTGACCCCGAGCGCGGTCAGGCCATCATTTACGGCACGACCAACGCCTTCTTGGAAAAGTTCGGCCTGCGCTCCACCCGCGACCTACCCGATCTGGAGCAGTTTGCCCCCGACGAGCAGTCGCGCCAGTTTATCCGCGAGCGCCTGAGCGGCCGCAGTATTCAGTCCACGCTCGAGGAGCAAGCCGAGGACCTGGACGAAGAGCGCGAGCTGCTCGATACCGATATTGATGATGTCGAGGCGGTCGGTGGCGAGGAATTCCTGGCCACCGACGACACTGCGGAGGACACGCATGATGAGGACTAACGAAGTAGGGGAGACGTGCACCGCAAGTGCCACGGGCGCCACGACGCCCGCAGGCGACGCCCAGCCCGTCTACCCGCACACCATGCGCCTGCAGCGCTTTTTGGCGCGCGCGGGCGTAGCGAGCCGCCGCGGCTCGGAGGACCTGATGACCGCCGGCCGCGTGACCGTCAACGGGCTGGTCGCGACCGAGCTGGGCACCAAGGTCGATGTCGACCGCGACCATATCGAGGTCGACGGCATACCCGTCAAGCTCAACCAGGGCGCCGTGTACCTGATGCTCTACAAGCCGACCGGCTACCTCACCACCATGAGCGACCCGCAGGAGCGCCCTTGCGTTGCCGACCTGGTCCCCCGCGACCGCTTTCCGGGACTGTTCCCGGTGGGCCGCCTGGACCGCGACACCACGGGCCTTTTGCTCTTTACCACCGACGGCGACCTGTCACAGGACCTGCTGCACCCGAGTAAGCACGTCTACAAGACCTATCAGGCGCTCGTGGACGGCCACTTGACCGATCGCGACTTGGAACCGCTCCGCCGTGGCATCGAGCTCGACGACGGTCTGTGCCAGCCGGCTATCTGCCGCATCATCAACGCGCGCGAGGCAGAGGCCGTGGCTCCGCAAGGTATCAAGCACGGCACCACCGCCGTGGAGGTCATCATCCGCGAGGGCCGCAAGAACCAGGTTAAGCGCATGCTGAGCAAGATTCACCATCCGGTAATCCGTCTGCATCGCTGCAACTTTGCCGGCCTGGAGCTCGAGGGCGTGGCCAAGGGCTCGTGGCGCGAGCTCACCGACCGCGAGGTGCAGATCCTAAAAAGCGGCGGCATCCCGCCCAAGCAGGCCAGCTCCAAGCGCGTCGCCGCGCCGGCGACCAACACCGCCAGCCGCACGCGTCACCACGGCAGCCACGGCTCCGCGCCCAAGCGCAACACCTACCGCGAGCGCTACACGGGCTAGGCAATCCGCCGCGCCCCAACGCCCGCGAACCATACCAGCACGTCAATCATCGAAAGGAAGCATTGCATGATCGTCGCCATCGACGGCCCCGCCGGTTCCGGCAAGTCCACCATCACCAAGGAGATCGCCCGCCAGCTGGGCTTTAACAAGCTCGACACGGGCGCCATGTATCGCGCCGTCACCTTCGCCGCGCTCGACCGCGGCATCGACCTGGACGACGAGGCAGCCATCGATGCCCTCGCCGAGCAGATCGAAATCCGCTTTACCAACGGTACCGGCGAGGACACGCGCCTGACCATCGACGGCGCGGACGCATCGGCCGCCATTCGTACCCCGCAGGTTGACGCTAACGTGTCCAAGGTCTCGGCCTACCCGGGCGTGCGCGCCGCCATGCTCATCCATCAGCGCCGTGCCGCAGAGGACCGCGATATCGTGGCCGAGGGTCGCGACATCGGAACCGTCGTGTTCCCTAACGCGCAGGTCAAGGTCTTCCTGACCGCCGACCCGCGTGAGCGCGCCCGCCGCCGCGTGCTGCAGCGTCACCAAAACGACGCCCAGCCGCTCACGTCCGAGCAGCTCGAGGCCGAGGTCGACGAGACGCTCAACGCCCTTAAGCAGCGCGACAAGCTCGACAGCAGCCGCGAGGTCGCCCCGCTCGTACCCGCCGAGGACGCCGTGCACGTCGACTCCACCGCCCACACCATCGACGAGGTCGTCCGCATTATCGAGGACCTCATCAACCAAAGGAGGTAGCCCATGCGCCTGTTTAAGCAGACGCCCGAGGACTATTACAACGCCCCCTACGCCGAGTTCCCGGCGCTCATCCGCGGCACTGTCGTCGTGGTTATGGCCATCCTTTGGGCCTTCTCCAAGCTCATGTGGCGCTGGAAGGTCGAGGATGCCGACCTGCTGTTTGAGCGCCAAGAAGGCCGCGGCAGCGTGGTCATCTGCAACCACACCTCGATGGCCGAGCTCTTGGCCGTGGAGACGGCGCTGTTCTTTGGGGGGCGCCGCATTCGTCCCATCTTTAAGTCCGAGTTCGCCAAGAGCAAGATTGTGCGCTGGGCCTTCAGCCGCGTTGGCGGCATCCCCGTGGAGCGTGGTACTGCCGATATGAAGTGCCTGCGCGCCGCCCAGCATGCGCTGCAGCGCGGCGAGGACGTCCTGATTTTCCCCGAGGGCACGCGCATCCGCTCGCGCGATATCAAGCCCGAGGTCCACGGCGGCTTTGCGCTCATCGCCCAGATGGGCAAGGCGCCCGTCAACCCGCTCGCCATCTGCGGCTGGTCCGATATTACGCCTGCGGGCAAAAAGCTCATGCGCCCCAAGAAGTGCTGGATCCGCGCCGGCAAGGCCGTCTCGCTTTCCGACGCACCGGCCGGGCTTAAACGCACGGAGCGCCTGGAATGGTTTGAGTCCGAGGCTATGAACCGCGTCTACGCTATGCGAGACGAGCTGTGCGCCGAGCATCCGGGCAGGTTCTAGCCATGAGCGAGAACGTGACGAACACCGCCGCGACTGCGTCCGACCAGGCAACCGCGCCTACCATCGAGATCGCCGCCCACGCCGGTACTTGCTACGGCGTACAGCGTGCGCTCGATATGGCGCTAGCCGCCGCGCCGCAGGCAGGGGAGTGCACTCAGGTTCATACCTTGGGTCCGCTCATCCATAACCCCATCGTGGTGCGCGAGCTTGCTGAGGCAGGCGTTGGCCTGGCCGAGAACCTGGACGACGCCGCATCGGGCACCGTAATCATTCGCGCGCACGGAGTGGTGCCGCAGGTGATCGATGCCGCTCGCGAGCGTGGCCTTACCGTGGTAGATGCCACCTGCCCCTACGTGAAAAAGGTTCATGTGGCGGCGGAGCGCCTGGTACGCGAGGGCTATCGCGTGGTGGTCGTGGGTGAGCCGGGCCATCCCGAGGTGGAGGGCATCCTAGGCCACGCCGGCAATGATGCGCAGGTCGTGAGCTGTGCCGCCGATGCCAACGCCTTGTCGCTCAAGGGCAAGGTGGGCCTGGTTGTGCAGACCACCCAGACCGCGCAGAACCTCGCCGAGGTCGTGGCTGCCATCACCCCGCGCGTGCAGGAGCTGCGCGTGATCAACACCATCTGCGCCGCCACGAGCGAGCGTCAACAGGCAGCAGCCACACTTGCCAACCGCTGTGATTGTATGGTCGTCGTGGGTGGCAAGAACTCGGGCAACACCCGCCGCCTGGCTCAGATTTGCGCAGATGCCTGCGAGCACACGCATCACATCGAGGAAGCTTCCGAGCTCCAGGCCGCGTGGTTTACCGACGCTCACCACATCGGCATCACCGCCGGAGCCTCCACCCCGCAAGAACACATCGAGCGCGCCGTCGAGCGCATCAAGGAGCTTTGCCGCTAACCATGGAACAGACCGTACCCGCATACGCCGCCGAGGTGGCTGATTACGGGCGCAGCCGCGACCCCGAGCCGGGTGAGGGCGCGCTCGTTAAGAACGTGCGTCCCGAATCGCCCGCATGGGATGTGGGTATCGAGCCGGGCATGCGCGTGCTCACGGTCAACGGCGAGAAGCTGACCGATATGATCGTGTGGCTCTGGGAGGCTGATAACGATACCGTCGAGCTGGAGGTATTCGATCCGCGCGACGGCACTGTCACCCCCGTGGAGCTCGACCGTTTTCCCGGCGAGGATTGGGGTTTGGAGTTCGATGGCCCCATCTTCGACGGCATGCGTACCTGCGTAAACGCCTGCGTGTTCTGCTTTATGACCATGTTGCCCAAGGGCGGCCGCTCCACGCTCTATATTCGCGACGACGACTACCGCCTGAGCTTTTTGCAGGGCAACTTCGTCACGCTCACGAACCTCACCGACGAGGACGTGCAAAACGTCATCCAACGCAACATGAGTCCCATGAACGTGTCGGTCCATGCCGTAAGCCCCGACGTTCGCCGTCGTATGATGGGCCGCAACGCCCAGCGAGGCATGGACGTACTCGAGGCCATCATGGCCGCCGGTATCGAGATTCACGCGCAGATCGTGTTGTGCCCCGGCATGAACGACGGCGAGGAGCTTGAAAAGACCCTGCGCTTTTGCGAGGAGCACGAGCAAATCACAAGCCTGGGCATTGTGCCGCTCGGTTTTACCAAGCATCAGAACCGTTTTAGCTGGTCCTACAGCGACAAGCCCGAGCTAGCGCGCGAGACCATTGCCATGATCCGACCGTTCCAGGACCGCGCCTATGAGCGTTTTGGCCGCCACACCTTCCAGATGAGCGACGAGTTCTACCTGGACGCCGGCATCGATCCGCCCGAGGCAGACTTTTACGACGGCTACCCGCAGTACTACGACGGCATCGGCATGATCCGCTCGTATCTGGACGAGACGGACGATGTGCTTGCCGCCGATGCCGAGCGACTGGCCCGCGTCCGCGAGGCCATCGCCGCTCGCAGCCAGCACCTGCTGTGCCTCTCGGGCGCCAGCGCACGCGACACAGTGGCCCGCTTTGTGGAATCGCCGCAGGGGCTCGCTGGCACCGTCACGGCCATCAAGAATCGCTACTTTGGCGGCAACGTGGACGTGACCGGCCTCATCGTCGCCTGCGACATTCTGGAACAGCTGCCGCAGGACCTCTCGGGGGTTATGCTCTTTGTGCCTAAGCTCATGTTCAACGCTGACGGCATGACGCTTGACGAGTATCATCGTGACGATTTACTCGCAAGCCTTACCAGTCGCGGCGCCGAGGTTCATGTGGTGTCGACCATGCCGCATGAGCTGCTCGATACCCTGGAGCACATCCTTGGCATTGTGCCTGCCGACTCTAACACTTCCACTGACCCTACCCATTAAAGGAGAGCAGATGAAACCTATCGTCGCCGTCGTCGGACGCCCCAACGTGGGCAAGTCCACGCTCGTTAACCGCCTGGCCCAGACCTCGGACGCCATCGTCCACGAGTCACGCGGCGTCACGCGCGACCGCTCGTATCACACGGCCGATTGGAACGGCCGCGAGTTCACCATCGTCGACACGGGCGGCATCGAGCCGCTCAAGAGCGATGACGTCTTCGCCACGTCCATCCGCGACCAGGCGCTCGCCGCCGCCGAGGAAGCCGCCGTCATCCTGTTTGTGGTCGACGGCCGCACCGGCGTCACCGAGGAGGACGAGTCGGTCGCCCGCATGCTCAAGCGCTGCGACAAGCCGGTCTTTCTGCTGGTGAACAAGCTCGACAACCCCGATCGCGAGAATGACAGCATCTGGGAGTTCTATTCCCTCGGCATCGGTGAGCCCACGCCGCTCTCGGCCCTGCACGGCCACGGCACGGGCGACCTGCTCGACGACATCGTGGCCCTGTTGCCCGAGGAGGAGGACGAAGTCGCCGACGAGTTCCCCGATGCGCTGAACGTGGCCATCATCGGCCGCCCCAACGCCGGTAAGTCCTCGTTGTTCAACCGCATCCTGGGCGCCGACCGCTCCATCGTGTCCAACATTGCCGGCACCACGCGCGACGCCATCGACACCGTCGTGGAGCGCAACGGCAAGCACTACCGCATGGTCGACACCGCGGGTATTCGCAAGAAGAGCACCGTGTACGAGAACATCGAGTACTACTCCATGGTCCGCGGCCTGCGTGCCATCGACCGCGCCGACGTGGCGCTGCTCGTCGTCGATGCCTCCGTGGGCGTCACTGAGCAGGACCAGAAGGTCATGGGTCTTGCCATCGAGCGCGGCTGCGCCATCGTGGTGCTGCTCAACAAGTGGGATCTGCTCGACGACGACCGTAAGCGCGAGGCCTGCATGGAGACCATCGACCGCCGTCTGGGCGTTATGGCTCCCTGGGCCCAGTACCTGCGCATCTCTGCCCTGACCGGCCGCAGCGTCGAGAAGATCTGGGCAATGGTAGACGCCGCCGAGAAGACGCGCTCGCAAAAGATCAGCACCTCGCGCCTCAACACGTTCCTCACCGACCTGCGCGAGTTCGGTCATACCGTGGTGGACGGCAAGCGCCGCCTGCGCATGCACTACGTGACCCAGACGGGCGTCAACCCGCCGACGTTCGCGTTCTTCGTCAACCACAGCGATCTGGTCAACGACACCTATCAGCGCTACGTCGAGAACCGCATGCGCTCGACCTTCGACTTTGCCGGCACACCCATTCGACTCTTCTTTAGGAAGAAGGAGCAAAAGGATGCATAATCCGATTCTGCTGACCGCCATCTGCGCCGTGGTCTCGTTCTTTATCGGGGCGATTCCGTTTGGCCTGATCTTGGGCCGCGTGTTCAACCACACGGACATTCGTAAGGCGGGCTCCGGCAACATCGGCACCACCAACGCCCTGCGCGTGGCCGGCCCCAAGGTGGCCGCGCTCACACTGCTGCTCGACTGCCTTAAGGGCGCCATCTGCGTCCTTATCGCGCGTCCGCTCATTGCCGACTTGGGCTATGGCTTCCCCGTGAGCATTATGGCCCCCGGTGCCGCCGGCGATTGGATGCTCGGCGTCATCTGCCTGGCAGCCGTGTGGGGCCATATCTTCTCGCCCTACCTCAACTTCCATGGCGGCAAGGGCATCGCAGTTGGTCTGGGCGTCATCCTCGCCTGGTACTGGCCCATCGGACTTTCGCTGCTGGGCATGTTTATCGTGGCCGTCGCCATCACCAAGTTTGTGTCGGTGGGCTCGCTTGCCGCGGCCATCGGTCTTCCCATCGCTGCCTGCGCGGTCTTTCCGTACAGCAGCCTCGGACTTAAGTTTTGCATGGCGCTGATCGGCATCACCGTGGTGTGGGCCCATCGTGCGAACATCAAAAAGCTCATGACGGGTAAGGAGTCCAAGCTCTCGTTTACCAAGCGCGTCACCGAGCCCGACGATAAGTAGGAGAGAGTCATGAATGTTGCGCTAATTGGCTCTGGCTCCTGGGGAACCGCCGTCGCCGGCCTTGCCGCCGCGCGAGCCGAGCGCGTGACCATGTGGGCCCATGGCAAGCAGACGGCCGCCGGCATCAACGGCGAGCACCGCAACCCGCGCTATCTGGTGGACTACGTGCTGCCGGAAAACGTTGTCGCTACGACGGACCTGGCCCAGGCGCTTGACGGCGCCGAGGCCATCATCTTTGCCGTGCCCTCCACGCACCTTCGCAGCGTGTGCCACCAGGCCGCGCCCTTTATC
The DNA here is from genome assembly GCA_030826265.1 of Collinsella aerofaciens. GTDB lineage: Bacteria > Actinomycetota > Coriobacteriia > Coriobacteriales > Coriobacteriaceae > Collinsella > Collinsella aerofaciens_AY. Next base: position 12,170 of record JAPJOH010000032.1, read on the forward strand.
GCCGCCGATACCCCGGTGCTCTGCCTCACAAAGGGCATTGAGCCCGAGTCCGGCCTGCTCATGAGCGAGGTCATCGCCAGCGAGATCGGCAACGAGGCACGTGTCGCGGCTCTTTCTGGCCCCAACCATGCCGAGGAAATCTGCCGCGGAGGTCTTTCTGCCGCCGTCATCGCCAGCGAAGATCCACAGATAGGGGAGACCTTTAAGGACCTGCTTCTGTCAACGGCCTTCCGCATCTACCTGTCGCAGGACATGACCGGTGTCGAGGTCTGCGGCGCCATGAAAAACGTAATCGCCATCGTGTGCGGCATCTCCGCCGGCACCGGTGCGGGCGACAACACGCTCGCCCTTATCATGACACGCGGCCTGGCAGAGATCAGCCGTCTGGTGCACGCCCGCGGCGGTCAAGCTATGACCTGCATGGGGCTTGCCGGCATGGGCGACCTCATTGCCACCTGTACCTCGGAGCATTCGCGTAACCGCACCTTTGGCTACGAGTTTGCCCACGGCGTGTCGCTCGACGAGTACCAGACGCGCACGCATATGGTTGTCGAGGGCGCCGTCGCGGCCCGCAGCGTCAGCGAACTTGCCCGTTCACTGGGCGTAGACATTCCGCTCACCTTTGCCGTGGAGCAAACGCTCTACAACGGTGTTACTTTGGATAGGGCGCTCGAGATTCTTACCGACCGCGTCCCTTCTCAAGAGTTCTACGGACTCACCGACTAGCGTAGAAAGGCTACTACCATGGGTTCCATCAAAATCGCTCCGTCCGTCCTTTCGGCCGACATGGGCAACCTCAAGGGAGAGCTCGACAAGATCGCCGGCGCCGACTACGTTCACTTTGACGTTATGGACGGCCACTTTACCGGCAACCTGACCTTTGGTGTTGACATCCTTAAGGCCGTCAAGCGCTCCACCAACGTGCCGGTCGATGCGCACCTCATGGTGTCGAACCCCGACGAGACCGTCGATTGGTACGCCGATGCCGGTGCCGACATGATCACCGTGCACTACGAGGCCTCCACGCACCTGCATCGCACGCTCACGCACCTGCAGCAGCGCGGCGTCAAGGCCGGCGTGGTGCTCAACCCCGCCACCCCCGTGTGCGTACTTGAGAGCATCATCGACGTCGTCGATATGGTGCTGCTGATGAGCGTGAACCCCGGCTTTGGCGGCCAGAGCTTTATCCCGGGCACTATCGCCAAACTGCACGAGCTCAAGGCCATGTGCGAGCGCCACGGCGTGTCGCCCATGATCGAGGTCGACGGCGGCATTTCTTCCAAGAACATTGCCGAGGTCGTCAAGGCCGGCGCCAACGTGCTCGTGGCCGGTTCTGCCGTATTTAAGTCCGAAGATCCCGCTGCCGAGGTTGCGCTGCTGCAGAAGCTGGGCAACGAAGCCGCACAGGAGGCATAAACCCTTATGACCGCAGGTCAAAACCGCATACCCGTGAATCTTGACTATGCCGCCTCGACGCCCATGCGCGCCGAGGCGCTCCTTGCGCAGCGCGAGTACGACGACAGCGAGCTTGCCGGCGTCAACCCCAACTCGCTGCATTCGCTCGGCCGCAAGGCCGCCGCGCGCCTGGAAGTCGCCCGTCGCGAGATCGCCCGTAGCTTTGGCGCGCGCGTCCGCCCGTCCGAGATTGTTCTGACCAACGGCGGCACCGAAGCCAACCAGCTGGCGCTGCTCGGTCTTGCCGAGGGCGCCCGTCAGCGCGATCGCAAACGCGATCGCGTAATCGTTTCGGCCATCGAGCACGATTCGATTCTGGACAACCTGCCGCTGCTGCGTGCCGCCGGCTTTACCGTCGACCTGGTGCAGCCATGCCGCGCGGGCTACATTGAGCCTGCCGCGCTTGTCGAGCTGCTTGGCGACGACGTGGCGCTCGTAAGCATCATGGTCGCCAATAACGAGACCGGTGTGGTGCAGCCCATCCGCGAGCTTGCCGCCGCCGCACATGCTGCCGGCGCCCTGTTCCACACCGATGCCATCCAGGGCTATCTGCATATTCCGCTCGATGTCACCGAGCTGGGCGTCGATGCTATGACCGTTGCCGCGCACAAGATCGGCGGTCCTGTGGCATCTGGCGCGCTCTACGTTAAGACCCGCACCCCACTGCGACCCCGCATCTTTGGCGGCGGACAGGAGGCCGGTCGTCGTGCCGGCACGCAGGACCTGCGTACACAGCTGGCTTTTGCCGCTGCCGCCCGCACGTTGGCGCCCCGCGTGGCCCAGGAGCGTACAACGCTGCAGGCCTTATCCGACAAGCTCTACGCCACGCTTACGGCCCATCCGCGCATTCACGCCACCATGGGCGACTACGCGCAAGCCGACCGTCTGCCCGGCATGGTATCGATCTACATTGACGGCATGGACTCCGAGGAGCTCATCATCAAGCTCGACGCCGCCGGCTTTGAGGTGTCGGCAGGCTCGGCATGCTCGAGCGGCAGCATGGACCCGAGCCATGTTCTCAGCGCCATGGGCATTGGTCGCGAGCAGGCATTGGGCGCTCTGCGTATCTCGTTTGATGACCGTGTGAACCCTGTCGACCTGGATGAGTTCGCTCAGACGCTGCTCTCGATCGTAGGCGCCGCATGATCGTCTCCGAGCTTGAACGTGCGCTGCTGGCGCGCTACCCCAAGGCGGATGCCGAGGGCTGGGATCATGTTGGGCTATCTGTGGGAGATCCCGCTGCCAAGATCACCGGTGTTGCCTGCGCACTCGACGCGACCGAGGCCAACGTGCATCGCGCCCTGGAGTCCGGCGCCAACGTGCTGCTGACGCATCATCCCATCTATATCAAGGCGCCCGAGGCCTTTTGTCCGGCCGATTCCGCACGCCCCCAGTGCAGTGCTGCGCTGTACGAGGCAGCTCGTTGCGGCGTGAGCATCATCTCGCTTCACACCAACCTGGACCGCTCGCACGAAGCGCGTGTTCGCCTGAGCGAGTTGCTGGGCGCAGAGCCCATGAGCTCGCTGGAGCATGTGGACGAGCCTGAGCTCACTGGTCTGGGCGCACACGCGACCCTCCACGATGCCTGCAACCTGCGCGATCTTGCCATCCGTGCTGCCACGGCCTTCGGCAGCGACCCGCGCGTATGGGGCGATGCCGAGCGCCCGTGCCGCACCGTCGCCATTCTGGGCGGCTCCCTCGGCGATTTTGGAGAGCTTGCCATCGCCGCAGGCACAGATGTAATTGTGACTGGAGAAGCCGGCTACCACGTGGCGCAGGACCTTGCCTTACGTGGCCTGGGCGTGATCCTACTCGGCCACGACCGCTCCGAAGAGCCGTTCGTTGATATATTGATGAACTCTGCAGTTGATGCTGGGGTCGACCCCCGTCATGCGATTAAAATACTGAACCCTTGCCAATGGTGGACTGTGACAAAAGGAGAGAACTTATGAGCGCCGGCGCTACGCTACTCAAGCTGCAACAGATCGATCTGGAGCTCGCGCGCAACAAGAGCGAACTTGCCAATATGCCGGAGCTCAAGGAGCTCGCTTCCAAGCGCAAGACCTATGTGAAGCTTAAGTCCGAGATGACCAAGCTCTACGCACAGCGCAAGGATTTGGACATTGAGCTCGACGATCTCAACACCACCGAGATCCAGACCAACAACGCCATCGAGGCTGCCAAGAAGCGTCACGTCGACGGTTCTGACTATCGTGAGGTTCAGGACCTGGAGAATGAGCTCGCCACCCTGGCAAAGCGTCTGGACAAGATCGAGCACACCCGCAAGGATGTCGTTGTCGCCCATAAGGAGGCGCTCGACCGCGAGACTCGTGCCCAGGCCATCATCGCCAAGTTCGAGGAGGGCGTGAAGGCCGATACCAAGGCCACCCGTGCCAAGGCCGCCGACCTCCAGGCTCAGATTGACACCGCCACCAAGGAGCGCATCGCCCTTGCCGCTACGCTGCCTGCCGACGTGCTCGCCGACTACGAGCGCCTGCTTAAGCAGTTCCGTGGCCTGGCCGTCGAGACCATCCAGGGCAACATCCCCACGGTCTGCCACACCGCGCTGCAGGCATCGTCCATGAGCGATCTCAACCACGATGGTAGCGAGATCTCGCACTGCCCGTATTGCCACCGCCTGCTGGTGCTTCCCAGCAAGGAAGCTTAAATGATGACGGCGGCATCCAACAATTCAATGCAACTTGAGGGAAAAACGATCCTGCTGGGCATTACCGGCGGGATCGCCGCCTATAAGTCGTGCAATATCGTGCGCCTGCTGCAAAAGCGTGGCGCACGCGTCAAGGTCGTTATGAGCGAGCATGCCACGGAGTTTGTGGGGCCGCTTACCTTCCGCGCGCTTACGGGCGAGCCGGTCGCTGTGGGCCTGTTCGACGACCCCTCCGACCCCATCCACCATATCTCGTTGGCGCAGGAGCCCGACGTGGTTGTCGTGGCGCCCGCAACGGCCAATATCATCGCCAAGATGGTCAACGGCATCGCCGACGACCTCATCTCCACCACGCTGCTTGCCACGCCGCGCCCCATCGTGATCGCGCCGGCCATGAACAATGGCATGTGGAAGGCACCGGCCACGCAGGCCAACATGGGCACGCTGCGCGAGCGCGGTGTCCATGTTGTGGGTCCGGGTAGCGGTTACCTTGCCTGCGGCGACGTGAACACGGGACGCATGAGCGAGCCCGAGGACGTCGTCGAGGCCGTCTGTGAGGTGCTGAACCCCGTCCCGCAAGACCTGGCGGGCAAGCGCATCGTGATCACTGCCGGCCCCACGCACGAGCCGATCGACCCCGTGCGCTTCATCGGCAACCGATCGTCGGGCAAGATGGGTATCGCTCTGGCGGGGGAGGCCGCACGCCGCGGCGCCGCCGTCACGCTCGTGCTGGGACCGACATCGCTCGACGTTCCCCGCGGTGTGGAGTGCGTGCACGTACAGACCGCCTCAGAAATGCTCAAGGCAGCGCTGAGCGCCTTCCAGACGGCCGACGCGGCCATTTGCGCCGCCGCCGTCGCCGACTACACGCCGGCGGCCCCGGCGGACCATAAGCTCAAAAAGGCCAACGAGCGCCTGGATCGAATCGAGCTCGTCGAGACCGCTGACATCTTGGCCGAGCTCTCACGCCAAAAGGGCGATCGCCGCGTGATCGGCTTTGCGGCCGAGACCGATAACGTCGTCGAGTACGCCGAGCGTAAATTGGCCCGCAAGGGCTGCGATGCCATTATCGCCAACGATGTCTCGCGCGGCGATTCGGGCTTTGGGACCGACACCAACAAGGCCTGGATTGTGAGCACAACGGGTACGCAAGAACTTCCCGTACTAACAAAACCCCAGCTCGCAGATACAATTTTGGACTTGCTTCAAAATGTGTAAAAAAGTTCTTGCACAAGGACAAAGTTTCGGGTTAATATACTCCCTGTTGCGAGCGAGAGCAGAGCAACAAACAAAAGCTTCGGGACGTGGCGCAGCTTGGTAGCGCACTTGACTGGGGGTCAAGGGGTCGCTGGTTCGAATCCAGTCGTCCCGACCAGAAGTTAGCAGGTCAGGCACTAGGTGCCTGACCTTTTTTTGTTTTAAGCAATTGCTTAATTTTCAATAAGCAATAGGGTGCCAAAAATCTACCTACGCGATATTCGCTTTTTGCGGTTACTTGCGCGTTTTGCACGCGCTTGAGCCGATTTATTAACGCGATATGATTCTACATACGCGCAGCAGATACACGCCGAGAACGGGTGGCATTTATCGCGGCGATTTACACAGATTTAGCGACTGTACCGAACAAGCGTGTCACTGTATTTATTCCAGTAGTTCACTTGATCGATGGACAAGTGGGCTGTTGCAACGAAACGCCAAGGAGGATGGGCTCTATACGAGGACGCCGCAGAGGCAATGGCGGGGGAGTGCGGCAGGCGCTCTGAGAGCCGCTGTAGGGCCCCATTTCTACTCAAACCGATAACCTGTGCTATGAACCTCAAACCCCTTCGTTCTGCTGCTAAAAGAAAGGCCCGCGCAGGATAGCGCGGGCCTTTATCCATATGTCAGCTTATAGGACAAACTGTCTAGAAACACCAAGCGGGAAACACGAAGTCGGTTGCCGTGTAGCCGTGGTTGCTCCAGTCACCGTTGCTATGGACATAGCGGAAGTACTGGGAGCCATCCAGACATACGGAGCGAATCCAGTGGCTAGAGCCGGACGAAGCCCCGGAAAATTTTTCCTGCGTCACGCCCTTGAAGGCGTAATGCTCGTACTGGGAGCCGTCGGACTGGAGGTGCCCATTGGCCTGGAGGTTTCCGTAGACCTCGGTCGTCGAGAGCAGGAAGACCTTGTCGGTCGTGGCCGTCACGGTGCCGGGGTATGTGTCCAACTTGTTGTCGGTCATTTTCGTGACGGCTTTCGCCCTAGATTGGATCTCAGCCGGCAGGAGCGCCCAGAGGTCGCCGGAGTTGAGGCGGCCGCGCAGCTCGGACTGCTCCCATCCGCCGAAATTGTAATATGAGTCACTCATGCGCTGCTTGCCCATTGCGCCGTTGGTCGCCTCAAATGTGAGTCCCGCCTTGCCGGTGCCGTCCGCGAGGTCGTCGTGGTTGATGCCGACGATGCGGTACTCGAGCGTCTCGCCATTGGTCAACTTGACGGAGAATTTCGTCCCCGCATCCATCGCTGCCTTCGCCTTGGCGTATGCGGGAGAAGCCGTGCCATCCTTGGCGATGTCCTCGGCCACGGCCTTCTGCTCCTCGAGCGTCCAGTCCTTCGCGTCCTTGGCGACGGCCGCTTGGACGGTCGCGGAATCGGCCCCGGCGGAACCGCCGCCGGACGCTCCTCCGCTCTCGACGCCGCCGGTCGTCCCGTTGTTCACCGTGTTGCCGACCAGGTTGAACTGGTTGCGGATGGCACCGGCCACGCCGGGTCCCGCGAACACGATCACCAGGCCGATAACCGCGATGATCAGGACGTACTCGATGATTGACTGTCCTCGGAGAAGAGTACCTCTAGGAGATACCCCCCCCCCGAAGGTTAATTGCCGCTGCATGCATAAGCGGCTCCCTTCGCTCAGGGTTAACAGATACATCGCCGAGCGTAGGGCTATTCCAAGTATTTGCACTGGTCTTGCCGCAGCGGCAACGGAGCTCGTGGGGGAGTGCAGTAGACGCTCTGAGAGCCGCTGTAGGGCCCCATTTCCCCTCAATTCGATTACCTGCGCCACGTGCCTCAAACCGTTCGCTCGGTTGCCAAAAGAAAAGCCCGCGCGGAATCGTGCGGGCTTTTCACTAACCATGCTAGAAGACAGGCTAGAAACACCAAGCGGGGCAGACGCATAACGAATCCGATGCATACATGCTATACGAGGCGTGGCCGGAGCCACTCCAAACAGAGCTAAAGGTACTTTCACTGTTGATATAGACCGTACGCTCCCACCAAGAAACGCCGATGTTCAGGCAATCGTTGGTCGTCCCGCTGCCAGACACCTTGTCTTTAAAGGCCTCGTACTGGAAGCCCTCAGAGAAAGTCCATGGATAGTGAGTGCCCCAGCCATAGGATTGCGGCACGATCTCATAGCAGCTGAGCAGAAATAACCTATCGCTTGTTGCGGTGACATTCCTACCGGTGTAGTCACCATTGATGTTGTTTGTGAGCTTCGTCACAGGCTTCACTTTGGACTTGAACTCGGAGGGCATTAGATTCCAAATCTCGCCGGAATTCATTTTCCGGCGCAAGTCGGACTTCTCCCAGCCGCCTTCGTTCATTTTCGTTGCGTTCATTTGAGACCGAATGCCTGTTGATGTCGTAAGAAATGTCAGTCCAGCCTTACCAGACCCGTCCGCCAAGTCATCATGGTTGATCCCGATGATTCGGTACTTGAGCGTCTGTCCGTCGGTGAGCTTCATCGAGAACTTCGTCCCTGCATCCATTGCGGCCTTAGCTTTCGCATAGGCGGGCGACGCCTCGCCCTTCGCGGCGATGTCCTCGGCCACGGCCTTCTGCTCATCCAGCGTCCAGTCCTTCGCGTCCTTGGCGATAGCCGCCTGGACGGTCGCGGAACCGGCCCCGGCGGAGCCTCCACCGGACGCGCCGCCGCCCTCTACGCCGCCGGCCGTCCCGCTGTTCACCGTGTTGCCGACCAGGTTGAACTGGTTACGGATGGCCCCGGCCACGCCGGGTCCCGCGAACACGATCACCAGGCCGATAATCGCGATGATCAGGACGTACTCGATGATTGACTGTCCTCGGAGGCGGGTACTCCTAGGAGATACCCCCCCCCGAAGGTTAACTGCCGCTGCATGCATTTGCGACACTCCCTTCGCTCAGGGTTTGTAGATACATTGCCGAGCGTAGGGCTATTCCATAATTCTGCTCCGGTCTTGCCGCAGCGGCAACCGCACCGATGGTCAACAATCGTGATTACGCTATTATAGAACACGCGTTCGTTATTGATTCGAGAGGGGTGCCGTCGTGGGGGAAAGCGATAAGTCGATACGTTTGGTCACGGCCCTCGTCGAGTGCCGCCCCGACGGCGAGTACGCCCCGTGGGGCATCAAATGGTACGACGGCACCGTCTACCCGTTCGACCGCATCGAGTCCTACAGCTCCCGTTCGTGGGCGCTCGCCAGGAACAAGCGGTCCGAGTCCTGGCGCGTGATCGTCGGGGACGGTACGTGCCGCGACATCTGCCATTACCAAAACAGCTGGTATGTCGTTCACGACCCAGACGATGACACCCCAGCGGCAAGCGCACCGCAAAAATAGCCAAAACGCCCATTCGAAACCAAACGCCCAGGTAAACGGCTTAACACAATCGCGAATACGACCCAAAAAAGACCTACTTGGCTACCCGCTAGGGGTACCTGTTTTCAGGCACCTTAAATCGCCTCTCGTTGCCTCGTTTTTTCGGCTACTCAGTAAAAAATAGGGGAGTACGCCAGTACTCCCCCTAAATCGTTTATATCCCGGTTGCTGCCTGCCAGTCTGACCTCTCAAGCCTAGGCTTGAGCGCGGGGGGGCTTAGGCCCCTAGTCTTGAACGTACTTGAGGTCAAGCTCTCCAGGCGCGTCCACGTACACCGCGCCGAACGTCAGGTTTACCAGCCGGGGCTGAGCTCCATAAGAGCAAAATCATTCTAGCGCTTACTATCAAGGATATCCGTCGTAGTGGCGGCTATCCGGCAAACGATCGTACTCTCGTGGTCCCGTTTCGAGTAATTCTTTGGCACGGTCAGGAGCATAGCGAACGGTTTCCGCTGTTCCGCTCGTGTACATGGACGATGAATGAACTTCGATAGCAAACGCAATTTGGTTTTTGAAATATGGACGAATTCCTTGTCAGGAGGGTAGAATGATGCCGACGGCAGCCCAAGTTGTAGAGAGCTGGGCAGAGCCGTTGCTTAATGAAGTTGGGTCATCGTCTTAGCGACGGTGGCCTTTCTTAATATGAGAAAGCCATTGTCAATAGGCATGTTCGTTCGAGCCCGGTTTGAAACCGGGCTTTTTCGTTTCCCGTCGGGAGAGCCCGCGCACGCTGCATGGCTTAGTCGACGCTTGCCTGGCAAGCTAATATCCGCGGGCTCTTGCGGGTGCGCTTCCGGCGGTCAGCCCGGTATGTCCGCGCACCCCACCGCATTTCGATTCTCCGTCCGGCGCTATCGTACGAATCCAGTCTTTTGTCGGGCGCGGCCCGGGGGCTGCCCATCAAAAAGGTCGTGAACTCGCGCCGGCGATGCGTCGAGGCGCGGGCCCTCCCGGCGGGAGTCGGTTGTCGCCGGCCGCTAGAGGACGGTCCCCTCGGACCTGCACCCGATCTCCCAGACCCAGCAGGCGAGCTCGCGCGCCACGGCGGCGTTGGCCTTGCACGCGCTCTTGCCCGCCGCGGCCAGCGCCTCTCGGCGGCGGTGGAGCCTGGCGGTGCAGTCGTCCGCCCTCGAGCGTATCACCGGGGGCACGTCGGTGCCGGGGGCTGGGGCCTTGGGCCTCGGGGAGCACGTGGAGTAGTGCCATGCGGACTCTATGAGCGCCGTGCGCGCGAGCGCGTTGCCGGCCTTGGTTATCCCGCCGCGCCGCTCGGACTCGCCGCTCGAGCGCTCCGACGGGATGAGCCCGCACCAGCTCGCGAAGGCCGGCGCCGAGCGGAACCTGCTGAAGGACCCGGCCTCCGCCGCGAGCCTGAAGGCCGTCAGGGTGTCGACACCCTTGATGCAGGACAGCGCCTCCACCGTCGCCCGCCAGCGGTCGGTGCCCGCCAGCGCGACGACCCTCCTCTCGAGCTGCCGCCTGTCCGACTCCGCGCAGCGGGCGGCCGTGACGTAGTACTCCAGCGCGTCGCGCTGCGGCCCCTCGAGCCTGATCTCCGAGACCCACCTCCAGTGGGCGCGCGTCCAGGATCCCTTCCTCGCCCCGTCGGCGTTGCGCTCGTCCCAGACGTGGCCCAGCCTGATCAGGAACATGTTGAGACGCTGCCTCGAGCGGCGGAGCTCGCGGGTCGCGTCGTCGAGGGCGCGGTCGAGGTCCCGGGCGGCCTCGACCGCCATGTCGGGCAGCGGGACCTCGACGATGTTGTGGGTGGCGAGCATGCGGGCGATGAACTCGGCGTCGCGCCGGTCGTTCTTGCGCCGGGCGTCCGCCGCCGGCCTCTGCATCTTGGAGACGGCGGCCACGGCGCAGTCGAGGCCGAGCGCGCGCAGCTCGCGCGCCATGTGGAAGCCGGTGGGGCCGCTCTCGTAGCAGGCCCTGGGCTCCTCGAACCCGAGCGCCCACTCGGCGATCTCGGCGGCGTCCGTCCCGAAGTCACGGTGCACCACCTCGCCGGTGAAGGGGTTGAACGCCGCCGCGGCGACCGATCGCGCGTGGACGTCCAGGCCGATGGAGGTAACATGGGGCATGGGAAGCCTCCTCCCCGCAGGTGCGGTAAGGGCTACCGCACGGGCCGATACTCAAAGCCCATTGTGGCACCCCGAGCCCGCGGAAAGAAGCTGCGCCGCGGGGGAGGCGACCCAAATGGCTTTCTCATATCGTCTT
>JAPJOH010000033.1 GCA_030826265.1 Collinsella aerofaciens
GGAGAGAGCGCTCCCGCAAACTGCCTCTTGACAACTTATAGGAGCGTCGGTTTTCATTTCGCATTACTTGACGTGGTCGAGGACTGCCGCCTAAACGTAGTAGATAGGCCCATTTCGTGGCAGACGGGTCACGCGGCAGCCCTCGTGAGGCAAAAATGATCCGTTTCCCTCTGTCCACGGGAGATCAAGGGCTGCTACGGATATGGTGCTATTTCAAAACTATGCCGGATTACGGGGCTAAAGTCGGAGTCCTCATCCATACAGCCTTTTTTTGAAAAACGGCAGGCTATCTACCTGCGGTTTTGTTTTTCGATTTTCTGTATGGTTGGGGATTCGCAATCCAGCCCCGTAATCCGGCATAGTTTTGTTCGTGGCAGCCCAACCGCGCGTTTAAGCGCGGGGCCGGTGGGGCATTTTTGCCCCACCGGCCCCTATTCCAGCGCTATACCAGCCCCATCCCAACGCTATTCCGGCTTGGTTTCTACTGTGGGAGTCTTGTCCGCCGCGACTGGAGTGCGCGCGGTGTCCATGCTCAGGCAGTGTTTAGGACAGCTTTCGATGCACTCGCCGCACACCACACAGGCATACGGGTCGATCGACCACGTTCCGCCCTTGCGATCGACCGCGAGTGCGCCCGCCGGGCAGCGGCGCGCGCACATGCCACAGCAGATGCACACGTTCATGTCGTTAACGATATGCCCGCGCAGGCGCTCGGGTGCCGCGAGCTTCTCCTGCGGATAGCACACCGTTACCGGCTGCTTGACCATAGAGCCCAAGGCCGTCTTGGCAAATGTCAGTAAACTCATGCCGCGCCTACCTTTCCGTGCAGCTAATGCAGGGGTCGATGGTCAGGATAATCATGGGCACGTTAGCAAGGAGCACGCCCTGCAGCGCATGCGTCAGACCCGCCAGGTTCTGCGACGTCGGCGTGCGCACGCGGAAACGGTCCAGGTTCTTGGTGCCGTTACCGCGCACATAGTAATATGCCTCGCCGCGCGGCTGTTCAATCACAACCTCGCCGCGCGCGCCGTCGGCCGGCGTGAGCTTGGTACGCCCGCCGATACCGTCGTGCGGAATCTTGCCGACAAGCTCCTTGATAATGTCCATGGCCTGCGTAACCTCGGCACAACGCACCTGGCAGCGGGCATAACAGTCGCCATCGGTGGCAACAATCGGCTCAAACGCAGCCAAGTCCGCATAGGCACCGTCACCGAACATGCGCACGTCATAATCCACGCCCGAGGCGCGACCGAACGGGCCGACCATCGACAGATCCAGCGCGTCCTTCTTGCTGATCACGCCCACGCTATGCAGGCGCTCGCCGCAGCTATTGTCGTCCAAAAATGTATGCACCACGGCCTCGTAGTCAGGGCGCATAGCGTCGAGCGTCTGGACAATACCCGCCAGCTCGGAATCCTCAATGTCGTGTTTAAGGCCGCCAATCTCGTTAATCGACAGAATCACGCGACCGCCGCAAGTGCTCTCAAAGATCTTGAGAATCTGCTCGCGCAGCGTCCACGAACGATAGAACAGCGCCTCAAAGCCAAAGGCATCGGCGAGCAGGCCCAGCCACAGCAGGTGCGAGTGAATGCGCGAAAGCTCATGCAGAATGGTGCGGATATACTGCACGCGACCAGGCACCTCGATGCCGAGCATGCGCTCGCAGGCGCTGGCGTAGCCACAGCTATGGCCCACGGCGCAGATGCCGCAGATGCGCTCGGCGATGTAGCCAAACTGATGCATATCGCGCTTTTCGGTGAGCTTCTCGAGTCCGCGGTGCACAAAGCCGATCTGCGGAATTGCTTCGATGACGCGGTCGTCCTCGATCACTAGGTCCAGATGAAGCGGCTCGGGCAGCACCGGGTGCTGCGGGCCAAACGGAATTACGGAGCGATGAGCCATGGACCTTACGCCTCCTTTTTCTGCTTGTCGCGGGCGGCCTTGGCGGCAAGCGCCGCGCGGACCTTGGCCGCTTTCTCGGGATCCATGGCAGCGAGCTTTGCCTCCATCTCGGCAGCCTTGAGCGCGGCCTTGGCAGCGGCATCGTCATGCTGGGCATCGGAGCCGGCAGTCGCAGCGGGCTGAGCAGCGACGCCCGCGTCATCGCCGGCGCTCGCAGCGCCTTCCCCTGCAGCAGCCGCAGCCGTGGCGGCCTTCTCGGCCGCGACCTTGCGCGCCTTGGCCTCGGCAGCCGCACGGATCTTCATGGCTTTCTCGCGCGCGGCCTTCACCTCGGGCGTGATAACGCTCATGGGCTCGGCAGTCGAGACCTGGTAGAAAAAGCCCTTAAAGTCGATCTGCATGTCGGTAATGGCAAGACCAAACAGGTCGTGGGCCTCGTTTTCAAACGGGAATACCGCCGGATAGTACGAACTGATAGACGGAATCTCCTGGTACTGATCAATTCCCTCAACCACCAGGTTTTCGATCGCATAGTTGCCGTCCTGCACAATATGCTCCTGAGCAGCACGAACGTTGATAAATGTATAGACCAGGCGATACGTGCCGTCGTCGACGTTGCGTTCGGCGTGCATCTGCACAAAGCGCGCGCCAACGCCCTTGAGCGCCTGGACATGCGACAGGAGCTCGTCGATCCCGACGATGGTATAGATAGCCTTTTGCATTACTCGGCCTCCTTTGCAGCGGCGGGCGCGGCGGACCTGGTGGACACGTTGACCTCGACGCCGTCACCGGCGACGGCCCCGGCCCCGGCCCCAGCTGCAGCCACGAACCCGTCCTCGCCCAACTCGACGCCGCCATCCCAGGTAGCAGCGCCGCCCACGGTAAGCGGGTCACCGCCGGCGCTCATCACGGCCTCCTTCTGGTCCAGGATGCCGCATGCCTCCACGATGGCATCGATCACCGTCTCGGGGCGAATGGCGCACCCGGGCGCGTACACGTCCACGGGAATCGCGCGGTCCACGCCGCCGATCACGTTATAGGCATCGCGGAACACGCCGCCCGAGCACGCGCAGATACCGCACGCCACCACGCACTTGGGCTCGAGCATCTGATTGTAGATCTGGCGCACGACAGGCAGGTTCTGGGCATTGACCGACCCCGTCACCAAAAAGATGTCCGCATGCTTGGGGTTGCCGGTGTTGACCACACCAAAACGCTCCGCATCAAACAGTGGGGTAAGCGAGGCCAGCACCTCGATATCGCATCCGTTGCAACTCGAGCCGTCGTAATGAATAACCCACGGCGAGCGCGACATTTTATGATCCATGGATGCCGCCTCCTAAATAAACACATCGACGAGGATGGGCATAAGGTTGAGCAGGCCAAACACCAGCGCCACGCCCCATCCGAGCCTAAAGCAGCTGCGCCAGGTGCTGCGCGCGAAGGTGTTGTCGATCAGCACCTCGACAAAATACGTCGCAGCCATCACGACCAGGGCGACCACCCAGCTCACCGGGTTGTCCCAGACAAAGAACATGCCCACCCACATCAAAAACAGCACGGTCTCGCACCAGTGCATAAGGGTCATCTTGGCCAGCGTGCCACCGCTCATCTCGGTGGCGACGCCCTGGACGATCTCCTGATGCGCGTGATGCGAGTACGAAAGATCGAACGGCGACTTGCGCAGCTTGATGGTAAGCACCGCGAGCAGCGCGAGGAAAATGGGCGCGCTGTACACGATGATGGGGACCGACTGCCCCGTCACGGCGATGGAATCGAAGCTGTCGGTGGCAAGGTACAGGCCCACGCTCATCAGCAGAACGGCGGGCTCGTAACTCATAACCTGCAGCAACTCACGGTCGGCGCCGACCTGGGCAAACGGGCTTTGCGTCGAGGCGGACGCCAGCACCACAAAGATCGCGGCGAGGGTCACCATAAAGGCGCACAGCAGCGTGTTGGAGCCCGACACAAAGATGCCGCCGCCCACGACGGTGAAGATGAGCGCGCATGCCATATAGGTGTCATCCATGGTGTTTACGCTGGCAGGGGCTTTGCGCAGCAGCTTGGCAACGTCGTAGAAAGGCTGGAGCAGGCGCGGACCCACGCGGCCCTGCATACGGGCGGACAGCTTGCGGTCGATGCCGTCGATCAGGCCACCCACAAGCGGCGCCAGCAAGGCAAACGCCACGGTACCAATAAAGATGCCCACGACGCCCGAACCTTCAAAATACTTGCCGCGCAACACCGAGGGCGCGCTCATGGCAAGTCGCTCGGGCCCAATCCACGCGCAACACAGCAGCGCAAACAAGATGATGCTGCAGCACACGACGCTACCCGCGGGGCCAATACGCTTCTCGCCAAGGGCGTCCTCCGAGTACCAATTGCGCTTTTCGGCCTTCACCTCGTGCCCCATCGAGCCGCGGAAATGGCGATATTTGTCGGTTCCCACGCCCGAAAGATATACGTTTACATGCGGTTTGTTGCTCACTCGGAATGAAGTCAGCAGCACCACGGCGATAAACGCCACGATAACCACCATCAGGTACATGGCGTCCTTGCCAATAACGTACGGCACGCGGCCAAACACCATGGCCAAGTAAGGCGACACCAGACCGCTCGAGATAACCGGGAACGCCACGCAGCACAGAATCAGCAGCGCGGCGATGGTGTTGAGCGCCATCCACTCGGTCTTATGGACATTGACCTCAACGTTTTGAGCCGTGGGATCGACGCCCGAAAGCTTGGCAAGCCACTTGCCCCAGAAGAAGAACGTCGCGGCTGAGCCAAAGGCAAGCACCATAATCATGAGCACGTTGCCGGTCTGCGCGAACGCCACCAGGGCGCCCCACTTGGACACGAGCATGCCAAACGGCGCCACAAACATGCCCATGATGCCCAGCATCATCAGGCGCGTCAGGTGCGGCATGCGGCTGAACATACCGTCCATGTCCTCAATATCGCGGCTGCCGATATGATGCTCGGCCGTGCCCACGCACAGGAACAGCAGCGACTTGGCCACCGTGTGGAACAGGATCAGGAAGATGGCCGCCCATACGGCCTCGGGCGCACCGACACCCAAGCAGGCACTAATGAGGCCCAAGTTGGAAATGGTGGAGTACGCGAGCACGCGTTTGGCGTTGCTCTGCGAGATGGCCATGAGGGCAGCGAGCAAAAACGTGATGGCACCCACACTCGTGACCATAAAGCCGGTCACGGGATAGATGGCATAGAGCGGGCTGAGCTTGACCATTAGGAACACGCCGGCCTTGACCATGGTTGACGAGTGCAGCAGGGCGCTCGTGGGCGTGGGGGCAACCATGGCGCCGAGCAGCCAGGTGTGAAACGGCATCTGCGCGGCCTTGGTGAGTGCGGCGAGCGACAACAGGATGACCGGCATCACCAGCAGTGCGGATTGCGCGGTGCCGGCGCCGGAAAGCTCGATCATGCCCGAGATGGTCAGCGGCATGCCGTTAACGTGCAGAAACATAAGGCCCGCCAAAAACGCGATACCGCCCAGCATGTTAAGGATGATCTGGGTAAAGGCGTTTTTGATGGCCTCGGGCGTGCGCGTGTAGCCAATCATGAGGAACGAGCACACGGTGGTGATTTCCCAGCCGCAGAACAGCCACTCAAGGTTGTCGCTCGTCACGATGACGAACATGGCCGAGAGAAACAGGAACATAAGTGCCAGGAACTGCGGGCGACGGTCGGGCGCGGTCTGCCCGCGCAGCGCGGCCTCGTGCTCGTCATGAGCCTGGAAGTCCTTCATGTAGCCCAGGGCATACACGCAGATTAGGCTGCCGACGATACCGACGACGAGGACCATGATCACACTCATGTAGTCCAGGTAGAGCGGCGTCGCCGTGACGGCTTCGGCCGCGGGCAGCGTCATGGCTGCAAAGGCGACCGAGCCCACCAGCTGGACTATGCCGAGCACCGTGGTGAGCGCGTTCCTATATTTGTACGCGTTGTACAGGATGACGGTGCACAGGATGACGTCGATGACGGAGCTGATGATCGAGAGCACATGCGAAGTGCCGGGGGCAACCTCAAAGCTCTGCGGACCCGTGCCAAAAAACATGACGGCGACTACAACTGTCACCGCCATAATAATGCCGGAGCCTACAAGCCCCACCGCATCGCGGGCGCGGTCACCGCGCGCGAGCAGCATGCCCAGCGCCGGTACCAGCGGAAACAGGGTAAGGAAATACAGTAGCGTCATACCATCACTCCCCCGTGCAAAAACGCTGCAATTGTTTAACGTTATAGCTCAATTGAGGAGTAGCGGCGGTAGATTTTCGGTCAACTGGGGAGTTTTAGACGTACGGGGCAAGGGCACGTCCGCTTTGGAGCAGAGGGACGGCAAGAAAAATGCGCCCCTGTGGGCGCACCATCCCGTTCGCTATTCCGCCTTTTTAACGCGCGGCTTGCGACCGCGCGGCTTATCGACCAGTGCGGACTCACCGCTCTCGCGGTACTGACGGCACCAAGCCTTGACCGAAGACTCGCTGGGAATCTTGTGCTTGATCATGGCCTCGCGAACCGTTAAGCCGTTTTCCAAGCGATCCTTGACCACGGCGAGCTTAACTTCGTATGAATAGGTGTGATGATGCGAACCGGCATTGAGAACGGCGTCGGTACCGCCCACGGCATACGCGCGGGCCCACTGACGAGCCGTGGCTTGGGGAATGCCAAGCTCCGCGGCGAGGGCGCGATGACCGACCCCCTCTTGGAGGATCTCGACGGCGCGCTGCCTAACCTCGGGCGCATGCGTGCGAGTCCTAGTTGCTTCCGACATACCTGCCACTTCTTAGCCTTAACCGTTAATCTGCTTTCTTACGTGCAAGTTAGATAGTAGCATTTTACTGTTTGCTCAAAGCAGTTAATTAAAATAGACGCGGCGTTATCTGGGCATTTGGCACCAAATTACGACATTTCTTTATCGATTATTTACGCTGGTAGCCGACTCGCAGCTAATCGTCATTCGCTTGTCAACAAAATTGGCATCTCTTTATGTCCTTTGGTATAGAGGATATAGTTATTAACCCCTCCCCCAATAATTTTGAGTGATCTGCAAGGCAGTAGACGTCCTCACTCCTCATGATTACCGCGCATTGCCATCCACCGGAGCAAAACAAAAGGGCGGGACCTGCTGCGCTTGCAGGCCCCGCACCGATTGACACCCGACGGGACACAGCCGGGCGAAACGGATCCGTGCTACCGTCCCGCCTGGCCGCGATGTTCAACTACAGCTCGTTGGCCGCGTGATACGCCGTGCGAATGGCGCTCGCAATGTCGGCGGTGCGCTCGCCCGAGCAGTCGCCCACGCAGGTCACGGGCACCGTCACGCCGTCCAGGTCAAACGCGTTGGCCTTGGAGCCCACGGCCATCACCACGTAATCGCAGGCGATCTTCACCGGCTCCTCGGCGCCGTCCTCGGTAGTGCGCACGGCCTCCACGCCCTCGTCGGTAATGGCGGTCAGGCGGGTCTTCACGTGCTGCTCCACGTTGTGCTCGGCAAAGTCGCTCATAATCAGCGGCAGAATGGTCTCGGACTCGCCCGCGGCAATCTTGTCGAGCATCTCCACAATCGCCACCTCGCAGCCGTGCTGCAGCAGGTACTCGGCAGTCTCGGTGCCCACCAGGCCACCGCCAATAACGGCGACGCGCCCGCTGAGCTCTACCTTGCCGGCCAGCACGTCCCAGCTCGAGACGACCTTGTCCGAGTCGGCGCCCGGAACGGGGATGACCACGTCGTGTGCGCCCACGGCCACAATCGCAGCGTCGGCGGCGTTGAGGTCCTCAGCGGTAGCGGCATGGCTGAGCTCAACCTTCACGCCCAGGCCAGGCAGAATCTTCTCGTAGTACTCGACCGAGCGCATGATCTCGTCCTTGCGCGGAGGCGCAGCCGCCAGCACAATCTGGCCGCCCAAGTGATCGCTCGCCTCGTAGATGGTCACGTCGTAGCCGCGCTTGGCCGCCACGCGTGCGGCCTCCAGGCCGGCGATGCCACCGCCCACCACGGCGATCTTCTTGTCGCCCTCGCCCGGCTTGATGGCGATGGTCGCCTCGTCGCCGTTCTCGGCATTGAGCACGCACGAAATGTACTTGCGGTTTTGAATCGCATCGACGCAACCCTTGTTGCAGTTGAGGCACTCGCGGATGGGCTCACCCGTGGCGGCCTTCAGCGCAATGTCGGGGTCGCACATGAGCGAGCGGCCATAGGCGATGATGTCGGCGGCGCCGTCTTCCAGAATCTTCTCGCCGGCCTCGACCGAAACCACGCGGCCCACGGTTGCCACCGGCACGGAGACCAGGGCCTTGACGCGCTCGGCCACGGGCAGCGTCCAGTTGTAGGGCATGGCGCCCATGGGCGGAATGGTGTCGCCCATGTTGCCGGTGTGGTTGGCCTGTGCGACCTGGATCATATCGATGCCCGCGCCCTCGAGCAGCTTGGCGAACTCGCAGGCCTCGTCGGGCTGCAGGCCGCCCTTGCCGCGCGGCGTGCCGTCGGGGTTCTCCATGATCACGGGGAGCTTGTACTCCACCATCAGCTGCGGCGCGGCTTCCTTAATGGCAGCGACGACCTCCAGCGCGTAGCGAACGCGGTTCTCGAACGAGCCGCCGTACTCGTCGGTGCGCTGGTTGAGGATGGCCGAGCACAGCGAACCCACCAGACGATCGCCGTGGACCTCGATGGCGTCGATGCCGGCCTGCTGCGCACGGGCGGCCGAGGCAGCGATGGCCTCCTTGATCTGGGTGAGTTGCTCTACGCTCGCCTCGTTCACAAAGTGCTGCATGTCGTGATGCAGCTTGGCGTAGGCCTGGTTGCGGATCTCGTTGGACTCGGCCATCTTGGCGGCAAAGGTCTCCTCGTCGCCGGCGGCCTTGGCCTCCTGCGCGGCCTTGGCGGCAGCCATGGAGCCCATGACCATGCGGCCGACACCGGGCACATCGTACTCGGGGTGGAACAGCTGCAGCGCGACCTTGGCGCCGTGCTTGTGGACGGCATCGGCCAGCGCCTTAAACGTGGGGATCTGGGCGTCGGTTGCCAGCTTGGGCGTGGGGCTTGCGGTCATGACGGGAGCAACGTCGCCGATGACGATGTAGCTCACGCCGCCACGGGCCAAGCGCTCGTAAAAAGCCAGGCTGCGCTCGCCGATGGAACCGTCACGCTCCTCGTAGCCGGTGGTCAGCGGCGGAAACATAATGCGGTTCTTGAGCTCAAGGGGGCCAACCGTAATGGGCTGGAGCAGCTTGGATGCAGGTGTGGTCATGGACATTCCTCTCTTGTAGGCGCGGCGGCGATGATGCCGCGTAGTTGTCTAGAGGATATGGCATGGGAGCACGGCGGCACAACGGAAATCGGCGAATATCAGGTGGCGGCAGGTGGATGGGGCAGAGCGGCCCGTCGGTTCGTCTCAATCTGTAACAGTTACTCGGCAAAACCGGGTCTTACTGTTACAGATCGAGATATTCCCCTCGACCCAACCTCAACAATCTCAATCTGTAACAGCTAGACCCACTTTTGGCCCCTATCTGTTACAGATCGAGACAAACCAAACCCGCCTGCTAGAAAATCTAAATCTGTAACAGTTACTCGGCAAAATCCGTCCCTCGTGTTACAGATTTAGACAAACACGACCCAACCCACCGGTATATCTCGATCTGTAACACCAAGCCGCCCAAATCGGGTCTAGATGTTACAGATCGAGATTTTGTTTGAGAGGCCGAGAATTGGACCGAAAACACAGTCCCGGAATAACAAAAAAGCTCGCCGGCTAGGCCGACGAGCTGCAAGTTCTTGGTCGCGGGGGCAGGATTTGAACCTACGACCTCCGGGTTATGAGCCCGGCGAGCTACCAGACTGCTCCACCCCGCAATGTCTGGGCGCCTCATGTGCGCTAGAAAGAATATTACGCGGGAGTTCGGTAAACGGCAAGGAAAATCTCGTAGAGCATAATTCCTTCATATTTAAACCCCTCAGCCCCTATCACCGTAAACGAATCGCAGCCGAGCGCCGTCGACGGCACGTATACAATGGTGCGCGTCCTTTTATGCCGACACCGGGAGTAGACATGCTGCTCGCTATCGATATGGGAAACACGCAGACGGCCATGGGCCTGTTTGACGGAGACGAGCTGGTGCAGTCGTGGCGCATGCCCACCGACCGCTCCTATACCGCCGACGAGATCCATGTGCGCCTGATGGGTTTCTTTAAGATGTACGGCCTTTCGCTCGATGCGGTCGACGCGATCGCCTTTGCGGGCGTGGTGCCGCAGCTCTCGCGCGAGTGGCACGCCGTGGCCGACCGCATTGCCGCGGACGCCATCGTCATCGGGCCGCAGACGGCCGCGGTGACCAAGCTGCGCGCGGCGCGCCCCCAGGCCGTAGGTGCCGATCGCGTCGCCAACGCCGTTGCGGCCGAGACTTTCTACGGCGCGCCGGCAATCGTGGTGGACTTTGGCACCGCGACCAATATCGACGTCATCGATGAGGACGGTTATTACATTGGCGGAGCGATCGCGCCGGGCATCCGCATCTCCATGGACGCGCTTGCCGCCCGCGCCGCCAAGCTCGCCAGCGTGCCGCTCGAGGCACCCGAGCACGCCATCGGCCGCGACACCGAGGAATGCATCAAGGTCGGCGCCGTAACGGGCGCCGCCGCCATGGCCGAGGGCCTGGTCGCGCGCATGAAGCGCGAGCTGGGCCGCGAGGATGCCACCGTTATCGCCACGGGCGGTCTCGCCAGCATCGTCGCCGATTCGACCGATGCCTTCGATGTGGTCGACGGACAGCTCACCATCAAAGGCATCTGCGAAATCTACCACCGCATGCAGGAGCTAGGGTAGGACAGGGGCTTAAGTCGAGCACGCCCGATGCCACAGTCCCCGCAAATGCTCGCCAAGCCTATTCCTCAAAACTGAATAATTTTCAATTTTGAGGAATAGGGCGCTGGCAACCCATTCCCCAGATAGGCGAAACCCTCCCCGGCACAGGCCGAGGAGGGTCTTGTTGTCATCGTTGTCTTTGAGCGCTGGCGCCTCGCGCTACAGCCCGCGAATTCGTACGGCCTCGGGCGGAAACTCTTGCTCGCCGGCATCGGTCTTGATGGTCGCGCGGCCCCAGATGTCCAGGCCCGCAAACACACCGACCGCAAGCGGCAAGCCGTTGGGCGACACCGCCGCAACTTGGCGGCCCAGCAGCGGTACCATGTCGAAATACTCGCCCAGCACGGGAGCCAGCGGGCCTGCGGCGCCTTGCGGCGTGTTGGCAACAACCGCCCAGGTGTCCACACGGGTCAGCACGGCGACGGCCAACGCCTCGACCAGCGCTTCGTCAGCTACGTCCACACCAAGCTCGCTCAACGCCGAATGCTCAATATCCACCGTCACGGCACCGAACATGCCCGCAGCACCGGCACCACCGTTGACGGCGACGCGCGCGAACGACGTCTCAAACGCGGGCGCGCCGCACACAATGTCGCTCGGCCACTGGATACCCACCTTACCGGCAAGGCCCAACCCCGGCGTCGAAGCCGTGCCCACGAGCGCGTCCATCATGCCCATCGCGGCCACAAACGGCAGGCCATGGAAGGCATGCATGTTCACATCGGGGCGCACAACCAGCGAAAACGTCAGCGATGCATCGCCCGCACTCCACGCGCACCAGCCCGCGGACACGCCCTCGCGGCCCGCGTCACGCGCCGCGTCGAGCTCGGTACCGGCGGCAACAGCATTCATCTCGATCATCTACATACGCCCCAATTCGCCCACGATATGGCCCACGCGATCCTCGGGCTCCTTGACCTCGACACCGTTGTAGCGGAAGAACCGCGCCGGGTCGTGCATCAGGTCCTCGAGCGGCACCAGCACAAAGTCGCGCTCGCCAATGAGAGGATGCGGCAGGCGCAGCTTTTTGCCGCCGTGGGTCTCGCCGTCCATCCACAGCAGGTCCAGGTCGATGGTGCGCGGACCGTTGGCCTTGGCCTTTTTGGAGCGGTCGCGCCCCAGCTCGGCCTCGATCTTCATGAGCTCGTCGAGCAGCACCAGCGGCGCCAGCTCGGTCTTGATCTCGATGACGGCGTTGGCAAACGCGTCCTGGCGCGTCTCGTAGGCCGGCTCGCTCTCGTAAATCTTGGAGGAGTTGGACACGCAGGTGAGTGGAATCTCGGCGATCATCTCGCGTGCGGCGCGGATGTTGTCGCAGCGATGCCCCAGGTTGGAGCCCACGGCCACAAACGCGCGGCGCGGCTGCGGCTTGGCAACCGCCCAGTAGCCGTTCAGGAACTGCGCAAAACCCGCGGCGTCGTGCACGCGCACGATGTTGGCACCGGCCTGGATGGCGCCCAGGCACACGCCAAACGTAGCGGCATCGCGCTCGGCGGCCTCGGTCACACCCGAGACGGCGCCCACAAAGCGCTTGCGCGACACGGCGCACATGAGCGGATAGCCCAGTGACGCCATCTTGGCAGTCTCGCGCTGGATGACGATGTCCTCGTTAGCCGACTTACCAAAGCCCGGGCCAGG
Organism: Collinsella aerofaciens; assembly: GCA_030826265.1. Taxonomy (GTDB): domain Bacteria; phylum Actinomycetota; class Coriobacteriia; order Coriobacteriales; family Coriobacteriaceae; genus Collinsella; species Collinsella aerofaciens_AY. Next base: position 12,432 of record JAPJOH010000033.1, read on the forward strand.
ATCAATGCAGATGCGGTCGCGCGACACGCCGGCATGGATGAGCGTGCGGGCCTGGTCGGACAGAAAGCCCATGACGCGGCGCATGATGGGCGCCGAATCGGGCAGGGTAAAGCGGCGAAGCTGCGAGGTGGGCACATAGGCCTCCTCACGGCGGGCACTGCGGCGCATCATGGCGGCCAGGCGGTCATTGGACTCCGATGCGGCCTCGGTGGCTGCGGGCGCGGGCGCGACGGTCTCGGCGGCAGCAGTCTGCTCGGCGGCGGGCGTCTCCTGCTCACTTGCAGGCTCGGACGTGGGCTCCGGTTCGCCAAACGGCAACGAGGGCTGCACCACGCCGCCCGGAAGCTTGGCCTCCGACTTAGGCTCACCCAGCAACTTGCCGCGACGGCGGCGAGCCGGCTTCTCGGCCTCACGCGCGGCCTCGGCAGCCGCCTCGCGCGCCTTCTCGGCAACAAACGCCGCTGCCGAGGTATCGAGCTGCACCGTTGCGTGCGTGCGGGTGGGCGCGGCGACCTCGCCGGCATGCATCACGATGACGCCGCAGGTGCTCGTCTTAACAAACTCGACCATCTTGGGATCGGTGAAGCCGGTCACGTCGTTGACGATCGAGGCGCCGCAGCGCACGGCCGCCTTGGCAACCGCCACATGACGCGTGTCGATCGAGACGATGGCGCCCTCCTTGGCCAGCGCGCGAACCACGGGCAGCACGCGGCGAGCCTCCTCGTCGGGGTTGACCGGGGTAAAACCAGGGCGCGTGGACTCGCCGCCCACGTCGATGATGTCGGCGCCGGCGTCGAGCATCGCTAGGCCGTACTCGATGGCGGCGTCCGGGTCGAAGTGCTCCCCGCCATCGCTAAACGAATCGGGCGTCACGTTGAGGACGCCCATGATGCGCGGACGGTCAAAGCTGAGCTCGTACTTTCCGCACCGCCATGTCTTGCTGTCGTTCGCCATGAACATCCTCCTAAAATGCCCACGCCGCCGAGCTTGGGGAGCTGGCGGCGGGGTCGCTTTGCACTCAGTCTTTCTATTGTATCCGCGCGCGCGGGCTAGAACGCAAACGCGGCCGCGATGTCGCAAGAAATCAGCAGGTCGGCATTTGCATCCTGATCGGTGGGAGCAAGATTGCAAATGGCCAGCGTATCGCCGGTAAAGTAACGCGTAAGGCCCGCCGCCGGATACACCACGAGCGAGGTCCCGCCCACAATGAGGGCATCGGCCGCGGCGATGGCGGCAACGGCGCCGGTCAGCACATGCTCATCGAGCGGCTCCTCGTAGAGCACCACATCGGGCTTGATGCGCCCGCCGCACGCGGGGCACACGGGCACGCCCGCGGCGTCCTCGTGCTCGCGCGAGCAAATCCACTCGGCGCTATAGACCGCGCCGCACGACTGGCAAATGTTGCGATGGACCGATCCGTGCAGCTCGAACACGCGCTGTGAGCCGGCCATCTGATGCAGGCCGTCAATGTTTTGCGTCACCACGGCATTTAGCTTGCCGGCGCGCTCCAGCTCGGCCAGCTTGGTGTGACAGCGGTTGGGCTTGGCGCCAAGCGCGATCATCTTGGTGCGGTAGAAGTCGAAGAACTCGGCCGGGTGCACCTCGTAAAAGCCATGCGAGAGCATGGTCTCGGGCGGGTAGGCAAACTGTTGGTGATATAGGCCGTCCACGCTGCGGAAATCGGGGATGCCACTCGCCGTGGAAACGCCCGCGCCGCCAAAGAAGACCACGCGCTTGTGGGTGCCGAACAGCTCCGCCAGCGCGGCGGAGGCCTGTTTGGAGTCCGTTATCGCCTGCGTCATATGAGTCCTCCGTCCTTGTTGGTCGGGCAGCGTCGGGCGATGTCCCAGCATGCGGCCTTTGGGTCAGCACGCGCGGTGCCCACCACCGCCCCTGTTGCGCTAATCTTAAGCCTGCCAACCCCGTCGAAAGGACACCATGCCTCAGACTTACACTTTCGCCTCGTGGAACGTAAACGGCCTGCGCGCCGTGCTCAAAAAGGACCCGAGCTTTATCCAGATCGCGCAAGAACTCGACGTCGATATCCTGGCGTTGCAAGAGACCAAGCTGCAGGAGGGCCAGGTCGATATTGACCTGCCCGGCTATCACCAAACCTGGAGCTACGCCGAGCGCAAAGGCTATTCGGGCACCGCGGTCTTTAGCCGCCAGGAGCCGCTACGCGTGCTGCGCGCCGACGCGCTGCTGCCCTACGCCGGCGAGGGCGAGGCCGCCGAGCTCGTTGCCCAAGCCGCAACCGAGGGCCGCGTCTGTGCGCTCGAGTTCGACAAGTTTTGGTTTGTCGACGTCTATACGCCCAACGCGCAAAATGAGCTCGCGCGCATCGACGTGCGTATGGCCTGGGACGATGCCTATCGCGGCTTTTTGGGCGCGCTTGAGCACGAAACCGGCAAGCCCGTCGTAACCTGCGGCGACTTTAACGTGGCGCACGAAGAGATCGACCTTAAGAACCCCAAGTCCAACCGCGGCAACGCAGGCTTTTCGGACGAAGAGCGCGGTAAGTTTACCGAGCTGCTCAACGCCGGCTTTACCGATACCTGGCGCACGGCTAATCCGGACGTTGAGGGCGTCTACAGCTGGTGGAGCTATCGCTTTAATGCCCGCAAGAACAACGCCGGCTGGCGCATCGACTACTTCCTGGTAAGCGACGCAATCGCCGCCAACGTTCGCGACACCGGCATCCGCGGCGACATCTTCGGCAGCGACCACTGCCCCGTCACCCTCACGCTAGAACTCTAGCCCCAATTGATCCCCTGGGGACGGAGGAAAAGGGATCATTTTCACCTCGCGAGGGAACCCACGCGGCCCTCCCGCCACGGAACTGACCCATCTACTACGTTTAAGCCACTACCCTCAACCACAGCGAACAACGCAAAAAGAAAACCGCAGGTAGAAAGCCTGCGGTTTTTCGTAAAACGCGGTCATGGTCGGGGGTATCAAGCTAAACGTAGTAGATGGGCCAGTTTCGTGGCAAGCGCCGCCAACTGATTCCCCGGGGACGTCTGGGGACGGAGGAAAACGGATCGATTTGGCTCTCTGAGGGCCACGATGCCCGTCATATCAGCCGGCCATTCCAAAACTATGCCGGTTTACGGGGCTGAATCGCGAACCCCCAACCATACGCAATTCCGAAATAATAAAACCTCAGGTAAACGGCTTGCTCTATTTTGAAAAAAGCCGGTATGGTCGGCCTACGCTAATCTAGCCCCGTAAACCGGCATAGTTTTGAAATGGTACTTCGGAAGTATTGATTCACGCCCCGGCGCAACCAGCCCTACAGCCCGTATTTCACGACAACGCGGTTGATCCGTCGACACCAAGGCTTGTAGAGGGCGGCCAAGAACACGCAGGTCGCGAGGCCGTGTGTGATATCGAACGGCACTGCCGTGGCAAGACGCGCCACGACGCCCGCCCACGTGAGCGGTTGTACAAAACCGATAATGTCGTACGCGTTGATCACCACGCCGTACAGCAGACCCGAAGCAAAGCCGTACGCCATCAGCGCCGGCATGCGCACGGTTCCATCCGCACGGTCGAACGCACCGGCATGCGCCAGCGCACCGCCAACATAGCCAACCAGGCCCCAGGCATACATCTGCCATGGCGTCCACATGCCCTGCCCAAAAAAGAAATTGCTGGTCAGCGCCGCCAGCGCGCCAACCATAAAACCATTGCGGCGACCAAGCGTCGCCCCCGCGATAATGGCGATGGCGCTCACCGGTTTAAAGTCGGGAATGGGCCCAAACAGGATGCGCCCCGCCGCCGCCAGCGCCGCCAGCACCAGCGTGGGCATAATCTGGCGCAAACCCGGACGAGATGCCTCGTAACCCGCAAAGAACAGTGCAAGCACCAGCGCCACCACGACAAGCATGGCAAGCGCCGCCTGCTCAACGCCCGCCAGCAACGCCGCTGCCATCACCGCCGGCACCGCCAACAACAGCGGGATCTCCAGTTTTGTGAGTAAACGCGAGAAACGACAGTCCGTCATCCCATCACGCCCTATAGAACACGTTGTCGGCAAAGAAGTCGGCCGGGGGCTCCATGCAGGCAATCTCGCCGTCAAACATCATGGCGACGTCGTCGGCTACCTGCTCGGCAAAGTCCAAATCGTGCGTAGCCATGATGACGGTGCCGCCAGCCTTCGCATGGTCACGCAGGGCGCGGGCGATGATGCGGCGGCTCTCCAGGTCAAGGCCCTTCGTGGGCTCGTCAAGCAGCAGCAGCTCGGGGCCGATCAGCAGCAGCTTTGCCAGCGCAAGCAGCTGGCGCTGTCCGCCCGAGAGGTCGTAAGGGTGGCGCGTCTCCAGGCCGTCCAATCCCAGTTGCGCCGCACGCTCCCGCGCCAAGTTCTCGTCATATCCGCAGGTCGAGGCCCATTCCATCAGCTCGTCGCGCACCGTCTCGGCAACCAGCAATGCTTTGGGATTCTGAGGCAGCAGCGCCGCCGAGGCCGCTCCGCGCACCATGCGGCCGCGCTGCAGCTTGGCGGTCTTCGCCAGCACCGAGAGCATCGTCGACTTACCGCATCCGTTGCCGCCCACGATCGCATGCACCGCACTGGCCGAAAACGCAACGTCGAGCCCGCGCAGCACCCAACCGCCCGCGCGATCGTAGCGAAACCAGCCTTCCGACAGGGTGGTAGCCGACCCGCCGTGCATTTTTTGGAGTATTCTGCTTCCATCCGTGCGCGGGAAGGCTTCCGAGCCGTTCTCGAGCGACGTTTGCGCCACAAATTCGGACGATTTGTCCAATTCTGAACTTTTTTTCGCGCTCGATACGTCCCCGGGCGGCTCCAGAGAGCCCAAATTGTCCTCACACCTGCTGAATACTCCGTTTTTTGCACATCGGATGGCACCCCACCCCAACATCTCATCGGAAAACAGCGATTCTCGGCGTCCCAAAGAAGCCATATCCGCCACCTCGCGCACGCGACCGCCCTCAATCCGGTACGCACGCGTCGCATACTCGAGCATCGGCCGCGGTTGATGCGTAGCCACAACAACCGTGCAGCCCAGCTCACGGTTCACGCGAAACAGCGCGTGCAGAAAATTCTTCTCGGCAACGGGATCGAGCTGAGACGTGGGCTCGTCGAGTAGCAGCACACGCGGACGCAGCGCCAGGACGGCGGCAAGCGACAGCAGCTGCTTGCGGCCACCCGAAAGCGTGTCGGTATCGCGATGAAGCCAGTCCTCCAGACCAAAGAAATAGCTGGTCTCGGCAACACGGCGGCGCATCTCGTCGCGCGACACGCCCAGATTCTCTAGGCCAAACGCCATCTCGTGCCACGCGGTCTCGCACACAATCTGGTTCTCGGGATCCTGGAACACATAGCCCACGCGCTCCGCCGATGCCCGCACATCCATGTCGGCGACGGGCTCGCCCAGCACGCGCAGCTCGCCGGAGCGCGTACCCACCGGCGCGATCTCGGGCTTGAGCAGCGACAGCAGCGTCGACTTGCCCGAACCGGTACCGCCAACAAGCAGTGCAAACGCACCTTGGGAAACACGCCAATCAAGCCCCTCGAGCACCGGTGCCTCGGCCCCGGGATAGGCAAAACTAAGGCCTCGCACCTCAATCGCCGGCGCGGCCGAGCCATATGCCACACCCGACACCGGGCCCCTATCCAACCGAGCCATCAGCCAAACCTCTTCTCATCAATCGCGTGCAACGCGCAAGGCAGCACCATCCAGGCAGCGTACACGACATAGCCCAGCCACGGCGCCGGCACCGAGAGCTGCGGATAAAACGAATACTGCGTCGTCGCGGTCCACGCCACTGCCGCCGTGGCCACGCCAAACAGCGCAAGCCCAACCAGCGCGGCAACGTCGCTGAGTCCCAGTCGATACCGCGCATACGTCGTACGACGCGTCGCGGCACCCCACCCGCGTGAGCGCATCGCGTCCGCGCGATCCAGCGAATCTTCCATGCCCCAGCCCATCAACACGCTTGACGCCCGCAGACGCGAGCGCACGGGATCGGCCGGCGCGCGCCCCGGCACGTCAATCGCATCCTGCACCGCCAGCACCGTACGACCGCGGCGCAAAAACTGCGGGATAAGCCTCATGCACATCGAGATCATGAGCGCGATCACCGGTGCGGCATTACCCAGCAGCGCGAGCACCTTGTCGTATTCGAGCATCGACGCCGCGGCCTCAAACCACAGCACGCTCGCCACAAACAGCCCACCCATGCACAGGCCATATACCATGCTCTCCAGATACACCGCGCGCATGCCAATGCGGAACAGCTCCGTCGAGCCCGAGGTGCCAAACAGTGGATTGACCAGCGCGATAATCAAAATCACCGGCAGCTGCCAGCGAAGCGCGCCCAGCGTGCGGGCAGCCCCACGCGTCGCAAATCCATACGCCAGCCCGCCCGCAAGTGACAGCGCAATCAGCACCGGCTGCATAGAGAACATGGTGAGCCCCAGCGTCAGCACTATATAGAGTGCCGGCACAGCCGGATGCGACATCGAGAACGCCGCGACGGGCTCGCCGCCAAACTCCTCTTGTATGTTGTCCACGGGCACCCCCGTTCCCTCGCTCAAACGACAGCTCCGCAGCACCGCCAACGCCGCACGCAAGCAGTGCAAACGCCACGCCGGCGGCGCAAGCCTCAACCGCCGCAAACCAATCGCTACGCGCTCAACATATGCCTGCGGTATCATATTGCGCCGTGTATCGTTTCCAAACGCACGTCTCTATAACGTAACAGGAGATCACATGGACGCAACCGCAATTATCCTCGCTGCCGGCGAGGGCACCCGCATGAAGTCGAACCACTGCAAGGTTTCGCACAAGATCCTGGGTAAGCCCATGGTTCAGTGGATCGTCGACGCCACCATCAAGGCCGGCTGCAGCCGCGTCGTGGTCGTCATCGGCAGCCACGCCGACGAGATGCGCGCCCTTATCGACGGCGCCTACGCCAACAGCGCCACCAAGGTCGAGTGCGTCGAGCAGACCGAGCGCCTGGGCACCGGTCACGCCGTGAAGGTCGCGCTCGAGGCCTGCGACATCACGCAAGGCCCCGTCGTCGTGCTCAACGGCGACTTGCCGCTCATCACCGCCGACACCGTCGCCAAGTTCGCGCAGACCGTCGCTACCGGCGAGCTCGTCTGCACCGTCATGACCATGACCCCGCCCGATCCTTTCGGCTACGGCCGCATCAAGCTGGGCGCCGATGGTCAGATCGAGCGCATCATCGAGCAGAAGGACTGCACGCCCGAGCAGGCCGCCACGCTGCTCGAGTGCAACGCCGGCTGCTACGCCTTCGACGGCGCGCAGCTCGCCGCACACATCAACGAGATCGGCAACGACAACGCGCAGTCCGAGTACTACCTGCCCGACATGCTCGAGATCCTCAAGGGTCACGGCCAGGCGGTCTCCATCTTCCACTGTGACGACTACCGCGACGGCTTGGGCGTCAACAGCCGCATCCAGCTCGCACAGCTCACCGCCATCGCGCGCGACCGCATCAACGAGCACTGGATGGCCGAGGGCGTTACCTTCATCGACCCCACGCAGGCCTGGATCGGCCCCGACGCCACCATCGGCCGCGACACCGTCGTGTGGCCGCAGACGCACCTGATCGGCCACGTCACCGTGGGCGAGGAGTGCCAGCTCGGCCCCAACAGCCGCCTCACCGACACCACCGTCGGCAGCGGCTGCACCATCGATGAGACCATCGCCATCGAGGCCGTCATCGAGAACGGCGTCGACTGCGGCCCGCGCGCCTACCTGCGCCCGGGTACCCACATGCTCGACGGTTCCAAGGCCGGCACGCACGTGGAGATCAAGAAGTCCACGATCGGCGAGGGTTCCAAGGTGCCCCACCTGTCCTACATCGGCGACACCACCATGGGCTCCGGCGTCAACGTGGGCGCGGGCTCCATCACCTGCAACTACGACGGCGTCCACAAGCACAAGACCGTTATCGGCAAGGATGCCTTCATCGGCTCCGACACCATGATGGTCGCGCCCGCCCAAATTGGCGACGGCGCGCTCGTGGCCGCCGGCTCCGTCATCACCGAGCCGGTCCCGGCAGACGCACTCGGTCTGGGCCGCGCCCGTCAGGTAAATATTGAGGGCTGGGCCGCCGATTATCGCCGCCGCCTGCACGAGGACGACGAGGTATAACGTTTTACCAAGCATCTAAGGAGCCGCTTCCGTGGGGACGGCTCCTTTTTCTATGCTGACCTGCGCGGCCGGATGAGTGGTCGGTTCGTGTCCGTTGACGGTAAAGACGTTATCAAGACTCGATAAACCCCGCCGCGCGGTTACAATGCAACAAGGCATCTATATGGCATTCGATATAAAGGAGAAGGGTAATGCCGATTAATGATCCCGAGAAGTCGGAGAATATGCGCAAGTCCATCCGCGTGTATTCCGGTTCCTCCAACCGTCCCCTCGCTCAGAAGATCGCTGAGTTCCTTGGGGTCGAGCTTTCGGGCCTTACGCTAAAGCAGTTCGCCAACGGTGAGATTTACGCCCGCTACGACGAGACCGTCCGCGGCGCCGACGTCTTCCTGATTCAGTCCGTGGCCGGCGGCAACGTCAACGACATGCTCATGGAGCTGCTCATCGCCACCGACGCTGCCAAGCGCGCATCCGCCCGCTCCATCACCGCCGTCATCACCCACTACGGCTATGCCCGCCAGGACCGCAAGGCCGGCCCGCGCGAGCCCATCACCGCCCGCCTCGTCGCCAACCTGCTCGAGCGCGCCGGCGTCAACCGCATCATCACCCTCGACCTGCACCAGGGTCAGATCCAGGGCTTCTTTGATATCCCGGTTAACCACCTGTCCGCGCTGCCGCTGTTTGGCCAGTACTACAACGACATGCACTTCGACACCGACAACCTGGTTGTCGTCTCCCCCGACGTGGGTCGTGCCAAGGCCGCCAAGAAGCTGTCCGACATGCTCGGCTGCGACCTGGCCATCGCCCACAAGGGCCGTCCGCGCCACAACGCCGCCGAGGTCATGGGCATCATCGGTGACATCAAGGGCAAGACCTGCGTCATCAATGACGACATGATCGACACCGCTGGCACCCTGTGCGCCAACGTCAAGGAGCTCAAGGCTATGGGCGCTGGCGACATCTACGTGTGCGCCACCCACGGCATCTTCTCCGGTCCGGCTATCGAGCGTCTGAACGACGCCCCGATCGTCGAGTGCGTCGTCACCGACGCCATTCCCGTCGAGGTCGGCGGCAAGATCAAGACCATCTCGGTCGCCGAGGAGTTCGCTCAGGCCATCTCCGCCGTTTACCACGAGGAGCCCGTCTCCACGCTCGTCGGCGGCGACTTCGCGCTGTAGTCGCATCGTCCTTGCAACCCGGCGCATCGCCGTCGGAACAGAAGAAACCCCCGCGCTCCCCCTTGCTTCGCAAAGGTCGCGCGGGGGTTTCTTCTGTTCCGACGGCTCGCTCTGCCGCGGCCGCGCTTTTGTCTGGTGGGATTTCGCTGAAGCAAAGCCTCGCCTTCGGCGGGCGTGGTAGCCTTTGTCGTTGATTGAACTTTTGTGTAACGAAAGGATGAACATGGCAGCTGCACAGCCGCTTAAGATTCGCATGGTTGCCGGACTTGGCAACCCTGGCGATGAGTATGCCGAGACCCGCCACAACGCCGGTTTTAAGGCGATCGACGAGCTGGCCCGTCAGGCCGGCGTCACGTACTGGAAAAACCAAGCAGGCGCCGAGATCGCGCTCATCAACATCAACGATCCCGAGGAAGAGGGCGGCAAGCGCCAGATTGTACTGGTCAAGCCGCAGTCGTACATGAACACCTCGGGCGGGCCCATCTCCAAACTCTGCCGCGAGTACAAGATCAAGGCCGAGGAGCTGCTCGTCATCCACGACGAGCTCGATATTCCCGCCGGCGACGTGCGTGTTAAGGTGGGCGGCGGCCATGCCGGTCACAACGGCCTGCGTTCCATCATCGACAAGATGGGCAGCCGCGACTTCAGCCGCATCCGCACCGGTATCGGCAACCCTCCCGGCAAGATGGCCGTGGCAGACTACGTGCTCAAGCAGCTGCGCGCCCGCGAGGCCGAGGGCTTCCAGGACACCTGCGCCCGCGCCGCAGATGCCGCCGGTCTGGCCATCGTCCACGGCGTAATCTACGCCCGCGATCACGTAAACGGCGCCGCTTCCGCCAACGGGAAGCACTAAAACCTACCATTTAGGGATAGGTTTATTTTGGCAGGTTTTACCTGCGGAAACGCCGCGGCGGCCGCATCGCAATAAACCGCGCACCGCCATACACACATAGCACCCCAAAGAGGGCCGACCTCATTGCAACCCGAGGCTGGCCCCTTTGCCGTTTTACCCGATAAAGCTGACCAAAATAAACCTCTCCCCCTTTGGTAGGCCGAAGTGGATAAACCCGGTTGATTTCCGATCTCAGCCGAACACATTAGGCGGACAGGCCGTTCCCGCAGCT
>JAPJOH010000034.1 GCA_030826265.1 Collinsella aerofaciens
CCCTCCGAGCCCAAGCCAACCCCACGCCCGCCGCAATCTCCGCCACGTCACAAACCACCTACGTCCACTCCGCCACCGCAAGCCAAAACGGCGTCACCTTCACCGTCTCGTGGAACGACGCCCCCGCGGGCACCGCGACGACCTTCCACGTAACCCAAGCCAACGGCTCGTCCCAGGCCAAGGCGCGCATGGACGTGCCCACCTATTGGGACGGCGGCAGCCATGAGAGCGTCTGCGACCCGTCGCGCGCGGCATGGGGCAGCTACTACAGCCTGGGCACCGCGGGCCACGACTTTACCTTCGACTTCACGGCATCGGGCACGTACCGCATCTACTTCTACTTTATGGACAACGACAGAAACGACCCCCAAAACGACAAGGGGATCTACTACCTGCGTACCACGGCGGAGGTGACCGTAAACGACGCCGCCCGCCCAAGCGTCACGCAGATCGTCAACAACGCCGTGGCCCAGTGCAGGAAAGAGACGGACGGCTCGGAATACGACATGGCGCTGTGGCTCCACGACTGGACGCTCGACCAGCTGGAGTACGACCACAGCCTCAACTGGTGCTCGGCCGAAAGCGGCCTCACGCGCCACCAGGGCACCTGCGAGAGCTACCAGCGCATCTACTCCAAGCTCCTTGACGCAGCGGGCATCGCCAACGGCCGCATCACCGGCAACGGCCACACCTGGAACGCCGTAAAGATCGACGGCAAATGGCGCCAGATGGACCTAACCTGGGACGACACCAGCGACAACTGGTACGGAGACCTGGAGCAACACCTTGCCGTTGCGCGTGCGGTCTACTCCAGTCCCCCCGTGCTCCTGCTCGATGAATGCACATCGGCCCACGACCCCAAGACCGAGCGAGAAATGCTGGGCCGCATGCGAAATCTCGGCCGTACCGCCATCATCGTCACACATCGATCTGCTGCGTTGGAGGTTTGCGATCGGGTTATAGGCCTTGCATCTAAATGGTGATCTGCCGAGCAGGCTCTGCTCCCCAACGCCATGCAACTTACTTCGGATCGGACTCTACACCACTTTCTCGGCACTATCGGCGCGATCGAAATCATAAGTCACATTAAAGCAGTGATTAACACTTATTTCTTCAATGCGCAGGACCACTGCATGAGACCAGCTCTAATCAACGCAAAATAATGGGAAGAGAATTTACGCGCAAGGTATATAGGCCATTTCCAATTATTATATGCAAGCTGAGCGGCCCCATTACCAACCACAAGCGCCCAGACGCCCATGCCAGTAAAGGAAATTAAGACATACGACAATACAAAACCTGCAATAGCCGAAACTATATAAGCCGGGAGATAGGGGATTTCATTCGTACTGATAATGTAATTACAACACAATGAATGATGGTTCCAAACCGCAAGATAAACAACCAAGGCGAAATAAAGAAGCCCGTCGGGGGAAAAACCTTTCTTAACTAGGAACAAGACTGGGAAGCCGACAAACCAGACACCGATCGTGCATACAACAATTAAAATCCAATATAGAGACAGACTTTTTTCAATAATTTTTCGTGCAGTCTGAACTTCGCCACCAGCATAAGCAGATTGAAACATTGGAATAAAAGATCGAACGTAGGCGCTGGCAAACCCGTAAATTGCACCGCCAACTTGAATAATTAATGAATACTGAGAGTTAACCTCCACACCAAGAAAATAGGAGCAGAGCAGCGAACTCAACTGAGTGGAAGCATAGCAGCAAAGTTGAACAACGCCGTCCCTCCACGCCAAATAAGCCACTGAAATAAACGTTTCTTTTATTTCAGAAATAGAAACACCCGTACAAGCATCGTTTGCTTTTTTTATCGCCTCTGAGTGAACCTCCAGAAAGCGACCGCAAAAAAATCTCAGCACAATGTCATTAAACAGATAACCGATGGCAGCGCCAATGATGCCAAAACCCATAAACAGCAAAAACGCAGAAACCACAAGCTGCCCAATGCGACCATAAGACTTTGCCCTGCTTTCAGCGGAAATATCCCCGAACCCTCTCAGGCAGGTCGTATAATGAAAAAAGAATAGATTAAAAAACACATCAAAACAAAAAATTAACCATGCGGTCCAACAAGAAAAGGGATCAATAGCACTTGAAATTGAAGAAATGTAGGCAGTTCCAACTGTAGCGGTAAGCATCAGGACAACGCAAGAAATTAACGCGTAAACAATCCGGGATGTTTTAATCAATTTGCCAAGCAGCTCATAGTCTACAGAATCACCAACTTGAGATGAATCGTAGCCGCTCTTGCTAATGCTACGCGCACCGCTAAGACAATAGACAATATTTCTCGCAAAAGTTGGTGTAAAGCCAAATTCAAATAACAGCGTTAAATTCCCAATGGCAACAAAAGTGTACCAGAGACCAAGTTCGGCGTTAGATAAGTAAGCAAGCAGAAACGGAAGAAGAAGGAAGCTGCTCCCCATTGAAAGAACAGTGCTTACATAGTTCCATATAATGTCTGACTTGGTAGTATTAATTTTTGCCATTATTTAGCCATCTCCACAACATCCTTTGATGGCACCCTGGATTGACAGGGCCCCTTATCTGAAAAGGCGGGCAGCGCCATAAGCATAAAGAAATTACATGCTGGATATAACATTCCGCATTCAACAAACCCCATTAGGGAATACAAGACCAAGCCCATGAATGTCACGTGGGCCGAAATACGCGCTTTATTTATCGCTACGCAATAGAAAGCAACAAACGCGGTAAATGGGATCAAACCGTATTGAATAAGTAGTCGACAATATGCATTGTCAAGCATGACTCTTGTTTGTATTAAATAACCACCCGTTGCAGACGGCAGCGAAACTATGGCCGTTAAGTCATTACCAAAAACAGTCAGAGGGTAGTTTTCAAAATAATAGGCGGAATAAAAAATCCGGTTGGTCATTAAATTATCAAGCTGAACAAGACATTTATTGGCACCATGGGACCACATAAAGGGCAGGGCTATACTAACAATCGCCAGAAAAAGCGGTAAAAAAGTAAATAGGGACCCATATGGTTTTGAACGGGGGCTTCTGAATGAAATAACCGAATACAAGGCCATTACGAAAATGCCTGCTGCAGAAGTTTTTGAATCAGCTACGAAAAAAGCAATTGCGAAACAGAAGATGCCCGCAAGACCGCTTCTGCCTTTCAGCTCAAAAATAGAAGCAGAATAAGCAATAAACAAAAGCTGTCCAAAATTATTAGGATGGGCAAAACCCATCGAATTTCGTACAAAATTGCTACCGCGCGACATTAATACAGAAGGAATGGCACCGACACTATTGAGACCAACAACCATCAATAGCATAAAGACGGACGATACAAGAATAGACCTTGAGATGTAGTATTCAGGGACGTCTTCAGCGCAAAGGCAAAACAGCGCCAACCAAATAATCTGAGGGGCTTTATTTGATTTCAGCGACCCGACGCAAATTAAAATCAGCAGCAATCCAACTAGCACTTTCACATGAGAAGTCTTTTGTAGTAAAAGCTTCAGCAGTAGAAACGCTAAGGCAAACAACTCAAGGACCAGCGAAAGCACCGCAAGAGAAATCCCAAACACATTGGTAGCATTTACTGATCCAATATAATAGGAAACTGAAAATAAAGCCAAAGCAAAGCTGAACAGTACAGCCCCGGCATTTGCTCGTATAATCTCAGTCCATGTTCTTTCCACATTAGTCAAATTCAATTAACGTACCCCATAAACAAACTTAGTAAAGCCAATTGCAGCCATAACACGCCTCGCAAGAAGCAGACGGATCGTAATGCGATTTTTCACTTCAGAGATAAATCGACGTGAATAGCGATGAGAAGCAAAGCCTTCCATTAAATAGCTGAAATACGGCTGGCAGACCATATTAGAGACAGGCTTAAAAAGCTGATTCGATTTCAAACGTGCACAATTACGAATCAAAGATAAGACTTCCCTGACTGCAGATTGCTTATATAGTTCGCTTAAATCCGGATTCACGTGACATAGCTCATATAGTTTTACCAGTAAATTATCAACACTCTCGATAGCCGAGATATCAGTATTTCTCGTTACTGAATCACTATTGTTGACATAGCAATAGACCGCCGAGTCCACTACTTTTACACTTTCAGCCAGACGATAAGCATCTACCATAAACAACGCGTCTTCACCGAAACGAATGCCATCTTCAAATTTAAGAAAACCATTCCGGAATAATGATTTCTTAAATATCTTTCCACAAACGCTTCGGAATACAACACCTTTAGTAAAGCTCGAAAACGGAACTTTATTAACATTATCCCAAAATGCAAGGCTAAGAGAGCATGCTGTTTTCCAGTCGATGCTTATAGCCTTGCCCGTATAATCGCCATGCTCATTCAGTAGAGCCCCGATAACCAAGCTACAGCCATCTGAGGATTCAAGCAACAGCCTAACTGCATTTATAGGCAGCATATCGTCAGCATCAACAAATGCCACCCAATCACCGGAGGCCTCATCGATACCCCTATTACGCGCCACGCATACACCACTATTGTTTTGACTAATCAGCTTAATCCGGTTGTCGCCCTCTGCAATAGCCATAACTAGCTCAGCGCCACGATCTGTCGACCCATCATCAACAATAATTATTTCAATGTTGCTCACACTCTGACGCTGAAGACTATTTAATGTCTTTTGAATCGTTTTTTCAGCGTTATACATCGGCACAATCACGCTCACGAGAGGATTGTCGACCAAGGAAGATTGACAGCAATTTACCTGCTTGCTTGTTGACGTCATAAACAGACGCCCCCCCCCGCAAGCTTATTTGGACGACCCATAGAAATAATTGCGTCAATCCATTCGGCAACATTAAAGGAGCACTTTAAAAATTTATCAGAAATATCAGCCGCATCTGGAACGCCAAATGAACAGACACAAGGTAATCCGTTAAGCTGGGCTTCAATTGCGGCAACACCAAGCCCCTCAAACGTAGATGGAAATACAAAACAGTCAAATGAAGACAGAATGTCTTTAATATCTTTTCTTTCGCCTGCAAACAAGACACTAGATGAGATACCCAGCTTAGCCGCAGATTCCTGAAGACTCTTGTGTAGGGGGCCATCGCCAACAATCATTAATTTACAGTTGGATTTAACTGTTAGCAGTTCCTTCATTATCTTTAAAAGAAAAATATGATTCTTTTGACTAGTCAAACGTCCAACAGTACCAATAAGAAAATCTTTTGACGAAAGGCCGAACTCTTCCCTAATTACTACCCTGCTGACAGGATCGTACTCCATGTCATTAAAATTTAAGGCATTTGGAAGCACCTGAAAATTATCGCCCCAGAAGAATGAACCCGCTTCTTTTGAACACGCAAGCCTAACATTAGAATTACGTAACGCCGCACGACGATTAAAACGGCTTATAACTTGAGTCGGCAAACCGCCCAAAAAACGAGAATTGTGAGAATGAGCAATGCGGACAGAGACATTCGCCCGTTGAGCTGCTCGCAAGACATCCGCATATAAAAGATGATTAAAGTTACACCAAACCGCCTGGTAACGATTTGGTTCATCTTGAAATAGATGGTCTAGATACTCAAAGCGCTTAATGGGCCTATCAATATCCGGGCAAATGTGGATTTCGGAGTTCATCTCATGAACGAATGCAACATCTGATAAATCAGACGTTGCAAGAAATTCAAACGTAGCATATGAGCTAAGGGCCTTTATATACCTACCAACAACGATTTCGGTTCCACCCAGCCCATTTGAAAGGCCAGATACTAAAACCCTAGGCTTATTGTGGTCTAAGGCAGACGAAACCATTAAAAAGCCTTCCTTCCAAATCTAAGTACCGATAGAACAGAGGAGATGAACCAAGACAGCTTGGGTCCAATTACTGGCGCAAGCTTTTTCCGCATTTCAACACGGAACTTCTTAGCGGGTGACAACCAGGTGCCTGAATAATGGTGAATAGAATATGTATCATCAGTAATTTCAAACTTGCCACTATGACTGTCTAGGGGATCAAAATAAGTAGCAGGGTATGCAGTGAAACCATTTAACTGCTGAAATGAACCATCTCTCTTAAGAGCACAACTCACTTCCAGGTAATCAGTTAGCACCCTCGGAGAGGTATCCATAGAGTTGCGGCCTTTTCGCATCTCAAATCTCATAGATTCATATAATTTTGCGACATCGCTCATGACATGGCTTCCGGCCTCAGAACCCATGATGAGGCCGGGATTCAAGAAGAAATTATTCTTCATGAATCCCGCAAAAGCCTCATTATCTAAAAGCTCGTCCAGAGGCTTCAGGACTTCGACATCTGTATCGAGAAGGATTCCACCCTCTGAATACAGTATTCTGTAGCGCGCATAATCGCTGACAAACGCCCATTTTTTTGAGGCATATGCCTCACGACAAAATTCACATTGATTTATATCGAAATTGCTTTCGTCCCATCTACGAATTTCCCAATCAGGCATGATCTTCGACCAAGACTCAATGCATTTTCTTTCAAGTTCAGGAAGCTCACTTCCACCGAACCAGATGTAGTGCAGAACTTTAGGAATCATCAATTCCCTTTCGAACAATAGGCTACTTCTTGATGATTTTTTTAACCAGACGCTTCATCGGGTCATAAATTCCAAGCTTTTCGCATGTATGCCTAGCAAAGCGCTCGGCTTTTACTTTTCCGGAATCGGGGAACCACTTATTCATAAGCTCCTCACCATCCAGATTCGCCACATCAGCCATGAATTCATCGCGACGCGGATTCAGCTTCACGGACTTAGTAAGTTCACGAACACCTTCTACTGCAGCCTCAACATCAATCTCCTTCATACGGGCATAGCTTGAGGCTCGATCAAGCAATTCTTGTCCCTCATCGCTTTGGATGAGAACTCGAGTGACGCCCCGATTGTCGTCGAACTCTTTCGAGAGTCGATAAACATCGAAGAAATCCCAGCAAGTCAAATCAGTAACGCGATAACGCTTTTTAAACGGGCATTCGTAACAAATGGGTCGATCTGAAAGATCAGCAAAAAAGGCCCTTAGGTAAGGATCTGTTTCGACACCTTCACTGTACAGCCGTTCACCATACAGAGTCTCGCCTTCGAGCTCGCACATATTTGAATAGCGATAGCCAAACCGTGATTTATCTCTAAAAAGAACGGTCTCACCTTTTACGCCAACCTTTGCGTCAAGCCATTCGACCTGCCGCGCGAACACAGCGCGAGCGGGGTTCGCGCGGCAGACGAAGTCTGCCACGCGTAAATTTGCCGGCTTGCCGCCCAAAAATCGAAGCAGGCCTTCGCATTGACAAGGGGTACCAATAAAGAGAACTTCACGTCCAGTTTTTAGTTGTTGTTTGACCTCGGGATACGCAGGGCCAACAACGCTCTGAACATATTTACTGTTGCGGAAGCGCCAAAGTTCATCAACGCTTTCCACAGAAAAATGTCCGACCTTAAGTCGCCCAGGGGCTCCTTCGGCTCGCACAAGCTGTTCACCGCGCAAATAACCTGCACCAAACACAATACCGCCGTTGGCAATCACGGCCTGAGCAAGGGCAGTGAAGGCTCCACCAGAAGTGCTTTCAGCAAGAACCTTTTGATCATTATGCTGGACTAGAAAGGCTCGTTGGGACTTAGGCTCGTCCTTATCAACATTAAGCACTGGGCAAGCCTTTTCGCATAATCCGCAATCAATACACTGGTCAGCATTGACTACGGGGTACTCGCAGCCCTCGGCGTCATATTCCATTGATATGCACTGCTTGGGACATTTTTGAGCACAGGCAGCGCAACCGCAGCATTTACTTTTGTCCGTGATGGAGATCATACTGTTCCCTACAACTCAAGAGCTGATTTAAGCCAATTGGCCGATTCATTCCTATACACATTAAGTCGTTGACGTACTGACACAAAGTCGATTTCATTTGCCATTGCGGCACGGAAAGCATCCTTCGATTCGCAAATACGATCGGAGTTTCCAAGGACACGCAACAATGTATCAATACGTGAGTTCGTAGACTGAGCACCCATATTCTCGTGGCGACGGAACGAGAAGAAGGGTACCTCAAAAATATTTGAGAAAACGCTTCCGTGGAAAGAGTCAGTACAGACATACGAAGCATGGGCAATCAAGTTGACCCACTCAGCCGGACCGGCTTCCCAAGGATAATAATCCGCGTAATCGTCATCAGCCTTAACATATTCATCGGGATGAGCAATGGCGACGATCTTCAAATTATGCTGCTTGGCAAGCTCTTGGGCACATTCACGATTCCATGCATTCTTACCCATGAAATAGCAGAAAACATAGGGCTCGTCAGGAACGTCAATCGAAGAGGAACAAGCAAGGCTTGCCCACCGATCTCTAGCTAGCAGCATCGTAGGGTCGCATACAACAGAGCATCGGACGCCCGTAGCTTTCTCTACCAAATCCGCTCCCGTATCCTCGCGAACAGAAATGGCCGAAAAATCGGAAAGAAAATCTTTTGTTTTACGAAGATATTTTTCAGAAAGGGAAGATACTCCAAAACTAGTGGAATAAGACACCTTGCGGACAGGAGGCTGCACGAAAGATAGTGTAAAGTACCTACCAGCAATGTTAACAGGCAGCCAAAGCTGATCGCTGCCAACAACAACGCTGTCATAATCAGCCACAAGCGCCCCAAGTTCTTCAAACGAAGCGGCTTGAGGAGTAAAACTAAAATGTGTTGACTCGAAAGATGAAAATGCACTTTTCCTCTTTGCCATTTTCTTTCCAAAGTCAGCATCAAGCTTCTGCTTGATGCGATGCTTTACAAAACCCAGCTTTGCACGATAAAGATCTACATCAAATAGATGCTCAAGATAGTAATCATTGCGTCCTTCAGAAATAGCATGACCCAGGCCACGTTTATCAATAGTATTGACTTCAACTCCCAGCTCCTCAAGGGCACGCTGGGTCGCGTACGCCTGAAGAACGCTGCCAAAGTTGATTTTGTCATGACACGACGCGACTGCGACTCGCTTAGAACATGTAATAGTCAAGCTATCCCCTTAATCAACAGAACCTAAATAGGTCATATAACAATCCAATAACACTCTGGCCGCAGCATTAATTTCAAATACCTGCAAACCGGCATCGTCGCCAGGCGCGAAGACCTCTGTGCTCAACTCAATAAGTCTTTCGGCCCACTTTATACAGGAGCTAGAAAGTGATTCAAATTGCATCATGGATGTAACAGCGGTCTCAGAGGTAACGGTATCAGACGCAAGAATGGGTGTATGCGATGCCTGGCATTCAACTCCGACCATTGGGAGGCCTTCATACAGGCTCGGCAGGCAGAAAACATCAAATGCTCGATATAAAGATGCTGCGTCGCTTCTAGTGCCCAAAAACCGAACAGAATGGCTAATCCCCAGACAATCAGCTTGGTCCTTTATCTGTTCAACCAACGGACCAGAACCAACCAAAACTAAAACTGCATCATTACGAATCTTTAAAACCTGATCGAATATATTAAGCAAATATGAGTGATTCTTCTGCTCTGTAAAACGACCAATGTGCCCAATTAGAAGCTGTCCATCAGCAACACCAAGCGATCGCCGCGTCCTTAGGCGATCCTCATCATCTGGCGCGAAAACAGACAAGTCGACAGCATTACGCATGACTACAAATTGAGAACTCGATCCAAATAACCATTCACCAGCGAATTTACTACATGCAAAACGGTGAGTCGGATACCGGTTTGATTGCGTTTTCAGCACGGCCTTCAGGGCATTCTTGGCATACTCACCCCTACCACTCGTAGAGTGGCTATGGGCGATACGCACGGGGACACCCGCCTTCTTCGCAGCACGAAGAGGAAAGACCGAAAGCGCGTTGATGTGACTATGGACAATCTTCCAGCCCTCTTGCTTAAAGAGACGCTGAAGCTCTCGCTGGTATTCAGCTACATGCTGATAGGGCGGTATCTCAAAGACCCTGCCACCGAGCGATTCGATCTCGTCACGGGGAACAAGCGTCGAATCGGAATCAACAAGAAAGTCAAACTGCACTTTACCGCGATCGATGTGACGATAGTAATTCATAACGACAGCTTCGACGCCGCCACCAACCATCTTGCCAACAACCTGAGCCACCCTAACCGGTTCAGTCATTTAGCAAGCACCTCCACCGGTAAAGACCTCAACGACCGTGAGGAGAACAATCTTCAAGTCCGTGATGGGGCCGCGCTTGGCGATGTACTCCAAATCACGGCGGACCATGCCGTCGAAGTCGGAATCGTTGCGGTCAGTCACCTGCCACCAGCCGGTAATGCCCGGCTTCACAGCCAAGCGCTGCAGGTCGTACTCGGTATACTCCGCGACCTCGTTGGGCAGCGGCGGGCGCGGGCCGACGACGGACATCTGACCCATGAACACGTTCAGGAACTGCGGGAACTCGTCGATGGAGTGCTTGCGGATGAACTTTCCAATCTTGGTGACACGCGGGTCATTCTTCATCTTGAACATGGCGCCGGCGATCTCGTTCTGCTCCCTGAGCTCGGCGAGGCGCTCGTCGGCGTCCTTGTACATGGAGCGGAACTTCCACATGCGGAAGGTAGTCAAACTACCGTCGGGACGGGTGCGGCCAACGCGGATCTGACTATAGAAGGGGCTGCCCTCGCTCTCCAGTCGGATGGCCGCGGCCAGCACCAGGCTGGGCACAGCGATGACGACGAGCACGGCACCGCTGAACACGATGTCGAATGCGCGCTTCACTGCCCTATATGCCAAGCGCGAGCGGTCCCAGTCCATGATGGATTGCATGGCCTTGTAACGGCCGGCGCCCTCGCGCCGGTCCATGGCCTGGGCAATCAGTGCCGCCCCCGCAGGCGCACAGCTCTTTGTTACTTCTTTAGCAGCCACAGTCAAAAATACATCCCCGTTCCCCAGGGATCCCCCAATCGGTAAAATCAAAAATGCAAACGAACAGCCGGTACAACGTCTCCCTTTACGTTTTGCTGGGAACGTCAAGCGGTAGCAGCTCCCTAAAAGCGGAGTCGCCTTCGCCCACATCTACCAGGCACCAGCGCTTATGACGGTCGATCTTCTTTACACGGGCCTCTTGCCCCACTAAGGGCCCTTGCTCTATGTGCAGCACGCCGTCTTCTATGCGCGCGACGCTGTTGCGCACCACGCCGTCATCGTCCAGTATGCTGCGGTACCAATCCTGCGCATCGTCCGGCATGGGCATGTACGCCCGCTCCCTACTACCGGCGATGCGACAGCCAAAGCTCAACTGGGCCAAAGCCCTATCGAGCGCAGCGGCATCGTGCGTGGCGACGAAGAAATATTCCTTGTACATAGGTTTGGTTTGGAGCGACCATGCGCCGTCCCGCTTAAACCAGAACTCCTTTTGCATCACAAAAGCGTCCTGCATAAGGTCGTGCGGGATAATGCGGCGAACCTTTTCGCAGGTCTCGCGCTCTTTTCCAATGGGGGTGTGGACCAGATACCAGCGGACGCGGCCGTGCTGGCTGTTGGTGGTGGCGCCGTTAAAAGCGCCCGGCAGCTGCTCTTGCGCCGTGCCGTCTGTTCCATGTTCTCGCCCCCTCTTTTTGGCTTTGCGATGCACGCAAATGCAGGGGCGTTTAGAACAGGCTTCTCGCTCGCAGCTAGGCGCATTCGCAAAAGTACAGATTTTTGTATGTTTCGACAGAAGACATTATACGAGCAATTAATCAGCGTTTGCCCAGATTACGCAAAATGTACTGCTAGTAGGTGCATCTCCATACCCCCTCTATAAAAACCTGTACCTTTTTGTGCAACAAAAAAAGCCGCTCAACCAGCGGCTTTTCTTATTTGGGCATGAAAAAAGGCGACCGCCCTTTATGGACGGTCGCCTTTGTTAATTGTTGTGAAGCTTGCCTTAGGCGCGAGTCTTGATTTCCTCGGTCACCTTCGCAACAAACTCGTCAACGCTCATCTGAACGGTCTCGTTGGAACGATCGCGGACGGAGATGTTGCCGGCCTCGACCTCCTTCTCGCCCAGGATGAGCATGTAGGGCACGCGGTCGATGCTGCGGGCCTCGCGGATCTTATAGCCGATCTTCTCGTCGCGGTCGTCGCAGACCACGCGGATGCCGGCCTCCTCCAATTTGGCGCACACCTCGTGGGCGTAGTCGCGGCTCTTCTCGGAGACGGGAAGCGCCTTGACCTGCACAGGAGCGAGCCAGGTGGGGAACTTGCCCGCAAAGTGCTCAATCAGAATACCGATGAAGCGCTCGATGGAGCCAAAGCACACGCGATGCAGCATGATGGGGCGCTTCTTGGTGCCGTCGGCGTCCACGTACTCCAGGTCAAAGTTGAGCGGCATCTGGAAGTCGAGCTGCACGGTACCGCACTGCCAGGTACGGCCGAGCGAGTCCTCCAGGTGGAAGTCGATCTTGGGGCCGTAGAAGGCGCCGTCGCCCTCGTTGACCTCGTAGTCCATGCCCAGCTTCTCCAGAGCGGTGCGCAGGCCCTCCTCGGCGCGCGCCCAATCCTCGTCCGAGCCCATGGAGTCCTCGGGGCGGGTGGAAAGCTCAACGTGGTACTTAAAACCAAACTTTTGGTACACGGAGTCGATAAGGTTGACCACGCCCACGATCTCGTCGGTCAGCTGGTCGGGACGCACAAACAGGTGGGCGTCGTCCTGGTTAAAGCAGCGCACGCGGAACAGGCCGTGCAGGGCACCGCGCAGCTCGTGGCGGTGCACAAGGCCAATCTCGCCGGCGCGGATGGGCAGCTCGCGATAGGAGTGCGGCTTGGAGGCGTACACCAGCACGCCGCCCGGGCAGTTCATGGGCTTAATGCAGTACTCTTCGTCGTCGATGACGGTGGAGTACATGTTGTCCTTGTAGTGGTCCCAGTGGCCCGAGGTCTTCCACAGCTGCTTGTTCATGATGAGCGGCGTGGAGATCTCCACGTAGCCGGCCTTGTGGTGGATCTCGCGCCAGTAGTCCAGCAGCGTGTTCTTAAGGATCATGCCGTTGGGCAGGAAGAACGGGAAGCCGGGGGCCTCGTCGCGCATCATAAAGAGGTCCATCTCGCGGCCGATCTTGCGGTGGTCGCGCTTCTTGGCCTCCTCCAGCATGTGCATGTGCTCGTCGAGCTCTTCTTTGGTGGCAAAGGCGACGCCGTTGATGCGGGTGAGCATCTTGTTGTCCTTGTCGCCCTTCCAGTAGGCGCCCGAGACGCCGGTGAGCTTAAAGGCCTTCAGCGCCTTGGTGTAGCAGATGTGGGGGCCGACGCACATGTCGATGTAGTCGCCCTGCTGGTAGAAGGTGATGCGGGCGTCGTCGTCCAGGTCGCCGATGTGCTCGACCTTGTACTTCTCGCCGCGCTCCTCCATAAGGGCGATGGCCTCGGCGCGGGGCTTCTCGTAGACGGTGAACTTGAGGTTCTCCTTGACGATCTTTTTCATCTCGGCCTCGATCGCAGGGAAATCGTCCTCGCTGATCTTGACGCCCTCGGGCAGGTCGACGTCGTAGTAGAAGCCGTTGTCGGTCGCGGGGCCGTAGGCAAAGTCGGCCTCGGGGTACAGGCGCTTGATGGCCTGCGCCATGATATGCGCGGCAGAGTGGCGGATGACGTGCGTGACCTCGTCCTGCGGGAGCTCGGCCACCGAACCGTCATTGTAGAGTGCCTTCATGGGTATGTTTTCTCCTCTCGGATGCCTGATGCAAGTGCGTGCGATGCGCTCGGCGTTTTTGACTTGCATCATTATAGGCAGGTTGCCTTGGTATACAAGCGCCCGCCGCACCTTAATGGCACGGCGGGCGATTTTCTACGCATGCTTCATCGTGTGGGGGCGGGGCTGCGGGGCGCGCGTGCGGCGCCCGTGGCTTACGGCCGGCCCGACGATGGATGCGTTACTGGATGCGAGTTCGGCAGTAGGGGCAGACCTTCCAGTGCGCGTCGAGCGGGCGATGGCAGCTGGGGCACACGTTGCGAACCTGGGTGTCGCACACGGGGCAGACGACAAAGTCCTTCTCGATGGGGGCGCCGCACTGCGGGCAGGTGCCGTACTGGGCAAGCTGGCGCTCGCGCAGGGCCATGTCCAGCTCCTGCTCCTCGCGGTCGGCCGCGTAGGAATGCGGGCGCAGGACCAAGTAGGCGATGAGGCCCACAAACGGGATAAGGGCGATGATGCCCCATGCCACGTAGGCGCTGGCGACGCGGCGGCGAGCGTCGATAAACACATAGACGACCGACAGCACGTACAGGGCGATGATAAAGCCCACGAAGGCATAGATGACGCCCATAAGCTGCGGTGACATGAGCTCAGAGATGTACTTGGACATTGAGGTGTACCTTTCGGAATATTTACAATCCGGTCAAGTTTACCACGGGGTTTGTTTATATGGGACCACGGCTAGGCGCGGGGCTGACGCGGACACAAACATCTCAATCCGTAACAACTAGGACCGAAATCCGGTCCTAACTGTTACAGAACGAGACAAACGAATGACCCGCATGGCAAATGTCTCAATCTGTAACAGTTACTAAGCTTAAACGGGTCCAGATGTTACAGATTTAGACTGAGGAATCTCTCCCCGACTTCAATCTCAATCTGTAACATCTAGAACCCAAATCATCAGCTAACTGTTACAGATTGAGACAAAGGATAACGTCCAGGCCGAACGTCTCAATCTGTAACAGAGACTCAGCATAAACAGGTCTAACTGTTACAGATTTAGACATTCGAAATCGACTGATTGGTTCATCTAAATCTGCCACTATTTACCGCGCCCGTTTTACCTGCTGGTTTGTTGGGAAATATCCCAATTTATCCCAAGTGCGTCAAAACGGAACGCGCCACCTGCTCACGGGAGGGACGAATATAATGTCGCCCCGACACGCCCGGCAGGGAGTGTCCCATGAGCATTTCCATGAGGTCCCAGGGCATGTGCAGCACCATCTCGCAGATGGTTCGCCACGAATTGCGAAGGTTCGACCACGGGATGCGTTCGATACCCTCGGCTGCGCACCACTTCTTCCATCCATGATTGCACATCCCTCGGTTCATGGGCAGTCCGTCCCCGCGATCTGCTAGCCACTCGGAGCCTGCCGCGCGGCGCTCGCCTGCAATTTCGAGTAGGCGCCCGGCAGCATCCGGCAGCACCACGACTGTGCGCATTGACTTCCGCGTCTTGAGTACGCTGTTCGCCGTGGGCTCGATGCCCGCTTGCTCCATCTGGCGCACGAGGTCGACCGTTGCGAGCGTTGTGGATTCCGCCGCACACGGCATGACCTCATCGGTGCGGATGCTCAGCGACTCACCCGACCGGTATGAGCCAAAGCACGCCATGATGAACGGCGCCTCGAGTAAGGTTCCGTGCAGGCGTCCCAGACTGTCCTTTGCCTCGGCGAGCGTGTACAGGCGCTTGAAGCGCTCGCGCGTCATGCGGGTGGGCGCGGTGTATTTCACAGTTGCGGCAAATGGGTCGATGGGCAGCACGACAAAGCCCGACACGGTTCCGTAAATCTTGCGCAGGGTGAGTAGGGCAGTGTCTGACGTTGCTGCGGGGAGAGTCAGGAGTCATTCCTGCAGGTGCACGGGGCGCAGCTGGTCGACCGGCATCGAGCCCCACGCGCGGCGCCTCTGCTTGCGTGTCATATAATGTCCCAAGGTTGCCCGGAGCTATCTCCGTGTTACTCCGGCATCCTTGCTATCACCCCAACGCGCCAAGGTTCCAGCCGTGCGCGGTGGGGTTTCTTTTCGTTTAAGGTCTCCAATCTCCATAACGTGTTCGGTTTACATTTTGTTGCAATGCGGCATAATATGGGTAGCCCTTTGCTTAAAGCTCAGGACGTGGCCAGCCTCGGAGCCGAAATCCGGGGCCTTTTTTATGGGCGTATTTTCTCCACCAGCTCTCCTCTTTCGCTAATCTTGCAGGAATATTTTTTGTCCCCTGGATAGGCTGTTCTGAGGACATAGCCCTTTTTCGTTACGCCGAGGATAACGACATAGTCTTGATCGATTCCGGATGCGACAACTTGAACTTTGTCTTCGCGGCCCCTTTGCCTTTGAAGGTAAACGTTGGCGGACACCCTGCCCTCCACTGTTGCTTTTAGGACCGGAAGCCTCACAACCCTGTTGAGATCAAGATTGACCAATGGGTTGAATTGCTCTCTGCTCTTCCCGTGCTTTGAGACGAGATGTAGCCATGTCGACTCGTATTGCATGTTTGTCACGGGGGACCCATCCCATGCGACAAGGTCCAGCAGATTGTCGTCATAGTATTCTCTTGAGAGATGTGACGCGCGCAGCATATCGCACGTAAGGCCTTGGTAGCAGGGCCCAAGGTCGAGATGCCCGTCGCGGTCGAGTGAGTATCCTGTTCGCATCACATATTCCTTCGTCCACGAAAGTGGAACACGTTGAACTTCTGCTCGGAAGGCCATGTCTCATAGCTCGCAAGGGTACTTGTATTTAAATTTTGACAGATGTCTCGGCATATTTGCAATTTTGCGGCACTTGACCCTTCGAGCTGCAGGTGTCCATTCCTTGAGGCGGCAAGGGCTCCGATGAATAAGTCTGCGAGCTGTATGAGGTCGTTCTCATGTGACTCGACTTCTTCGACAAATTTTACCGAGTTGCCAAATTGGAATGTGTCGATCAGGCACCTCCTCAATGTGTCCACTCGGTCACGTTCGTCAATGCGGCGATCGATAAATAGGCGGTATGAGTCTCTCCTGTCAAGCCAGTTGTTAAATACCTGGTAGTAGACCTTCTGAAACATTTCCTCAGTATCATCGAAGTTTGTCTCACGCCTACTGACAACGACTGCGCGGAATCTCAGCTCGGGGTTTGAGAAGAACAGGTCGACCAAAGCCTGAAAGAAGGAGAGTCTGGACGGGCACACCGTTTTCCACCCGAATTCTCCCTGCACGTTGTAATAGGCCCTGAGTCGGTCAACCATCCTTACAATCTCTCTCTTTTGGTCCAGGGGGCACATGATGCCTCCTATGGCCATAAAATCGTCTGCAAGAGAAGATGTGACGCAGCTTTCGTCACAATAAACGTTGTAGGTCATGCGCTCCTCGTTTTTATGCGCGGCATCACTTCCTGCTTCGCAGTTCGCCCCGACATCATTCGTGTTTAGCGGTCTCATATGATCGCGCCCTTCTTCGGATTGCCATATTTGTATCAGATATCGCGGTGCTAACGATTTGATTCGCTGCACCGCACCTAGGCGCCGAAGAGCTTCGCGAGCACACCGAGGGCCACCAGCGCCTTGGGTACGAGATCCACGCTCTTCGTTGCAAGGTCGATGACCCTTGCAGCGTGTTCGGCGAACCCTGTCCTGTTCTTCGCCTCGGCTGCCATGCGTGCCCGCGACAGCGCCAGCTCGAGTGCCTCTTTCGTCTCGTTGTCGAGAACGGAGTCGTTGCCGATTTCGGTCACCGCCTGGCTTACCTCTACCGAAACGTCCGCCGTCGCCGTGGCCTGTGAGACGCTGCTGGAGCTAACCGTCGTACCGTTTCCGCTGTTCGTGAGCGTGGCCATGTTTGCCACGAGCCATCCCTTTGCGCGCTTTACGCCATCCAGAGTCTTGTCTCTGGGAATTGTTAGCGATCCGGTGCACCTGAGCGGGAAGGAAAACCCTTCCATCTGCAGCATGAGGTCGTCGATGTGTTCCTGGGTGCTCTCACCATAATCTCCCGCAGTGATGCAGTCGCACTCGTAGATGAGATCCTCCACGTGCGTCTCCGCTAATGATTGAGACATGGTTATTACTCCTTCCCATAAATGAATTGAATAACGCGGTCTACGCGGACCTTACTTGATCCGCCTCCAGCCCTTCGCCTTCAGGAGCCGCAACCTGAGCTTGGGACAGCTCGGCCTGGTCACGTGCCGTCTCCAGGATCTTCGAGCGCCTCTTCTCGGTGCTCTGCCGGTAGCAGGTGATCAGCTCGCCCTCCGCGCCTGCCGGCGCCGTCGGCTTGCCCTCGGGATGCTCATCGTACCATCCGAGCAGGTCGTTGGGGTCGGTGTTGAATACTTCGCAGAGCGCACCTACGAGCTCTGCGTTCGGATAGCTCTCCTCGCGCTCCCAGGACTGAATAGTTCGGAATGACTTGCCGACTTTTTGTGCAAGCTCCTTTTGGTTTAGCCCCAGGGCTTCTCGGCGCTCTCTTAGACGAAGGTTCATCCTCGCTCCCTTCTTTATGTTAAGTGAATAGTAAACAAAAAATGTCTGTACGCAAAAAAATGTTGCTTATTTGGTTGACAGGGACATGAAACTGTTCGTTATGGAATTCGACAGACAGAAAAACGCCTCTAAGGAGGAACGAATGGATTTCGATAAGGAGCTGGCGGGGAATATCCGCGCCGCACGCGCCCGAGCTGACCTTTCTCAGGCTGAGGTCGCTTCCAAGGTCGGAGTGAAAGTCAGCACTTTCGCGAAGTACGAGAGCGGCGATTAGATTCCTGGAGCAGACAAGCTCTTGGCTATCTCGCAGGTTCTTGGTTATCCGCCCAACGACCTGATGGGCTGGAACACGGACGAGGCCGCATAGGAATGGAGGAAGAGGAATGACTGAGAGGAGCTACGAGCTGTCCGACGGCATCACGACCCTGGGCGACATGGTGATCTTTGTGTTAATAAACACAGATATTTGGGGTGCACGTCCGCGTGGCTTTCGTATCCCCAAATTATCCCAAGTGCGTGTGCTAACCCGTTTTTACGCGCTTGTGCCGTTGTTGCCGTACTTAAACCCGCAGGTAAGCAGTGTGTTCGATTTTGTCGTTCTTACTGGTCAGTACTGTAACATCTAGACCCCAAAACGGTCCCCAGATGTTACAGACCGAGACAGAAGAATCTCTCCCCGACTTAAATCTCAATCCGTAACAACTGGAACCCAAATCCTCAGCTTACTGTTACAGAACGAGACAAACCTCCGATATCAAAGCCGGCAGACGAAGTTGTCGACGTTGCTGGATCTCCCCTCGCCTGCCGTTGGCGGGTGTTGCGGGGCTGTTCGCCGCATTGCCGCCGCGCTGGGGGTGTCTAAACCGTAGGATAGTCTTATTGACGGGCTGTCAACTCGTCTGGGAGGCACTGTGACAGAAACGTTTGATATCGCCATTGTCGGCGCGGGCATCACCGGGTGCGCCATCGCGCGGCAGCTCGCGCGGTTTGACCTGTCCATTTGCGTGGTCGAGGCGGCAAACGATATTGCGCTGGGAGCTTCGAAGGCCAACGGCGGCCTGGTGCATGCTGGTTACGATCCGGCACCGGGCACGGTAAAGGCGCAGGTCAACGCTCGTGGTTGTGAGCTATATGGCACGTGGGCCCAGGAGCTCGGATTTTTGTTTTGCCGCACCGGGTCGATGGTGTTGGGGTTTAACGACGAGGACCGTGCGCAACTGGAGCAGCTGCGGCGCAACGGCCTTGCCAACGGCGTGCCCGAGCTGTCGATCGTCGGACCCGACCGCATCCACGAATTAGAGCCGCGCGCCAGTGCCGATGCAACGTGCGCGTTGTGGTGCCCCTCGACTGGATTTATCGACCCGTTTGAGGTTGCCATCGCCGCGCTGGAAAACGCCGTGGCCAACGGGGTGACGTTTATGCGCTCCGCCCCGGTGGAGGCGATTGAAGTCGCGGGCTCGGGCGACGACGCGCGCTTTACGCTGGCGACCTCCGCTGGCAACGTGCGCTGCCGCTACCTGATCAACGCTGCGGGCAACGGCGCCGCCGACATCTCGCATATGGCGAGCGCCGAAGAGTTTCAGATGGTCTGGCGCCAGGGCAACATCGTGGTGCTGGACAAGGAGCCGCGCACGCTCATGCCGCTCTACCCCGTTCCGACGCCAGTGTCGAAGGGCGTTATCGTGGCGGGCACTGTGCATGGCAACACCGTGATCACCGCCACGGCTGCCGTGCGCGAGCCGGGCGACACGCAGACCTATGCGAGCGATGTGAAGGCGCTGCTGACCGGCGCGCGCAAGCTGGTGCCCGACCTGGATACGCGCCGCGTGGTGCGCGCATTTGCCGGCGGGCGTCCGGTCATTCAGGGAACAAACGACTTCTTTATTGGAAAGTCGACCGTGGTGCCGGGACTTTTCCAAGCGGCGGGCATTCAGTCGCCGGGCGTGGCGAGCGCACCGGCCATTGCCGAGCGCATGGAGCTTGTGATGCGCAAGGCGGGCGTGGAGCTGCACGAGAGGGCGGACTGGAACCCAATTCGCCGCGCGCCGGACGACTTTGACCGCGCACCGCTGGCGCGCAAGGAGGAGCTAATCGAGTCCGAGCCCGCGTGGGGACAGATCGTCTGCCGCTGCGAGACGGTGCCCGAGGCCGAGATCGTGGCCGCGATCAGACGCCGCCCAGGCGCGGTTTCGGTCGAGGGCGTCAAGCGCCGCTGTCGTGCCGGCATGGGTCGGTGCCAAAGCGGCTTTTGCCAGAGCCGCGTGGTGGCGATTCTTGCACGCGAGCTGAGGTGCGACCCCAGCGAGGTGCTGTTGGAGGATACCGGATCTTGGTTGGTTGAGGGACCGCTAAAGGGGGTGCGCTAGGATGGCGACGTTTGATATGCGCGACGGACGCGCGGAGGCCGGAGCTGTAGCGTCGGTGTCGACGCAGGCCTTCGACGTGGTCGTCATCGGCGGCGGACCCGCTGGCATGGCGGCTGCGCTTGCCGCACATAATGCCGGCGCCCACGTGGCCATCGTGGAGCGCGAGCAGCACCTGGGCGGAATCCTCCGCCAGTGCATCCACCCCGGCTTTGGCCTGTCGCACTTTAAACAGGAACTCACCGGTCCCGAGTACGCGCAGCGCTTTATCGACCAGGTGCACGCAACCGACATTGCGCTGTTCTTGGACAGCATGGTGATCGGGATTGATTCAGGCGAGGGCGCGGATGTGCGCGCGCTGGATGAGGACAAGGCCGCGGGAGCCGCCGCAGTCCATACCGTCACGCTCATGAGCCCTGCCGGCATGCTGCAGCTCACCGGACGCGCGGTCGTCCTTGCTAAGGGGTGCCGAGAGCGCACGCGCAGCGAGATCAAGATTCCCGGCAGTCGTCCCGCCGGCGTGTTTACGGCCGGCCTGGCGCAGCGATACATCAATATCTAAAACCTCAAGCCCGGCTCGCGAGCCGTCATTTTGGGCTCGGGCGATATCGGGCTGATCATGGCACGTCGCTGCACGCTCGAGGGGATTTCGGTCGAGGGCGTATACGAGCTCATGCCGTACGCCAACGGTCTGCGCCGCAACGTCAAGAACTGCCTTGACGACTTTGGCATTCCGCTGCACCTGTCCACAACCGTCACGCGTGTGATCGGACACGATCGCGTGGAAGCAGTCGAGGTGAGCCAAGTCGACGAGAGCCTGGCGCCCATTCCGGGGACCGAGCGCGTTGTTCCGTGCGACACGCTACTGCTTTCGGTGGGTCTGATACCCGAGAACGAGCTTTCGGTTGCCGCGGGCGTTGAACTTGACCCGCGCACGCGCGGCGCAGTGGTGGACCAGAGCCTGCAGACGGGCGTGCCGGGCATCTTTGCCTGCGGCAATGTGCTGCATGTGCACGACCTAGCCGACAACGTGACGACCGAGTCCGAGAGGGCTGGCGCAGCTGCGGCGGCGTACGCGCTGGGTGGCAACACGGATGCTGAGGCGGGTGCCGCGGACGCGGGCTGCGAGCTCACGGTCTCCCCCGCCGGCATTGCGAGCTACGCGCTGCCGGGACGCATTACGGCCGTGGCGCTCACCAAGCTCAACTTCCGCGTACGCCGACCCGTCGACGCTGCCCGCGTGAGGATCTTGGCCAACGGCGAAGAGCTGTTCGCCGGCAAGGTCCGCGCGTTTAAGCCGAGCGTTATGGAAACCTTCCCACTGCCGGCGAAGGTGATTCAGCGTGCACTCGACCTGGGTGCCAGCGAGATTGTCCTGTCCGTTGACCCTGTTGAGGGGGCGTAAAGCCATGAGCACGAACGCAATCGAGACGCTGCAGTTCAACTGCACCACCTGCCCATCCGAGTGCCTTCTGACCGTAGAGGTAAAGCGTGACGCAGACGGCGCCGTGGCAGAGGTGCGCTCCGTGACCGGCAACAACTGCCCGCGCGGCGATAAGTTCGCGCATCAGGAGCTCACCTGCCCCATGCGCGTGCTCACCACCACCGTGGCCGTCTCCGGCGGCGACGAAGCCCTGCTCCCCGTGCGCACATCCGAAGCCATCCCGCTGACCCTCCACGCCCAAGCCATGGACCTCATCCGAGGCCTAATCGTCAACGCCCCCATCCGCATGGGCGACGTCGTCCTCCCCGACCTCCTCAACACCAACATCAACCTGATCGCCAGCATGGACATCGACCGAGCCCAAGTAGCTAATTAGGGACGGGGCTCTTTTAGCTACCCCACCATCCGCCCGGTCCTCCTCCGCAGTTGCGGTGAAATACGGACTGTTTTATGGCTTCAGGCCGCTAAACAGTCCGTATTTCACCGCAACTTATGAGGGTGCGCATGGGATGCAAAGGAGTGTCCCGAGGTGCCGGCATAGACGATATGAGCAGGACATAAAAACATTGAGAGCCCCTGCTGCATGAAAGACCG
>JAPJOH010000035.1 GCA_030826265.1 Collinsella aerofaciens
GACTTGCAGCGACGGACCTCAGGACACTCTTACACCACGTCTGCGCGCGCGACCCTCGCGACGTGCAGAATCGCGAGTATTCTGCAAATTCCACCGTTCCGGATGCCCCTCAGAGACGAAAAAGCAAAAAACAGCCCCCGTTTTAGCGTCGTCAGAGCCAAAACGGGGGCCGTTCCATGCTTCGGTTAACTGATAAAGACCTTTACCTTGCTGAATACTCTCAATTTTGCACGGCGCAGGCGGGGGTACCTTTGCCCACGGCAGGATATGGAAGCCAATCGCCAACTTGCTGGCAGGCTCGTGTCGGCAGCCCCGGCCTTTCCTTTGCCTGGCGCGACCCTCGCGAAGCGAGTAAGCGATAGAGGAAAGGAAAGGCCGGGGCGAACAACCCTCGGAGCAGCCAGTGCTCACGTTACGGCAGGATATGGAAACCGAGTGCCGCGATATCTTTGGCAAAGCCGCGGACGGTGTCGAGCGAGACCTCGTACGGGTCGCGACCGATGTTCTTGCGCTTGGCCAGGATGCTGTTGGGCACCGTGATGATCTGGCAACCGCAGGCCTCGGCCTGGTAAATGTTGATAAGCTCACGCGTGGACGCCCACAGGACCTCGCAGTTGGGCTTAGCGGCGGCCTTCTTGACCGACTCCGTCACAAACGGAATGGGGTCGACGCCGGTGTCGGCGATACGGCCGGCAAAGAGCGAGATGATGGACGGCGTCTCGGCGTCAACGGCCTCGACCATCTCGTCGACCTGCTCGGGCGTAAAGATGGTGGTGACGTTGACCTTGATGCCATCGGCCGAAAGCTTGCGGACCAGCTCGGCGGTGGACTCGCCCTTGGTGGTCACGCACGGAATCTTGACGTAGACGTTGTCGGCCCAGGTAGCGATCTCGCGGGCCTCGACCTCCATGGTCTCGACGTCATCGGCAAAGACCTCAAACGAGACGGACACATCGGTGATGTGAGCCAGAACCTCCTTGGCAAACGCGCGGTAATCCGTCACGCCACCCTTCTTCATAAGGGACGGGTTGGTCGTGAAACCCTGAACGTTGCCGTTCTCGTACATGTCGAGCATGCCCTCGAGGTTTGCACCGTCAGCGAACACCTTGATTGCCATCTGCCTGATTCCTTTCGTTAGCATACGGCCGATAAACTGCTAAACACTTTACCTATGTTTATCAAGGCGTGAGCTGCGGGTTTTTATCTTCTCGGCGAACGGTATAAACGCTTTAGTGTTTGGTTTGATAAATCGATTGAGCATGCAAAAGCAAAGAGCCGCAGTTTAGGCAAACGTCAGAATGCGGGATTCATTAGATGAGGCCGAAATGCTGCATGGCGGTGACGGTGCCGTCGTGTGCGACATCGTCAGTCACGTAGTCGGCGACCGCTTTGACCTCGGACATGGCGTTGCCCATGGCGACAGCCGTCTCGACGGCAGCGAGCATGCCCAGGTCGTTGCCCGAATCGCCAAAGCCAAAGGTGCGCGCATTTCCCTCGCGGCCCAGATACGCCAGTGCTCGCGCCACGCCCACGCCTTTGTCAATGCCCTTGGGGCTCAGCTCGCGATTCTGACCACCGGTATTGCACAGCTCAAACTCGCGATTGATAAAGCCGTCATCGTTGGCTACGCGAGCCAAACTGGGCGCAGTGAGGCCTACCTTGCCCACGCGCAGACTGCCGTCGACGCGCATCTCCTCGGTGCTGTGCGCCACAGAAGTGCCGATCAGAGACGACTGCTCAACACCCGCGGGTTCCAGGGCAAAAGTAGCCACGTTGGTCTCGAAAAAGGCCTCAATCCCTGCCGCGGCCAGACGGCGTGCAAGCTCCTCGATAACGTCCTCGCCAAAGCAGTCCTCGTGTACCACGCGTCCCTCGACCTCGAGCGTGGCGCCTGCCATGGCAACGATGCCCGCGGGATCGAGCGCACGCAAGCTGTCCGCGATGAGCCACAGGGGACGACCCGTGCAGATAAATGCCTGGTGTCCCGCGTCGCGCAGACGATGAAACGCCTCGACGACCGTCTGCGAGGGGTGAACCGCCGAAAAGTCCTTGTCGGTCATGTTGTCGGGATCGAACGACGTCAGC
Organism: Collinsella aerofaciens; assembly: GCA_030826265.1. Classification (GTDB taxonomy): domain Bacteria; phylum Actinomycetota; class Coriobacteriia; order Coriobacteriales; family Coriobacteriaceae; genus Collinsella; species Collinsella aerofaciens_AY. The sequence goes on from JAPJOH010000035.1 coordinate 2,086, forward strand.
GTGCCGTCCACGTCAAAAAAGAGCACGGCGGAATCGGGGCACGCATCAATCATATGGGTTCCTTTCGGGGGCGAGAGTAAACGAAGTATCCATCATATAATGGAGCGACGCAACCAGAGAGGTCACCCATGGAATTTTACGCAAGCTGCCCCGAGGGCTTTGAGTCCGCGCTCGCCGATGAGCTTAAACGCCTCGGGCTTTCGCATGTTCGCCGCCTGAAGGGCCGCGCTACATTTGAGGGCGAGCTCGAAGAAGGTTACCGCGCCTGCCTGTGGTCGCGCCTGGCCAGCCGCGTGTTTGTGGTGCTCGGGCGCTTTGGGGCACAGGATGCCGATGAGTTGTACGACAGCGTTTACGACATCGCCTGGGAGAGCATTGTTCGCCCGGGCGCCACCATCGCCATCACCGCCCGCGGCGTGACCGAGCAGCTGCGTAACACGCGCTTCTCGGCCCTGCGAGCCAAGGACGCGCTATGTGACCGCCTGGCCGAGACCACGGGTCGCCGCGCCGATGTCGACGCCGCCGATCCCGACGTCCACCTGCTGCTTTCGCTGCGTCAGCGCCGCGCGAGCATTAGCCTGGACCTTTCGGGCGACCCGCTGTTCAAACGCCTGCCACCCGCAGCGACCCGCGCCGGCGAGGGCGCGCACGTGCTGCGCCCCGACTACGCCGCCCTGGTGCTGGCGCAGGTTGGCTGGACCGCGCTATGCGAGCGCGAGCTGACGGCCGATGATTACGAGAACGAAGCCCTGCCCACGCTGGTCGACGCCTCATGTGCCGGCGGCGGCCTGCTGCTGGAGGCCGTGAACATTCTGACCGACCGCGCCCCGGGCGCTGCACGCGAGCGCTGGGGCTTTGAGGGCTGGCAGTTGCACGACGCCGCTCTGTGGGAGCAGCTGCTTGCCGAGGCACGCGAGCGCGAGGTGACAGCGCGCGAGCGACAGGCGCGCATCGTGGCCGTAGACATCGACCCCGCCGCTCGCAAGACCGCCGAGCGCATGGTCAAGAGCGCTGGTTACAAGCGTTTTGTCGACTTTTGCGCCGCCAAGTCCGCCACCGTGCTGGACCATGCTGGCGCCGTCGCCGGAGCCGCCGTAGTCGCAGACACCACCGAGACACCGCTTTCACTCATGCACGACGCCATGACGTTGGTCGGCGAGCTGCGCCGCGTGATCGAGCTTTCCGCGGCGCCGGTCGCCGCACTCACCCGCGATGGCCTTATGGCCCGCGCGCTCCATGCCGAGCCCGCGCGCTCCATCGCCGTTATGCCCAATAACGAGGAGGCGGCTCTTGAGGTTTGGCCCTCGCTCGACCACGCCGCCGCGGCATTCGAGGCTGCGACCAGCATAAACGCCGAGGAACAGTCCACGGACGCCGAAGACGAAGCCGCCGCTTCCTCCATGCCCGAACCTGCCGCCACGCTCGACCTGGGCGACGGCAAGCCGCTGCCCGTGCTCATCCCCGAGTCGGAGCAGTTCGCCAACCGCCTGCGCAAGAATGCCCGTCTGCGCCGCAAGTGGGCCAAGCGCGAGGGCGTGAGCTGCTACCGCGTCTACGATGCCGACCTGCCCGATTACTCCGCCGCCATCGATCTGTACGAGGGCTGCCCGCAGACGCCGGGCCGCTGGCTCGTCATCGCCGAATACGCCGCGCCCAAGACCATCGACCCCGCGCTGGCCCAGGCCCGCATGCTCGACATCTTGGCCATCTCGCCGCGCATCCTTGATGTTCCGGCCGAGCACGTGCACGCCAAGGCCCGCATGCGCTCACGTGGCGGCTCGCAGTACGGTAAGCAGGGCGCCGGCAAGGGCGGCTCGGGCGAGCGCGCCAACATCGCGCGCCGTCGCCTGCCGCTCATCGAAGAGGGTGGACTCACCTTTGCCGTCAACTTTGACGACTATTTGGATGTGGGCATCTTCCTGGATCATCGCGTCACGCGCAACCTAGTGCGCGAGCACGCCAAGCAGGCGCGCCGCTTCCTCAACCTGTTTGCCTACACCGGCACTGCCACCTGCTACGCGGCCGATGGCGGCGTCGAGGAGACCGTGACGGTCGACCTTTCCAACACCTACCTGGACTGGGCCGAGCGCAATATGCGCCAGAACGGCTTTGTTGGTCCGCAGCATCATTTTGTGCGCGACGACGTGCTCGCCTGGATTCGCGACCAGCGCCAGACGCGCAACCGCTGGGACTTGATCTTTGTCGACCCGCCCACGTTCTCGAACTCGTCCAAGATGGGCCGCCGCACTTGGGATGTCCAGCGCGACCATGTTGAGCTTTTGGCCGGCGTATCGCGCCTGCTCGCACAGGGCGGACATGCCATCTTTAGCTGCAACCTGCGCGGCTTCCGCCCCGAGACACGCAAGCTCGCGCGCGCGGGCGTGGTGTTGGAGAACATTACGGCGCAGACCATCCCCGAGGATTTCGCACGCAACCAGAAGGTGCACCACTGCTATATCGTGCGCCGCCTGCCCATTGAGGACGCCATGGCCGAGGTCGGCTTTAGCGCCGAGGAGATTGCCGAGCGTGTCGAGGAGCTGCGCAACCCCGAGGCCCGCAAGCCTCGCGCGGCAGTACCCGCGCACGCGCAGGCCGGAGACCGAGGGCCGCGCGGCGACGGCAAACCCTCCCCCGCCGGCAAGTCCAAAAAGAAGAAGTTCTACGCCAGCAAGCCCAAGGGCAAATAACAAAGTTGCGGTGGAATACGGACTGTTTTGCCTGGAATTAGGCAAATTTAGACCGTATTTCACCGCAACTCATATTGGGATGGTGGTTGGCGATCTAGCCTTGGGTGACCAGGCGATAGCCGATACCCACGTGCGTTTGGATGTAACGCGGATGCGCGGGGTCGGACTCGATCTTCTTGCGCAGCGTGCCCATAAAGACGCGCAGGCTCGCCAGGTCGCTCTTAGTTGCCGTGCCCCAAATCTCGTGCAGGATAAACTGGTGCGTCAATACCTTGTCGGCGTTATGCGCCAGCAGGCACAGGAGCTTGTACTCGATCGGCGTCAGATGCAGTTCCTCGCCATCCATCGTGGCGATGCCGGCATCAAAATCGATATGCAGCTCACCGGCATCGAACGTGCCCTCGGAGGCAACGCCGCCCGATTGCGCATACGAAAGGCGCCTGAGCGTCGTGCGAATGCGCGCGAGCAGCTCCTCGACCGAAAACGGCTTGGTCAGGTAATCGTCGGCGCCAGCATCGAGCGCACGAATCTTGTCCGCATCCTCGCTGCGCGCCGAGACCACGATGATCGGCATGCCCGACCATGCGCGCACCGACTCCACCACCTTGACGCCGTCCATATCGGGCAGACCCAGGTCGAGCAGCACAATGCTCGGTGCCTGCGATGAGGCGGCGGCGATGGCGGCATGGGCGGTCTCCACGGCCATATGGCGCAAGCCGTGCGCCTCGAGCGCGGCAACGATAAGGTTGCGGACAGCGGGGTCGTCCTCAACAACCAAGATGAGCGGTTTTGCGGCAGAGTTCGGCACAGCGCTACTCCTTATCAAACGAAACATCGGCGACGGGAAGCTCAATCGTAAAGACCGAGCCGTGCGGGTCCGCCGCGGCAACCTCTATGCTACCGCCATGCGCCAGCGCAATGGAGCGGCAAAGCGAAAGACCCAGGCCCACGCTGCGATGGCTGTCGGCAAGACCGTGGTTGGCGGTGTAGAACGACTCAAAGATTCGCTCGCGGTCCTCGGGTGCGATGCCCGGACCATCATCGGCCACCGAGCACGCCACGCGTCCATCGTCGACGCTAATCGAAATCATGATATGCGAGCCTGCGGGCGTATAGGTGATGGCGTTGTTCACCAGATTGACCACCAGCTGCACCATCAGGCGCGCATCGACGTTGACGAGCGCCGGCTCATCGCACGCCACCACCTTAAGGTCGTGCTCGCGCACGGCAGGGTTCACGTGGCGCAGCGCCTCCTCGACGATATCGTCCATGAGCTCGAGTGTGGTCGACAGGCGCATACCGCCACCCTCGAGCTTGGTGATGGCGAGCAGGTTCTCGACGGTGGCGTTGAGCCATTGCGCATCCGAGCGAATGGAAAGGAGCAGGCCGCGGCGCGTCTGGGCATCGAGTACCGCGGTGCCGGTCGAGCCCTGATCGAGCAGGACATCGGCATTGCCCGAAATACTGGTGAGCGGCGTACGCAGATCGTGCGAGATGGAGCGCAGCAGGTTGGCGCGCAGCTGTTCGTTTTTGGCGAGCACCGCCGCCTCCTCGCGGGCCTCCATGGCGCGGGCGCGATCGAGTGCCAGCTCGCCTTCGCTCACGATGGCATCGGCAAGTGTTCGCTCCTCGTGCGTCAGCACGTCGGGCTCGGCAACGATAGCCAGCACGCCCACCACCGAGGCGGGGTCGCCCGAGCGCGCGAAGCCGTCGCCTGTGCGAACCGTCAGGTAGATGCCATAAAACGCCGAGCCGCCAAACGTGGCATCGAGCGGCGTTCCCACATAGGCGGACGCCGAGAGCCGCGGCGGCATCTGCGGCGCCAGTTCGTGCACCGGTGCTGCATCGCCCACGGCCGTGTATGTCGCACGCGGCAGCAGGTCATCGCCCTCGGCGTCGGCGCTGTACCACACGACCGGACAGCCCGAAAGACGCGCCAGCTGCGTTGCCATGGCATGGACAATCTGCTGCTGATCGGCGCACCGCTGTAGCATGCGGTTGGTCTCGAGCACCATATGCGTGCGACGGTCGCTGGCGGCAGCCTGTGCCAAGGCACGGCGCAGGGCCAACGCAATCGAGCTCGACACAAGCGAGACCACGAACATGATGAAGAACATGCCGGGATAGCCGCGGTCGATAAGCGACAGCGAGTAGCGCGGGTCGACAAATAAGAAGTTGTAGAGCGCCACGGCGGCAGCCGAGCTCAGCAAGCAATACAGGCGACTCCAGGTAAAGAATGCGCACAGCTGAACGGCGAACACATAGACGATCATGATGCTCGGCGCGAGACCCGGATGATCGAGCAGCGCGCCCACAATCGTCGCCGCGACCAGCAGCCCCACCGATACGCAGGCGTCATACAGAGGAGTGCGGCGCGTCAGCGTTGTGCGCCGCCACCAAAAGCTATCGGCAATATCGCCGTCCGTACGGACGTCCATCAGTGCCCCGCCCCTCTCTCAAAAACAAAAACCACCACAAAGGGACAGGCACCTTTGTGGTGGTTTCCCTTGTGGTGGTTCCAAGTGTATAGCCTTTGCAACCGGCGGTCGCTAGACAAATAGCACGTGCGCGAGCAGGGCACACACGCACACCGCTCCAAATACCAGTGCCACAATCGAAATTACGCGATCGGCCATATCCATGTTGGCACGGTTCGTAAGGAACCGATCTTCGGCGGCGTCGACACGCGCCTCACGCACCATTTCGACCACCGCCTCGCGGCCATCGAGCGCCTTTGCATCCATGTTTGCCTCCCCGGCCTCAATCTTGTCCATCGAAAACCAACTCCATGCAGCCTGTCGGCGACTACGGCCGCTCGTTGGGGGCCAAGCGCTGCATCTTATTCACGGCCTTGAACTTGGTGAACAGCGGCACGTACTCAAAGCTCACGTTGGAGTTCTCCAGGCCGTACCAGCGTGCAGGCGTGCCGGCGGCGCGGCGGATGATGTACTTGAGCGTGATGGCCGTACGCTCGCTCGGCTCCACATCGCTTTCGGGCGCCAGAAGCTTACGAATCAGGACGAACTTGAACGTACCGATGTTGCCCGGATCCTTGTAGACCGAGTAGTCATGCGTCTGCGGCGGCAGCTCGCCGGTGGCAGCCAGGTCCTGAACAACCTGACGCAGGTAGGCATTGACGCGCTGGTTGATCTTGTAGCCCAGGTACAGGTGCACGCGGAACACGTAGTCGGTGCCGAACGTCTCGACCGAATAGGCAAAGGTGTGCGGTTCGTCCATGGTCTCGACATTCACGAACCACCAGGCGCGGGCACGCTTGGGATGCTTGTCCAAGATCGAATAGACGATATCGCGGTCGATGTAGTCGGTATGGGTGTCCTTGGTCAGGTACACGACGTTGTCACTCATGCGCTCGTAACGGTCGTCGTCGCGCAGGCGCTTGAGCTGCGGCAGGTAGCTGCGCAGCGGCAGCAGCGTAAACTGGCGCTGCTCGACCGCCGTGCCGTTGTACCAGCACACCATAATGCCCATGATGAGTGCAGCCATGAGGATGGTGAAATAGCCGCCGTGGAAGAACTTGGTGAGCGAGCTCACGAAGAAGAAGCCTTCGAGCAAAAGGAAGAAGGCCGCGAAGATCCACGGAGCGACCTTGAGCTTGCGCTCCTCGTGCAGGTAGAAGAAGAGCAGTAGCGTGGTGCACATCATAGTCAGCGTAATGGCAAGGCCGTAGGCGGCTTCCATATGCGCCGAGTTCTGGAACAGCAGCACCACGATGACGCAGCCCACAAGCATGACGTTGTTGACCATGGGGATGTAGAGCTGGCCTTTGGTCTCGGCAGGGTAGAAGACCTGCATGTGCGGCATGAGGTCCAGACGGCTGGCCTCGGACACCAGCGAAAACGCGCCGGTGATGAGCGCCTGCGAGGCAATGATGGCCGCGACGGTGGAAAGGCCAACGGCAAACGGGCGCAGGCCCGGGGCGAGCATCTGGTAGAACGGGTTGAGGTCGGCAATGCCCATGAGCTCGGGGTTGGCAGCGTTGTTCATAAGCCAAGCGCCCTGGCCCATATAGGAAAGCAGCAGGCAGCACTTAACGAACGGCCAGGTGGCGTAGATGTTGCCGCGGCCGACGTGGCCCATGTCGGAGTAGAGCGCCTCGGCACCGGTGGTGGCGAGGAAGCAGCTGCCCAGAATCATGATGCCCGCGTGGTTGTTGGGGTTCAGCAAAAAGGCGATGCCACGCACCGGGTTGAGGCACAGCAGCACGGCGGGGTGCTGGAAGACAAAGAACAGACCCGTGCCGCCCAGGAACAGGAACCACAGCGTCATGATGGGGCCAAAGGCGTGACCGATCTTGGCCGTACCGATACGTTGCACCAAGAAGAGCACGATGATGATGGCGAGCGTAATGGCGACGACGCGGCCCTGGTCATCGCCCAGCACGGCATGGACCGCCGGGATGGTGCGCAGGCCCTCGATGGCCGTGGTAACGGTAACGGCCGGCGTCAGGATGCCGTCGGCGAGCAGCGCGGCGCCACCCAGCATGGCGGGGATGATAAGCCACTTGCCACAGCGCTTGACCAGGCTGTACAGGGCAAAGATGCCGCCCTCACCATGGTTATCGGCGCGCAGCGAGATGAGCACATACTTGATGGTGGTCAGCAGCGTGACCGTCCACACGACAAGGGAGAGCGCGCCGAGCACGAACTCCTCCGTCACGCTTCCGATGCCGCCGTTGCCGGCAACGAGCGCCTTGGTTACATACATAGGGCTGGTGCCGATATCGCCGTACACCACGCCCAGCGTGACGAGCATCGCCGAGATGCTCACAGGAATCGCAGCGTGCGAGGCTGCCTCCTTGGCCTTTTGTTCCATAAGCCGGTTTCCTCCCAACTTTAATGTTCGAAGGGATTATAGGCAATCGGCCTGCGCTTGCACGGCACCGTTTTCCCAGCTAGATAAACATTTATACGGCCTTTAGGCCACCGCGGCGATATGGAATGTGACAAAGGGACCGTCCCTTTATCATATCCGTCATTTTCCGAGCCAATTTTTGAACCACCACTCCATGGATCGGCTCATCTCGGCCATAAAGGGGCTCGTGTGCTTGCGGGTATAGATGTCCACGACGCGCTCCCCCACCTCGCGGGCATGCGGGCGGAACATCGCGTCCATCTCGGCCACCTGCGCGTCCATAGTCGCAGCATCGGCGCGGCAGTAGCGCTCCTCGTGCACCAGGTTCACCACGGGATGTGCAATCGCCGGACGCTCCTTACGGGGCGTGCCGATGATGAGCATCGACAGCGGCATGGTATAGGGCGGCAGGCCCAGCAGCTCGGCCACTTCCTCGGCATTCTCGACGATATCACCGATGTAGCAGCTCCCCAGGCCCAGGGCCTCGGCGGCGACCACGGCGTTTTGCGCGGCGATCACGGCGTCCTGGGCCGCGATGGCAAAGTCACCCAAACCCGGTGCACGGCGGGGCGCCTTGCCCGTGCGCTCGACAAACTCGGGCTCAAAGCAGCCCACGTGCTCAAACAGATCGATCCACTTGGCATAGTCGACCACAAATATAAGTGCCCAGGGCGCCTTGGCGATCATGGGCTGGTGGTCGCACAGGTCGGCCAGACGATCCAGCGTAGCCTGCTCGCGAATGCTCACGATGGAATACATCATCATGGCGCCCGCCGACGGCGCGCGACTCGCCGCATGCAAAATTGCCGCCCGCTGCTCGTCGGTCACCGCCACGGGACGGTCGTCGTCATCACGCGCGAAGGCACGCGTGGAGGAACGGTGCTCCAACGTGTCCAGCACCGCATTGCCCGTCGTCTCGACCGGATAGCCGCCCGCGTCCATGCCAGCGTCCACGTCACCCGCACTCGTCATACAAGCCCGTTCGTTCATCGCCTCATCCTCTCTAATTCTTTAAGAAGCCTTTACGTTTCCGTGTAATTCCCGTCCATTATCGCGCAGGTCGCCACTACATTGCGCCACACCGTCACACGTGCGCGTTAATATGGCTGGTTGTTGTGCGCAGACACCAATTGCAGCGCATATCTTGGTAACAATCGGGTAAACCCCCGCTTTCGTACGTTTTAGTTTGTGAGGAGTCTCAGCATGTTCGCTGCCGCCATCTCGCTCGTCGGTCTTGCGGCGACCGTCTACCTTGTCTTGCGCGAGGCCAAGGCCATTCGCGCTCAGTCGGGCACCGTTGCCAAGGGCGCCTTCGCCTGGAGCGTCGCCTTTGGCCTGTTCCAGCTCTTTTTGACCGTCTGGGGCGCTATTGGCCTCGTCGCGCAGAACGAGCCGCTCGCCTTTGTGATGCTCATCCTGACCAACGCCATCCTCACCGGCTGCGCTTGGGCCAGCATCGCACGCGACCGCATCGCCCCGCGCGTCTTTGCGTTCGCCGCGCCCGACGCCCCCGCCCCCACCGGCAAGCTCGCCCGCCTGCGCGGCGCCTTTGTGGGCAAACCGCTCGTCGCCGCCGTCCTGTGCCTGCTGCTCGCCGGCGTCTTTGCGCTGCTGGGCATGGAGGTATCGTCCAACCACGACTTTACCTGGGTCTACCCCCTATGCATCCTGCTCGAGTGGGCCATCATCACCGTGCTCATGGTCGGCCTGTTCTTCCTGTTCCAGCGCCACGGCGCAGCCCCCGCGGTCCTGGCCTTTGCCCTCTTTATCATGGGCATTGCCGAGTTCTTCGTTATCACGTTTAAGTCCATGCCCATCCAGCCGGGCGACCTTTCGGCCATCTCCACCGCCGCCGCGGTCGCCGGCACCGGCTACACCTTCTCCATCTCGCTGTTCTGCGTGCTGTCCATGGGCTTTACCGCCATCGCCATGCTGCTGTGCGAGTACGCCGGCCTGGTGGCACCGCACCGTCAGAAGGGCGCCGCCAACGCCAAGCGCATGCTGCTCACCAACCTGCTCGTGGCCGTGCTGTGCCTGGGCGGTGTGACCGCGCATGTCACGCTCATCGACTACTACAACACTCTCGGCATCACCGTCTACACCTGGCGCCCGCTCGAGAGCTACTGGCGCGAGGGCTACCTGCCCGCTTTCATTAGCGCAGCGCAGTCCATCAAGCCGCCCAAACCCGCCGACTACTCCGTCGACGATGCCAAAGCCACGCTCAAAAAGTACGCCAAGACCTACGACAAGTCCGACGCGGCCAAGAGCGACGAGCGCGCCGCCGCAAAGGAACAGTTCGACAGCGAGAAGCCCACGGTCATCGCCATCATGAACGAGACGTTCTCGGATCTGTCGATCTACCAGAACATGCGCGCCGGCTACGAGGGTCCGCAGTACTTTAAGAGCCTGTCCAACTGCCTCAGCCGCGGCAAGCTCTACGTGAGCGCCTACGGCGGCGGCACCGCCAATACCGAGTTTGAGTTTATGACCGGCAACTCCATGGCCAACCTGGGCTCGGGCGTGTACCCCTACACCATCTACAACATGGAAACGACCGGGAACCTGGCAGAGCAGTTCAAATCGCTCGGCTATTCCACCACGGCTATGCACCCCAATCACGCAACCAACTGGAACCGCGAGAACGTCTACAAGGACTTTGGCTTTGACCAGTTCCTGTCCATCAACGATTTCCAGGGAGCCGACACCTTGCGCGGCATGGTGACCGACCAGGCTACCTACGACAAGATTCTTGAGCTGCTCGACCAGAACGCCGATCCGCAGTTTATCTTCGACGTGACCATGCAGAACCACTCGGGCTACGATACGGGTCTGCTGCCGGTCGATAAGCAGATGCACCTCAACATCGACACGACCGACTTGGACGCCAAGACCGTTGAGGACGGCACGCTGTCCGATGTCGACGAGTACGTCTCGTGCATTGAGCAGTCCGACCAGGCGCTGCGTTACTTCCTCAATGCCCTGAGCAAGCTCGACCGTAAGGTGGTCGTGGTGTTCTGGGGCGATCACCAGCCGTTCTTCCCGTCCAAGTTCAACGACAAGTGGTTTACCGGCGAGGACGATGCCACGCACCAGGAACGTCTGTGGCAGACCGACTACATCATCTGGGCCAACTACGACGTTGCCGGCTGCGACCAGACGAGCGAGGTCGACGACCTGTCCACCAACTATCTGTCCACCCAGCTGATGCAGCTGATCGGCGCACCGCTGACCGACTACCAGAAAGCGCACATGACGCTGCGCGAGTCGCTGCCCGCCATCAACTCGGTGGGCTACGAGGACGCCAGCCTGCGCTGGGCGCTCTCCTCCAACGTCACCGGCGACGACGCCGCTGCCGCAGCCGCCACCAAGGCGCGCGAGGATTACGCCAAGATGCAGTACTACGAGATGTTCCGCGACGGCAAGAACGTGTACACCGAGCACTTCCAAACCGAAGCCAACGAGACCGACCCCAACCTGGCACCGGGCACAACCAAGATCAAGTAGCGGGTCACTCATAACTGAAACGTCTGTCCGGGCGGAGGCATATAAGGTTCCCTGCTCGGACAGTCCTGCGCAAGACGGGGGCCACATTAAGTGGCCCCCTTTGCGTGCGGAACTCGCGATGAACCTTATATGCCTCCGCCCGGACAGACGCCTTGTTGTTGGAACGCGGCTTGTCATGGGGGCATCTGCTGAACATATATAAGTTGAAGGCCACGTCATGTGGCCTTTTTTGCATCCGGAAACCGTGTCCCAGAATTCACGTCCGGAGCGGGATGCAGTTTCCGCTTACGGCCCCGTTGGGAAACTCCATCCCATTCCAAAGGCAAATTCTGGGACGGGCTTTCCGAAACCCCATCCATCCGGAAAGCCCGTCCCACTCTGAATACATCCAGCGAACATATGCGAGCGTGTTGTCCAGAACGGCCTCGTCATCGGGGTGATGGAAAATATCGTCCCAGACGCTTGCCATCGTTGCGCCCACGAGTGTCAAGAAAAAAGCCTCGAGGATTTCGAGGCTTTCACCATTTGTATTGTTTTGCACGAAGGACCGCGAACGGCGAAGCTACTCTCCCAGCACGGCCTTCTTGGCGGCTGCAGCCATGTTATCCAGATCCTCCTTGGTGGGGTGATCCTTTGCGGCAACCCAGTTGTCGAGCAGCATCTTAAATCGGACGTTTTCGGGATCTTGCTCGAGCATGGCCTCGTAGCGCTGCTTGACCGCGGGACCCATCTTGCCCTGGCACATCGCCCAGCCCGCAAGCTCGGCATCCCCAGCCAAATTGGAAGTCACGCGATCAATAATCTGCTGGCAATAGCTCTGGTCGGCGCCAAAACCGCAGGTGCCAAACAGGAACACGCGCTTGCCGTGCAAGGCGGAAAGCAACGTCGCGACCGAAGGCGTGCACGCGCCCTTGTCGCACCAAAAACCGACGAGCACCGTGTCGGCCGCGCAGGCGCCCTGCGCCTCGAGCGCAACCTGATCTGCATCCGCATCGTCGCTCAACGCCGCGGCATGGACAAACTCAACACCCGCAGCCTGCAGAGCGCGCTTGATCGCGCCCGAAACCATCCTGGTATTACCGCTCTTGCTGTTAACCACCAAAGAGCACGTCATAGTCACGTTGCCTCGTTTCCCCCAAAACTAAAGCCACTAATGCAATTTATTAGATGAATATCTTAGTACTAACGTGACAGATGTAAACCACCGTCTGCCGATTGATTAATTTGCCCCACGGGCTTGCTCACTGGGCAAACTGACTGCGGTAGAGCTCGGCATAGAAGCCATCTGCCGCCAGCAGCTCGTCGTGCGTGCCACGCTCGATAATCTGGCCGTCGCGCATGACCAGAATGCAGTCGGCGTTGCGGATCGTCGACAGGCGGTGCGCCACCACAAAGCTTGTGCGACCGGCCATGAGTTCGTCGAATGCCGCCTGCACCTGCAGCTCGGTGCGCGTGTCGATACTCGACGTTGCCTCGTCCAGCAGCAAGATAGCCGGGTCGGTGAGCATGACGCGCGCAATGCACAGCAGTTGCTTTTGGCCCTGGCTAAACGTGCCGCCGTCCTCGCCGATGACCGTATCGTAGCCGCCTGGCAGCTGCACGATAAACTTGTGCGCGTGCGCGTGCTTGGCAGCTTCGATAACCTGCTCGCGCGTAGCGTCGGGACAGCCGTAGGCGATGTTTTCGGCCACGGTGCCCTCGAACAACCAGGTATCTTGCAGCACCATGCCAAAGGCGCGGCGCAGGCTTGCGCGCGTGTAGCCACGCGAAGACCGGCCATCGACTGCGATGCGACCGGCATCGATATCGTAGAATCGCAGCAGCAAATTGATGAGCGTCGTCTTGCCGCAGCCCGTAGGGCCAACGAGGGCAAAGCGCATGCCGGGCTTGGCCTCGATGCAGATATCCTGCAGCAGCTTGCGGTCGGGCACGTAGCTAAAGTCCACATGCTCAAAGGTCACCTCACCCTGCGGGGCGGCAAGTTCCACGGCATCCGCCGCATCGGGCTCCTGCTCGCGCGCATCGAGCAGCGCAAACATGCGGCGCGCCGAGGCATACGCCGTCTGGATCTGCGTAATGACGTTGGTGACCTCGTTGAACGGCTTGGTGTACTGGTTGGCATAGGACAGGAAGATCTGCACGCCGCCCACCGTAAGCGCCGCGGGCACGCCCGTGATCACGCCCACGCAGCCGATCACAGCGACCACGGCATAGATGATGTTATTGATAAAACGCGTACCGGGGTTGGAGAGCGAACCCATAAACTGCGCGCACTCGCCCGCGGCGTAGAGCTCGGCATTGAGGGCATCGAAGCGCTGCTGAGCGTTGGGGCCATAGGCAAAGGCGTCGACAAGCTTTTGCTCGCCCACATACTCCTCGATATGACCACCGAGCTGCCCTTGAATGCGCTGCTGAACCGTAAAGCTCTTGTTGGAGAGCTTGGCAATAGCACCGGCAGCAAAGATGGAAAGCGGCGTGACGAGCACCACCACGAGCGTCATGGTCAGGTTAATGGAGAGCATAAACGCGAGCGTGCCAACGATGGTAATAACACCGGTGAAGAGCTGCGTAAAGCCCTGCAGCAGACCGTCGCCCACCTGGTCGACGTCGTTGATCACGCGGCTCATAAGGTCGCCGTGGGCATGGCTGTCGATAAAGCTGAGCGGCATGCGGCTGAGCTTATCGCTCGCCTCCACGCGCATGTCGCGCACCGTTTCGTAGGACAGGCGGTTGACGCAATAGCCCTGCAGCCACTGGAAGGCCGCAGCACCTACGACGACAATCGCGAGCTTGGTAACGAGCGGCAGCAGCGCATCGAAGTCCACCTGCCCGGCGGCGACGATAAGGTCGATGCCCTCGCCAATGAGAATGGGCGTGTAGAGCTGCAGAATCACCGAGACGGCGGCACTCAAAAACGATGCCGCAAACGAGACGCGGTGCGGATGGACATAGCCCAGCAGGCGGCGGGTCACCGCACCCACGGGATAGCGCTCGGGATCGCCGGGCTGGCGCGGACCGTCTCCCAGGTCGTTGAGGCTATCGTTGCCGGACACGTTGGCCGTCATCGTGGCGACCGAACCGGAGGAAGTGTACGGATTCATTTAGCAGCCCTCCTTTGCGCAGACGGATGTGGGGACGGTCGGGGCGCCTGGGGCGGGCGCGGGCGCCGTACTCCCCTGCTGACCCTCGAGCTCCTCGCGGCGAAGCTGCGACTGGCAAATCTCGCGGTAGAGCTGGCAGGTCGTGTAGAGCTCATCGTGCGCGCCCAGGCCCGCGACCGAACCGTGGTCAAGTACGCAGATCATATCGGCGTCGCGCACGGTCGAAACGCGCTGGCTTACGATCACCGTAGTCAGCGGCAGCCCGCCCTCGGCGGCACCGCGCACACTGCGCTCGCGGATGGCATGGCGAAGCGCCGCGTCGGTCTTAAAGTCGAGCGCCGAGGCAGAATCGTCCATGATCAATATCTGAGGCGAGCCCACCAGGGCGCGCGCGATGGTCAGGCGCTGGCGTTGGCCACCGCTGAAGTTCTTACCGCCCGCCTCGACCGGGGCATCGAGCCCCTGCGGCTTGTTGCGCACGAACTCGCTCGCCTGCGCCATGTCGAGCGCCACCCAGAGCTCCTCGTCGGTCGCAGCCTCGTCGCGCCAGGTCAGGTTGCTGCGGATGGTGCCGCTCACCAGCGACGCGCGCTGTGGAACGGTCGCGACCACACGGCGCAGCTGGTCGAGCGGCCAGGTGCGCACGTCGGCACCCATCACGCTCACGCTGCCGGTGCTCGCATCGTACAGGCGCGGGATAAGCGAGACGAGTGTGGACTTGCCGCTACCCGTGCCACCGATAATGCCGAGCGTTTTGCCCATCGGCAATTCCAGGGTCACATCGCTCACGGCATTTGCCGCGCCCGCGCCAAACGAAAAGCTCGCATGGCTCAAGCTCAGCGCGGGGACTGGAGCGACATTGCCCGGCTCGGGCAGTGCGACCGGTTCGTTGTTCTCGTCGGTGATGCTCGGCTCGCAATTGAGCACCTCATTGATGCGCGACGCGCTGGCGCTCGCCTTGGTAAAGACCACGACCAGGTTGGCGACGTACACGATGGAGGTGAGCGTCTGCGTCATGTAGTTCACAAACGCCATGACCTGGCCCTGCGTAAGCTCGCCCACGTTGACCTGGATGCCGCCCACCCATAGGATGGCGCACACGCCCAGGTTCATCACCAAGAATGTGACGGGGTTAAGGACCGACGAGAGCTTACCCACCGCAATGGCGGTATGGGCCTGGTCATCGGCGGCTTGGGCAAAGCGCTCGCGCTCGTGATCTTCGCGTACAAAGGCGCGAATCACACGGGCGCCCGAAAGCCCCTCGCGGCAAATGAGCGCGATGCGGTCGAGCTTTGCCTGCAGCTGCTTGTAGTACGGGATGCAGCGCGCCATGACAAACCAGAACACCAAGCCGATGGCGGGCGTGCAAATCAAAAAGATCACGCCGAGCTTAAGGTCGATGGCAAGGGCCGCGACCATGGAGCCCACCGCCAGGAAAGGCCAGCGGATGAGCATACGCACGCCCAGCGCCACGGCGAGCTGCACCTGGTTGACGTCGTTGGTAATGCGCGTGATGAGCGACGGCGTGCCAAAGCGATCGAGCTCAGCATAGCTCAGCTTGTTGATGTGCTGGTAGAGTGCGCCGCGAATGTCAGTGCCCATGCCCTGCGAGGTGAGCGCCGCCATCTTTTGGCAGACGAGCGTAAACGAGATGCCAATCACGGCCATGGCGGCGAGCACCATGCCGTAGTGGATAACGGCGTTCACGTCGTGCGCCCCAATGCCCTTGTCGATCATCTGGGCAATCACCAGCGGCGTAAGAAGGTCAAAGATTACTTCGATCAACTTGCACGCAGGGCCAATCACCATATATCGGCGAAACTTACCACCAAAACGCCTGAGCAGCTCAATCATAAAAAGGCGCTCCCTATCATCATTCACACTCAATTCGAATCATGATAGTACGGTGAGCCCAAAAGACGAGTAAACAACTCGCCATTTCTAATGGGATTCGGTTTCCAAAGAAGCGGAGAGGCACGCGCACACCCAGCCAGTGTCGGGTCGACCGCCTGATATACTTACATTAGTGCTACCAAGTTAGTCGCCGACCCTTGAAATGAGGTGCCGAGATGAACGACATTCTCGCAAGAAGAGCAAGACGAGCAACTGTGGGCATCGCCCTTTCCGCGGCACTTGTCGCGGGAATCGCCCCCGTAGCGGCGATCGCGGCAGAAACCAGTTCCCCCACCGATGCGGCCGTTTCGCAGACGAGCGCCACCAACGGCAATTCGGGCGCCCCGCAGACAGAAGACGCGGCCGCCGCAAAAGAAAAAGCGTATGCAGCCATGCAGGAAGCGCTCAAAAACCTCGAGGCCGCAAAAAACGCCGCAAGTCCCGAGAAAATTGCGAGATTCAATGATGACATTACCCGTTTTCAAGAGTACCGCGAAAAGATGGCGGCGCAAGCCGCCGAAGGGAGGGAACTCCTTCCCACCATGCAAGCGGACGTCGATGCTGCCCAAGCCAAATACGACGGGGCCATCAACCGGGTAAGCGAGCTCCAGGCAGAATTAGAGAAGAAACATGAGATGCTTAAGACACTCGAAGCACTCGGCTACGAGGAGTTTGTCGAAACTACTAAACAGCAAATAAAGCAGTTGCACAGTGAGATCATATCGGCAAAAACGCACGTAAACTATTGCGAAACGGAGCTCCGCGAGTTCCAGTACCGCCTCAGAAGAGA
The DNA here is from genome assembly GCA_030826265.1 of Collinsella aerofaciens. GTDB lineage: Bacteria > Actinomycetota > Coriobacteriia > Coriobacteriales > Coriobacteriaceae > Collinsella > Collinsella aerofaciens_AY. The sequence goes on from JAPJOH010000035.1 coordinate 18,933, forward strand.
GGAAAGACGAGTTAATGACTGTGAACGTGCTGTAGAGAAATATAAAGCCGATATCGACCGGTTCACAGCCTGGCGAGATGCGCTCCTCGACAATTTGAAAAAAGCGCAAACGGCCTATGACGACGCCTGCAAGGCATACGAAGAGGCGAAAGCCGCGGCAGACAAGGCCACCTCGCCCGAGATAACGAAACCGACCGAGACGACGCCCCCCTCCGGCTCAACGCAACCCGCCGAGGCGACACCGCCCGTTGCCTCACCTGCAACCGGCAAAGACGCCCTACCAAGCTCCACCAAGCAGGCGAACTCGAGCAGCGGCAAGCAAGCAAATACGACCGCCGGCAAGCTCGCGAACACGGGCGACACAGCACCGAGCGCAATAGCACTCGCAGGAATCGCCGCCATGGGACTCGGAATAACCGCCACAGCCACACGCCGCATCAAGAACTCAAAATAGCTGCCAGCGGTTATTGTCTTCGCCAATCCACAAGCCAAGAGACAAAAAGAGGTCCGTTTCCCCAACCCAGGGAAACGGACCTCTTTACTTGAAAAAACAAATGGTAATGCCGCCGTCTCTTGAACCACGCAGCCATCAATGCCCAGACAACACCAGCAAGCCGCATTCCGCAAGGGATAGATTAAATTAGATAAACGCGCCTTTACGGGTGATTTTTGGACGACGGGGCCCGGCCGGCGGCGAGGTGTTTGGTAGTCGAGCGATCCCGCAGGCGAAGCCGAGGACCAGCGAGACACCAAATACCTCGCCGCCGGCCGGGCCATGTCGCGGCACCAAAAAGCGCCCGTGCGCTCGATGGATTCGGATGCCCGACAGAGGCTCCTTATGGCTGCTTCCTTCCGGACCTGACCAGATTCGGAACATGTCGTCATCCGAACCCATCGAACGCGCTAGGCGCTCGGTATATCTTACCTGCTCCCGCCCGCCAGAGCAAGGTAGCTAATTTGGGACGGGGCTTTTTTGACTACTTTTGCAGCCCGATTGTCAGAGCAGCCAATGAGTAGTCAAAATAGTCCCATCCCAAAATGACCGGCTTGGTGCCGCACCACAGAAAGGGCCCATCTACTACGTTTAGGCCACAGGGGTCAACCATAGCCGGCTTTTTCGAAAATCGGCAAGCTTTCTACCTGCACTGATAATTGTTCTCGGGGGAAGCGGGCACTGCGGGG
>JAPJOH010000036.1:0-16728 GCA_030826265.1 Collinsella aerofaciens
AAAATTACGGTTTCGATTATTATAATCATTCTGTTTCACTCCAAATTCTAATTTATGCGCAGCAGTCGTCTTTTCGTTTAGGATAAGAAACGTATTAGTAGGTTAAGCATCGACTTACAATTTCTATAAGTTTCATTCACCTTTAGTTTATTTAATTGGAGCTTGAAATGTGCGATAGCGTTTTCAAGGACAAGACCCTCATGATCACGGGAGGCACCGGCTCGTTCGGCAACACGGTGCTCAAGCACTTCATGGACACCGATCTGGCCGAGATCCGCATCTTCTCCCGCGATGAGAAGAAGCAGGACGACATGCGCCACCGCCTGCAGGAGAGGTCCCCCGAGCTCGCCTCCAAGGTGCGCTTCTTCATCGGCGACGTCCGCAACGCCCAATCGGTGCGCGACGCCATGCACGGCGTGGACTACATCTTCCACGCCGCCGCCCTCAAGCAGGTGCCCTCCTGCGAGTTCTTCCCCATGGAGGCCGTGCGCACCAACGTCATCGGCACGGACAACGTCCTGCACGCCGCCATCGATGAGGGCGTCGACCGCGTCGTGTGCCTGTCCACCGACAAGGCCGCCTACCCCATCAACGCCATGGGCAAGTCCAAGGCCATGATGGAGTCCATCATCTACGCCAACGCCCGCAACGGCGCCGGCCGCACCACCATCTGCTGCACCCGCTACGGCAACGTCATGTGCTCGCGCGGCAGCGTCATCCCGCTGTTCATCGACCGCATCCGCAAGGGCGAGCCGCTCACGGTCACCGACCCCAACATGACCCGCTTCCTCATGAACCTGGACGAGGCGGTCGACCTGGTGCAGTTCGCCTTCGAGCACGCCAACCCCGGCGACCTGTTCATCCAGAAGGCCCCCGCCTCCACCATCGGCGACCTCGCCGAGGCCGTCCAGGAGGTCTTCGGCCGCGTTGGCACCCAGGTGATCGGCACCCGCCACGGCGAGAAGCTCTTCGAGACCCTCATGACCCGCGAGGAGCGCCTGCGCGCCGAGGACATGGGCGGCTACTACCGCGTCGCCTGCGACTCGCGCGACCTCAACTACGACAAGTTCGTCGTCGACGGCGAGGTGGAGACCCAGGCCGACGAGTCCTACACCTCCCACAACACCGAGAGGCTCGACGTGGCGGGCACCATCGCCAAGATCAAGACCGCCGAGTACGTGCAGCTGGCCCTGGAGGGCCGCGAGCACGAGGCGGTGCAGTAGGGTGCGCGTACTCGTCACCGGCGCCAGGGGCTTCGTCGGCAGGAACCTCTGCTGCGCCCTCAAGAACATAAGGGACGGCAAGGACCGCCGTGAGAAGTATCAGTCGCTGCTCCCGCTCGAGGTCATGGAGTTCGACGTCGACTCCACGCCCGGGGAGCTTGACGAGTACTGCTCCCGTGCCGACTTCGTCTTCAACCTGGCCGGCGTCAACCGCCCCGAGGACCAGTCCGAGTTCATGGAGGGCAACTTCGGGTTCGCCTCCGCGCTGCTGGACACCCTTGAGAGCCACGGGAATAAGTGCCCCGTCATGCTCTCCAGCTCCGCGCAGGCGAGCCTGTCGGGCCGCTTCGAGGGATCGGTCTACGGCGAGTCGAAGCTCGCGGGGGAGGGCCTGTTCCGGGAGTACTCGGAGCGCACGGGGGCGCCCGTGCTCATCTACCGCTTCCCCAACCTCTACGGCAAGTGGTGCCGCCCGCGCTACAACTCCGCCGTCGCCACGTTCTGCGACGCCATCGCCAACGGCCGCCCCTACACCGTGAACGACCCCTCGGTGGAGCTGGAGCTCCTCTACATCGACGACCTCGTCGACGAGATGCTGGGCGCCCTGCTGGGGAAGGAGCACCGTTGCGGCTACGAGGGCCTCGAGCGCGTCGTGGGCGACGGGTTCTGCTACGTCCCGAAAACTGACGTGAAGACCCTGGGCGAGATCGTCTACCTGCTGGGGTGCTTCCGCGACAGCCGCGAGACGCTCTCGGTGCCCGACCTCGCCGAGGGCTCCTTCTCCAAGAAGCTCTGGAGCACGTTCCTTTCCTACTACGAGCCGGGGCATTTCGCCTATGATCTGAAACCCAACACAGACGACCGCGGTTCGTTCACTGAGTTCCTGCGCACGCCGGAGCGCGGCCAGGTCTCCATCAACGTCTCGAAGCCCCGCATCACCAAGGGCAACCACTGGCACATGAGTAAGTGGGAGAGGTTCCTGGTGGTCTCCGGCACCGCGAGCATCAAGCTGAGGAAGGTGGGGGAGGACTCCGATGAAAACCCGTTCCCCGTCGACGAGTACATTGTCTCGGGTTCGGACATGCGCGCCGTGGAGATGATCCCCGGCTACACGCACTCCATCACCAACCTGTCCGACACCGAGGACCTCGTGACGGTCATGTGGGCCAACGAGCCCTTCGACCCCGAGGACCCCGACACTTACTACGAGGAAGTCTAGAGGTTTTGACCAGATACGCTCATATTAATAGCGTTCCAAATGGATCCACTGGGCGCATTATGATGAAGGAGCATCTTGCTCTTATTGATCAGGGGCACGAATCGCTTGCTTGCTGGGGCAGAAGAAGGCCTGCGAACAGTGTCAGTGAATACTGTTTTGGGTCACCGACTAATTTTATACTTGACGTTGGTCTTACTCTCCTTGACGGTAAGGTAGGCTTTCATTCGGTGAGGCAAACCGACGCGTTGATTCATCGTCTTGATGAGTTCGGTCCTGACGTGGTTCACTTGCACAACCTCCATGGTTACTATTTGAATATTGATAAACTGTTTAAATGGTTGATGAGATCTGATTGTCGTGTTGTATGGACTTTGCACGACTGCTGGGCTTTTACCGGCCATTGCCCTTATTTCACCTATTCTTGCTGCAATCAATGGAAAACTGGATGTGGCGCCAAGAGGTGCCCTCAACTTATGGGATATCCTCCAACTATTAATTCTGCATCATGTAAATGGAGCTACGAGGCCAAACGTTCGATTTTCACTTCGCTGCCTTCCAATCGAATGACTATCATTACCCCTTCTAAATGGCTGGCTGGACTGGTCGCTTGTAGCTATTTATCAAAGTATCCGATTGAGGTTGTACACAATACGATTGATCTCAACGTTTTTAAGCCACGATCCAATAGTGAGGTTTTTAGCGTTAAGGAGAAATACGGCCTTGATTCGAGGAAAATTATTTTAGGGGTTGCCTCTCCATGGTCCAAGCGTAAGGGTCTTTCAGACTTTTTTGCCCTTGCGGATAAGCTTGACAAGTCCGGGTATTCTATTGTTTTGGTTGGACTGAGTGCTAAGCAGATGAGGCAACTACCTCCGGGGGTGGTTGGTATTCCGCGAACCGACTCTCAGATAGAGTTGGCCTCACTATATAGTTCTGCCTCCGTTCTATTCAATCCGACATACGAAGATAATTATCCTACGGTCAATCTTGAGTCCGAGGCTTGTGGGGTTCCGGTCGTTTGTTACGATGTCGGTGGATGCTCCGAGACCTTGCATAGGGACGATTCAAAACTTGTTGAATGTGGTGACGTGCTGTCCGCCTCATTATTGTTGGCTAAATACTAGACTCGGCTTTTAGGGAAAACTATGAATTCCAATATTTCTTTTAATAACGACGGCCGCCTGAAGCTACTCATCATCGTGGGCACCCGCCCCGAGGTCATCCGCCTGTCCGAGGTCATCAAGAAGTGCCGCCGCCACTTCGACTGCCTGCTGGCGCATACCGGGCAGAACTACGACTATACGCTCAACGGCATCTTCTTCCGCGACCTGTCGCTGGACGACCCCGACGTCTACCTGGACGCCGTGGGCGCGGACCTCGGCGAGACCGTGGGCAACATCATCGCGTCCTCCTATAAGCTGATGGTGGAGACGCGGCCTGATGCCCTCCTCATCCTGGGCGACACCAACAGCTGCCTGTCCGCCATCGCGGCCAAGAGGCTCCACATCCCCATCTTCCACATGGAGGCCGGCAACCGCTGCAAGGACGAGTGCCTGCCCGAGGAGACCAACCGCCGTATCGTCGACGTGATCTCCGACGTCAACCTGGCCTACTCCGAGCACGCGCGCCGCTACCTCAAGGACACCGGCTGCGCGCCCGAGCGCACCTACGTCACGGGCTCGCCCATGGCCGAGGTCCTGCGCGCAAATCTGGATAAGATCGAGGCCTCCGACATCCTCACCGAGCTCGGCCTGGAGCCCAAGCGCTACATGCTGCTGTCCGCCCACCGCGAGGAGAACATCGACACGGAGGCGAACTTCACGAGCCTGTTCACCGCCATCAACGCACTCGCGGAGAAATACGACATGCCGATCCTGTACTCCTGCCACCCGCGCTCCCGCAAGCGCCTGGAGGCCACCGGCTTCAAGCTGGACCCGCGCGTGCGCATGCACGAGCCCATGGGCTTCCACGACTACAACTGCCTGCAGATGAACGCCTTCGCCGTGGTCTCCGACTCCGGCACCCTGCCCGAGGAGTCGAGCTTCTTCGCGTCTATCGGCCGCCCGTTCCCGGCGGTGTGCATCCGCACCTCCACCGAGCGCCCCGAGGCGCTGGACAAGGCCTGTTTCACGCTGGCCGGCATCTCCGAGAGGGGCCTGCTGCAGGCCGTCCACACCGCCGTCGAGCTCGACGCGGAGGGGTCGCTCCCCGAGGCGCCCGTGCCCGATTACGCCGACGAGACCGTGTCCACCAAGGTGGTCAAGATCATCCAGAGCTACACCGGCGTCGTGGACAAGATGGTGTGGAGGAAGAGCATTTAATGACTAGCTCATGTGCTGGAAAGAAAATGCTTGTTGTTACGCAGCATTTCTATCCGGAATCTTTTCGAATTAATGACTTGGTGAAGGGATTTGTTGAAGACGGAGTAAGCGTAGATGTTCTCTGTGGCATCCCTAATTATCCTTCAGGCGAATGGTCTGATGGATATGGTTATTTCGGTCACCGTCGAGACGATTATTTCGGTGCGTCCGTTTTTCGGTCTGGCGAAATCCGTCGTAAGGGTAATACTTCGATACGCATTTTCCTGAACTATATTAGCTGGCCAATTACTGCTTCTTTTAGAGCTTTGAGGCTCAATAAAAAGTATGACGTTGTATTTTGCTACAATACAAGTCCTATTTTGATGGTAATTCCTGCAAGGGTTGCTGCATGGCGAAATAAATGTCCTCTAGTAACTTATGTCTTGGATATTTGGCCCGAGAACCTTTACACAGTCTTGAATGTCCAAAGCGGTTTTCTGAGGTCTTTTGCCAAATCTTTTTGCGACAAGCAGTATGCGGCCTGCAATAAGCTGATTGCTTTGAGCGACTCTTTGGCTGATAACCTGCTTCATAGAGTCAAGCCTTTGAATTCTGATGTTTCGATAGACGTAATACCTCAACATTGCGAGGAGAGTTACGAGCAAAAGATTGTCTCATCGGAACTGAGATCGCAATTCAAAAATCAATGCGTATTCCTATTTGCTGGTTCTATAACCCCCGCCCAAGGGCTTGATACGGTTATTGAAGCGTTCTCGCGTGCAATTTCAGAGAGCCCTATCGAGATGAAGCTGTTAATTCTTGGCGATGGCATGTCTAGGGCAGAACTGCAGAAGCTCGTTTCAAGCAAGGGGCTTGATAGTTCTGTTATGTTTTTGGGGCGCGTGGATCCCGAGGTCGTGCCCATGTATTCAGATATTGCAACGGCAATGATTGCACCATTTGCTGACAATCCCGAGTTAGAGCTTACTATTCCGGCGAAAATTTCAAGTTGCATGGCGTCTTCGAAACCAATACTTGCCGTAATGCGCGGTGAAGGGGCCAATGCGGTTCGTTTTGCTAGATGCGGGTTCGTCTCCAATCCTTCAGATGCTAATGCACTTGCTAACAACATGGTTAAAATTGCTTCAATGAATAAAGACGCTATTGAAGCTTTAGGATCTAATGGCTTCAATTATTATCGTGAGCATTTCTCGAGATTGGTTTGTTTGGATAAAATTAAGCAGGTTCTATTTTCAATATAGGTCCGATGTGGATCGTTGGGGTTTTAATGGATGACATGTTGAGAGTGCTTGTAATTATTCCTGCATATAATGAGCAAGCCAATATCGTTCAGACTGTTTCATCGGTTGTTGAAGCTGGCTATGATTATATAGTGGTGAATGATGGCTCAACCGATAAAACTCTATCTATCTGCCGTCAACATGGATTTAATGTCCTTGACCTTCCGCAAAATTTGGGCATCGGTGGTGCTGTTCAGGCCGGTCATAAATATGCGCTCAGGCATGGTTATGACATTGATGTCCAGGTTGATGGTGACGGGCAGCATGATCCTTCTTATATTGGGAACCTAATCGAGCCGGTTATTGATGGTGCCGATTTATCCATTGGTTCCAGATTTGCCGTTCCCACGGAAGGCTTTCAGTCTACTTTTTTAAGGAGAGTAGGTATCCGATGGCTTTCTGGTTGGTTGAGATTATTTACCGGAAAGACGATTAAAGATCCTACTTCTGGATTTCGCGCGTGCGGCAAAAAAGCCATAGATCTGTTCTGTAGGGACTATCCAGATGATTATCCTGAGCCTGAATCTATTGCCGCAGCATTAAAAACTGGTCTTTCAGTGGTTGAGGTTCCTGTACTTATGCGCGAGAGGCAGGGCGGAGTGTCATCAATTTCTGGCCTTTCTTCAATTTATTACATGATTAAGGTTTCGCTTGCAATTTCCATGGCCTGTTTTGTTTATAGAAAGGCGGCTCACTCATGAGTATGATAATTCGCGTGGGCGCTGGCGTAATTTTTAGTGGCCTTTTCTTTTATGTTGTTTCCTTAGTCGGTAAAGGAAAGCTACTTTTAAAGTACTCGTTACTATGGCTTTGCCTGTGCGTGGTGGCACTATTTAGCGTTTGCTTTCCGGAGTTAATTTATCGAATTTCAGATCGTATTGGGTTTATTAGCCCGTCAAATTTCGCTTTTCTTGTCGCTGTAGTACTTTTATTGATGATTTCATTATCACTCAGTATTGCGATTAGCAGACTCGTTATGGCTTGCAAGAACTTAACCCAACGTATTGCGATTCTTGAAAATGAGAATGATGTTTTGCGAAATCAGCAGAGTTAATTAAAGACGAGGTTTAGATTAACTGTATGAATAACTATTTAGGAGCGGAAGCTCGAAACCATCGTGTTTGCAGCGGCTTGTATCGCCTTTACCATGTTGGTATTTTTGCCCTGCCGTTATCTTTTGCACTGATATATCTGTCTTTGTTTGTTAATTATATTGATGCTTTCTATGGCACGGTTGGCTTTACAATTGCCAACCCGATGTTTAATGACGATATGGCAGTTCTATTTGTTGCTGGAGTGACTATTGTATTTGTCATTTCTGTAATCAAATTGGTGGAGTATAAAAGCGAGTTTTTGTATAAACATCGATGGTTAATCGGTATGACTGTTGCGATGCTTGCCGTTGCTTTTAAAATCAGCGGCTCATCGATTGGAATGTGGAGCATTATGCTTCCCGGAAACGCTGGTACTCCGTTTTGGGGTATACCGAGGTCCCTTCGAAGTGATGAGTTCTCAGTTGGAACCCTGTTTCAACTCTCTCAATCCCATAATGGCTATGCTCCAATTTCGGAAATCCTGAGAGGAGATTTAACGGATGTCCGGATGGTTTATGGCGCTTCCTGCTGGAGCATAATCACGTTATTTAGACCAGTTCTTTGGGGTTATTTGTTATTTGGTTTTGAATTCGGTCTAGCGTTTGCTTGGTCCGCGAAACTATGTCTAATGGTTCTTGTCTCTTTTGATTGTGCCTTTCTCATTATTAAGTCAAAGCCGCTCAGCTTGCTCTTTTCATGCTTGCTTTGTTTTTCGCCACTAATTCAATGGTGGGGCACGGGCGAGGTGATTCTTTATGGCCAAGCCCTTGTCTTGTTGTTGGATAGGGCGCTCTTTACTCGAAAAAGGAATATCAGGATTATTGCGATGGTTGCTATAGCATGGCTATGTGGTTGTTACATAATGCTGATGTATCCTGCTTGGATGGTCCCATTTTTCTTCATTTTTGCCTTGATGGGTGTATTTAGAATAATAGAGTATTGTCAAACTTTAAAATCTAACGATCAACATTCAGTTCTTGCATGGTCACTAAGTGATACTTTTGTTTTAGTATTCTGCCTATTGATCTCAGCGGGGCTAATATTCCTTTCCTTCTTCCAGTCCTCCGAAGCAATGACATCTGTTATGAATACCGTTTATCCTGGTGCGCGCTTTGAAACTGGTGGAAGCGGACTCCCTGAACTTTTTTCTTATGCAATTCCACTCTTTTACGCCTTTGATTCACCGCTGGTTTCAAATGAATGCGAAATTGCAACCATTCTTTGTTTCTTCCCTCTTGGAACGCTTGCATCTCTGCTTTGTTTTATTAAAAGGCGAGATTGGCAGTTAATTGTGCTTACAGCACTTCAATTGTTTTTCCTAGTCTTTGCATTTATTGGTTTTCCGTCATTTCTATCTCGAATAACCTTAATGTATAACGTTCCTGTTTTGCGACTATTGTTTCCTATTGGTTACCTGGAACTTCTCCTATTTTTGATTTCTGTCGAAAAGGCTAAAGAATCCCAAGGGAAGTACAGCTCCATTGGTTATTTGCCAATTATCTTAATAATCGGTCTTATTCTGAGTTCAGCATTCCAGATTTTCATGCTTCTTTCTGCGAAATATCTTGTCGCAAGGATGCTGTATCTGTTAATGCTTATGTTGTTCTGTCTTTTTTCGTGCCTTTCGTTTTGCTCCTTTATTCTGGGAAAAAAATGTACCGGTTTATTCGTTGCTTTTGCGATTTGCTTCGGCGTAATTCCTGGGCTCTGTATTAATCCAATTCAAATCGGTGCGGCTCCACTTACAGATACGAATTTAGAGTCTCTCGTTAATCAGTTTGTGGAAGAGAGTGATTATTCAGATAAATGGGTTGTCGATGGTTCTTGGACAGTTGCCAATCTTTGCGCTGCGTATGGAGCTCCTGTAATTAACTCCACCAATGCTTATCCTGATCTGACGCGTTGGAATTCTATTGATGATAATAACGAGAATGAGTACGCATACAACAGATATGCTCATATCGTTGCTAACGTATTCGCTCCATCTACGTCATTTAATTCCACTCAGGATGATCTCTTCACAGTGAATTTGACTGAAAATGATTTAAGGCAGCTTAATGTGAAGTACGTTATGTCTAGTAGAGATTTGACAGAGTATTCATCTGTTGAATTGCAAATCACGCAATTAGGTTCAGCAAATGGGTTCTTTCTTTATAAATTAACCTATTGAGAATAAGGGGCTGTCGGTTAAACCGACAGCCCCTTATTCCTCCTTTACCTGCTCAGAATTAAAGCGTTATAAGCGTTTTTAAATTTGATAATACAAATTCCCGCTGACGATGTTGCGATTTATATACGGATCGCCCTTCACGTAATACTCTGGCCATAGGTAGTTGAGCAGTGAGTATTCCCTATGGAATCTCATTTTCTTTTCATCGCTGATTTCGTAGCCGCGTGATAACGACTCGTAATGATACAGCTCGGTATCGGGTGTATATACAACAAGATAGTTGTGACTTCTCACTTTGAGGCAATAGTCAACATCATTAAAAGCAACAGCCAGTTCTTCTCTAAAGCCGCCGACTTCGTCGAATACAGCTCTCTTAGTCATGAGGCATGCTGCGGTTACTGCGCTTAAATCTTGTGTGCGGTCACATAGATTGAAGTAGCCCCATTTACCTCTGGGGTAGTCTTTTCCAAGGTGACCGGCTCCAATTCCTCCGATACCGACGCCCGCATGCTGCAAAGTATTGTCGCTGTAGAAAAGTCTTGCGCCAACAATGCCAACCTCTTTTCTCGAACAAATGCCCAACATGTTTTCAATCCAGTTCGGGGTTATAACCTCCGTATCGTTGTTTAACAAGAGAAGGTAGTCGCCCTTCGCTTTGCTAGCGCCGAAATTCATCAACTTTGAGAAATTAAATTCCGCATCCCAATATTCGATGCGAATCGTATCGGGATAGCTCTTCTCTAATTCGGAGTAGTACTCGAATGTTTCTGGGTTCTCACTATTGTTTTCAATGATGACGATTTCGTAGTTATCGTACGTTGAGCGTTCAATGATCGACTTAATGCACGTATCGAGAACAGAGGGATGGTCCTTTGTCGGAATAATGATTGATACAAGTGGATGACTATCTGGAACTGCATAGGTAACTTTATAAGTGAAGGGGTCGTTCCCACGGTAAACCTTTGCTGAAACATTAAGTCTGTCCAAATGGGCCTGTACGGCTTTGACGCCAGCATCCCATGCATATAGCTTTGAGTTCGGGTCACCTGCAGTTGAGTTTTCGGTGATTCTCCAGTGGTACAGAATTTTAGCCACGTGTACCACATTCCGTGCGTTTTCTATCGCCTTAAGCGTCAGGTCATGATCTTGGGCTCCATCGTACTGCTCGTCGCCGTACTCCAGAGAATCGAATAGTGTTTTTCTGATTGCAAGAAAATGGCAAATATAATTAACACTTCGTAGTAAATCGATGCTTAAATCTGGCTTAAAGAATGGGTCACCATAGCTGCCATTGGCAAACAGTTTGTCTTCGTCGCAGTAAATAAGATCAGTATTGTTTTCAGCATTAATTGCATGCGCATATTCATAAAGCGCCGATGGCTCGAGCGTATCGTCATGGTCTAAGAAGCAAATGAAATCTCCATTCGCTTCTTTTGTCCCGGCAAGAGTATTTTTGGAAATGCCGGAATTGCTTGCTAGCTCTATTACCTTAATGCGAGCGTCTTTATTCTTAGCGGTTTCGATCATATCTACAAGCGCACTGTTATCTGGGCTTGCATTGACCAGCACAAGCTCCCAGTTCGCATAGCTCTGTTTAAGAACTGATTCCACCATTTCCCTGAACAAATTATCGGGTGTGTTGAATAGGGGAACGACGATGCTAAACAAAGGCATTTTCTTGAAGGTAACCATCGATTGCTTTTCGAGCATCGCCGAACTTGCCTTGTGTTGCTCGAACCAATTTGGATATGCAGACGGATCAATCGAAATAGGCTTCATTTTCGACGTGGTTAAAATGCGCAGCTTATCGAGCTCTTCGTTGTCCACAACAGCGAAGCTGTTAAAGCTTGGGTGGTTGTTGTCTTCGATTGTGAAGATAAGCCTATTTGTGCTATTTGGGATTCGGACCGAGTATTGAATTTCGCGACGTTTTTTATTGGGAGCAAACCACAAGGGAATCGTAATGTCATCGGTGGTGATCGGCTCGATCTCAATACGATTCATCGAAGTATCGAAGCAGCTGATGGCTATTTTGTTGTCGTTGCGCTGGGGAAGTTTTACTGAGCAACGAAGAATGGCCTCATCTCCATCTTCGATAAACTCGTGAAAACGCATGCTTGCTACATCCAAGTCATGCTTATCGTCATAGTTCCTAATGGAATGGGACAAATCATTCTTAATTTTGTAGTTTAATCTTGACGCCCATTTTGCCGTGCTAAAGCTGATTTTAATGGCGTCGTAGGCGTAGTGCGCACTCAAATCATTAATCTGAATATCGCAATCACCAGTTCTGAGGTCGGGAAGAACTACGACGTATTGACTTTTATCTGACTCGTATGGATAGATTGAGCTTGGTATTGTCGTTCCGTCGCTCTTCGCTGCTGTCACCTGAATATTTGATACATCTATCTCAACATTCTTTAGGAGAACGTATACCTTTCCGCTTCCGCGACAAATACAATCCGTGGTAATTTTCATTTCAATTTACCTTTCCGTTGCACTGAAGATGCCCACGCTATTTCACTTGGATCTCCGGTTGATTCTTGCATTGAATTAACCCAGTACAGGTAGTCTCTCGATTCTTTCTTGGTATCGAATGCGCGCCGCTGTAATTCGACGTTCATGCCATGTTGCCATAGTTGAATTGCTCTGCTCATCTAGCGGATGAATGTTTTCATACCCAATTGGATGCATATATTCTTTAGGATTCGCTATATACATTTGCGCTGCCTCGAGATTTCCGCTGCACCTACTTCTTAAATCGGGATTTCCATTCAGAAGAGAGCCGATAGAAAAATGTGGATGTGCAACTCGATGTTCATTAATGCCGATTGCGATGAAATGTTCCAGCGCTCCAAGGGGGTCGTCTTTATATCTATCGAATAGATCCTCGTAATGATTTACATAAAAGGAATAATCAAATACAGATGAATAGTCTACTCCGTTAAATATGGCATTCGTAGAGCAAGAGCATATAAGTTGCGGTCTCCTTCGAGGCCACGTGCTTTGATCGATCGTGAGGGCTTCTTTATTAATTGGGTTAAAGATGTGGCATTCATAGCATTTAATGTCTTCCTTTTTAAGGAAGACATTAAACAGTCGTTCTGAGATAAAGCCAGGCATCCTTTGTTGATAGCTATTGCGACCACTTATATAGTCAATTCGCTTCTCAAGTTGTTTTTCGATTTTGAAAAGCCATTTACAATATCGGTCCATCAGCTCCTTTTTGCAAATAAACATATTGCATGGCGAAAAAGAACACTCCTCGCAGATTGCTTTATCAAAAGCATCCAAGTAGCTAGGGCATTTCGTCCTGATGATTTCCCTTGCCTGTAGCAGATCTGTCGAAGAATGGATCATTCTATACTGCTCAGCAACAGTGATTAAGTTGCACCCGATTGAGCTTGTGCAGGGTTCTTTGGCTGCAACAATACAGTCATAATTAGTAAGGATGTTCTCAATTTCATAGTCTTTGAGCATCTGCTTTGAGTCATTGGGGGACTCAAACGCCCTTCGATAATGCGTGAGCCCAACTATCGACTCAGGAGAATTCTTCCATATCCAATAGAGGCCGGTAAGTTCACAGTAGTGTTTGTTTTTCTGGGAAATATTATCGCCTTGATCGTCGTACAGCCATCCAGCCTGACGATTGTCTGTTGGAATGGAGCTTGCCCCAACGTAGAGCGGCTGATATGGCGCTTGCGCATCAATGTCAAAGTGCTTATGCGCTGCGATGTAAATCTTCACTGTTCCTGACGCTCTTTCCGTGCTGAGGCAATTAGATGGCCTGTTCAATGGGTATCGCTCATATATTTTTAATTGATATGACCGATAGAGATTATTATATAAGTCGTAACTAAATCAGATAAATGACACGGAGGACTACATGAAAGGCATCATCCTCGCCGGCGGGTCCGGCACGCGCCTGTACCCGCTCACGCTCGTGACCTCCAAGCAGCTGCTGCCGGTCTACGACAAGCCCATGATCTACTACCCGCTGTCCACCCTCATGCTGGCGGGAATCCGGGACATCCTGGTCATCTCCACGCCGACGGACCTGCCCAACTTCGAGCGCCTGCTCGGGGACGGCTCGCGCTACGGCGTGAACCTCTCCTACGCCGAGCAGCCGAGCCCCGACGGCCTGGCGCAGGCGTTCACCATCGGCGAGGAGTTCATCGCCGGCGAGCCGTGCGCCCTCGTGCTCGGCGACAACATCTTCTACGGCAACGGCCTGTCGCGCCACCTGACGCGCGCCGTCCAGAACGCCGAGTCGGGCCGTGCCACGGTCTTCGGCTACCACGTGGACGACCCCGAGCGCTTCGGCGTCGTGGAGTTCGATGCGCAGGGCAGGGCCGTATCCATCGAAGAGAAGCCCGAGCGCCCCAAGAGCTCCTACGCCGTCACCGGCCTGTACTTCTACCCGGGCGACGTCGCCGCCAAGGCGCATAGGGTCGAGCCCTCCGCGCGCGGCGAGCTGGAGATCACCACGCTCAACCAGATGTACCTGGAGGAGGGGACGCTGTCCGTCGTCACCCTCGGCCGCGGCTACGCGTGGCTGGACACCGGCACCATGGAGAGCCTGCACGAGGCCGCGGAGTTCGTCCGCGCCGTGGAGCACTCCCAGGACCTGCCGGTCTCGGTCCCCGAGGAGATCGCCTGGGAGAACGGCTGGATCACGACCGCCGGGCTCGAGGAGGCCGCCGAGGCCTACGGCAAGTCGGTCTACGGGCAGCACCTGAAGAAGGTCGCCGCCGGCGAGATCGTCAACAGCCCGCGCGAGTACTAGCGCAAGCTTGTTTTCTTTCAGGGGTCACCGTTTATCTGGTGGCCCCTTTCGTTATGATTACGTTGACCATAAAGACAATATGATTGGGAGTGGATGTGTTAAGCGTCTACTTTGGCGATATGCCAGAAGCGATTTACAACACAGCGACATATTTCAAAAACTCTTACCGGTCTTCTTGGATTGCGGATCCCTATGCAGTCTCGATAATTAAAGATGTCGATCGATCGGTTGTTGTCTCCGAAAACGTCATCGAAAGCCCTGTGCTTGGATCCATCTCCCCACTCCAGCTTTCTGGTGGCGTGAAAACGCTGCTGCTTATGAGATTTGATCGTAAGCATATTTTTAACGCTTCTACCTGTGGTGACAACTGTGCCAAGTGGATTCTCGACATGGCGAAAGACCGCAAGCTCGTTGTGAATCTCTATCATGTGATGGACTTTGGCCGCGAGGATTTTAAAATCAAAGTCGTGAACAGCGGCCGAATCGTTCATAACATGGCCGAATTGATTCACGAGTCGATTCCGTATCTGTAGGTGCTGCTTATGAACGGTTCGCATCTTGTTAAGATTTCCCGCCGTAGGGGAACCAAGTACACATTTACCATCAAGCGGAATATCACTATTGTGCGTGGCGATAGCGGCACGGGTAAGACGACGCTGTTTGACATGGTCGCAGACTACATGCGAACGGGCGAGCAGTCGGGCGTTTCCTTGCAATGCGATTGTCCCTGTGTCGCCCTGACCGATTATGATTGGCGAAACCAGCTTTTGTCCGTTCATGACTCGATTGTATTTGTCGATGAGGGCTTAAAAGAGATCCATTCTGATGAGTTTGCCCATCATGTGCTGTATTCCTCGAATTATTTCGTGCTGATCTCAAGGGCTGATTTCCCCAATCTTCCGTATAGCGTGGATGAGATTTACAAGATTAAGACGAGCGGAAAATACCATTCTTTTGTCCCTGTTTATCAAGATCGCGGGAATCATCGTTATGCTATTTCCCGGTCGGCGCCAAAACAGGACTTTTCTATCCTTCTATGCGAGGACAGTAAGTCTGGTTTCCAGTTCTTTGAACGGCATTTCGCTGACAGTGAGCTTACCTGCGCTTCGGCCATGACGAACAGCGCGATTTTGGGCTGGTTGGATCAGCATTTCGACGATCGCGTGTTTGTTGTCGCGGACGGAGCGGCATTTGGGTGCTATGCGGACCGCGTCCTTAAGCCGCAAGACATTCACCGCGATACTGTTACGGTTTGTCTTCCCGAATCATTCGAGTGGCTTCTACTGAGCTCCGGCGTAATTTCAGGGCTAGATGTTAAGACGGTTTTGGAAACCCCAGAAGCCTTTGTAAACAGTGAGAAGTTTAAAAGCTGGGAGGATTTCTTCTATAAGTACTTACGTGAAATAACTGGGGATTCGGTTTTTCACTACGACAAAGACTGCATTTCGGAGGCGTTTTGTACAGGAGGTAATTCTGCGAAGGTTATGGCTCTTATCGCATGCCGAAATGTCCGATAGTTTTGTTGAATAGCGTCGCGGCGTCACTTCCTGCGGCATACTAAAGAAGCTGTACATGCTTCAGATTGGATTTTCATGTCTGAGATTTTCGAACCCAAGAATATCATCGTCACTGGCGGCTGCGGCTTCATCGGCAGCAACTTCGTGCACTACGTGGTCAACAACCACCCCGAGGTGCACGTCACCGTCCTGGACAAGCTGACCTACGCCGGCAACCCCGAGAACATCGCCGGCCTGCCCGAGGATAGGGTCGAGCTCGTCGTGGGCGACATCTGCGACGCCGGGCTGCTGGACCGCATCGTCCCGGGCCACGACGCCATCGTGCACTACGCCGCCGAGTCCCACAACGACAACTCCATCGCGGACCCGGAGCCCTTCCTGCGCACCAACGTCGAGGGCACCTTCCGCCTGCTGGAGGCCGTCCGCAAGTACGGCGTCCGCTACCACCACGTCTCCACCGACGAGGTCTACGGCGACCTGGCGCTCGACGACCCCGCCAAGTTCACCGAGGAGACGCCGTATCACCCGAGCAGCCCTTACTCGAGCACCAAGGCGTCCTCCGACATGCTGGTCCGCGCCTGGACCCGCACCTACGGCCTGCGCACCACGATCTCCAACTGCTCCAACAACTACGGCCCCTACCAGCACGTGGAGAAGTTCATCCCCAGGCAGATCACCAACATCATCGACGGCGTGCGCCCCAAGCTCTACGGCCGCGGCGAGAACGTCCGCGACTGGATCCACACCGAGGACCACTCCAGCGCCGTCTGGGACATCCTCACCAAGGGCCGCATGGGGGAGACCTACCTCATCGGCGCAAATGGCGAGAAGAACAACATCACCGTCCTGCGCATGATCCTCACGGCCATGGGCCGCGACCCCGAGGACTTCGACTGGGTCGCCGACCGCCCCGGCCACGACCGCCGCTACGCCATCGACTCGACCAAGCTCCAGCGCGAGCTGGGCTGGAGGCCGGCGCACACCGACTTCGCCGGGGGGCTCAAGCAGACGATCGACTGGTACGTCGCAAACGAGTCCTGGTGGCGCCCGGCCAAGGAGGCCACCGAGGCCAGGTACAGGGCCCAGGGCCAGTAAGACCGTATCCCGGCGAACCGCGC
>JAPJOH010000036.1:16828-19907 GCA_030826265.1 Collinsella aerofaciens
CGCGCGGGCGCCCCCGGTTACCCAACCTCTTCGATAGGAGCTTTTCCCACATGGCAGACATCGCATTCGAGAAGGACCTCTCCGTCGCCGAGACCGGCATTGAGGGCCTGAAGGTCGTCGACCTCGCCGTCCACGGCGACTCGCGCGGCTGGTTCAAGGAGAACTGGCAGCGCGCCAAGATGTGCGCCCTGGGCATCCCGGACCTCCGCGTCGTCCAGAACAACATCTCCTACAACGACAGCCGCGGCGTCACCCGCGGCATCCACGCCGAGCCCTGGGACAAGTTCATCTCCGTGGCCCGCGGCAGCGTCTTCGGCGCCTGGGTGGACCTGCGCGAGGGCAGCGCCACCTACGGCAAGGTCTACACGACCGTGCTCGACCCCTCGAAGGCCATCTACGTGCCGCGCGGCGTGGGCAACTCCTTCCAGGCCCTGGAGGACGGCACCGCCTACACCTACCTGGTGGACGCCCACTGGTCGCTGGAGCTCAAGAGGACCTACACCTTCGTTAACCTCGCCGACCCCGAGCTCGCCATCGAGTGGCCCATCCCGCTGGACCAGGCCACCGTTTCCGAGGCCGACCTCAACCACCCGATGCTCAGGGACGTAGTCCCGATGGCTCCCAAGAGGACGCTCGTCACCGGCTGCAACGGCCAGCTGGGCCACGCGGTGCGCGCGCTCGCCGAGGAGCGCGGCGTGGCCAAGGACTTCGACTTCTGCGACATCGACACCTTCGACATGTCCGACCCGGAGGCCTACTCCAAATACGACTGGTCGCTCTACGGCACCGTGATCAACTGCGGCGCCTACACCGCCGTGGACAGGGCGGAGACCCCCGAGGGCTGCGTGACCGCCTGGAAGGCCAACGCGACCGGCCCGGCGCTTCTGGCCCGCACCTGCGCCGGGCACGGGATCACCCTCGTCCACGTGTCCAGCGACTACGTCTTCGACGGCACCGCCGAGGTCCACACGGAGGACGAGCCGTTCTCCCCGCTGTCCGTCTACGGCCAGACCAAGGCCGCCGGCGACATCGCCGTGGCCGGGTGCCCGCGCCACTACATCATGCGCTCCAGCTGGGTCATCGGCGAGGGCCACAACTTCGTCAGGACCATGAAGGGGCTGTCCGACCGCGTCGCCGACCCGGAGGACGGGCTCGCGCAGGTCACGGTCGTCGACGACCAGCTGGGCCGCCTGACCTTCACGCGCGACATGGCCGAGGCCATCTTCCACGTGCTGGGGACGCACGCCCCCTACGGCACCTACGACTGCACCGGCTCCGGCACCGTCAAGTCCTGGGCCGATATCGCCCGCGCCGTCTTCGAGGCCGCCAACGGCAACGGGGACAGGGTCGTGCCGGTATCGACCGCCGACTACTACGCGAGCGCCGAGGGCCCCGTCGCCCCGCGCCCGGTCCACTCCGCGCTCGACCTGTCCAGGCTCGAGGCTGCCGGCTTCCACATGCCCGACTGGGAGGAAGAGCTGGGGGAGTACATCAAGACGCTCTAGGCGCTATTAACTTTTCGAGAGTAAAAGCCGCCGTTCTTTAACGGCGGCTTTTCTTGTTGGTGGCTATCTGCGCAGTGGTGCCAATAGTATTTTGCGGAAGATCTACCTCTCGCTTGGCTTGGAAGTAGGGTGGCCGGGCTGGTCGTCGTGATCGCGTCGAAAATGTTGGTGTAAGGGTGACGCCCTAGCGCCCGTTTAACGAAGAACGGCCTTCGTCCTAGAATCTGAAATCACCACAACAACAGGTTCTAGGAAAGGACGAAGACCGCTATGGAAATCTTATCAGACCCGACGCCGGACATGCTCGCCATGCCCCGTTTCGACGACGGCGCCATCGACATGCAGGAGCTGCTCAGGCGCCTCGCCGAGCAGGTCGTGAACGCCGTGATGGACGCCGAGGCCGACCAGCTCTGCGGCGGCGGGGGGAACAGCCGAAACGGCTACCGCGAGAGGTCGCTCGCCACCTGCGTCGGCACGCTGACGCTGCGCATCCCCAAGCTGCGCTCGGGCAGCTTCTTCCCCGAGGACGTGCTCGAGCGCTACCAGCGCGTCGACCGCGCCCTCGTGGCCGCCGTCGCCGAGATGTACGCCACGGGCACCAGCACCCGCAAGGTGCAGAGGGTGGCCGAGAAGATGGGTGTCTCCAGGCTCTCGAAGGACCAGGTGAGCGCCATCGCCTCGAGCCTGGACGCAGACATCGAGGACCTGTGCGCAAGGCCGCTCGGCGGCTCGCCGGTGCCCTACGTCTGGCTCGACGCGACCTACGTCAAGTGCCGCCGCGAGGGGCGCGTCGCCTCCACCGCCGTGGTCACCGCCATCGGCTGCGATGCGGGCGGCTGGAGGCGCGTCCTGGGCGTCGACGTGGTCGACACCGAGTCCTACGACTCGTGGCTCGCCTTCCTGCGGGCTATCCGCTCGCGCGGGGCGGCGGGCGTGCGGCTCGTCGTCTCGGACGCCCACCCGGGGCTCGTCCGGGCGCTCGGCGAGGTCTTCCAGGGCGCCGCGTGGCAGCGCTGCGCGGTCCACCTCATGCGCGACTGCATGCGCGAGGCCGGCTCCTGGCAGCTCAGGCGCCGCGTGGGCAGGATCGTGTCGCAGGTGTTCCGCGGGCGCGACGCCGCCACCGTGACGGCCATGTACCACGCGGCGTGCGACATGCTGGAGGGGTGCTGCCCCAGGGCGGCGGCGGTGCTGGAGGAGGCCGAGCCCGACGCGCTGGCCTACCTCGACTTCCCGCCGACCCACTGGAAGCGCCTGCGCACCAACAACGTGCAGGAGAGGACCAACCGGGAGATAAAGCGCAGGTCGCGCGTCGTGCAGGTGTTCCCCTCCACGGGCTCGCTGGTGCGGCTCGCGGGCGCGGTCATGTGCGAGCAGGACGAGATATGGCAGGAGTCCAGGTACTTCTCGGAGGTGAGGATGAACGAGCTCTACGATGACGGTCGCACTCGGGGAATCGACGGTCCCGTCGATTGGGCGCGGCTTGAGGCGGAGGCCAGGAAGATGCTCGAGTCCGGCCTCGAGCTTGCGGACAGGGTCGAGGCGGCATAGGATATCAACCGTATTCCAGATTC
>JAPJOH010000007.1 GCA_030826265.1 Collinsella aerofaciens
AATAGGGACAGGTTTATTTTGGTCGGTTTTAACTGGGGATATGCCGAGAGTACAAGTATCGACAATTCAGAAAATAAGAAAACTGAATAGACTGTCTGACAAAATCGAAACCCGCACCAAGCAGCCCTTTTGCTATTCCCGGCGGGGTCCGCGGATAAAGTTTATCGCGAGTTCCGCACGAACAGGAGGCCACTTAATGTGGCCTCCGTCGTGAGCAGGACTGTAGAGCAGGAAACTTTATCCGCGGACCCCGCCGGGAATAGCAAAAGGGCGACCCCTGTCTGGAGTCGCCCTTGTTGAGCTGCTTATGTGTAGCTTTTACTCAGCGTCGTGGTGACGGCGGGGCTTGCGGCCTCCGTTGTCGCCAGGACGGCGCGGACGGTCGCTGCGCTCAGAGCGCTCGCGACGCGGACGCTCACGACGCTGGAAGTGCTCGCCGTCGCCCTCGGAGGCACCCTCGGCGCGAGCCGGGGCCTCGGGCTTGTCGAGACGATCGAGCGAGATCTTGCCGCGATCGTCGACCTCGATGACGACGACCTTGACCTCGTCGCCCACGTTGAGAACATCCTCGACCTTCTCCACGCGACCCTTGGCGACGCGGGAGATGTGCAGCAGGCCGTCCTTACCGGGCAGCAGGTTGACGAAGGCGCCGAAGGGCTGGATGGAGACCACGCGACCGGTGTACTCCTCGCCCGGCTCGGGAACCTTGATGATGAGCTTGATGCGCTCGACGGCCTGGTCGACGGACTCGCCGGTGCCGCCGACAAAGACGGTGCCGTCCTCCTGGATGTCGACCGAAGCGCCGGTCTCGTCCTGGATGCCGCGGATGACCTTGCCGCCGGAACCGATGACGTCGCGGATCTTATCGGTCGGAACCTGGATGGAAACGATGCGCGGAGCGGTGCTGCGCGTGGTATGACGCGGCTCGGGAATCACATCGAGCATCTTCTGCAGGATGAAGGCGCGACCCTCCTTGGCCTGCTGCAGGGCGCGGGCCAGGATGTCGAAGGTGAGGCCGGTGGCCTTGTTGTCCATCTGCAGGGCGGTGATGCCCTCGGTGGTACCAGTGACCTTAAAGTCCATGTCGCCCAGGAAGTCCTCGAGACCCTGGATATCGGACAGGACCACGGTCTTGCCCTCCTCCTGAATCAAGCCCATGGCGATACCGGAGACCGGGCGCTTAATGGGCACGCCGCCGTCCATAAGGGCGAGCGTGGAGCCGCAGGTCGAAGCCATCGAAGAGGAGCCGTTGGACTCCATGACCTCGGAGACGACGCGGATGGCGTAGGGGAACTCGTTCTCGTCGGGGAGCACCGGAAGCAGGGCGCGCTCGGCAAGGTTGCCGTGACCGATCTCGCGGCGCTTGGGGCTGCCCATGCGGCCGGTCTCGCCGGTGCAGAACGGCGGGAAGTTGTAGTGGTGCATATAGCGCTTGCCCTCGGTGGGCTCGATGGTATCCAGGCGCTGGCCCTCGTTGAGCATGCCGAGCGACAGGACGGAGAGCACCTGGGTCTGACCACGCTGGAACAAGCCGGAACCGTGAACGAGCGGCAGGTAGTTGTCCTTCACCATGATGGGACGAATCTCGTCGGCGGCACGGCCGTCGACGCGCTCGCCGGTCTCGACGACCATGGTGCGCATGGCCTTCTTCTCGAGCTTCTTGAGCGCCACGGGGATCTCGCGCTCCCAGGCGGCCTGCTCCTCGTCGGTGAACTCGGCGCGGATGGACTCCTTCAAAGCCTCGACCTTACCGATGCGGGAAAGTTTGTCGGCGTCGCGCAGGGCAGCGGCCATCTCGTCGTAGTGGGCGAAGATGCGCTCCTGGACCTCCTCGACGGGCTGGTCGAGCGGGTACTCCTTCTTAACGATAGCGCCGTTGACCTGCTCCCACTCGGCGACGAACTCGTCCTGGGCTTGGCAGAAGGCAGCGAGGGCCTCCTGGCCAAACTTCATAGCGGCGAGCATGTCGTCCTCGGAGATCTCCTCGGCGCCGGCCTCGACCATCGAGATGAAATCGGCAGAGCCGCCCAGCTCCAGGTCCAGGTCGGAGTTCTCGCGCTCCTCATAGGTGGGGTTGACGATAAACTCGCCGGTCTCCACGTTGCGGCCGATGCGCACGCAGGCAAGCGGGCCCTCGAAGGGCACGCCGCCGAGCGTCATGGCCAGAGAAGCACCCATGACGTTGATGACGTCGAAGGGGTTGACCTGGTCGGCGACGAGCGAGGTAGCGACGATGTGCACCTCGTTGCGGAAGCCGTCCGGGAAGCTCGGGCGGATCGGGCGGTCGATCATACGGGCCGTGAGCGTGGCCTTCTCGCTGGGACGGCCCTCGCGCTTGAGGTAGCCACCCGGGATACGACCGGCAGCGTACATCTTCTCGTTGAAGTCGACGGTCAGCGGGAAGAAGTCGTAATTCTTGCGCTCCTTGGAGACGACCACGGTGTCGAGCATCGTGGTGTCGCCCTGCTTGACCAGACAAGCGCCGGTGGCCTGCTTGGCAAGCTCGCCGGACTCAAAGGTGTAGGTCTTGCCGTACAGCTCAAAGGTCTTGGATACGAGTGTCATTGTTCTCCTTTACCCCACAGGCCCCTTGCCCGCGGGCTTCTCATGTGACGCGGGCCCCCTGCCCCCGCCACGCTTCAGAGCGTGATTGTTCACGCCCTTACACAAAAAGAGCGCCCCGCTGCGCAGGACGCTCTTAGCATGTACAAATCCTTACTGGATGTTGTCGCGGATGCCCAGAGCCTTGATGAGCTCACGGTACTCGACGATGTCGTTCTTCTTGATGTAGGAAAGAAGACGACGACGACGGCCGACGAGCATGAGCAGGCCACGACGGGTGTGGAAGTCCTTCTGGTGGGACTTCATGTGCTCGGTCAGCTCCTTGATACGCTCGGACAGAATGGCGACCTGAACCTTGGGGTTACCGGTATCGACCGGGGAGTTACCGAACTGGGCGGTCAGCTCCGCCTTGCGCTCTTTGGAAACAGTCATTGTTTCACCTTTCGTTTCGCGTCGCCCGCGGGCGACTCTATTCGCCTCGGACTGGGAAGCCGCCGGTGGAGCGAACATCCAAGGTCGAGGTACCAACAGGTCGGTATGTTACCACAAGCGGCTCGAGCCTGCGCATCATCACCGACCCAACATGAATTCCATCGCACGGAGCCGCTGATCGGTGTGCGTGGCGGCCCAAACATGCGAAAGCCCCAGCAAAAACGCAGCCGTATGCGGATCGATTCGCTCGGCCATGAGTTCATCGAACGTCATAGACATGAGGGCGCGAAGCCATGCAACCTCGCCGACCGATACCAACTCGGCGCCCGGAACGCTCGACGCGCATGAGCCGCACATGAGGCCGCCCGCCTGGGGCGAAAAATACGACAGCATGGGGTCTCCGCACAGCACGCATGCCGAGAAATCGGGTCGGTAACCAACGTGCGACAGCAGCTTAAAGACAAAGGCCGCCACGAGCAGGTCCATATGCGCCGAGTCGAGCCCGCTGCCGACAAGCGTGAGCGCCCGTTGCGTGATGGCAAAGGTAAATGGATCCTCGGCATCCTCGAACGAGCACACGCGCGCAACCTCGGCAATCGCGCTGGCGGCACAGGTCGTCTCGTAGTCAGGAGCGGCACCGAGCGGCGCCTCCATAAGCTCCGCCTGAGAAACCACGTCGAGCGACCGTCCATGCGCGAGCAGCATATCGACGGTACAGAACAGCTCGCAGCGTGCGGCCAGGCGCCCGCCAGGCTTACGTGCCCCCTTAGCCACGGCACGCACCTGCCGTCCCCGTTCGTCAAGCATCGTCAAGATCAGGTCGGTTTCCTTGAGCTTAGTCTTGTCGAGGACGAGTACCTTTGTGCGATATGTGCGAGAGCCTGCCATGGACGCCGAGGCTTAATCTTCGGCGTTATAGCCAAAGCGGCGGATCTGTGCCTCGTCATCGCGCCAGCCGGCCTTGACCTTCACGTCGAGCTCCAAAAAGACCTGAGTGCCAAAGATACGCTCAAGGTCACGACGGGCATCGATGCCGATATGCTTGATCATCTCGCCGCCCTTGCCGATGATGATGCCCTTCTGCCCCTCGCGCTCGACGTAAATCGTGGCGTGCACGCGCAGGACCTTCTTAGTCTGCTCGAGCGCGTCACAGATGACGCCCACGGAGTGAGGGATCTCGTCGCGAGTGCGACGCAGGACCTTCTCGCGCACAAACTCGGCCACGAGGGTCTCGTCGGACGCGTCAGTGCCCATGTCCTCGGGGAACCAGCGCGGGCCCTCGGGCAAAAAGTGAGCGACGGTCTCGATAAACGCATCGACGTTGAAGTTCTTGACCGACGACGTCACGATCTCGTCATCATATTCCATGAGCTCGTGAGCTGCCTTAAGCTGCTCCATGACCTGTGCGGGGTCGGCCTCATCGGCCTTGGTGAGCACCAGGACCTTCTTGGAACGGGCGTTTTTGACGCGCTCGGCAACCCAGGCGTCTCCCCTGCCGATGGGTTTGGTGGCGTCGATCAGAAACGCGACGACGTCTACGTCATTGAGCTCAAACAGGGCGCTCTTGTTAAGCTCGGAGCCCAGGCCGTCCTTGGGCTTGTGGATACCCGGCGTGTCAACGAAGACCAGCTGGTAGCCGGGGCGGTTGACCACGGCGCGCATACGGCGGCGGGTCGTCTGGGCCACCGGAGAGGTAATGGCGACCTTCTTGCCGTAACAGGCGTTGAGCAGCGTGGACTTGCCGGCATTAGGGCGACCGACCAGGGCCACAAAGCCGCTGCGGAAACCGGGTTCCACGTCACCAAAGCCCGCGAGGGTCTCGCCCTCGTCGCACAGGGCATCGAGTTCCTCATCGCTCATACCCTCAAACGGGTCGAACTCCTCGACCTCGTCAAACGAAGCGGCACCTTCAGCCTCGTCCAGGACCTCGTCATCCAAAACTTCATCGGTAGGCTGCATATTGTCGGACATGGGAATCCCTTTCTAAATAAAGTCGAGCGCGTGGGCAAAGACAAGCAAGCCCACGATCGCGGCGGTAATGGAAAGAACGTATACAGAGGCAGCGGCGATATCCTTCGCGCGTTTGGCCAGCGGATGCAGCTCCTGGGTCGCCAGGTCGACAATCGCCTCCATGGCGGTATTACACAGCTCGCCGTGAATCACCAGGCCGCAGCAGATGATGACCGTAGCCCACTCGGCAATATCGAGCCCCACGATGCAGCCGGCAATGACGGTGCACACGCCCGCCACGAGCATGACCTTGATATTGCGCTCGGTCTTGACGGCGGTGGCGAAGCCCTCCATGGCGTATGAGAACGACTTTAAAAAGGACGGATGGTCCTTGTTCGATCCGGGAATCATAGACGGCTCCTAGTCGTGGGCATGATTGGTTATGGGGCCGACGTGGACGAGTTTGGGGTCCTCGCCGCGCTCAAGCGCCAGGTCGCGCAGGATGGCATCCTCGCGTGCCTCCATGACCTCGGCCTCATCGTCCTCGATGTGGTCGTAACCCAGCAGGTGCAGCATGCCATGCACGAGCATCAGTCGGCACTCATCGGCGGGGCTGTTGCCAAAGCCGGGGGCCTGGCGGGCAATGACCTGCGGGGCCAGGATAATATCGCCGAGCTCGAGCGTCTCGTCGGCGGGAACGTCCTCGTCAAAGGCCGAGTCGCATTCAAACGAGAGCACGTCGGTCGTGCGATCGATGCCACGCCATTCAAGATTGAGCTCGTGCATCTCGTCCTCATCGACATACGAAAGGGAAATCTCGACCTCACGCTCAACACCCTCGGCGGCAAGCACAACTCCGCAGATGTGCTCCACCTCCTGGGCATCGAGCAGCGTATCGAGCTCGGCATCGTTGCTGATCAATACACTCAACGGGACTCCTTTCGATCGTACGCGCGATGCTCGCGCGCATCGTCGTATGCATCATAGGCCTCGACGATGCGCCCCACCAAGGCATGGCGCACCACGTCGGCGCGCTCCAGGTGAGAAAACGCCACATCGTCGACACGGCCCAAAATCTTCTCAACGTCGGCAAGACCGCCGCGACGACCCACCAGGTCACGCTGGCTCAGGTCGCCGGTAATCACGAACTTGGAATTAAAACCCAGACGTGTCAGGAACATCTTCATCTGCTCGGGCGTCGTGTTCTGTGCCTCATCGAGCACCACAAAGGCATCGCTCAGCGTTCGACCGCGCATGTAGGCGAGCGGGGCGATCTCGATTACGCCACGCTCCATAAGCTCATCGGTGCGTTCGCGATCCATCATGTCAAAGAGGGCATCGTAGAGCGGTCGCATATACGGGTCGATCTTTTCCTCGAGAGTGCCGGGCAAAAAGCCCAGGTTCTCCCCCGCCTCGACAACCGGGCGCGTCAGGATCAGGCGGCCCACCTCATGACGCTTGAGCGCGGCGACGGCGAGCGCCATGGCCAGATAGGTTTTACCGGTACCGGCGGGACCGAGGCCAAACGTGATGGTAGAAGAGCGGATGGCATCCACATAGCGCTTTTGACCGAGCGTCTTGGGGCGGATGACGCGACCGCGATACGACAGCAGCACGTCGTCGCGCAGCGACGAGGCATCATGCTCGCCGTCGCGCAGAACGGCCAGACAGCGCGAGACATCATCGGCAGAAAGCGTACGCCCGGCAGCAGCCTCACGAAAGGCATGTTCGAAAAAACGCGCGACCAGCTCGACCTCATCCGGATCGCCGCTCACGGCAACACTGTCACCGCGGGCAACCACATGGGCGCGCACCAGGTTCTCGAGTGCACGAAGGACGCCGTCGCCGGCGCCCAAAACGCGCGAGGGGTCGATACCCTCGGGAACGGTAAGTCTAATCTTCGAGGCTTCCATGAACCTCCCTGCGTGCATGGACCAAGCCGGAATCATCGACTCCGATGATAGCAACATCGAGCAGGCACGGGGCTGTGAGTCCACAGGTATCATCGAGACGCGCATGATGGAACGAGCCGAGCGTCAAATTGTCGCCATACTCGAGCACCGCACGCTCGACCGTGCCCACGCGGCGGCGGGCATCGGCGATCGAAAGCTCCTGTGCGGCGGCACGCATGCGACGGCTGCGTTCGGCCATGACCTCAGGGGGTACCTGGTCGGGCATGTCGGCGGCGAGGGTGCCGGGGCGCTTGCTATAGCGGAACACGTGCATGCGCGAAAAGCCCACGCGACGGCACAGCGCCAGCGACTCCTCGAACTCCTCGTCCGTCTCGCCAGGAAAACCGACGATGACATCGCACGAAAGTGCAGCCTGTGGCAGGTTAGCGCGAATCATGCGCACCGTATCCTCAAAGACCTCGGCACTATAGGGACGACCCATGCGATGCAGCGTCGCCGTGCAGCCAGACTGCACGGGCAGGTGCAAAAACGGGGCGATACGCTTCGGGTAGCGAGCCATAACCTTGAGCAAGCGCTCGGAAATATCCATGGGTTCCACCGAGGAGATGCGCACGTGAGCAATCTCGGTGCGTTCCATGATGGCCTGGAGCAGCTCATCGATCTCGACATGTTCGTCGGTCGCACTCTTGCCGTCATAGGCGCCCAGGTTCACGCCGGTCAGCACGACCTCGGGCACACCGGCCTCCTGGGCTTCACGCACCTGTTCGAGCACGGACTCGACGGGCACGGAACGCTCGGGGCCGCGGGCCTTCCACACGATGCAATAGGTGCAGCGGTGGTTGCAGCCATCCTGGATCTTCACACCCAGCCGCGAACGACCGAGCGCATCGACCACGTCGCCATCGCTGCAGGCGGGCACACTATCGGATTCGACACCCAGCGCCTCGCAGACGCGCTCGGCGACGTCAATCTTGGACGGTTCAGCGATCACGCGATCGGAGAGCTCCAGCAGCTCCTCGGGATGCAGGTTGACGACGCAGCCGGTTACGACCACGTAAGGCTCGCCCGGATAGGCCAGGGCGTGACGGACGGCCTTGCGGGTCTTGGCCTCGGCCTCCCCCGTCACGGCACAGGTATTGATAACGATCAGATCGGCGTCCTGGGGCTCCACCATCGCAAAGCCCAGGCGCATAAGATCGGCAGTGATACGGTCGGACTCAACCCGGTTGACACGACAACCGAGGTTGACGACGGAAATATGGGGTGCGAGCACACGGGCTCCTTAATCGAGGATGTCGTCGAGGGCACTCTTGATACGGTCGGTCACCGACTTCTTACCGGATGCGACGTCATCGCCCATCTCGTCGGCAAAGGCGCGAAGCAGCTCGCGCTGCTTGTTGGAGAGATTGGTGGGGACGACCACGCGCAGCTGCACGACCAGACGACCGCGCGAACCGCCGCCGCCGATTCGCGGCATGCCGTAATTGTTGACGCTCACGGTGTCACCGTACTGTGTGCCGGCGGGGACACACACCTTGACGACCTCGTCAGGCATAATGCCCTCGACCTCAATCTCGCAACCGAGCGCGGCCTGCGCAATCGAGATATCGCTCACCAGATACAGGTCATCGCCATTACGCTTAAAACGCTCGTGGTCGGCGACACGCACGTTGACGATCAGGTCACCAGACGGCTCGCCACGAAGGCCGGCCTCTCCAAATCCACTCACGCGCAGCTGGCGACCGGTCGAAACACCGGCGGGAATATCGATGTCAATCTTTTCGTGAGAAGGCGTGCGGCCCTGGCCATCACAAGTCTCGCAGGGATGATCGATGACCGTGCCTTCGCCGTGGCAGTCGGGACAAGGCGAAGAGGACTGAACCTGGCCCAGGAAAGAACGCTGGACCGTCGTCACATAGCCCGTGCCGTGACAGCGGCTGCACTGCTTTTCGGTCGCGCCCTCGGCCTTGCCGGTACCATTACAGTCATCGCAAGGGGCAAGGCGGTCGTAGCTGATCGTCTTTTTGCAGCCGAGCGCCGCCTCCTCGAGCGTCACCGAAAGGGAAATGGCCATATCGCGGCCGCGACGACGCTCGCGGCGATTTCGGGCGCCACCGCCGGCACCGCCGCCAAAGAACGACGAGAAGAGGTCGTCCATACCCATGCCGCCAAAGATATCGTTGATATCGACATAGCCAGAACCACCGGGGCCGTCCGCGGTACCGTAACGGTCGTAGTTAGCACGCTTCTGCTCGTCGGAAAGAACGGAATAGGCCTCGTTGAGCTCTTTGAACTCGGCCTCGGCCTCGGGGTCGTCCGAAACATCCGGGTGTACCGTACGGGCTTTCTTTAGAAACGCGCGCTTGATCGTCCGCGCGTCGGCATCCTTGTCAACGCCAAGTACCTCGTAGTAATCCCTATTTTCCGACACGACCGAATCCTTCCAACTTTCATTATTGTCACAGTGCGTCCTATACCCAAGCTGGGCCGGCCGCAAACAGAGGGTTTGATGTTATTGCATCCCGTAGGGCGAAAGCATGGCCTGCTGCGAGCAGCTCGCAAACCAGACCGACACGAGCGCAAACATAAAGCCGTTGGCAAAACCATTGGCAAACTGCATCGCGCCGCGCTTCCACCACAGCAGGCTGCGATGAAGCACGCCGTCCGACAGCACCATGAACAAGCCCATGGCAAACGGAATGAAGCACATCATGGCGAAGGCGGAGAACACGCCCGAGATGGCCGACAGCACCAAAAACGGAGCGATGATGCCCATGAGGTAGAAGCCGGTGCGAGCCTTACCCTCCAGGCACTCGGCCTCAACGTGCGCACGACCGACCAGATCGCCGCCCGAAGCGCCGTTCGTGCCGGCGTGACCCATGTTGGGGACGCGCACCTCGTCGCCATCATGCGTGCCGGCGGGAAACTCAATCGTCTGCTCGGAGGTCACACGGACACGGCCGCTGCCACCGCAATCGGGGCACGGGTCGGCAACGACCTTGCCGGAACCGCCGCACTCAGGACAAACCGTCTGGAACGTGCCCGCACCAAACAGGAAAGACAGGTCGACATCGATATGGCCGCGACCACCGCAGCTCGGACAGGTGTGGGCATGCTCTGACGAAACGGAGCCCGATCCGCCACAATGTCCGCAGGTGTCAAAGCGGGTGTAGCGAACGGTCTTGTGGGCACCGCCCTTAGCCTCCTTGGCGTCGAGCTTGATATCGACGACCACGTTGGCGCCACTCTCGGGGTTGTAGGCCGCCTGGCCGCGACGGGGCTGGCCCCAGGCGCCCCCGAAGGGGAAACCGCCGTCAAAGGGATTGCCGTAACCGGCGCTGCCGGCATAGCCACCGCCATAGGGCGAAGCCGTCGGTGAACCGGCAAAGGGATTACCCGACCGCATGGCGTCGTAACGCGCACGCTTCTGCTCGTCCGAGAGCACGGCGTAGGCCTCGGAAACCTCTTTAAACTTTTCCTCGGCATCCGGCTCTTTATTGACGTCCGGATGGAGCTTGCGGGCCTTTTGCTGGAAAGCCTTTTGAATATCACGCGAGGTGGCGTCCTTGGAGACACCCAAGATCTCGTAGTAATCTTTTTCGTTCATCGTCGCCATGCGCGGCAACCTCCTGCTCACAGCAGCGTATATATTGCGGTAATTCTACCCGAGCGGCCTAGGCTAGACCCCAAAACAGCTCGAACAGCATATTTCCATCGAGCCAGCCCAGGTGGGTCGGCGCTAAACGGGCGCGGGCGCGACCTGCGATAACGTCTTTTGAGGTGACGCGCCCCGCATGTCCTTCAACATGATCGGGCACCCAGGTGGCAAGGTCCAACTCGAGCGCACGGTCGCAGGCCGCCGCCAGTTCGTCTGCAGCAATCACGCTTGCCGAGTGAACCAACAGTTCGGGCCCAATGCCACGCGTCATGCGGCAGGCGAGCATCAAATCCTCGGCCGCCGCCTCGCGATGCGACAGGTACTCGGCCTCAAACGCTGTAGCGCCATCGTCACGTTGCACCAGTCGCACGCGATGCGCATCGCCACGAGCGGGAACGTCAGGAAACAGCCCGGCCAAGCGATCGAAATCCTCGGCATCGAGCATACCCGCGGCAGAACGACCCAAACCCAAATAGCCCTGTCCGGTCCAATAGGCAATGTTGTGGGCGCATTCATGCCCATCGAGCGCGTAGCTCGCCACCTCATACGGATGGTAGCCCGCCGAACTCAGCCGCTCGCGCGCAACGTCCATGCATGCGGCTTGGAAATCCTCATCGGGCTCAAGCGACTCATCACGGCACGCCATGCGGTAAAGCGGCGTGCCCTCCTCGAGCGTGAGTGGATAGACCGACACATGGTGCGGGGCCACCGCAAGCGCGCCATCGAGCGTGTACTGCCAGCTCGCCATAGTCTGTCCGGGAAGCCCACACATAAGGTCGCACGAAACATCGAGCCCAACATCCTTCACCGTCGCGATAGCCTCAAGCGCCCGTTCGGCATCATGGATACGGCCAATGACAGCCAACTCGGTATTGTCCAGCGTCTGCACGCCCAGAGAGATGCGCGTGACACCTGCCTCGTCAAGCGCGGTGGCGAGCCCAGCCGTCAGCGATTCTGGATTGGCTTCACAAGTAAACTCAACGGGCTTGCACCACATGGAGATACGACGGGCAAGTTTCACGAGGCGCTCCCCTGCCAGCGACGGCGTGCCGCCGCCTACGTAGACAGTGCGGATCTGCCTGAGTGCCCCAGCGTTGCCAAAGGCATCGAGCCGCGTATACAGGTGCTCAAAATAGGCATCGAGCGCAGCATCCAGGTCGCACGGGGCCACGCTTTGCGAGTCAAAGTCGCAATAGCGGCATTTTTGAGCGCAAAACGGCACGTGCACATACAGCGCGGTAACGGCCACCGTTAGGCCTCCAGCGGATGAGCGGGCACCGATTCGCCGGCGGCAAGGGCGGCCTCGCAGGCCACCACGTCGCGCTCGATATCATCGACCAGCGCCATAAACTCCTCGTACGTGGAGCAACGCACCACCTGAGCGCGCCAGGCGGCGGCATGGGGCATACCCTTTAAGTACCAGCTTGCATACGTACGGGCGCGCGACATAAGCGGCAGAAGCTCGTGCGTCAACGTCAGGTGCTCACGCAGGGCCTCCAGGCGCTCGACCGAGGAGCGAGAAGGAACCGGCGTGCCATCGAGTGCAAGGGCGCGTGCATCGCCGAACACCCAGGGATTGCCGTAGATACCGCGCGCAATAAACACCGCGCTGGCACCCGAACCGCTCAGATGCTCAGCAGCGTCCTCGGCCGAGAACACATCGCCCGAACCAATCACGGGAATCTCGACGGCTTCGGCAACCTCATCGACGACAGACCAATCGGCCTGGCCCGTATAGAGCTGCGTGGCACAACGACCGTGCACGGCAACCGCAGCGGCGCCCGCCCCTTCGAGCATCTGGGCAAACGTTGCGGCATTGCGGTCCTCGGCATAAAAACCCTTGCGGATCTTCACAGTCACGGGAACATGCGCCGCGCCCACCGCTGCCTCGACAATCTTCTCGGCCAGATCAGGCGTGCGCATAAGCGCCGAGCCCTCGCCCTTGGTAACGACCTTGCGAGCCGGACAGGCCATGTTGATATCAATCAATGACAGGCGATCGCCCACGCGTTCCTCGACGGCAGCGACGGCACTCGCAAACTGATCGGGCTTGGAACCAAAGAGCTGCACGCAAATCTGCTGTTCCTCGTCGGCCGGCAGCACCAGGCGCCACGTCTTGTTGCTGGCATAGGCAAGGCCTGCAACGCTCACCATCTCGCTGTAGGCAAAGTTGGCGCCGCGGCGGCGACACATGATGCGATAGGCGGGGTCGGTTACGCCCGCCATGGGAGCCATAAGGAACGGCTGCTCGGCATAGGCGCCCAGCAGCCGCTTGCTGTATTCAGAAAGCGCCATGGACCTACTCGTCCACCTTGAGAATCGCCATAAAGGCCTCCTGCGGAACCTCAACCGAGCCGATGGCCTTCATGCGCTTCTTGCCCTCTTTCTGCTTCTCGAGCAGCTTGCGCTTTCGCGAGATATCGCCGCCGTAGCACTTGGCCAGCACGTCCTTGCGGCGTGCCTTAACGGTGGAGCGGGCAATGATCTTGTTGCCGATGGCACCCTGGATAGGCACCTCGAACAGCTGACGCGGAATGATCTCCTTGAGCTTGTCGCACAGGCCTCGGGCAAGACCGTAGGCCTTATCCTTGTGCACGATAAACGACAGCGCGTCCACCTCGTCGCCCGAAAGCAGGATGTCGAGCTTGACGAGCTCGGAGGGGCGATATTCGTTGAACTCGTAGTCGAGCGAGGCGTAACCCTTGGTGCGGCTCTTGAGCTGATCGAAGAAGTCCAAGATGAGCTCGGCGAGCGGCATATCAAAGCGCATCTCGACCGATTTGCTCGTCAGGTGAATCATATCGGTCGTGACGCCACGGTGCTCGATAGCGAGCTGCATGACGGCACCCGTATACTCGGGCGGGCAGATGATCTTTGCCTTGAGGTAGGGCTCTTCGATACGCTCGATGCGCGTGGCCTCGGGCAGATCCTGCGGGCTGCGGACATCGATCATCTCGCCGTCAGTCTTGTACACGTGGTAGTCGACCGAGGGGCTTGTGGCGATCAGGTCCAGATTGAACTCGCGCTCCAGGCGCTCCTTGACGACCTCCATGTGCAGCAGGCCCAAGAAGCCCACGCGGAAGCCAAAGCCCAGCGCCACCGACGTCTCAGGCTCCCACACCAGCGACGGATCGTTGACGTGCAGCTTATCGAGCGCGTCGCGCAGGTTCTCGTAGTCCTTGTTGTCGATGGGGAACAGGCCCGTGTAGACCATGGGCTTGGCCTCGCGGTAGCCCGGCAGCGGCTCGGGGCAGGGGTTCGAAGCCCACGTAAGGGTATCGCCCACGCGCACAGCCTCGGGGTCCTTCAGACCCGTGACCACGTAGCCGACCTCTCCGACCGTCAGGGCATCAACCGGCGTCTCGGCAGGGCGCTTGACGCCCACGCCGTCGACCAAGAAGTCGCCCTTGGCCTGCATCATGCGCAGGGTATCGCCCTTTTTGATTGAACCGTCAAAGACGCGCACCGTGGCGACGACGCCGCGGTACTCATCGAAGTACGAATCCAGAATTAGAGCCTTGAGAGGGGCATTTGCATCGCCCTTGGGAGGCGAGATCAAAAAGACGATGGACTCCAGCAGATCGTGGATACCCTCGCCGGTCTTGCCCGACACGCACACGGCATCGTCGGCGGGAATGGCCAGATCGTCTTCGATCTCGGTCTTGACCTCGTCGGGATGCGCTGAGGGAAGGTCAATCTTGTTGATGGCCGGAACAATGTCCAAGTTGGCGTTCATGGCGAGCGTCGCGTTGGAAACGGTCTGCGCCTCGACGCCCTGAGTGGCGTCCACGACGAGAACCGCACCCTCGCAAGCGGCAAGCGAACGCGAGACCTCGTAGGTGAAGTCCACGTGGCCCGGTGTATCGATCAGGTTGAACTGATACGTCTCGCCGTCGTCGGCGTCATAGGACACGCGGACGGCATTGGACTTGATCGTGATGCCGCGCTCGCGCTCGATGTCCATCGTGTCAAGCAGCTGCGACTCCATGTCGCGCTCATCGACGGTATGGGTGAGCTCGAGGATGCGGTCACTGATCGTGGACTTGCCATGGTCGATATGTGCAACGATCGAGAAGTTGCGGATGTGGGAAATGTCAATTGAAGTATTCATGCGGACTATCTTACCCGAGCGGTACAAAAAATGGAGCCTGTTCCATAAAACAGGCTCCATTTATGCGCGTAATCTGTGTGGTGTGAAATTTACAACTTAAGCGTTGATGCTGTTCACGAGCTTGGCAAGACCGGACTTGCGGTTGGAAGCCTGGTTCTTGTGGATAACATGCTTGGCGGCAGCCATGTCGAGACGCTTGGTGACGGTCTTGAGGGCAGCCTGGGCCTTCTCGGCGTCGCCCTCGGCAACGGCGGACTGGACGTGCTTGGTCAGCGTCTTGAGCTCGGACTTGACAGCCTTGTTACGCATGCGAGCTGCCTCATTGGTGCGGATACGCTTCTTCTGAGACTTGATGTTTGCCACTTCTGGAGTTCCTTTCGAGTTCCTTGCAAAAAATGTATGACACCTCTGAGACACGGTGAGGTCATGCAAGCGACTACTATAGCACGCTCCCCCTCAAAGGGATAGAACGAATTTGTCAAATAGGCAGGTATCATCACGATTTTCTCAAGATGTACGTAATCCAGAGCAAAAGCGCGGTCTGAGAATCGGCCGAACCCTTCAGCGCGAGCTCCACATCGACCGCGCCCTCGAGCGCGGCAACGAGCTCTGCCATCGAAAAGCGACGTGCCCAGGTCAGGTGATTCTTGACCTGCCAGGACTGGAGCTTAAGCGTTGCGGCCAGCTCACAACCCTGTCCGCGCGCATCGAGCGCCTTGGCAACGATAAGCTCGCGGATGCGGCCGCACAGCAATGTGTAAGTCCACACGTAGCTCTTGGCGGGCAGTAGATTGAAGAGCTCGAGCGAGCGTCGCATGTCACGGGCCGAGACCGCATTGAGAAAGTCCCAGGGCTGGACTTCGGCCGTGCGCACAATCCAGCGCTCCACATCAGCAAGCTCAATCTGGGGCGCCTCGACCATCTGGGCAAGCTTAGCCAAATCGTTATCGAGCATGCGAGTGTTTTCACCCGAACGCGAGACGAGCTCCTCGGCGGCCGCCGTCGAGATCGACTTGCCGTGCTGCGTCGCCATCTGCTGCACGCGGCGCGGTAGCTCCCAGCGCTTGGTACCGGAGCAATCGATCACCGCCTTCTTGTCGATCTTGGCGATCGCCTTATACAGGCGCGTGTTCTTGGCAAGCGAGTCGGCGATGATGAGACAAACCGTCGTGGGGCTGGGACTCGCCAGATAGTCGACAAGCGGCTCGGAGATCGCTTTGGCGAGTTTTGAGCAGCCGTCAAGGATTACCAGGCGAAACTCGCTGCCCATGGGAAAGGTGTTGAGCGATCCGATAATCGACTCGATATCGGGGTCTTTGGTCATATCGCGCTCGTCGAGGTTGAACTCGACCATACCCGACTTTTCCAGACGCGCTTTCATACGCGAGACGGCGTGATCGCGCTTGACTCCGTCGGTACCGACGATCAGATATGCCGGCAGCAGACCGGTTTCGGACATTGCGCTCCCCTCCCGCAGACTCTCGAATTCGTACCGTGCCATTTTAGCCCAGGGGTTGGTCCCGCGCCAACGGCAGCATCACGGTCGCTGGCATCGCATGGCAAAACCTGTTACGGTCGGCGAGACGGTAATGTCTCCTTGTTCAATGGTACATGCGAACGCGCCGCCCGCATCGCGAACGGCATCGATGCAGGCATCGGATGGATGGCCGTAGCGGTTGCCCTCGCCCGCACTCGCCATAGAGAGCTCGGGCTTAAGCGTTTCCAGCAGGTCTTTGTCGACGGAAACTTTTGAGCCGTGATGCCCCAGCTTGAGCACATCGATATCACCCACCTCCTGTACAAACTCGCGCTCCTGATCGAGCTCGGCATCACCAGTGAGGAGCATACGCAGGCTCTTGCATTCCCGGGCATAGGAGAGCAGCAAGACAAGCGAGTCCTCATTGCCCTCGCCATCCACCGTGTCAAACGGCCACATCACACGAGCCCGAAATGTGCCGATATCGACCGTATCCCCGCGAGCCACCTGCCGATACGTTACGCCGGGGCGATTCAGGACCTCAGCAGGCGCACCGTCCAGCGCATCCGCTGCAACTGCAATGGTTCCAACCGAAAACCGATCGAGCACATCGGGAAGACCACCCCAATGATCTTCGTCCCAATGTGTCACGAAGACGGCGTCGATATGGTGGACATTGTTGCGAACCAACGCCGCTACCACGCGCTCGTCGAGCCCGCAGTCGACGAGCGCTACTGCGCCGCCCTCGCGGATAAGAATCGCATCGGCCTGGCCCACATCGAGTACCGTCACCGAAGGCGGAGCGAATCGATCCCAGTAGACGTACGGAATCGCAGCCAAGAGCACCAGGCATGCAAGCCCCACCGCCATAAGACGTGCACGGGGACGCGGCCACCAGACCAGCAGAACCGCCAGCAAACACGGCACTAGGTAAATCCACATGCTATCGGGCGGCACGCTCACGGATGCACCCGGCACGGCGGCAAACAGCCGCTCGAAGAACAGCGCGCAACGGGCGGCAATCATGGGCACAACGAGCGCCCAAGTCCGCAACGGCGCCACGAGCGAAAAGGGAACCAGCACGATCGACACAGCAAGCAGTACGCTCACCACCGGACCGATGACCGCATTTGCCAACGGAGCAATGAGCGAGAACGTACCAAAGGCAGGAATGGTGATGGGGAGCGTCGCCAACTGCGAGCACAGTGTGACGGAGAGCATGCTGGCAATGCCCGACGGCACGCTCAGCTCACCCAAAGCGTAGGTAGCATACGGGCAAAAGCACAGGATGGCAAAGACGCTGGCACATGAAAGCTGAAAGCCCATCTCGAACAGCACCGTCGGCCTCAGTAGCACAAAGATGGACATGGTTACGAAGAGTGCCGATGCGCCGTGCCGACGACGACCCGCTCCGTTTACGACAAGCGTCGCGAACACCATGCAGCACGCGCGCACGGCCGAGGGAGACGCGCCCGTAAAGGCAGCGTAGCCCACAAGCGTTATCGCCAATATCACCCGCTGAAAACCACGTGAGCACCGAGTCTTTTGCAATACGCCCTCGATCACAAACCCCACGATAGCCAGATGGCTGCCCGAGACGGCGATAAGATGCGCCGTTCCCGTCACCGAAAACCAGTCGCCCGCCGGCTGGGCGCGCAGCTCGGCCGAACGACCACAGACGACACCAGCTATGAGCGCACGTGCCGGGTCGGTCGCAGGCGCGATGGACGCAAGCAGCCAATTTCGCAGCCGAAGCAGCGGCCCCGGAGAGCCCTCATCGACCGACACAATCCGAACGGCTTTAACCTTGCGCACCTCGCCTCGGAGCACGCGCAATCGTCCATACGCATCGTTCTCAAAACGTGAAACGCGACCGATAACACGCACGTGCGCCCCGACCTTGAGCTCGCGGTCGCACGATAGGCGAACCGTTGCCAAGTTCTTACCGTCCGCGCGTACCTCGCAGGTATAGGAATACACGTCGTCGTTTATGGATGGATCACCCTGCACGACAAACTCGAGGCTGCTTGCCGCTCGACCGTCGAGCGCCTTCGAGGCGTTGAGCGCGCCCGCAGCCCACCACGCCGAGACGACCGCTCCCGCCACGAGACCGACGGACGCGGCATACAGCCACCGCTTCCAAGGGGCAAGCCGCGCACAAGATTGAGCCAGCACAACGAATACCGCCGCCGCAACGGGAATGGCCCATAGCAGCCCGACCGCCGGCGCCTGCTCCCTCAGCAGCGCATCAGCGGCCACGTTGAGCACCAAGGCGCAGCTCATGCACATGCCGGCACACAGGGCCATCGTCCACGGCATCAGGGGCCGCGGAGGCATCACATGTTCGCGCTCGGTCGCACTCATACGCAGATGCAATCTTTGATTTTGGCAAGCTTCTTCTCGCCGATTCCCGACACACGCATCAGATCGTCAACCGAGGCAAAAGCACCGTTCTTTGTACGCTCATCGATAATCGACTGTGCCATGGAGGGACCGATGCCCGAGAGCGTCTGCAGCTCTGCCGCGCTTGCCGTATTGATGTTGACTAGGCCCGTTGCGCCACTCACGCCCAATGATGCGGAAGCCCCACCATCAACACCGGCTTCCGCAATGGACGCCTGCTGCTCCCCCACCGTTGGAACGTGAATCTTCTGCCCATCGACGACCTTGGATGCCCGATTGAGCCCCGTAACGTCTGCCTCGGGCGCCAGCCCGCCGGCGGCATCTATCGCCTGAGCCACCCGCGCGCCGTCCTTGACGCGATATACACCGGGCGACACAACGGCACCATCAACATCGACATAAACCTCTGCCGCGGCAGACGCCTTAGACGAAGAGCCTTCGGATGTCTTTCCGCTCGAGGCATCGCCGGATCCCGGCTCCACTAACGAGCCCGAACCATCAGTGCGCTCAAACGACACGCCGCCAGTACCGCCGCCAAGGTTCGCCATCGCCAAGCCGCTCGCCATCGCAATGACGACCAGTATCGCCATCACCACTGCCTTGTGACCGAGCAGCTTGTCCGCCCAGCGGTCCATCTTTTTGACCCGTTCGTGTTGTTCGCGCTGCGCCATAGCAAAACCTCCCAACACCATCGTGTCAGGAAAAAAGCCCTGCAACAGCCACGCTCCAAAACCGGTTTTAGCGGTCAAACCAAATACCGACCAAAACCTTGCACAAATCTGTCCATTTATTCAGGCACACGTCAGCAAATGAACACTTAGCCGCAAAAAGCCCAGATAGCAAAAGACCGACGATGCAGGCGCATCGTCGGCCTATGCACAAATTTACTCGTGATCTTGGTAAATCTCACGCGGAGCAAGCTCCGAATGTTTGCGTTTTAAGGTCTTAGGGGCCTTATACGTGTTGCTTTCGAAGTCGATGTACTCAGTCTGCTTGAGCAGGCGCTCGATCATCTCCTCGTGATCGAACAACTCCCAGGCCTCATGCACGGCATCGAGTTTAGCGTGCGTCTCGGGACGGCGCGGCATAAACAGCGTGCAGCAGTCGGGAGCAGCCTCGGTCGAGATATCGAACGTACCGATCTCCTCAGCGCGTGCGATGATCTCCTGCTTGTCCGAACCGATCAACGGACGGAACACGGGGATCTTCACGGCCTCATTGACGGCCATGATGTTCTCGAGCGTCTGGGAGGCAACCTGACCGAGCGATTCACCAGTCACGATAGCCTTGGCGCCCTCGATGTGTGCAATGCGCTCGGCAACCGAATACATAATGCGGCGATACATGATCACGCGCAGGTTGCTGGGACAGGTGACCGAAATCTCACGCTGGCAGTCGCCAAACGGCACCACGTACAGGCGGCCGATCTGGACACCCGGCTCAAGCGCACGGATGATGTCCTGCACCAAATACTCGCTCGTATCGGGCGTCTGCGGACGACCAGAGAAATGCACCGGCACGCACACCGCGCCGCGACGCGCGAGCATCCAGGTCGCCACCGGAGAATCGATACCCGAGGAAAGCAGCGTCACGACCTTGCCGGCAGAACCAACCGGCAAACCGCCCACACCGCGCTCGGAGCGCGCATACACGTAGACGCTACCCTGGACCACCAGCACGTACACCATAGCGTCAGGATCGTGCATCTGAACCTTTTTATCAGGAAACGCCTCGCACAACACCTCGCCCACCTGACGATTGATGTCAATCGAGGTGAGCTCATAGTCGGTATTGGAGCGCTTGGCGTGCACCTTAAACGAATTGAAAGGGCCAAACTCGCGCAGCGCCTTGACGGCGGCGGCACAGTACTCCTGCGGGTCGCGGTTAGTGTGATACGCCAAAGACACACGAGCAACGCCGGGAACGGTGCGAATGACACGCGCCGCTTCATCGGCCTGATGCTCGTTAAAGGTCACGAGGATATAACCGGAAATTCGAGACACGGCATTCACGGAAAAGGCGGCCAAGGCCGCCTTGATGTTATCCATGAGGATATGCTCAAAATGTGCGCGGTTCTTGCCCTTCAGTCCAACCTCGTGATAGTGGACCAGGCAGACGCGAGCCGCCATTTAGGCTTCAGCAACCTTGTGGCCGAGCGCCTTCTCGTAACGGGCCTCATCGTAAGAGATGTCGCCGTCGACAATCTCGTCCATAGCCATCGAGATGGTATCGGCACCGGAAAGCCCGATGGTGATGTCATCGACATCCTGGACGGCAAGCACGCGGTTGTGCTGGCCACGCAGCATGCTATTGATGTCGCAGGCGCGCTTGGAGGCAAGCGAAGCGAGCAGGAAGCGGTTGTGATCGGTCTTCTCCAGAAGATCGTCAATGCAAGGCTTTACAACGGACACGGACCTCAGATCCTTTCATGCATATCGAGAACGCGAACGAGTTCATCGGTCGCGCGGTCGAGATCGTCATTAACCACGACGTCGTCGTAGCGGTCGGCAAGGGCAAGCTCATCGGCGGCGTTTGCCATACGCAGCTCAATCGTCTCGGGCGTCTCGGTACCGCGACCGACTAGACGCTCGCGGAGCACCTCAAGCGAAGGCGGCTTGATAAAGATCAGTACGGCCTCGGGGAAACGCTCCTTCACCTGCAGGGCGCCCTGGACATCGATCTCCAAAATCAGAGACGCGCCCGAGGCGAGCTTGGATGTGACCTCGCTCACCAACGTGCCGTAGCAGTTACCGTGGACCTCGGCCCACTCAACAAACTCACCGTTTGCCACGCGGCGGTCGAACTCCTCGCGCGTCAGAAAAAAGTAGTTGACGCCGTCGACCTCACCTTTGCGTGGTGCTCGCGTGGTAGCCGAAACCGTCAGGCCCAGGTTCGAGCGGCGCTCGCGCACACGAGTGACGAGCGTACCCTTGCCTGCGCCTGACGGTCCAGAAATCACAAAGAGCTTGGAATCCTGAGCGCTCACTTATTTGGTCAGCTGCTCGAGGAGCTGCTCGCGCTGACGGACGCCGAGGCCCTGGACGCGACGGGTAGCGGAGATACCGAGCTCCTCCATGATTTTGGCGGCCTTGGCCTTGCCATAACCAGGAAGAGACTCGATGAGGGTGGAAACCTTCATGCGGGAAGCGATGGGGTCATCGGAGTTGAGCACGGACTCGAGGGACTTCTCGCCCTTCTTGATCTGCTCGCGAAGCTCAGCGCGGGCGTGACGTGCGGCAGCAGCCTTCTCAAGAGCCTGCTTGCGCTGCTCATCGGTAAGCTGAGGGAGTGCCATTCGTACCTCCAAATAGTTTGGGTTATATCTGATTCAATAATTGGCATTTTAGCACGTAGAACGTACAAAATGCCCAATCGCGGGTCCATAGGTTAGACGATACCCGCAAAAAGTGCAATATACTGCGCCCAAAGTTAAGCCCCTGACCTGCGATTCCACACAAAGGATGGGAAAGTTTACGCAGGAACAGGGGCTATTTTGTGCTAATGAGACCCAAAAGTGGTGACTTAGGGGAATCTTTTACGCTACGTTTTCGACCAGCTCGGCGACGATGGCGTCAAAGGCGGCAACCGGATCGTCGGCACCGGTGATGGGACGGCCCACCACAATGTGGCTTGCACCGCGCTCGATAGCCTGGGAAGGCGTCGCCACGCGGGACTGGTCACCAAGGGCGGCACCCACCGGACGCACGCCCGGAGTCACGATCAGAGCATCGGGACCCAGCAGCTCACGCATGTCGTGAGCCTCCATCGGCGAGCACACGATGCCATCGATGCCGTTGACCTGAGCGAGCTTTGCCAGGCGGGCGGCCTCCTCGGCCACGGACGACTCGACGCCGATCTCGCTCAAGGCATCCTGATTCATGCTCGTAAGCACGGTGATGGCGACGAGCTTGGCTCGATCCTCGCGTGCTTCCTCGGCACCCTCGCGGCAGGCAGCGAGCATGGCGCCCGAACCCAAGCCGTGGACCGAAAGCAGATCGGCACCGGCAAGCGAGGCCGAGCGGGCGGCACCACGAACCTGATGCGGAATATCATGGAACTTGAGGTCAAGGAAGACCTTAAAGCCCAAATCCTTGAACGTCTTGACGATCTCAGGACCCTCGGCGTAATAGAGCGTCATGCCAACCTTGAGCCAGGCGGCATGGCCCGAAAGCTTGTGGGCAAGCTCGAGCGAACGCTCACGGTCGCAGTCGAGAGCGACGATAACACGGTCGCGGGCATCGGTCTCTAGCATTCGAAAGCACCTACCAGTTCATTGATGTCCTTCACGCCCTGGGACTCCGCCCAGGCCTCGAGCTCGTGCGCGATCTTAAGCGAAGCGCACGGATCGACGAAGTTGGCCATACCGACCGACACGCAGGTGGCGCCGGCCAGGATAAACTCGGCCGCATCCTCGCCGGTCATGACACCGCCGACACCGTTGATGGGGATATCGACGGCCTGGGCAACCTCCCAGACCATGCGCACGGCGATGTGGTGGCACAGCGGGCCCGAAAGGCCGCCCTTGGGCTTGGCCACGCGGGACTTGCGGGTATGGACGTCGATGGCCATGCC
The DNA here is from genome assembly GCA_030826265.1 of Collinsella aerofaciens. Lineage (GTDB taxonomy): Bacteria > Actinomycetota > Coriobacteriia > Coriobacteriales > Coriobacteriaceae > Collinsella > Collinsella aerofaciens_AY. The sequence goes on from JAPJOH010000007.1 coordinate 23,079, forward strand.
CTGGATGGAGTTGATGACCGAAAGGCCGTCAGCGCCGGCAGCCTCGAGGGCCTTAGCGATCTCGGCGACGTTGACCGGCGCCATCTTCACGAACAGCGGCTTATCGGTCACCTTGCGGCAGGCAGCCATAACGGAAGAGGCGCCCTCGGGCGTAGAGCCCATGGCGGCACCGCCGGCGGCGATATTAGGGCAGCTCACGTTGATCTCGTAGCCGGCAGCCCAGGGACACAGCTCGACATACATCTCGAGCGCGCGGACAAACTCCTCGACGGAGTGACCGGCGACCTGGCAGATGACCTGGCAACCGTCCTTGGAGAGCTGCTCGAGCCACGGACCGGACTCACGGGCAAAGGCAGCCACGCCGGGATTCTGAAGGCCCACGGAGTTGATCATGCCGCCCGGGATCTCGGCCATGCGAGGCGCGGGGTTGCCGGGCCAGGGCTCGGCAGCACAACCCTTGGTGGTGATGGCGCCCAGCTGGGAGACATCAAAGAAGTTCTGGAACTGCCATCCGTAGCCAAAGGTACCGGCTGCGGTGTTGATGGGGTTCTGCATCTTGACGCCGCCGAAATCGACGGCCATGTTCACGGTACCCACTAGAAGACCACCACCTTGGAAGCATCGAACACGGGGCCGCACATGCAGGCGCCCTTCATACCGTCGACCGTCTCGACATTGCAGGTGTTGCAGGCGCCAAAGCCACAGCTCATCATGCGCTCGAGCGACACCTCGCAGTACGCACCGGCCTCGGCGGCAGCGGCGGCGACCTTCTTCATCATGACAGCGGGGCCGCAGCTGGCCACATAGTCGTAGCCGCCCTCGCCGAGCAGCTCGGCTGCCGGGTCGGTGCAAAAACCGTGCGTGCCGAGCGTGCCATCATCGGTGCACAAGTTAACCGTGGCGCCCAGCGCGCGGAACTCATCGACACCCACGGCCTTGGAAGCGGTGCCAAAGCCCAGGCAAACGTCGACATCCACGCCCTGCTCGACAAGCTTGCCGGCGAGGCAGAGCACGGGCGGAACGCCGATGCCGCCCGCCACGAGCAGCGCCTTCCTGGTGCCCTCGGGAACAAGCCAGCCGCGGCCGCCAGGGCCCAACAGGTTGGACTTGGAGCCGGGGGCCATCTGCGACAGACGACGGGTGTCGTCGCCCACGACGGCGTACCACAGCTCGACGGTACCGGCCTGGGCGTCGGCGCGATAGAAGCTCAGGGGCACGCGAAGCAGCGAGGACGCATCGCCGGGCACGGCGATGTTCACAAACTGACCGGGCTTGAGCGCACTTGCAAGCTTGGGGGCCGAGATGACGAGCGAGAAGATGCCGTCGGCGATCTCCTGGTTCGAGACGACCTCGAAGTCGTGCATGCGTGCAGTGGAAGGTGTGGGCATAGACGCTCCAATCCCCCATGCGATTGCATGGTCAAAACGAACAGAAAGCGCGGCACCGCAAGGGCACCGCGCACAAAAGCGATAAGGCTATGCTAGCAGATGCAGCCGTCGGCGAGCGTCTGCTTACCGCCGACAAACACATCGGTGGCACGACCGGTAAGCGTGCGGCCGGCAAAACCGGAGTTCTCGGCGCGCGACTCATAACCGTCCTCGCCGACCGTCCAGGTGGCAGAGGGGTCGAACACGGTCAGGTCGGCAACGGAGCCCGCCTTGACCTGAACCTGGTCGAGGCCCAGAATCTCACGCGGCTTGATGGCCATGAGCTCGACCATGCGGCCCACGCTCATCTTGCCCGTGTTGACCAGCTCGGTGAGTACGAGCGACAGCGAGGTCTCGAGGCCGATCATGCCAAAGGGCGCAAGCTCGAACTCGCGGGCCTTCTCCCACGGGGTGTGGGGAGCGTGATCGGTGACGATAGCGTCGACGGTGCCGTCGATGACGCCCTGACGGATGGCCTCGGCATCCTCCTCGGTACGCAGCGGCGGATTGACCTTGAGCGAGGTGTTGTAGGTCTCGTCCAGGTCGTTCTCGGTCAGGAACATGTGGTGCGGGGTGGCCTCGCAGGTAACCTGAACGCCAGCGGCCTTACCGGCACGCACGATCTCCAGGCCATGGGCGGTGGAGATGTGCTGGATGTGCAGCTTGGCACCGGTCAGCTTGGCGATCTCGATGTCGCGGGCGATCTGGAGCTCCTCGCCGGCAGCCGGCCAACCCTCGAGGGCCAGACGGGTCGAGACCTTGCCCTCGTTGATCTGGCCGTGGCCGACCAGGTCCTCGTCCTGGCAGTGGCTCATGAAGACCTTGCCGAACATCTTGCCGTAGTCCATGCAGCGACGGAGCATGCCCGCGCCCTGCACGCCGCGACCGTCATCGGTGAAGGCGACGGCGCCGTGGGCGACCATATCGCCCATCTCGGACATGGCCTCGCCCTTAAGACCGCGGGTCATGGCGCCCGACGGATAGACGCGGCAGTGGCCGACCTCGGCAGCGCGGGACTTGACGAACTCCACGACAGTGCCGTTATCGGTTACGGGATCGGTGTTGGGCATGGCGCACACGCCGGTAAAGCCGCCCTTGGCAGCTGCGCGGGTACCGCTCTCGATGTCCTCTTTGACCTCGTAGCCGGGCTCGCGAAGGTGAACGTGCATATCCACCAGGCCGGGGACGAGGTACTTGCCGGAAAGGTCGCGGACCTCGGCTCCCTCGACGGCGAGATTCTCGCCGACCTCGGCGATCTTGTCGCCGTCAATCAGGACGTCAACGACACCGTCAAGCTCGACGGACGGGTCGACGACGTGGGCATTCTTAAGAAGCAAGGCCATTATCGGCACCTCCAAGCAGCAGATACAGGATAGCCATACGCACGCAGATACCGGCGTAGACCTGCTCCAGGATGACGGAGCGTTGCGGGTGGTCGGCCATATAGGAGTCGAACTCGACGCCGCGGTTGATGGGACCCGGGTGGCAGATGATCGCATCGGGCTTCATGAGCTTCTCGCGGTCCTTGGTCAGGCCGAAGAGCCTGTGGTACTCACGAATGGTCGGGAACGGGGCACCCTCGAGGCGCTCCTGCTGCACGCGCAGCATGTAGACGACGTCCAGCTCGGGCAGGACGGAATCGAGGTCGCTCGTCACGTGGTCGCAGCCCAGAACCTCGGGCGCCGGCGGCAGCAGCGTGCCGGGGGCGACGGCGTAGGTCTCGCAGCCCATGATCTTAAGGGCGGGGATCAGCGAGCCGCAGACGCGGGAGTGCGCGATATCGCCGACGACAGCGACCTTCAGACCGTGGAAGTCACCCTTGTGCTCCCAGATGGTGTACAGGTCGAGCAGGGCCTGCGTGGGATGGTTGTGCTTGCCGTCACCGGCGCAGATGACGCTCGCGGGCGAGTTCTGCGTGACGATGTAGGGAGCGCCGGCGTGCTTATCACGCACGACGATACAGTCGATCTTATAGGCGTTGAGGGTCTCGACGGTGTCGACAAGGCTCTCGCCCTTGACCGTGGAGGTCGAGGAGCCGCCAAAGTTAAGGCTGTCGGCCGAAAGACGCTTCTCGGCGAGCTCGAAGGAGCTGCGGGTGCGCGTCGAGGGCTCGTTGAACATGTTGACGATGGTCTTGCCCTTGAGCGTGGGGACCTTCTTGATAGCACGCTCGTTGACCTCGGAGAACGCCTTGGCGGTCTCGAGGATGAGCTTGATGTCCTCTTCGGAGTACTCGGTAATGTCGATCAGGTGCTTATGGTTGAACGCCACGGTACTACTCACCTCCCAGCGGCGCGGAGCCCACGTGGGAACCCGGCGCGACGTCGTTAATCTCGACGGCGGTGTGGCCGTCAACTTCCTTCATATATAGGTGCACGTTCTCCTCATGCGACGAGGGAACGTTCTTGCCGACAAAGTCCGGCGAGATGGGGAGCTCGCGGTGGCCGCGGTCAACGAGGACTGCCAGCTCAATGCGGCTCGGACGGCCCAGGTCCATGACGGCGTCGAGAGCGGCGCGGATGGTACGGCCCGTATACAGGATGTCGTCCACCAGCACGACGCGCTTGCCGTCGACGCTGAAGGGAATGTTGGTAGCGTGGATCGCGGGAGCGAAATTGGTAGCGTAGTCATCGCGGTAGAAGCTGATGTCCAGGCTGCCGAGCGGAACTTCGACGCCCTCGATCTCCTTGATCTCCTCGGCGAGCTTCTTTGCCAGAAGGTCGCCGCGCGTGACGATGCCAACCAGAGCGAGGTCTTCACAGCCCTCGTTGCGCTCGAGAATCTCGTGCGCGATGCGAGTCATCGCTCGATTGACGGCGGTCTCGTCCATGATGACCGCCTTGGGGGAAGTCGTGCCCATCGATCTCCTTCCTCACATGTCTTGACTGCTGACACAGTCAAAAAAAAATAGATGCCCGACCGCTTAAAGCGGACCAGACACCCACAGGAAAGTCTGCTCGCATGGCAGCTATGTAATTCCATGTGGGTATCTCGTACCCCTTTAATGGTCAAGGGATAGTGTAGCCAACCTCGAGCTTAATTGCGAGCATAAATACAGAGCAATCCGTAAACGGAGCCCAATGCTCCATAAACCTATATATATATTTGTGGGACGAGCTTGAAAACGCACGCACGAGCTGGCATAATCCCCTCTGCTGCACGCAAATCGGATCTACGTCCAGGGCCGTGGCGTGAGCACTATCGCCAAAAGAGGAATATCTCTGTGTAGATTGCGCACAGGGAGCGACTTCTGTGCTATAGTTCAGACTTGTTTGTTAACGCGACATGTTCGTTTGTCGCCCAAGGAGGGTCAGTTATGTCCAAAGTTTGCGAAGTTTGCGGTAAGCACCCCGTTGCCGGTCGCTCCATCAGCCACTCTCACCGCGTCACCAACCGTAAGTTCCGCCCCAACATCCAGCGCGTCTACGTCGTCGTCGATGGTCACCGTCGCAAGATGAACGTTTGCTCCACCTGCCTCAAGTCTGGCAAGGTTGCGCGCTCCTAAATAAGGTCTTACCAACAAGTACCTCGGACTCTCCGGGTCAAAGACCTCGCGTTCACATAGAACTTACCAAAGGCGCCCTCCCCTACGGAGGGCGCCTTTTTGCACTCATTGGGGACAGACTTACATGAGTGCTTTCACGCATTGGGGACAGACATGAAGCACGCATGCGACGCACTGACTGGCTCCGGCCCCTGCCTCACGCAGCATCCTTCCAGCCTGCAGTTGCCTTGGTCACGCTTGTAGCGCCGATGCCGGTGATACGGGCAATTTGCTTGACCGTGAGATGCGCCCGCCTAAGCCTCAGCAGACACGCATCGCGTTCGGGGCGTGGCAGGGCTTTGAGCAGTGCAGGATCTATGCTCGGCAGAACTTCGCGCGCAACGGAAAGGGCCTCCTCATCGGGGATCCGCCGGCGTGGAAGAACCTCCATTGACCAGATGCGCCCGGCAACTTCCTCGAGATGCTCGCAATAGCAACGGGAGCCACCGACAATATCGAGCATAGGAGCCGCATCACAGATGTCAAAGGGATCATAGCCCAGCTGATACGCCTTATAGCTTGACCAGCGGTACGCATCGAGCGAGTCAAGCGCACCCTTCACGGGATTGAGATGAATATAGTCGAGCAGCTGCACCGCCTGCGTGTCCGACTCAACCGCGACCCGCGAATAGCGATTGTCAAACAGATGTCCCGTTCTCCCCGTTTTTCCATTGAAATACTTAGCATATGCCGTCAGCGCGCACTGCATTGCCTTTGAAAGGTTGTCAAATGGGTCATCAACCATCAAATGGAAGTGATTGTCCATAAGGCACCAAGCCAACACCGCCACTTCATGGCGCGCAAACCTGTCCGAGATATCCGATAAGAAACGATAACGGTCGGAGTCATCTTCAAAAATAATCTGTTTGGAGTTGCCGCGGTCAAAGACGTGGTAATAGCCGGTGATCGAAACGGGGCGGGCGCATCGGGGCATAATCTCTCCTTTCAAAACTGTTCAGGCAACACCTAAAAGGAGAGAAGCAACGCGAAATGCTGAGCCTGCAACCTATTTCTATCCAATAAGCGGCAATAACAGGCCCAGAACGGCAAAATGGCAAATCGATGTCTGTCCCAAATGAGTGAAAGCACTCATAGTAAGTCTGTCCCCAATGAGCGGGGCGATGCGCAGGGCAGATAGATTTAGTTGAAACGGTTCATTTGATTGAAGCGTTTTAGTTTGTCTTTTACGGGAATCTGCCCGTTCACCGAATTATTTCTTGCTATCATGCATCTTGTAGGGTAAATCTCCGATCGCAAGGAGACACAAATGGTGAAAAAGTCACCGGAAAACACTACTCCCGCCATCGTGGACAACGTGGAGGCGCTTGAGGCCAAACTCAAATCTATGCGTGAGGCCCAGGCTAAATTCGCTGAGTACACTCAGGAGCAGGTAGACAAGATCTTCTACGAGGCTGCTATGGCCGCCAACAAGGCTCGTATTCCTTTGGCCAAGCTCGCCATCGAGGAGACCGGCCGTGGCGTTCTCGAGGACAAGGTCATCAAGAACCACTACGCCGCTGAGTACATCTACAACGCTTACAAGAACACCAAGACCTGCGGTGTCATCGAGCGCGACGACGCTTACGGCATCACCAAGGTCGCCGAGCCGATCGGTATCGTTGGCGCTGTCATCCCGACCACCAACCCGACCTCCACGGCCATCTTCAAGACGCTCATCTGCCTGAAGACCCGTAACGCCATCATCATCTCCCCGCACCCGGCAGCCGCCAAGTGCACCATCGCCGCCGCCAAGCTCGTTCTCGACGCAGCTGTCAAGGCCGGTGCTCCTGAGGGCATCATCGGCTGGGTCGACAAGCCGTCCATCGAGCTGACCAACATGGTCATGCGCGACGTCGACATCATTCTCGCAACCGGTGGCCCGGGCATGGTCAAGGCTGCTTACTCCTCCGGTAAGCCCGCACTCGGCGTCGGCGCCGGCAACACCCCGGTCATCATCGACGATACCGCGGACATCAAGCTCGCCGTCAACTCCATCATCCACTCCAAGACGTTCGACAACGGCATGATCTGCGCTTCCGAGCAGTCCGTGACCGTCATCGACACCATCTATGACCAGGTCAAGGCCGAGTTCCAGAAGCGCGGCTGCTACTTCGTCAAGCAGGGTGCCGAGATGGAGGCCCTGCGTGCCGCCATGTTCAAGAACGGCGCTCTCGATCACCGCATCCCCGGCATGGCTGCCGCCAAGATCGCCGAGCTCGCCGGCATCGAGGTTCCCGCCAAGACCAAGATCCTGATCGCCGAGGTCACCTCCACCGATCCCGAGAAGGAAGAGTTCTCCCACGAGAAGCTCTCCCCGGTCCTCGCTATGTATCACGCCAAGGACTTCCAGGAGGCCGTTGACAAGGCAGAGCACCTCGTCCTCGCAGGTGGCCCGGGCCACACCGCCTCTCTCTACGTGCACCCGGCACAGAGCGAGAAGATCGCTAAGTTCCAGCACGTCATGAAGGCCTGCCGTATCGTCATCAACACCCCGTCCTCGCACGGCGGCATCGGTGACCTGTACAACTTTGGCATGAAGCCGTCTCTGACCCTGGGCTGCGGCTCCTGGGGCGGCAACTCCGTCTCCGAGAACGTTGGGGTGAAGCACTTGATCAACGTTAAGACTGTGGCCGAGCGCCGTGAGAACATGCTGTGGTTCCGCGCTCCCGAGAAGGTCTACTTCAAGAAGGGTTCCACGCCCGTCGCCCTCGATGAGCTGGGCAATGTCATGGGCAAGAAGCGCGCCTTCATCGTCACCGACCAGTTCCTCTTCAAGAATGGCAACACCCGCGCCATCGAGGCCAAGCTCGACGAGATGGGCATCGCCCACGACTGCTTCTACGACGTCGAGCCCGATCCGTCGCTGCAGTGCGCACGTCGCGGCGCCAAGCAGATGGCTCTCTTTGAGCCGGACGCCATCATCGCCGTCGGCGGTGGCTCCGCTATGGACGCCGGCAAGATCATGTGGATGATGTACGAGCACCCCGAGTGCAAGTTTGAGGACATGGCCATGGACTTCATGGACATCCGCAAGCGTATCTTCACCTTCCCCGAGATGGGCAAGAAGGCCTACTTCGTCGCCGTCCCGACCTCTTCGGGCACCGGTTCCGAGTGCACGCCGTTCGCCATCATCACCGACAAGGAGACCGGCATCAAGTGGCCGCTCGCCGACTACGCGCTGCTCCCCAACATGGCTATCGTTGACGCCGACAACTGCATGACCGCCCCGCGCGGCCTGACCGCTGCCTCCGGCATCGACGTCATGACCCACGCCATCGAGTCCTACGTCTCCATCATGGCTTCCGACTACACCAAGGGCCTCTCCGAGCGCGCTGCCAAGCTCGTCTTTGAGAACCTGCCCTCCAGCTTCACGAACGGCGCCAAGGACCCGCACGCCCGCGAGGAGATGCACAACGCCTCCTGCATGGCCGGTATGGCCTTCGCCAACGCCTTCCTGGGCCTCAACCACTCCATGGCTCACAAGCTCGGCGCTTTCCATCACCTGCCCCACGGCATCGCTAACGCCGTCATCCTGACCCGCGTCATGCGCTACAACGCCGCCGAGGCTCCCGTCAAGATGGGTACCTTCTCCCAGTATCCTTACCCCAACGCGCTGCACAACTACGCCGAGATGGCCAAGTACTGCGGCATCGAGGGCAAGGACGACAAGGAGGTCTTCGAGAACTTCATCACGAAGCTCGAGGAGCTCAAGGACTTCATCGGCGTCAAGAAGACCATCGCCGACTACGGTGTTGACGAGCAGTACTTCCTCGACACCCTCGACGAGATGACCGAGCAGGCATTCAACGACCAGTGCACCGGCGCTAACCCGCGCTACCCGCTCATGAGCGAGATCAAGGAGCTCTACCTGGACGCCTACTACGGCCGCGAGCCCCAGGATTACGCCGTCTGCTAGTTTTTAGCACGGTTATTTGCGGCGGGGGTGCACGGGTGTACGCACGCCCCCGCCGTTGCTTCTATCGCATCGTTGAAAGGATGCAATCATGCTGCTCCCCGATTCCAAGACCGAGCTCGTCCGTCGCGGCAACAAGGTCGTTTACGACCTGGGCGACAAGATCGTCAAGGTCTTCAACGAGACCAAGCCCGTCTCCGACGTGTTCAACGAGGCTTTGAATCTTGCCCGCATCAATGAGTGCGGCATCCGCAGCCCCAAGGCGCTCGAGGTTTCTCAGCTCGAGAACGCCAACGGCTGGGCGCTCGTGACCGAGAAGGTTCCGGGCACCACCCTTGCCGAGAAGATGACTGCCGAGCCCCAGCGCTTTGGTGAGTACCTCGAGATGTTCGTCGACCTCCAGATCGAGATCCACGGTTACACCTCCCCGCTGCTCAACCGTCAGCGCGACAAGTTCGCCCGCATGATCGACAGCCTTGATCAGCTCAATGCCACCACGCGCTACAACCTTCAGGAGCGCCTGGACGGCATGACCAAGGAGTTCAAGGTCTGCCACGGCGACTTCAACCCCTCCAACGTCATCGTCGGCGACGACGGCCAGCTCTATGTGTGCGACTGGGCACACGCCACCCAGGGCTCCCCTGCTGCCGACGTTGCCACCACCCACCTGCTCTTCGCCCTCAACAGCAAGGATCAGGCTGAGGCCTACCTGGAGCTCTACTGCGACCGCGCCGACATGCCCATGCAGGTCGTGCGTCAGTGGACGAGCATCGTCGCCGCTTCCGAGCTCGCTCGTAAGCGCAACGTGAACGATGAGTTCCTGAAGAACTGGATCGACGTCGTCGATTATCAGTAATATCTGAGCGATTTATTTCGCATCGGAGGCACAAGAAAACCCCGCAGCTCATTTGGGCTGTGGGGTTTTCCTTTTAGATATTGAGAATGCTACAAGATAAAAGGACAGCCCCGCATCTCCCCAATCTGGAGAAATGCGGGGCCGTCCCGTATATCGAACTACAAGCGAAATCGTCGATTAACGGCGGGCTGCCTTAACAAGCTCGGCAACCTTGGCAACGACCTCGTCGGTCGCCACGTCCTCGCGCTCGCCCGTAGCACGGTCCTTGAGCTCAACGGTGCCATTCTTAAGGCCACGCTTACCCAGAACGACCTGATACGGGAAGCCCATAAGGTCGTTGTCGGCGAACTTGAAGCCGGGACGCTCGTCGCGGTCGTCGACGACAACCTCGATACCCTCGGCGCACAGGCCATCAACGATCTGCTCGCAGACGGTAGCGCACTCCTCCTTCTTGGGATCGAGCGGAATCACCGCAACCTCGTACGGGGCAACGGAGACCGGCCAGACGATACCGTGCTCGTCGTTGTGCTGCTCCACGACGGCAGCGAGCGAGCGGGACACACCAACGCCGTAGCAGCCCATGATGAGCGGCTTCTCCTTGCCGTCCTCGTCCATAAAGGTGGCACCCATGGCCTCGGAATACTTGGTGCCCAGCTGGAAGACCTGAGAGACCTCGATGCCGCGGGCAGCGGAGAGCGGCTTGCCGCAGTGCGGGCAGGGGTCGCCGGCGACAACGGTGACCAGATCGGCCCACTCATCGACGGTAAAGTCGTGCTCGGGGCAGGCACCGGTAAAGTGATAATCGACCTCGTTGGCACCGCAGGCCCACTGCTTGGAATCGCGCAGGCTCTCGTCGCACACCAGACGAATGCCATCGGGCAGGTTAACCGGTCCGATAAAGCCCTTGTGCAGACCGTTCGCCTGAAGCTCCTCGTCGGTCATCATGCGATAGCCCTTGCCAAAGACGTGCTCGGCCTTGCAATCGTTGAGCTCGTGATCGCCCGGAACAATGGCCACGACGGGCTTGCCCTCGGCGTCGATGAGTGCCAGCGACTTGCGCGTGCCGTTCTCGGGGAAGCCGAAGAACTTTGCAACGGCCTCGATGGTGCCCATGCCCGGAGTCTCGACCTTGGAAAGCGTACCGTCGCCAGGACCCTCGGCCACAACGACCTTGGTGCTTGCCGCCTCGTCATCGGCAGCAAAGCCGCAATCGTCGCAGTAGACGAGCGAAGCCTCGCCGGCGTCGGCCAAAGCCATGTACTCGACGGAGGTATCGCCACCGATCTCACCGGAGTCGGCAACAACGGGCAGGGCCTTGATATAGCAGCGCTCGCAGATGTTAGCGTAGGCCTGCTTCATCTTGTCGTACTCCTCCTGCAGACTCTCCTGCGTGGCGGAGAAGCTGTAGGCGTCCTTCATGATGAACTCGCGACCGCGCATCAGGCCAAAGCGGGGGCGGAACTCGTCGCGGAACTTATCCTGGATGTGGTAGAGGTTAACGGGTAGCTGCTTGTAGGAGCGCAGCTCATTGCGCACCAGGGCCGTGACGGTCTCCTCGTGCGTGGGGCCCAGGACGAACTCGCGACCGTGACGGTCGTCAAAGCGCACAAGCTCCTTGCCATAGGCGTCGATGCGGCCGGACTCACGCCACAACTCGGCATCGACCATGATAGGCATCATAAGCTCCTGGGCGCCGGCGGCGTCCATCTCGTCGCGCACGATGTTCTCGATCTTGCGAATCGAGCGCCAAGCAAGCGGCAGGTAGGAATATAGACCGGCGGCCTCCTTGCGGATCATGCCGGCACGGAGCAGCAGACGGTGGCTGGCGAGCTCAGCGTCCGCCGGATCCTCTTTAAGCGTCGGCGCATAAAGCTTAGACATATACATTGCTCGGGTCATTTATTTCTCCTCAATAAGCTTGTCGACCTCGACCATAAGCGCGTCGACAATTTGGTCCTCAGCTACTTTACCAATGATCTGGCCATGCGAAAAGAGCAAGGCCTGACCACGTCCGCAAGCAACGCCCAGATCGGCATCAGAAGCCTCGCCGGGGCCATTAACGGCACATCCCATCACAGCGATCGAAAGCGGCGCGGAGTAGTTCTTAAGCCGCTCGGTAACCTCCTCGGCAATGGGAATAAGGTTAACCTGGCAGCGGGCGCATGTGGGGCACGAGACAATCTCGGGGCCACGGCGACGCAGGCCCAACGACTGCAGTATACCCCAGGCAACCGGCGGCTCCTCAACCGGATCGGCTGTGAGCGACACACGCATGGTGTCGCCAATGCCTTCGGAAAGCAAGATACCCAAGCCTACAGAGCTCTTGATGGTGCCCTGGAGCTTGGTCCCCGCCTCCGTCACGCCCAGGTGAAGCGGAACGTGGGGAATCTCACGCGACAGGGCTCGATAGGTATCGAGCGTCGTTTGCACGCTATGGGCCTTGGCCGAAAGCACAATGTTCGTAAAGCCGCGGTCCTCAAAGTGCTTGACGAAGCGCTCGCTCGACATCACGAGCTTTTCGGGCTGCGTGAGGTCTTCGCGCTCGGCGATATCCTGCTCAAGCGAACCGGCATTGACGCCGATACGAATCGCACAGCCCGCGGCGCCGGCGGCGTCGATCACGGCATCGACCTTGGCCCAATCGCCAATGTTGCCGGGATTGATGCGGAGCTTGGCGGCACCGGCCTCCACAGCGCCAATGGCCAGCTTGTGGTTAAAGTGGATATCGGCAACGATTGGCACCGGAGACTCGGCACAGATGGTGCGGAAACCCTCAAGCGCGGCCTCGGTGGGCACGCTCACACGCACGATATCGCAGCCAGCCTGCGCCAACGCGCACACTTGCGCAAGCGTTGCCTGGGCGTCAGCGGTATCGGTGCAGGTCATGGATTGGACCACCACCGGCGCGCCGCCACCGATCTGCACACCGCCCACATGCACGGGGCGCGTCAACTCGCGAGGCAAAGGATGGGATAAAGACAATCCAAACACTCCCCTACAGGATAAATCGAAGGACGTCGGAACGAAGCATATAGACAAACAGCAGCGCAAAGAGCGCGATGCCCACATAGCTCACAATCGTCTGGACCTTGAGCGGAAGCTCGCGGCCAGCAATCTTTTGAATGATCTCGATGACCAGCTTGCCGCCATCGAGTGGTGGGATGGGCAGCAGGTTCATAAAGCCAAGCGAGAACGAAATGAGGGCGGCAAACGAAAGGAACGTGGCAGGGCCGGCAGCAGCAGCCTGTGAGGACATAACGCTAATGCCCACGATCGAAGAAGACTGATCGAGAATCTCCATCGTATGCTGCGGCTGGAGCAGGCGCATCACGCCCTCCGCTGTCTGCACGACACAGGAGAACGAAAGGCGAGCCGACGTGATGGGGTCTAAACGGACCACCTGCGTAGAGGCATACACACCTAGGCGCTCGTCCTCTTTGAGCGCAACCGAGGTCGAATGCTGCTTGCCGTCGCGCTCATACTCAATGGCGATATCGTCCTTACCGGCGGCCTTGCCGATGGCATCGTAAACGTCCATCCAGGTAGAGCACGATACTCCGTCAACCGAAAGGATCGCGTCGCCGCCCTCGATACCCGCCTTGGCGGCAATAGACCCCTCGTCAACCTGACCGATCACGTTGGTATCCATCGGCACGGTGACACCCGCAATAGAGTAGATGCTCATAAGCAGCAAAAAGCCCGTCAGGATATTGACGAGAATGCCCGCGAGCAGCATAAAGGCGCGCTTGAGAAAACCCTGGCCCAGATAGGTATGCGAACGCTCTTGCGCAAGGAACTCGGCTTCGCCGCACGGCAGCTCCCACACATCGCCCTCGGTAGTCGCATGCTCTCGATCGAAACGGCGGCCGTCAAAGGTGGTGTAACCCGCCGCGTCTCGCGGCAGCGTCTGATACTTGGTGGGATAGTAGCTCGGCGAGGGCTTCTCCCCTTCCTCATACCAAGGCGCGATAGAGCCCCAACCCAAGAGCAAGGCGCATGCCTCGAGCACAACCTCCTCGGATAGCTCGAGCTCGACAGCAAGGTCGGCCACGGTCACGCGACCATGACGATAGATAGCCGCGAGCACGCGATCGGCACACGAGACGTCGGTCGGATCCATACCGCAGATGGCAGCGTAGCCACCCAGCAGCAGCGGGGTCACGCCAAACTTGGTTCCAATGCGACGCGACGTGTAATGGATGTCAAAGCGGCACGGCAGGCCCAAAAAGAACTCGGTCACACGGACGCCGCAGGCACGCGCCGCCAAAAAGTGGCCGCCCTCGTGCAAAAACACGAGGACGGAAAGCATCAGCAGGCCCCAAAAGACCGATGAGAGAACGCTCAGAACAGTATCCATAAAACGAAAAAGCAATCCTTATGGGTTAGGAACGGGTTGCGGCGAGCACCTGCGCAGCCTTTTCACGCGCCCACGCATCGATGTCGCGAAGCTGCTCAAACGAATCGACCGCCTGCATATCGTGGGCATCCATGCAGGATTCCACAATGCGATCGATATCGGTAAAGCTACAGCCATCGTGCAGGAAGGCATCGACGGCGACCTCGTTGGCGGCATTGAGCACGCACGGCATGGTGCCACCCGTCTTGCCGGCACGTTCGGCCAGTGCCAGACAGCGGAAGGTATCCATGTCGGCAGCATCAAACGTGAGCTGCCCCAGCTCGCGGAAATCGATACGAGGCGCCGGGGTATCCCAACGCTCGGGATACGAGAACGCGAACTGGATGGGAATACGCATGTCGGAAGCACCGAGATGCGCCATCACGGAGCCGTCGGCAAACTCGACCATAGAGTGAATCTTGGACTGACGCTGCACGACCACGTTAATGAAATCGAGGTCGCAGTTAAACAGATGCATGGCCTCAATGCGCTCTAGGCCCTTGTTCATGAGGGTGGCGGAGTCGATGGTGATCTTGGCACCCATGGCCCACGTGGGATGTGCGAGGGCATCGGCACGCGTCACGCGATTGAGCTCGTCGCGCGTACGGCCAAAGAACGGACCGCCCGAGCAGGTAAGCCAAATACAATGAGCCTCGCGCGGGTCCTCCCCCAGATAGCACTGGTAGATGGCGGAGTGCTCAGAGTCGACTGGAATAAGCTGGCCCGGTTGTGCCAACGGCATAAGCAAGTCGCCACCGACGACGAGGGACTCCTTGTTGGCAAGGGCAAGGCGCTTATTCGAGGTCAAGGCCGCATGGCTCGCCTCGAGACCGGCGGCGCCCACAATAGCAACGAGCACGCAGTCGACATCGTCGCGACGCGCGAGCTCGCAAACCGCCTGCGCGCCAACGCCGAGCTTCGTTCCCTCGGGCAACTCCTGCAGCACGGCGTCATCGCCGTGAGCGACATCGGCCACGGCAACCGCCGGAACCGAGAACTCGCGGGCAGCGGCAACGAGCTCAGAGGTGCTGGAATTAACGGACAGTGCCGTCACCTGCAGGCGATCAGCATGCTGACGGCACACATCGAGTGCCTGGGTGCCGATAGAGCCCGTACAACCCAGGATGGCAACACGGAGGCGTCCATCGGGGCCATACGTCGTCTGGAATGACATTACAGCACGCCTCCGATCATCAAAAGCAGCTGAGCGGTAATGCAGCCAAAGATAAGCGAGTCGCTACGGTCGAGCATGCCGCCATGGCCCGGGATAAGGTTGCCGGAATCCTTGACGCCCACGCCACGCTTGATGCGCGACTCGATAAGGTCGCCGATAACGCCCAAAATGGACACGACCACGCCGCACAGCAGCGCATAGGGCAGGCTGAGCTTGTAGAAGTGCGTCGCCCACAGAATGAGCCAAATCAAAACCGAGCCCAGGATGCCGCCGACAAACCCCTCCCAGCTCTTTTTGGGAGAGATCTTGGGAACCATCTTGTGCTTGCCGATACGGCTGCCCACAATGTAGGCAAACGAATCGGAGACCCAAAGGGACGCGCAAACGCCCACTGAAAGCAGGGCGCCGGCAAAACCGGGCACGGCATCGCGCAGCAGCACGATAGCCGACAGCATAAAGCCAGTGTAGATGGGACCCATGAGCGTCACGGCCACATCAGAGATGCGGGTACGCGGCGACCAGACATACCAAATGCCCACAGCGAGCATCAGGGCAAAAAGCAGGGCATTCAGCAACATCGAATCGCCCAACGCCGACAGCGGAAAGAGTACGGCGGCAGCGATACCCATGCGCTCGTTAGCCATCTTGCCATCGAGCCTCGTCATACGGAAAAACTCATAACAGCACAGACCGCTCATGACGGAAACAAAGATGGCCGTGGGCACGATACCCAAAACCAGGCACAGGATAAAGACAACGGCGTAGACGATACCGGCGGCGGCACGGGTAATAAAGCCCGCCAGCCACGAACCGGTGCCGCTCTTCACTGCAGGCGTTCCCGCAGTGGCAGCTTTGCGCGCAGGCGTCTTGGGAGCAGATGCCTTGGGACGATCGGACACGATTAAGCCTCCTCGGTCTTGCTCAGTCCACCAAACCTACGGTCACGGCCCTGATAGGCCAAAATGGCGTCGACAAGGCCCCAACGATCAAAGTCGGGCCAATAGGTATCGGTGACGTAGAATTCGGAATAAGCCACCTGCCACAGCAGATAGTTCGAAAGGCGCAGCTCACCAGAAGTGCGAATCACAAGCTCAGGATCGGGAAGGCCGGCGGTATAGAGGTGGGAAGCCACCATGTCGTCATCAATTGCGCCAGGATCGATCTTACCGGCGGCAGCGTCGAGTGCGATCTGACGGACAGCGCGGGTAATCTCGACACGCGCGCCGTAGTTGACGGCAAGCGCCAGCGTCATGCCGGTGTGATTGGCGCACTCGGCAAGACCGCGTTCAAAAACGTCGCGGGTCTTCTTGGGCAGCGCGGAAATGTCACCCAAAAAGACAACGCGCACGTTTTCGCGCTTCAGAAGCGGCAGCTCGTCGATAAATGTCTTGGCAAACAGGTGCATCAAGACGTTGACCTCATGCTGCGGGCGGTTCCAGTTTTCGGTAGAAAACGCATAGGCCGAAAGCACGTCGACGCCCAGACGCACGCAGGCGGTAATAATCTCACGAAGGGAGACGATACCCGCCTTGTGGCCCTCGGTGCGTGCAAGACCGCGCGATGTGGCCCAACGACCATTGCCGTCCATGATGCACGAGATATGGTGCGGAATGTTATTGAGGTCAAGGTCGGAAAAACCGACGCCCGCAGGGGCGTCGGCAAAGTACTCGACCAGTTTATGCTCGTCGTATTGCACCTTAGATCTCCATGACCTCGGCTTCTTTTTCCTTCAGAAGCTCCTCGACCTTGGCGACATACTCATCGGTGTGCTTCTGGACCTTGGCCTGCTCGCGACGGACATCGTCCTCGGTGAGCTCCTCATCGCGCTCAAGCTTATTGTTGAAGTCGCGACGGATGTTACGGATAGACACCTTGGCCTGCTCGGCGTACTCGCGGCACTCCTTGACGAGCTCGCGACGGCGCTCCTCGGTGGGAGCCGGGAACGGCAGACGAACGACGGTGCCATCGGAGTTGGGGGTAATACCCAGATCGGAAGCGCCGATGGCCTTGACGATAGCGTTGATGAGTGCCTTGTCCCACGGCTCGATGAGCAGCATGTGGGCCTCGGGGGTCTTGACGGCGGCAACCTGCGTGACCGGCGTGGGAACACCGTAATAATCGACGGTGATGTCGGACAGAATGTTGGCATTGGCGCGGCCGGTACGGACCTTGGAGAAGTTATGCTTGAGGGACTCGAGCGACTTGTCCATATGGGCGGTGATGTTCTCTGCCATGCTTAATCCTCCTGATAGACGAGCGTGCCGACGGGCTCACCCGAAAGCGCGCGCTTGACGGTGTCCTCGCCATCGATGTTGAGGACCAAAATCGGCATACGGTTATCCTGGCACAGTGCCGTAGCCGTGGAATCCATAACCTGCAGACCGCGGACGAGCACCTCGTGATAGGTAATCTTGTCAAAACGGACGGCATCGGCGCACTTGACGGGATCCTTATCGTAGATGCCGTCAACCTTGGTGGCTTTAATCAGAATCTCGGCGCCGATCTCGCACGCACGAAGAGCCGCGGCGGTGTCGGTCGTAAAGTACGGATTGCCCGAACCGGCGGCAAAAATAACGACGTTGCCCTTGGAAAGGTGGTTGATGGCGCGACGGCGAATATAGGGCTCGCAGATCTCGTTCATCTGGATAGCGCTCATCACGCGGCAGGGAACATCGTTATGCTCGAAGGCATCCTGCAGGGCGAGCGCGTTCATAACGGTTGCCAGCATGCCCATGTAGTCGGCCTGAGCACGCTCCATGCCACCGGCAGCGCCTGCCATGCCGCGGAAAATATTGCCGCCGCCGACAACGACGCCGACCTCATGGCCAACGGCGAGCAGCTCCTTGACCTGCTTAGCAAGATGGTCGGTAACCTTGGGGTCGATGCCATATTGGCCGTCGCCCATCAGCGCTTCGCCGGAAAGCTTAAGAAGCACGCGTTTATATCGGATGTCGGACAAAGCGATCCTCCTTTAGATTGAACTCTCAACATTCTATCAAAGGCTCTAAGAAGAGCCATGAAAAAGCAGGCTGTGAGTAAAACCCACAGCCTGCTCATTACCAGCTACAAGAGCTTATTTACTCGCCACGGACCAGACGGTCAAAGGCAACGACGGTAATGGTGTCGCCGAGCTCCTTGGAGACCTGCTCAGCGTACTTCTTGATGGTGAGGGAGCTGTCCTTGATGAACTCCTGCTCGGTGAGCACGGACTGCTTGTAGAACTTCTCCAGACGGCCGACAGCCATCTTCTCCTGGATAGCCTCGGGCTTACCGGACTCGGCAGCCTGAACCATGTAGATCTGCTTCTCGTGCTCGACGGTCTCGGCCGGAACCTGATCGCGGGTAGCGCAGATCGGGGCGACGGCGGCAACCTGAAGGGCAACGTCGTGAGCGAAGGTCTTGAAGGATTCAGCCTGAGCGGTCTCAGCCTTCTCGAAGGCGAACTCGACGAGGACGCCGATCTTACCACCCATGTGGATGTAAGAAGCGAGCGCGCCGTTCTCAGCCTTGCGGGCAGCGAAGCGGGAGATCTTCATGTTCTCGCCCATGATGTGAATCATCTCGGTGAGCTCGGAGGAAACGGTCTCCTCGCCCATCGGCTTCTCGAGCAGAGCGTCGACGTCAGCAGGCTCGGTGGTAGCGACAACCTCAGCGACCTTGGAAGCAAAGCCGGTGAACTTGGCGTTAGAGCCAACGAAGTCGGTCTCGCAGGAGAGCTCGAGCAGAGCGCCGGTCTTGCCATCCTCGGAGACGAACGCGGCGACAGCGCCCTCGTTGGTCTCACGGCCAGCCTTCTTGGCAGCCTTGGCAAGGCCGTTCTTACGCAGAACGTCGACAGCGGCGTCCATGTCGCCGTCAGCCTCGACGAGAGCCTTCTTGCACTCCATCATCGGGGAGTCGGTCATCTCGCGGAGCTGCTTGACCATAGCGGCGGTAATCTGGGCCATTGTGGTTCCTTTCAAAGAGATGAAAAAGAATTAACTAAGACTGATTTACTCGGCCTTGGGCTCAGCGGCCATCTCGGCCTCGGAGACCTGCTCCTTGCCGGAGCCAGCGAGGCAGGCGTCAGCCATGAGCTCGCACATAAGGGTGACAGCGGAGATAGCGTCATCGTTGCAGGGGATGCCGTACTCGACCTCGTCGGGATCGGAGTTGGTGTCGATCAGAGCGACGACGGGGATGTTCAGGCGCTGAGCCTCCTTGATGGCGTTCTCCTCGCGCTTGGTGTCGATGACGAAGAGAGCCTGGGGCAGACCCTTCATGTCGCGGGCGCCACCGAGGTTGGTCTGGAGCTTGGTGAGCTCCTTGCCGAGAACAGCCTGCTCCTTCTTGGGCAGAACAGCCATGCGGCCGTCCTCGACCATGGCCTCGAGCTCCTCCATGCGGTTGATGCGGGAGCGGATGGTGACGAAGTTGGTCAGCATACCGCCGAGCCAACGCTGGTTGATGTAAGGCATGTTGGCGCGCTCAGCAGCGTTCTTGACGGCCTCCTGAGCCTGCTTCTTGGTGCCGACGAACAGCACGTTGCCACCCTTGGCGACGTTCTTGACGAAGGTGTAGGCCTGGTCGGCGTCGAGGATGGTCTGCTTGAGGTCGAGGATGTAGATGCCGTTGCGCTCACCGAAGATGAACGGCTTCATCTTGGGGTTCCAGCGACGGGTCTGGTGACCGAAGTGGCAGCCGGCCTCGAGCAGGGTGCGGATATTAATCTTGGTAGCCATGTTAAACCTCCTGTGGTTTGCCTCCGCGCGGGGTCATCCTCCAAAACCAACCCGGACATGTGCTACCAAAGCCCGGGCACCACGGTATGAAGTAGCCGCGCGTGCGTGATAAAAACATGTTGCCGTGAAGCAACCCGATGAATGATAGCAGGAATGCCTCTTCCTGCCAACCCGCAATCAAAACCACACACCTGAGTGCAGCGCGGGACGTCCCAGCCACTATTCGCCGCGGGGATGGGCTTGAGCCACAGCCCGCTTAAGCCGATCGGGTGTGAGATGCGTGTAGATCTGCGTCGTGGACAGGCTCGCATGACCTAGCAGCTCTTGAACCGAGCGCAGGTCCGCACCGCCCTCGAGCAAGTCGGTCGCAAAGGTATGGCGCATCGCATGCGGGGCGATGTCAGCCGGAATGCCGGCGAGCGTCGCCAGCGTATGGAACCGCCGCCGGAGCAACGCGGCGCTCATGCGATTGCCGCGCGCCGATATAAGCAGCGGATGCGGCCCGGTAGCGAGGTCGCGGCGCTTTGTCCGAGCGAGCAACTCCGGCCTCCCCTCTTCAATATAGAGACGCGTCACATCGAGCGCACGACGATACAGAGGAACGATGCGCTCCTTGCTTCCCTTGCCCCACAGGCGCAGCGTGCGCTCGGACCATGAGATGGATTCCACATTGAGCGCCGCAAGCTCTGAGATGCGGGCACCCGAGGCATAGAGCAACTCGAGCATCGCCGCATCGCGCAGTCCCGCGGGTGTTGAGGTATCAGGCGTCTTGAGCAGCGCCTCGACCTGCTGGGTCGTAAGGACGCCCGGCAGGTCACGCGGCAGCTTGGGCGACGCGATCGCCGAGACCGCATCGCCCTCGACAATCCCCTCGGCAGCCATCCAGCGATAGAGAGATCGAATAGCCGACAGGTGCGCCGCAAGCGTTCGGGGAGCCACCTGCTCACGCGAAAGCTCGGCAAGATAGCGACGAATGGTGCGCACGTCGGCAGCGAAAGCATCGATATCCTCGCGCTCGCACCAGGCAGCGAAGCGCTCCAGCCTCGAGCCATAGGCCGTCACCGTGTTGGGAGAAAGTCCCTCGACGCGTGCGATATAGGCGATAAACGAGTCGACGGTGTCGTACAGGTCAAAGGCTATGACCGGTCGCCTCCAAACAAGTCGGAACGCGTGGCCAAGTAGGCATCGAGGGCCTCGAGCGCACGGTCCGCATAGGCCTGGTAGCGGTCGCGCTTGCTGCGGCGCTTACCATCCTCGAGTGGCGGCACCAGGCCAAAGTTGACATGCATGGGCTGATAGCCCACGGTGGCAGGATCGGTCGCATAGCCCACGAGCGCACCCAGGGCGCCCACACGCGGCAACTCGACGCCCGCGGCACCGATAGCCTCGGCATAGGTGTTGAGCGCCGCGAGCAGACCTGTCGCCACGGCTTCCATGTACCCCTCGGTGCCGGTGATCTGACCGGCCAGGCGCACACCGGTACCGGGCACGGCAAAGGTGCCATCGAGCACATGCGGGGCGTCGACAAAGGTATTGCGGTGCATGACACCGTAGCGGAAGAACTCAGCGTTCTCCAGGCCCGGCACCATATGGAAGACGCGCTTCTGCTCGCCAAAGGTCAAGTTGGTCTGGAAGCCCACCAGGTTATAGGCGGTCTTCTCCTTGTTCTCGGCACGCAGCTGAATCGCCGCCCAGGGGCGACGTCCGGTACGCGGGTCGGTGAGGCCGACGGGCTTCATGGCGCCAAAGCGAATGGCGTCCTTGCCGGTGCGCGCAACTTCCTCGGCAGGCTGGCAAGCCTGGAACAGATCGCCGCCCTCAAAGTCTTTGAGCACCACGCGGTCGGCCGTGGTAAGCGCCTCGATAAAGGCCTCGTACTCCTCCTTATTGAGCGGAGCGTTGAGATAGTCGCCGCCCCCCTGCTCCTCGTAGCGCGACTGCGAGAACAGCACGTCCATATCGAGCGTGGAGGCATCGACGATCGGCGCCGCCGCATCAAAGAATGCCAGGGCATCGCCACCGACGAGCTTCATAACCTCTTCGCTCAGCGCCGGTGAACACAGCGGGCCCGCGGCAATGACCACGTGACCCTCGGGAATCTGCGTGACCTCGCCGTGCACGACCTCGATATTGGGACGAGCGGCAACCTCGGCCTCGACAAGCTCGGAAAACTTGACGCGGTCGACCGCCAGGGCACCGCCGGCGGGAACAGCCGCGCGATGGGCGCAATCGAGCAGGACTGAACCCATGCGCTCAAGCTCAGCTTTCAGCAAACCAGCCGCGGAATCCGGACGGGTCGACTTAAACGAATTGGAGCAGACGAGCTCTGCCAGATGATCGGTATGGTGGGCCGGGGAGCTCACCTGGGGGCGCATCTCGCACAGCTTTACGGCAAACCCGCGGTCTGCAAGCTGGATCGCGCACTCCGAACCCGCCAGACCGCCACCGATAACCGTCACCTGATCGAACTGCATCTGCAAACACCTTTCTAATTGACACGTTTTCCATTGTGACCGAAGGGTGTCTGGGCGTGAAGGGCAAACTTGGAGGGCGCATACCTTCCATCCATCATGCGCTCGATAAGGCCCTCGAGTTCAAGCGAACCCAAGAGTTTGAGTACGCCGACAGCATCGAGCGAGACGAGCGCCGCAATGTCGTCGACCTTGAGTGGAGAGGCGATGAGCGCATGCATCACGGTCTGCTGCGTTGGATCCAGGTCGGCAATGCCGGGAGCATCGGGGCGCGAGTAGCGCAGGGTGCCGTAGATGCGTGAGATAGCCATCTCGATAGATTCCTCGTCGATGATGCAGCAGGCACCGTTCGCAATGAGGTAATTCGTGCCACGCGACTCGGGCGATAGGATCGACCCCGGCACGGCAAGAAGTTCGCGCCCCAAATCCATAGCAGCCTCGGCTGTGGAAAACGTCCCAGAAGGCATACCCGCCTCGGATACAAAGAGGGCTTGCGACAGGGCCGCGATTACGCGATTGCGGCGCGGAAAGGCGAACTTGCGCGGACCCATGCCCCACGGAGAGATCGACACGACCGCGCCACCCGTATCAAGCGTGCGCGTAATCAGCCCCGCGCTCGAACGCGGGTAGACCACGTCGGCGCCCGTCCCCAGCACCACAACGTGTTTGCCGCCGGCGTTGACCGCAGCCCAACCCGAGGCCTGGTCACAACCGACCGCACCGCCCGAAACTACCGTCACTCCCGCCTCAACCGCCACCTTCGCCGCAAGCTCTGCCACGGCAAGACCATACGGCGAGGCCTTTCGCGCACCGATGATGGAGAGCGCGGGCGTCGAAAGCGCCTCGGGGTTGCCGCGCACATAGAGCGTCTGAGGTACATCAGAAAGCTCCAAAACGGTCTCGGGATACAACGCGTCACCTGGATGCAGCTCGAAGGTCCCCTCGGCCATCATTGGTCCCTCCTTCCCTGGTACATCGCCGCCTCGAGCACGTGGTCCTGCGTCACTTGCTCGCTCTCGGCGACATCTGCGATCGTGCGCGCAATGCGGACCAGACGCACGATGCCACGCCCTGTGAGATGCGTGCGTTTGGATAGGCCGAGTACGCATTTCTCGGCAGCATCATCAAGCTCAAAGGTCGAAACGACGCCGTCAATGGACCGCGTCTCGTCATCCTCGGCCTCGGCATCCGCATCGTCCATACGGGATTCGCGCCAAGCGCGAAAAGCGCGACCGCGCACAACGTAGTCACGTAACTCGGCCGACGACATACCCTCCGCACCCTCGATAATCACCTGAGGGTCGGGACGGGTCACATCGATCATCATGTCGATACGGTCGGCCAAAGGACCGCGCAGTTTAGACCGATAGCGCTCGACCATCGCCGCCGAGCAGCGACACGGTACCTCGCGATCGCCCAAAAAGCCGCAGGGGCAGGGATTGCTCGCAGCCAGCAGCTGAAAGCGCGACGGGAAGGTAAAAGCCCCGTCGACGCGTACGATCCTCACGTAGCCGCGCTCGATAGGCTGACGCAGCGTCTGCAGTACGCCCGTGGGAAACTCGGCAAGCTCGTCCAAAAAGAGCACGCCGCCATGAGCAAGGCTAATTTCGCCCGGATGCACTGGACGCCCGCCGCCGATGAGGCCCGCGGTCGAAATGCTGTGATGCGGGCTGCGGAAGGGGCGATGCCCCGCAAGCAGTCCATCGATGTTCTCACCCAAGACCGAATGGATGCACAGCGCCTCCTGCTGGTCCTCGACGGAAAGCTCGGGCAGGATGCCGGTCATACGGCGTGCGAGCATCGTCTTGCCCGAACCGGGCGAGCCGATCATGAGCAGGCCGAGCTCGCCGGCTGCCGCAAGCGCCATGCCGCGTTTAGCGACTTCCTGCCCCAGTACGTCGGCATAGTCGAGATCTGGCTCAAAGGTTGCCTCGACGCCCTCGGAATCCAGATAATGGCGCGCGGCATCGCCCATACCATGAGCAAGCTGAGACAGATGATCGATAAAGCCGCAATCCACGCCCGCGAGTGGCACATGCTGGTCTGACCTGCCGGCGATAAAAGACAGCCCCATGTCGCGAGCCAGCAGCTGAAACGCCACCTCGCCCTTGACGGGAAGCACCGTACCGTCCAGACCAAGCTCACCTGCGATAAGGCAGCGATCGAGGCTGTCACGGGGAATCTGCCCATCGGCCGCCAGAACCGCGATGGCGATGGGCAGATCAAAGCCGCTACCGGTCTTGCGAATATCGCCGGGCGCCAGATTGACCGTAATGCCCGAGCGCGGGATCTCGAACCCGGCGGAGCGCATCGCACAGCGAATACGACCACGTGACTCCATCACCTCCATACTCGGGATGCCGAGCATCTGGATGCCCGGGATGCCACCGGCAAGCGAGACCTCGACCGTGACGTGAATCGCCTCGACTCCGCGGATGCAGGCCGCGTGAACGGCAAACGTCTCGAACGCCATCACGACACCTGCCAATCGAACGCGTTGTACTGGTGCTCGATCTCGGCGATATGCCCGCCGCGAATGGTGACGCCCACGGCATCGAAGCGAATCGCCTTGAGCGGATAATGCTCCATGAGATAGCAGCTTGCGATGCGGCGGTAGCGGCGTTGCTTTTGGGCGTCCACGGCCTCCTCGGGAAAGACCCGCGTGGTGCAATCCAGGGCGACGCGTCTCGTCTTGACCTCGGCCATCACCACGACATCGTCGAGCTCATCGAGCAGCACCAGATCGGCCTCGCCCTCGGTGCAACGATAACCCTGCTCCAGCAAGGTGTAGCCGCGCTCGTTAAAGTAGTCAATGGTGATCAGCTCGCCCAGCATGCCCAGCTCGCGGGGACTGAGTCCCTTGATAAACTCGGGCGTCATCGCCCCGCAGTCGAGCTCGCCGTTTTCCCAACGCTCCTTGAGCTGCTGCGTCTTGCTCGTTTTGCTTGCGGCACTCATGGGGTCTCCTTTCCCGCACGCTGCAGTGCCCCGATGATGAGGGCACCTTTCATGCGGGTAAGTACCGGAAGCAAACCAAAAGCTGACCAAATGCCGACAAAAAACGGACCGTACGCAGCAATGGTGTTGCATACGGCCCGCTACCAGCAGGTTTATAAAACCCCAGAGGTCCCTGTCTCCACAATTGACCTAGAAAAGGCGCTCAGTCTGCAGAAAGTTTCCGCAAAAGCTCACGCGGTGCAGCGGACAAAGTCCATGTTTGCGAATGGCCTCGATATGCTCGGGGCTCGCATAGCCTTTCGATTCGGCCAGATGGTACTCGGGGTACTCGGCGTCGTACTCGACCATCATCTCGTCACGCGTGACCTTTGCCATGATGGATGCCGCGGCGATACAGGCGATCTTGGCATCGCCCTTCACCACGTCGCGCTCATTGGGAACGGCGCCCAAGGGGTTGCCGTCCATGAGGACGCAATCGGGCTCGAGCCCCGTATCGGCCACCGCACCCGCGACGGCAGCGCGGATGGCGCGGGTCATGCCCATATCATCGATATCCTTAGGCGCGATATGGCAAAAACCGATCGCCGTCGCCACCTCGGCAATCTTCACTGAGAGCAACTCGCGGCGCGCCGGCGTGAGCTTTTTGGAATCGTTGATGCCCCAGACGCGCGGCTCCATAGGAAGGCACACGGCACACACGGTTAAGGGACCCGCTACCGAGCCGCGGCCCACCTCGTCGACACCAACGACCACCCCATCGCCGCCAAGCTCATGCATAAGCTCGTACATGTCATTGACGCGCTCGCGCTCGGCAAGTTCCTTAGCATGGCGTTTGAGGGCGCGTTCACAAGCCTTGATCACCTGCTGGCGCGGGTCCTCGCGATAATGCTCCACGAGGGCGGGAATCTCCTCAAACGTGGCGCTCGCCAGCTCGCCGGCAACCTGAGACGCCGAAACCGAGCTCGTCATGTTGGCCATACCAGGCCCTCCTTGCATGCAAATCAGATAAAAAGAAGGGCCACCCGAAGGTGACCCTTGTGTCCAAATGAGTGGACAGACGCTGCGATCTTCTTAGCGCTTCTCGGGGATGCGAGCAGCCTTGCCCACCTTGTCGCGGAGGTAGTACAGCTTGGCGCGACGGACGCGACCATGACGGACGACCTCGAGCTTGGCGATCTTGGGGCTGTGAAGCGGGAAGGTACGCTCAACACCGACACCGAAGGAAATCTTGCGGACGGTGAAGGTCTCACGGGCACCGGCGCCGGCCATGCGGATGACGTCACCCTGGAAAACCTGGATACGCTCGCGGTCGCCTTCCTTAATGCGGTAGTGAACCTTGACGTTGTCGGCAACGCGGACCTGCGGGATGTCCTCGCGGATCTGCTGACGCTCGATTGCGCGGATGTAATCCATGTGCAATTCCTTACTCTTCTAGAGGTGCCGTACCACCTTGGCCGGCACGTAGTTGAACAAACGTATTCGAGTATACACGCGCGGGTTTCCGCTGCAAGAACAATTTTTTACGCAGACAAAAAGACAAAACCCGCACACGACAACCGCCCGCCTCACGAATGAGACGGGCGGCATGAAGGGGGGCTACGCTAGGCGCCTAAGCCCAAAACGTCAGGCGGAACGCTTGGCCTCGAGCTTGGCCTGGGCGGCAGCCAGGCGCGCGAGGGGCACGCGATAGGGCGAGCAGGACACGTAGTCCACATCGGCCACGTTAAACAGGCCCTTGATGGACTTGGGGTCGCCGCCGTGCTCGCCACACACGCCAAAGTGCATGCCGGGATTGGTGGCGCGGCCCTTCTCGACAGCCATGTGCACCAGCTCGAGTACTGCCGTATCGATGGTCTCGAAGGGGTTGTCCTTCAGAATCTTCTTATGCATGTACAGCGGGATGAACTTGGCCTCGGCATCGTCACGAGAGAAGCCGAAGGTCGTCTGGGTGAGGTCGTTGGTGCCAAAGCAGAAGAAGTCGGCGTGCTGCGCGATCTCGTCGGCGACCATACAGGCGCGCGGCAGTTCGAGCATCGTGCCCACGGGAATATTGAGCTCGACGCCCTCCTCGGCGGAAACCTCTGCGATCACGCGCTCGATGACCTCGCGGGTCTGGACGTGCTCGGCCGTGATGGAAACGAGTGGAACCATGATCTCGGGGCGCGGGTCGACGCCCTCCTTGATAAGGCGGGCAGCAGCCGTAGCGACAGCACGAACTTGCATGAGCGGCAGATCGCTAAAGACGACGGACAGGCGCACGCCGCGCAGGCCGAGCATCGGGTTGGACTCGACCATGCCGTCGATACGGCGCAGGCGGGCGCGCAGAGCGACGAGCTCTTCCTCGCTCGCGCCAGCGGCCTCCTTCTTGGTGATGGCGACCTCGAGCTCACGCGGATTATCCAGGAACTCATGAAGCGGCGGATCGAGCAGGCGAACGACCACATCGCGACCGGACATGGTCTTGAACATCGCCAGGAAGTCCTCGGTCTGAACCTTGAGCAGGTCGGCCAGGGCCTGCCGCTTCACGACCTCATCGTCAGACAGGATAAAGCTCTGGATGATGTTCTTACGGTCGCCAAGGAACATATGCTCAGTACGGCACAGGCCGATGGCCTCGGCGCCAAACTCGAGGGCGAGCGCGGCATCCTCGGGGTTGTCGGCGTTGACGCGCACATGGTTGGCGTGGCCACAGGTCTCGTCCAGACGAATCTCGTCGGCCCAGGACAGGATGGTGTCCAGGTCGCCGGTGAGCTCGGCCGAAACCAGATCAACGGCGCCGTCGACGACGATACCCTGGGTGCCGTCGATGGAGATGACATCGCCCTCGTGCAGCACACGATCGCTGCCTTCGATGCGTACGACCTTCTCAGCCGCGTCAATGTGGAAGCACTCGACGCCGCAGACGCAGGGTGTGCCCATACCGCGAGCGATAACGGCGGCATGGCTCGTCTTGCCACCGTGGCTGGTCAGGATGCCCTCGACGGCAACCATGCCCTTCAGATCGTCGGGGTTGGTCTCCCAGCGAACCAAAATGACCTTGCGGCCCTCGTTGGCGCGCGCGACGGCATCGTCGCTCGAGAACACGACCTCGCCCACGGCGGCACCAGGGCTGGCGTTAAGACCGCTGGCCAGAGCCTCGTACTTCTTGGAGGCATCAAACTGCGGATGCAGGAGCTGGTCGAGCTGCGCGGGATCGATACGGGCCACGGCCTCCTCGCGGGTGATCAGGCCCTCCTCGACCATTTCGATGGCGATACGCAGGGCGGCGGTGGCGGTGCGCTTGCCCACGCGCGTCTGGAGCATCCAGAGCTTGCCCTGCTCGATGGTGAACTCGATATCGCACATATCGCGGTAATGATCCTCGAGCGTCAGGAAAACGCGCTCGAGTTCTTCCCCAGCAGACTCGAGGCCCGGGGTGGTCTTGAGGTCAGCGATAGGCTCGGTGTTGCGGATGCCAGCGACAACGTCCTCGCCCTGGGCATTAACCAAAAAGTCACCGTAGAACTCCTTGGTGCCGTCGGCCGGGTTGCGCGTAAAGGCGACGCCGGTCGCAGAGGTCTCCCCCTTGTTGCCAAACGCCATAGCCTGCACGTTGACGGCGGTGCCGAGCTCGTCAGAAATACCGTGCTGCTTGCGGTAGATGCAGGCGCGCTCATTCATCCAGCTGCCAAAAACGGCCTGGATGGCAAGGCGCAACTGAAGCTCAGGATCATGTGGGAAGACGGGCTCGCCGTCCGCAACCTCGAGCTCGGGATACAGGGCGGCCTCGACGTTGTCGGAGAAGATGCCCTTAAAGATCTCGACGAGTTCCTGCAGGTCCTCGGCCGAAAGCTCGGAATCGACGCGAACGCCGGCGACCAGGCGCGCCTGGGTCAGGGCGTTCTCGAACAGGTCGGCATCAACACCCATAACGACGTTGGAAAACATCTGGATAAAGCGTCGGTAGCTATCCCAGGCAAAACGCGGGTTTTGCGTCTGGGCGATGAGACCCTGAACGGAATCGTCGTTGAGGCCCAAGTTGAGGACCGTGTCCATCATGCCGGGCATGGAGAACGGAGCGCCCGAGCGCACCGATACGAGCAGCGGGTCGTTGGCGTCGCCGAGCTTCTTGCCGCAACGGGCCTCGAGGTCGGCCTCGGCAGCAACGATCTCATCGAGTGCGCCCTCCGGCCACACGTTGCCGGCACCGGAGTACTCGACACAGGTCTGACAGGTAATGGTAAAGCCGCCGGGAACCGGCAGGCCGATGCGGCTCATCTCGGCAAGGTTCGCGCCCTTGCCGCCAAGCACGAAGTTCATGGACTTGTCGCCCTCAGTGACACAGGCGCCCTGGGCGTCGGTTCCAAAACGGTAAACCCTCTTGCAATCGCTCACGATACTTCCCCTTCCATGCGCTCTCGCGCACGACCGTGGTGACGAATCAACCCGCCGGATG
The DNA here is from genome assembly GCA_030826265.1 of Collinsella aerofaciens. Classification (GTDB taxonomy): domain Bacteria; phylum Actinomycetota; class Coriobacteriia; order Coriobacteriales; family Coriobacteriaceae; genus Collinsella; species Collinsella aerofaciens_AY. The sequence continues at coordinate 52,974 of JAPJOH010000007.1, forward strand.
CGGGCCGTGAGGGAACTATACGGCGGGCGTTGAGCGGGCTTGCGTAGAGGGTGCGGGGTTTGGTAAACGTGGTAAATGTGGCGGTAAACGGTAGGTAAAGGTGGTTACCTTATGAAGATACCAATGCAAGAGAGTTGCAGGTCAAAAGGATTAGAAATTGCTAAATCGCTTTATCAAAACTAGTCAATTTGAGACGGGACAATTTTAGCTGCTTTGTCATCTGGGATGATTTTTCTGGGACGGGGATTAAAAAATCATTGTGTACCTAATGATTTTTTAATCCCCGTCCCAGAAAAATCATCCCAGGAAGGAGTACTGCTGTTGAATGCGGCGGGCGGCACGGCGGGCACGGGCTTCCTGGATTTCCTCCAAGTGGCTAATGATCTCGGCAGCACTTTCCTCGATGGCCTTGCCGTCGGTACGCACCACAAAGCAGCCTAGGCGCTTCATGAGGGCACGAGCTTCCTCAAGCTCGCTGCGCACGCTCTCGGGCTCGGCATAGGAGCCGGCAACGGCACGAGCGTAGTCATCGCCCAAGCGGCTATCGCGAATTTCGGAAATCACATCGACGGTCGAAATCAGGCCGAAGAGGCGCATTGGGTCAACCTCGTAAATCGACTTCGGCGGCTCCATGCCGTGCGCCAGAGGGACGTTGGCCACCTTGTAACCCTGATAGGCCAAATACATCGACAGCGGCGTCTTGGACGTGCGGGATACGCCCAGCAGCACGATATCGGCTCCCGAAAGGTCGTCGCAGCCGCGTCCATCATCGTGCTCAACAAAATACTCCATGGCCTCGATGCGATGGAAGTAGCGGTCATCGGTCTTGTGAATCACGCCCGCAACGCCCTTGGGCGGCACGCCAATGAGCGACGACAGCACGGCGAGCGTCGGGCCAATCAGGTCGACCGAGCGAATATGCAGCATGCCCAGGTAATCGAGCACGCGGGCGCGAAGCGCCGGATCGACAATGGTGTGGAACACGGCAATATCGCGATGGTCCGCATCGACGCGCGGACCCACAAACAACTTGACCTGCTCCACAGAGTTCACCTTGGGCAGGCGCAAGAGATGAAAAGCCCCTTCATCAAATTGCCCGGACGCCGCAAGCACCACCTCACAAGCGGTATCACCGAGCGAGTCGGAGATAACGATAACGGTGGGACGAGCGGTGACCGGGCAATCCATGCGGGGCTCCTTTTGCGCTTACGCGCAGGCTGGCTTACTTTTTGCGGGCAAGCTCACCGATGTTGGCGATGCCGGAGAAAACGACCTCGAAGCGGTTGAGCAGCTTAAGGCGATTATCGCGGAGCTGCTCGTCCTTGTCCATGACCATAACCTCATCGAAGAAACGGTCGATGGGCGCGCGCAGGGCGGCGAGGGCAGCAAATGCGGCCGGGTAGTCCTCGGCAGCAAGGGCGGCATCGACGGCGGCCTGAGCAGCCTCGGAGGCGTCGGCGAGCGCGAGCTCGGCCTCGCCCATCAGGCTGCGGTTGTACTCCGCACCCAGCTCGGGCTTGGAGATGTGCGCGGCACGGGCATAGGCGGTAGCCAGGTTGTCGAAGGTCTCGGCATCGTTCTTGCGAGCCTCGTCGAGCGCAGCGCAGCGGGCGAAGAAGACGGACGGGGCGATGATGTGCACCGCGGAGACGGCGGCAACGGTATCGGCCGGGATCTTTTCGTCGCGGGCCATGCTCACCAGGCGGCCGTGGAAGAAGTCACGGACCTGCTGGGCGACCTCGGCGGCGTCGAACTCAATGCCCTGCTCGCTATAGAGCTCAAGCGCAAAATCGATGAGCGACGTGGGGTCGATCGGCAGGCGGTCGCGCAGGATGTTGATGATGCCGATAGCGGCACGACGCAGCGCGTAGGGGTCCGAAGAGCCGGTCGGGGGCTCGCCGATGGCAAAGATACCGGCGATGGTATCGAGCTTGTCGGCGCAGGCCACGATGCAGCCAGCGGTGCCCTCGGGCAGCTCGTCACCGGCAAAGCGGGGACGATAGTGATCGCGAATGGCGTGAGCGACCTCGTCGTTCTCCCCCATCGAGGTCGCGTAATAACCGCCCATCACGCCCTGCTGGCTCGTGAACTCGACAACGGCGTTGGATACCAGGTCGGCCTTGCACAGGTGCGCGGCGCGAGCAGCGTCAGCGGCAAGATGGGCGCCCAGATGGGCCTCGCGAGCGATGGCAAGCGCGAGCTGCTCGATGCGCTCGGACTTGGCGAGCACGCTACCGAGCTTCTCCTGGAAGGCGACCTTGGCCAGACGCTCACGGAACTCGTCGAGGGAGATCTTCAAGTCCTCCTCGTAGAAGAACTTAGCATCGTCCAGACGGGCGCGCACGACGCGCTCGTTGCCGTCGATCACGCGCTCGGCGTTCTCGGGCTTGCTGTTGGAAACGACCACGAACTCACGCGTGAGCTTGCCTTCGCCGTCATAGATCGGGAAGTAGCGCTGGTTGGTGAGCATGGACTCGCAGATGATCTCGTGCGGGACCTTAAGGAACTCCTCGTCGAAGGTACCGACGAGCACCGTCGGCCACTCGCAGAGGTTGATGACCTCCTCAAAGACCTTCTTGGGCGTATCGACATGGCAGCCGGGACGGGCAGCCTCGACCTCGGCGATACCGGCAAGGATGGCCTCACGACGACGCTCAGCAGAGAGCACGCCGGCGTCCTCGAGCACCTGCTCGTAGACGGCGGGGCTGGCAACCACATGGTCACCAGGGCCAAGTACGCGATGACCACGCGTGGTGTTGCCACTCGTCACGTCGGCAAACGACACGGGCACAACATCCTCGCCCAAAAGGCAGCAGATCCAGCGGACCGGACGAACAAAGGTCGCATGCTCGTGACCCCAGCGCTGAGAGCGGTAGTTGGGCCACTGCAGGCCGGCGATGGTCTTCTCGCACAGGGCCGTCAGAATCGGCGTAGCCGGTGCGGAGGGAATGTTCTTCTCGGCAAAGACGTACTCACGGCCGTCGGTGTCCTCGCGACGGACCAAATCCTCGGCAGCCACACCGCACTTGCGGGCAAAGCCCTGGGCGGCCTTGGTAGCGTTACCGTCAGCGTCGAAGGCAATGTTGGCCGCGGGGCCACGCTTGACCTCGTGAACCTCATCGGTCGCAGTGGCGACGTCGGCAACGAGTGCAGCCAGGCGACGCGGGCTCGAGATCACGCGGACCTCGCCGTGGGCCAGACCGGCCTCGTCGAGACCCTTGGCGATCATGGTGCCAAGCTGCTTGACGGCATTGTTCAGCGGTGCGGAGGGCATTTCCTCCGTACCGATCTCAAACAGGAAATCCTTAGCGTCTGCCATGGCTTACGCCACCTCGCCTTCCTGATCGGCATTCTCGTTGACTCCGGCGACCTCGGCCATGTAGGCCTCGCAGCACGCCTTGGCGACGGCGCGGACGCGCAGGATGTAGTTGGCACGCTCGACCGCGGACAGGGCGCCGCGAGCATCGAGCAGGTTGAAAGCGTGGCTGCACTTCATGACGCAATCATATGCCGGCAGCGACAGCTTGCGCTCCAGGCAGGAATGGCACTCGGCCTCGTAGTCGTCAAACTTCTGACGCATCATCTCGACGTTGGCGACCTCAAAGTTATAGGCGCTGAACTCGCGCTCGTTCTCGAGGAACACGTCGCCATAGGTCATGGGCGTGCCGTCGGGCAGGTAGCTCCACACCAAGTCGTAGACGGAATTGACGCCCTGCGCATACATGGCGATGCGCTCCAGGCCATAGGTGATCTCGACAGGAACGGGGTCGACCTCGATGCCGCCCACCTGCTGGAAGTACGTAAACTGCGTGACCTCCATGCCATTGAGCCAGACCTCCCAGCCAAGGCCCCAGGCGCCAAGCGTCGGGCTCTCCCAGTCGTCCTCGACAAAGCGGACGTCATGGTCGTTGGGGTCCAGACCGATAGCGGCAAGAGACCCTAGGTAAAGCTCCTGTGCGTTGACCGGAGAGGGCTTGATGAGCACCTGGAACTGATAGTAGTGCTGCATGCGGTTGGGGTTCTCGCCGTAGCGGCCGTCGGCGGGACGGCGGCAGGGCTGCGCATAGCAGGTGCGCCACTCGGCGGGACCGAGCGAGCGCAGCGTGGTCGCGGTATGGAAGGTACCGGCACCGACCTCGGAGTCATAGGGCTGCATAATGACGCAGCCCTGCTCGCCCCAGTACTGCTGGAGGCGCAGGATGATGTCTTGGAAGGAAAGCGATGAAGCGTTCATGCCTCTAATATCCCCTCGTCGAAACGATTACACGGTTAGGTACTGTACTATAGCGGTTTTTAGTCGATAGCGCCGATGCGGTTGAGCGGCCAGTAACGAACGAGTGCCACGGCGATCAAATCAGAGCGATCGACGGGACCAAAGTAGCGTGAGTCGGCAGAGTTTTCGCGGTTGTCGCCCATCACCCACACGCACCCGTCGGGAACGGTGTAGGGATAGCTCACCTGAGCACCGGGCGCTTGGACCGAAAGTGGCCAGCTCATGCCCGTCGTATAGTCCTCGTCGAGCGCTTGGCCGTCAACGACCACCTTGCCATCCTGCAGGTCGACGGTCTGCCCGGCCGTGGCAATAACACGCTTGACAAGAACATCATGCTCGGAGGTGCCATCGGGGTTGTGAAACACCACGATATCGCCCTGCTTGACGGGCTGACCGAGCTCGAGGCTCACCTTTTGTGCCAGGATCTGGTCGCCAATCTCGATCGTGGACTCCATGGAGCCGGTGGGCACCACAAAGGGCTCGACCACAAACGAGCGAATCAAGAAGGTGGCGACCAGTGCGATCGCGATGACCGCAATCCACTCAAAAGCGCCCCTCAACGCGGAATGTTGCGTAGGAACCATACTCACTCCTCGCTCTGCGAATACGAAGCGTCAAGAATCTCCTGCGCGTAAGCGCGCTCCTCGGGCGTGAGCCGCGCCGTCTCGATCAGATCGGGACGCCAGCGGCAGGTGCGCTCGATGGCGTTCTTGCGACGCCAGGCATCGACCTTGGCGTGATCGCCACTCACGAGCACCGGCGGCACGCCCTCGCCGTTGAACTCGGCGGGACGGGTGTACTGCGCGTACTCGAGCAGGCCTCCGTCCTCGGCGGTCGAGAACGACTCGTCCACATTGCTCATCTCGTCGCCCAGGGCACCGGGAATCAGGCGTACGACGGCATCGGCAACGACCATAGCGGGAAGTTCGCCGCCCGTAAGCACGTAGTCGCCGATCGACAGACGCTCATCGGCATACGCATACGCGCGCTCGTCGACGCCCTCGTAGCGACTGCACACAAACAGCAGACGCTCACTTTTGAGCAGGCGCTCGGCCACATGCTGTGTAAAGGGCTCGCCACAGGGGGTGAAGAACACTACGGTGGGCTTGGGACCCTCGGAGCTGATGGCCTCGATGGCCTCGGCAATAGGCTCGACCTTCATGAGCATGCCCTGCCCGCCGCCGTACGGCTCGTCATCGACGGTACGATGGCGGTCGTGCGTCCAGTCGCGCAGGTTATACGCCTTAAAATCAAAAAGGCCGGCCTTGCGGGCGCGGCCCAAGATCGATGTGGACATGACGGGCTCAAACATCTCGGGAAAGGCCGAAAGGGTCTCGATCAGCATGTTGTCCTCCCTACTTGTCCATATCGATCAGGCCGTCCATAACGTGGACGGAAATTGTTCCTGTGTCGGGAAGATCGAGCACGACCTGCTCGATCACGGGAATCAGTACCTCGCCGTACCGATCGCCCTCAACAACCCAAACATCGTTAGCGGGCGTCGACATGATCTCGACGATCGTGCCGAGCGAACCGAAGCGCTCGTCGACCACCTCGCGACCCATCAGGTCGGTATAGGCAGCGTCGAGCGAATCGAGCTCAAAGTCGTCACGATTTGCCAGCACGTAGCATCCCGTGATGCCCTCGGCGGCCGTCAAGTCGTCAATGCCCTCAAACGAGACCAGATCGCCATCGCCCGTATCGGTGACGGACACGACCGTGCAAAAGCGGTCGCGCTTGAGCGCCGGCGGCGTCAGGGCGACGCGCATACCCGGCTCTAATACAGAAGGAAGCCCCCGCAGCGGCTGCGCGAGGACCTCCCCCTTCCTTCCGTGCGGCTTGACCACACGGGCGATGTTTTTGTACTGGGACCTCAAGGTCCTAGCCCAGAACCTCTACCTCGACAGCAGTGTCGAGGCGAGCGGCCAGTGCACGGGCGAGCGTGCGAATGGCCTTGATGGTACGGCCACGACGGCCGATGACCTTAGCGACATCATCCTCGGCGACCGAAACCTCAATCGTAGAGGCGTCGTCACCATCGATGACCTCAAGGCTCACGGAATCCGGGTCGTCGACGATCTGAACAACGAGATATTCGACGAGATCGGCGATGCGATCTGAGAGCATTGCCTCACCCTCGAGCTGTGCAGCGTCAACCTCAGGCACGATTTACTCCTCGGCACCCTCAGCGGCCTCAGCGGCAGCCTTAGCGGCCTCGGCCTCTTTGGCGAGCTGCTTCTTGGACTTCTTGACGACGGTCTCGGTCTTCTCGCCCTCGTTGGCGGCCTTGACCAGAGCGGCGACGGCGTCGGTGAGCTGAGCGCCCTTTGACTGCCAGTCGGCGATCTTCTCGAGGTCGAGGTTGATGGTCTTGGGGGCGGTCATCGGGTTGTAGCGGCCAACCTCCTCGATGATACGACCGTCACGCGGGGCGCGGGAATCGGCGACGACGACACGGTAGTACGGACGCTTCTTAGCGCCGTGACGAGCAAGGCGAATCTTGACTGCCAAAGGAAACTCCTCCAACCAAGCAGCTTTAGGCTGCAACTACAAACAAACAGTTGAACATAATACGCCATCGACGCGGGCAGGTGAAGTCCGTGAGACCAACTTCTTCGGTGTAGTCGAGGGCAAATCCATATCTTAGACAAGAATTCGGGATTTGCAAGCACATACACGCACCCCACATGAGCTGCGCGGTATACTCATGACATGGAAAGACGCGAACATACATACGGTTATGAGGATGCCATGGGCGTCACGCCGCCTCCCTGGACGGGTCCGGCGGTGGGCCTGATGGACCTTGATGCGTTTTTTGCGAGCGTGGAAATGCTCGATCATCCCGAATGGCGCGGAAAGCCGCTCATCGTGGGCGGAGACGCCGATTCGCGTGGCGTCGTGTCCACGTGTTCGTATGAGGCGCGTCGCTTTGGCGTGCACTCTGCCATGGCCTCGGCCGAGGCGCGGCGCCTGTGCCCGCAAGCCATTTGGACGCACGGGCACTTTGATCGCTACCACGAGGTGAGCGCGCAGGTCATGGCGATTCTCGCCGACGAGACCCCGCGCGTCGAGCGCGTATCCATCGACGAAGCCTTTATCGATATCACACCGGGTCGCTTTGCGCCCGAAGACCCGCTGCTGGTTGCGCAGCGCATCAGCGATCGCGTGGCAGCGCTGGGGGTGACCTGCTCCATTGGCGTGGGCTGCAACAAGACGGTCGCAAAAATCGCAAGCGAGCGGGACAAGCCGTTTGGGCTGACCATCGTGCGCCCTGGAACCGAGCAGCGCTTTTTGGCCGCGCTGCCGGTATCTGCTATGAGCGGCATCGGACGCTCGGCCGAGGAACGGCTGCGCCGCATGCGCATCTACACGCTTGGCGAGCTGTCACGCGCACCGGAATCCACCTTGGCCTCTATTTTTGGCGTCAACGGCGAACGCATGCGCCAACGTGCGCTGGGGCTCGAAATCTCCGAAGTCACAAGTCTCGATGAAGAGCGCGAGGTCAAGTCGGTCAGCAATGAACGCACCTTTGCGAAAGATTTGACTGAGCGCGGGGACATCGAAGCGGCGATTGCGCTGTTGGGAGAGTCAGTGGGACGCCGTCTGCGCCGTCAGGGGCTGACGGGTGCCACGGTAACGCTCAAGCTTAAGTATTCGTATGGCAGCGGGCGTACGGCACAGCGCCGGCTGACGCATCCGACCGACGATGAGAACATCTTTGTAGCGGTGGCGCTCGAGCTGCTCGACAACATCTGGCAGGAAGGCATGCATGTGCGCCTGGCGGGCATCGGCATGAGCGACTTCGACCATCAGGGCGGCATCCAGACCGACCTGTTCTGCGAAGTCGACGACCGCGGAGCCCAATCCAGCGACCGTCGCGACCTCTCGGTCGCCATCGACGCCGTCCGAGACAAATTCGGCGACACCGCCCTATCCTTCGGCCGCCAATCCCGCTTCAACGATTAACCGCCTTTGGACAAAAAGAAAGCCGGGCAGCTGCGAATGATTATTCTAGGACGGGGATTTTTTAATCATTTGGAGCGTCATTTCGCCCTTTGAATGATATTGGTCCCAATTCCCGTCAGACGCGAAATCTGGTCAATCGTAAACCCCCGATGCCTCAACACTGCCAGAAGACGATTTCGCTCTGATTTCGGCAAAGTTTTAAGCTGATAAGGCTCATGCGGAGCCAAAAGAGCCCGGGCAACTTCCAGCGCATCCATATCGGAGATATGCTTACCTTCGGGCATAAAATAGGGATTAGGCTTGCCGTCGGTACTCGAAAGATAAAACGCTTCCGTACCCCCAAACAGATTGAGAATACCTTCACAATCACAAATTTCGGGATGAGAGAAATACTCATGGAAGCTGCTCCAGCGATACAGAGGAGCAGAAGAAATACCTGCTTTTGCAGGATTGTCGTGTATGTATCGGACGCAACGGAGCAGCTGTTTGTCGTCAGAAATGATCACACTCTTGAATCGTTCCTGGAACACCGGTCCGCGGCGGCCGGTTTTTTGATTGAAGTGTTTCGCATATGCCGTATCAATCGCATGCATAGCAACGCTCATCTGATTATCGAGATCATCAAATAGCAGGTGAACATGATTGTCCATGAGGCACCAGGCAAGAAGACGAATATGAGCGGACGTAAATCGTCTGTTCAATAGATTGAGAAAATAAAGGCGATCGTCATCGTCTTCGAAGATCAGCTGGCCAGCACAGCCCTTGAGCATGACGTGATAATGGCCGAGTTCGGACAACGCACGGGCAACACGAGTCATCGAAACTCTCCCTTCCAAGGATGCAGTAGTCACAGCATACAAAAGGAAAGGAAGAAAAAGGCCGAACCGCCCAACAAAGGTGAGCGGTTCGGCAAACGGTAGCAATGATTATTTTATCCCCGTCCCAGAAAAATCATTTAGAGGAGGTTGAGGGGGAGCTGGGGGGCGTCGCCCCAGAGCTTTTCTAGGCGGTAGAAGTCGCGGGCTTCGGGAGTGAAAACGTGGACGACAACCGAACCGTAGTCCATGAGCATCCAGGTCTTCTGCTCGCGGCCCTCGATGGAGAACGGATGCTCGCCGCAAGCCTCGGCAACCTTCTCCTCGATCTCGTCGACGATAGAATCGACCTGGCGGTTGTTGGTACCGGTGGCAAGCACAAAGTAGTCGCATACGTCGGAAAGCTCGGTCAGGTCGAGCACCTGAACGTCCTCGCCCTTCTTGTCGTAGGCCGCCTGCGCGGCGGCGCGGGCGACATCCTCGGCGGCGACACCGCTCGCGGACAGCGAGGCGGCAGTGCGGTCGGACGTGGCGGCGAAGCTCTTGTGCTCCACACGTTCAAGAATCTGCTCGTCGGTCATGGTCTCGTCGGCCATGGAATACCTCTTTCTAGACAGCCCGAGCTAGCGCAGCTGGGCGTAATGGTTGTAAATCGTAATAGCCGTGGGATAAAGATAGCGCCCGGACTGGATCACATAGACCAGACCCTGCGCAAAACAGGAGAAGAACAACTCATCGAGCGTCGACTCCCCCACCATCTTGCGCAGCGCATGCGCATAGTCGCCGTGGCGGTTGGGCTCGATGGCATCGGCCACAAAGACCACCATATCGAGCGGCGTCATGTCGCAGGCACCCACGGTGTGACGGTCGACAGCCTGGAAAACGGCCGGCGACAACTCGGGGAAAAGCTGCGGAAGCTCATAGGCGGCAACAGGGCCATGCAAAAGCGGCGTCGCGGCGGAAGGAGAGCCGGCAATCTTTATGCCGTAATGCAGAGCGCGCGTGACCAGCTCGTCGTCGGAGAGCACTTTGTCCCAGTCATGGATCAGGCCGGCGGCAGCGGCATCAAAGCGGTCAACGCCGTAGACCTCGGCCAGATGAAGTGCGGTCTCGGCAACACCCAGCGAATGCACATAGCGCTTGCGCTTATCCTTCATGCGAACATCGAGCAGCTCTTGAATGCGCTTGAGCAGCGCGCGCTCATCGCCCTCAAACTGATCCTCTACCGACAACGTAGACCCCCATCACTCAAAATCTTCTTGGCCCAAATCGGCATATAGCCTGCGTTTGCGAATGTAGCCGAGCACGGACTCGCTCGTAAGATAGCGCACGCTCATGCCGCGGGCAACTCGCTTACGAATGTTCGTCGAGCTGATCGCCAGCGCCGGAATCTGAATATAGCGCACGTCGAACGGCAGCCCCGACTCTTTGATTCGGGCACGCGCCGTATCGATATCAAAGCCCGGTCGCGTCGCCGCAATAAAGGTAGCAAGCTCAGCGATTCGTTCGGCATCATGCCAGGTCACGATATCGATAATCGCGTCGGCGCCCGTAATAAAGTAGAGCTTTACCTGCGGCGGGTAAAAGTCGCGAAGGGCATGAAGCGTATCGGCCGTATAGGTTACGCCCGGGCGGTCGATCTCGAACCGGCTCGCCAAAAAGGCCGGGTTCGCGGCGGTGGCGAGGACCGTCATGGCATAACGGTCCTCGGCAGGCGTCACCGGCTTGTCAAGCTTAAAGGCAGGAGAGCCCGCCGGCATAAAGAGCACAGCGTCCAAGTCGAGCGACTCGCGCGCCTGCTCGGCGGTCACTAGGTGCCCGTAATGAATGGGATCAAAGGTGCCACCCATAATGCCGAGCCTAAACTCCTGCCCGTCCTCTAGAGGAAGCTCGGGCAGACCGATTCCACCGCGCAGCGACATGGCTTACTCGCCCTCCGAGGTCTCGGCATCGTCCGCTGCATCCGTCGCATCGACAACCTCGACGCCCTCATCCGCAGCATCGGCCACGTCAATGGCCTCAACGACAACGTCCTCGCCAGCATCCTCGAGCTCCTCGTACTCCGAGAAGTCCTCAGCGCCCTCAAAGTCAAAGGCACGCTGGCAAATGCGGACCTCGTCGCCCGCACGGCAACCGGCCTTCTCGAGCGCGTCGTCAACACCCATGCGCGCAAACTTATGCTGCAGGTAAATGACGGCTTCCTCGTTTTCCCAGTCGGTCTGGATGACCATGCGCTCGATGGCACGACCGACCACGCGGAAGGCACCGGGCTCTTCCTGGACAATGCGGAAACGCTTCTCACGCTGCAGGCGGCGGCGCTCCCACTCATCGTCGCGCAGGTCGACCGGCTCATCGGAGACCGCCAACTCGGCGCGGAGCTTGGCCACCTGCTCGCCTACGGCAAGCATCAACGTATTGAGACCGGCGCCCGTCACGGCAGACACGGCAAAGAACATATGGCCATCGTCGAGCGCTGCGCGCTTGAGGTCGGCAATCTTATCGGCCGTGCCCGGCGCATCGCACTTGTTGGCGACAACGATCTGCGGGCGCTCCGAAAGCTCGGCGCCATACTGCTCGAGCTCGCGGTTGATGATGCGATAGTCCTCAACCGGATCGCGATCCTCAAAACCGCCCGTCATGTCGACGACATGCATGATCAGGGCCGTACGCTCAATGTGGCGCAGGAACTGGTGACCCAGGCCCTTGCCCTCGCTCGCGCCCTCGATGAGACCGGGGACGTCGGCAACGACGTAAGAATATTCGCCGGCACGCACCATGCCGAGGTTCGGCACGAGCGTGGTAAACGGATAGTCGGCAATCTTGGGACGGGCGGCACTCATGCGCGCGATGAGCGATGACTTACCCACCGAGGGAAAGCCCACGAGCGCGGCATCGGCCATAAGCTTCATCTCGAGCTCGATCCAGTGCTCCTCGGCCGGCTCGCCCAGCTGGGCGAACGCGGGCGCGCGGCGCACCGAAGTCACAAAGTGGGTATTGCCCAGACCGCCGGCGCCACCGGGCGCCACGACGACGCGCTCGCCGTCGTGCACCAGGTCGGCAATCTCGAACATCGGGGTCTGCGTCTCGGGGTCGAGCTCGCGTACCACGGTACCCATAGGGACCTTGAGAATCAGGTCCTCGCCGCTCTTACCGTTACGACGGGCGCCCTGCCCGTGCGTGCCGCGCTCAGCGCGGAAGTGATGCTTAAAGCGGTAATCGATCAGCGAAGACAGCTGAGCATCGGCCTGGATGACGACATTGCCGCCACGACCGCCGTCGCCGCCATCGGGGCCGCCCTTGGGGACAAATGCCTCGCGCCTAAACGACATACATCCGGCTCCGCCGTCGCCGCCGCACACGTTAATGCGGCTGATATCGGTGAACTGTGACAACAGAATCGCCTCCTACAAAAAAGAGGGAGACCCTTGAATCCTAAAACTCAAGTGCCTCCCACATATGTGCTCTATGAAGGGTGAATTACGCGTTCGCGAGCGGGCGTACGCTGACCCTGTGCTTGATACCCTTGTGGAACTCAACGGTACCGTCGACCAGCGCGAACAGCGTGTCGTCCTTACCACGGCCAACGTTCTCACCCGGGTGGATGTGCGTGCCGTGCTGACGGACGAGAATCGTGCCCGTGGTTACCGTCTGGCCGGCATAGCGCTTCGTGCCAAGGCGCTGACCGCGGGAGTCACGGCCATTACGGGAGGAACCGAGTCCTTTTTTGTGTGCCATTGTGTATACCTACTCTTTCGTTACGAGTGTAATCTACTCGGCGACGGGAGCCTCGGCAACAGCCTCAGCCTCTGCCTTGACAGCCTTCTTGGCGCGGGAGGTAGCCTGAACCTTCACGATCTTCAGCTTGGTGAGCTGCTGACGGTGACCCTTCAGACGACGATAGCGCTTGCGCTTGTGGAACTTGAAGACCAGCTGCTTCTCGCCCTTGAACTGCTCAACGATCTGAGCGGTAACCTTGGCCTTGGCCAGCTTGTCGGGATCGGTGACGATCTTCTTACCATCGTTGAGGAAGATAACCGGCAGGGTGACCTTGTCGCCCTCATTGCCCTCGATCTTCTCGACGGTGATGACATCGTCGGTGGCGACCTTGTACTGCTTGCCGCCCGTGTTAACGATTGCGTACATGTTTACTTGCCCTTCATGCATCAGTTAGTGCAACAGCCGAATATAGTAGCAGGCGAAAATACCCCCGTCAACGAGTATGTGGAGCAAATCCACAAGTTCGCACAGGTATGGGGCTGACGAGTCGGCCCTCGTCGTCCTCGCATGCTTGATTCTGACGCTCGACATCGTAGGAGCAGATGGTCACGAGGTCTTGCATACCGGTGGAAACAATAGGTGCATCCACGCCCGGGGTCAAGCCCTGCAACAAAACATCAGCAGCAGAAAGCAAAATTTCCGGACGCATGGAGCCCTCGTTGTCGGCATGGGTGTCGAGCATGAGCACCAAATGGTCCGGGCGCTCCCCCGCCGTGAGCTCATAGCCCACGAGCGTGTGATCCAAATCCAAGCGCTTGCTCTTTTTGCCGCGCGCGTAGTCGATGCCGTGGCCCGCGCGCAGCGTGTCGATCGCACGACGCACCTCGTCGGCGCTTACGGGCGCCTCGGGATCCAAGTGCAGGTCGATGCGATACGACAGGCGCGTGAGCTGCGCCGTCAACGCCGGCGTGCGCACGTCGATGTACGCCGCCTCGATGGGCGCCAGATCGGCCGGAGACGCCGCAGCCAGGCGCCCAAACGCCTCGTCGAGCGCCACGAACTCGGTCATAAACAGGTCATACCACTCGCAGGTCGACGACGTACCCACCGGCAGCGCCGAAGAGAAGCCCACGCGCATGTGCGGAGAGAAGCCCTGCGTGACGGCATAGGGAAGTCCTGCACGGCGCACGATGCGCTCAATGGTATGGATCACTTCGAGATGGCCCAGGTACTTAAGGCGATCGCGCTTGCCATAGCGAACACGAAGCCTAAAGAGCGAGGGGTTGTCGGTCAGGCGCTCACTCATGCGCGATCACCCATCAATACATTCTTGGCGTGGAGCGTGGGGCAGATCCCGCAGCCGGTGCACGACGTGCGGGTGCAGTCGGGAGTCGTGACGCCCTCGAGCGAGCGACGGTACTCGCGCTCGAGGAAGCCGCGCGTGCAGCCGGGGCTCACGTGCTCCCACGGCAGGCGCCAGTCCAACTCGTAGGGCAGGTGCACGAGCTCATTGAGGTCGATGCCGTTTTTGGCAGCAGCCTCCTTCCAGTTATCGAGCGAGAAATGCTCTACCCAGGCGTCAAAGCGAGAGCCCGAGCGCCAAGCATCGATGATGACGGGCGTCATGTCGCGACCGGCGCGGGACAGCGCGGCCTCGATGAGCGAAGTCTCGGCATCGTGGTAATGCACGCGGACGGCACGGTTGCGAACGCTCGTGATAAGCAGCTTCTGGCGACGCTTGACGTCGTCGTAGTCGAGCTGCGGGCACCACTGGAACGGCGTGGCAGCCTTGGGGATAAAGACCGAAACCGAGATGGACACCGAGATCGAGCCGCGACGAGCCTTGGGCACCACGGAACGACCGAGCTCCAGCACGTGATCGGCCAGATTGGCGATGGCCACGATGTCCTCGTCGCGCTCGCCGGGAAGGCCCATCATAAAGTAGAGCTTCATACGGTTCCAGCCGGCCTCGAAGGCCGCCTTGGCCGCACGGTCCAAGTCCTCCTCGGTCACGTTCTTGTTAATGATGTCGCGCATGCGCTGGCTGCCGGCCTCGGGCGCGAACGTCAGGCCGCCCTTCTTTTCGCCGGCGACCGACTCGGCCATATCCACGCCAAACGAATCCAGGCGCTGCGACGGAATAGACACGCGAATACCCGTATCCTCCAGGCGACGGTTGAGCCTGCCGAGCACGTCGCGAATGCAGGAGTGGTCGGTCGTGGAGAGCGAGGTCAGCGACACCTCGTCATAGCCGGTCTTTTCCAGACCCTGAATCACCGACGAGACGATCTGGTCGGCCGAGCGCTCGCGCACCGGGCGATACGTCATGCCGGCCTGGCAAAAACGACAGCCGCGGGCGCAGCCGCGCAGGATCTCGATAGACAGGCGGTCGTGGACTAGCTGCGCATAGGGTACGCACGACTGCGACAGCGGATTCGTGGCGCCGAAATCCTCGACGACGCGTTTGTAGACCACAGTAGGCGCATCCTTGCCTTCACGCGGCACGGTGTAGCCATGCGGCGAGCAGGGCTCGTCGTGACGAACCTCATAGAGCGACGGCACGTAGTTGCCGGCAATGGATGCAAGCTGCTCGACAATCTGCGCGCGCGGGACTCCTTCGTCACGCAGGCGGCGATGCAGCTGGCAGGTCTCGAGCAGCGATTCCTCGCCCTCACCGATGAGGATGGCATCGAAGAAGGCCGCGTACGGCTCGGGGTTGTACACCGAGGGGCCGCCGGCGATGATGATGGGGTCATCTTCACCTCGGTCGGCCGCTAACAGCGGAATGCCAGCGAGGTCGAGTGCCTCGAGGAAGTTCGTCACCGCCATCTCGTGCGGCACATGCAGACCGACGATATCAAACGAAGCGACCGGCGCTGCGCCCTCGAGCGAGAGCAGCGGAATGCCTGCCTCGCGCATGGCGTCACCCATATCGGGCCACGGCACATAGCCACGCTCGCAGGAGATGCCCTCGGCCTGGTTAAGGATGTTGTAGAGGATGGCGATGCCCTGGTTGGGCAGACCAACCTCGTACACATCCGGGTAGATCAGGCAGCAACGGTAGTCGGCATCGGCCTTGGAAAGCGTACCCCACTCGTGATCGATATAGCGGCTCGGCTTCTCGACCTTGGCGAGCAGCGGCTCAATTAAATGAAAACAGTCTTGGTATGCAACGCGCAACGGAAAACCCCTAAGCAGCGAGATCTGATGCGTCCTGATAGGACGCCATGGGACGAGTAGCGCCCGCGACCGTGGTCACCAGATCGCGAACGCGGGAGAACGTGGCAGTGACCACCTCGTTGGCACGGCTGTAGTCGACATCGCGCTCGTAGAGCGAAACGAGCGCACGGCCCATGCCATAGGTGCCCGCGGCAGCAGTGAGCGCCTTGACGGCAAACCCAATATGCGGCGTCTGCTTGACGAGCGCGCGGGTGACCGCGCGGATCACAAGACCGCCGGCAAGCACGCCGGCGACCTCGTAGCCGCGCTCAGGCTTAATGCCGCGTCCAAAGACGGCAGCGAGCTCAAAGAGCATGCCCACCTGCGCCAGCGCCATAACGGGATAATCGGCGCCCGGCAAAAACACCAGTGCACCGGTCGTCATATTGGTGAGCGCGCACGAGGTGATGATACGGTTGGCCGCCGCGATGCGCATGAAGGCAAAGTTCGCCGCAAAAGCCGTTTCCTTGTCGGTGCGATCGAGAATCCAGCGGGCAAGCGTCTCGAGCAGATACGTCTTATCGGTTGCCGCTACCACGCCGAGCATGGGCGTGGACTCCTCGATAAACGGCACCTCCACAGCAGACTCGGCAAGCACGCACACGGGCGCGCCGGCGATCACGAGCTCCTGCACGGCACTCTCCAAGCGGTCGGAACCACACGAGAGCACCAGCACCACATCGGTATCGGTCTTTGGAGCAATTCGCTCCTCCCCCAGACGCTCGACGCGCACAATGCCCGAGGTCGTCTGCGGCACAAAGGCGTCACGCACCGTCTCGGCCAGAAAGCGCGAGGCGGACGAATCCAGATAGACCGAGACGCGCACCGGCGTATCGGAATCCTTCTTAACGGACGCGCCCATCTTAAAAGCGCGGGTCAGCTTATCTACGGGAATTTTCATAGCAAACCCCTCCAGCGGTTACGCGGCGCCCGAACGATGCCGCCATATGGATTGTACGATACCCACCGTCAGCAGCTGAATCATCATCGAAGACGAACCGAAGCTAATAAACGGTAGCGGAATACCGGTAATCGGCATCATGCCGATGCACATGCCGATGTTTTCGAAGGTCTGGAACGCCCACATGCCAACGATGCCAACACACGAAAGACGCAAAAACAGGGACTCACACTTAAAAGCAACGCGGATCGTCGAGAAGATGAGCAGTACGTACAAGCACAGCAGCAAAAAGGAGCCGCAAAAGCCAAAGGTCTCGGACAGAAAGGCGAAGACGAAGTCGGTGTGGAACTCAGGCAGAAAGCCGCCGGCCGACTGCGTCGCATGGCCCAAACCCTTACCAAAGAAGCCACCCGAGCCAACGGCGATAAGCGACTGCTGCAGGTTGTAGGCATCGTCCGAATCGGCATTATCGGGGTCGATAAAGACCGTCAGACGGTTCATCTGATACTGCTTGATAAGCACATCGTGGCCGAGCAACGAATCAAAGACCGAATCGAGCGCCAGGACGAGGGCCACCAGGCCCACGAGCAGGGCCAGGGTCGACAGCACCCATTCGCGGCGTGCACCACTCATACAAATGACGATGGCGCCCGAAACCAGCACAACAAGGCCCGAGCCCAGGTCGCCCATGGCGACGACGGCCAAAAACGGAATGGACAACATGCCGCAGAGCTTGACGTAGTCGCGAACGGTATCGATGCGACCGTTATACTGCGAGCCAAGCGTAGCAATAAAGAAGATGGTGATGAGCTTGGCAAGCTCAACCGGCTGGAATGTCAAGCCGATACCGGGAATCTTGATCCAGCCCGTCATGCCCAGACCGCCCGTATAGGACAGACCCGGAATCTTGGGCGAGAGGATCACGATCAGGTCGATGACGAGCAACGCCGTCGAGAAATTGGAAATACCGCGCAGGTCGGAGCGCCAGACCAGCACCGCCAGCACCGTGCCGATGCCAATTCCCAGCAGATGGCGTGAGAACGAAGCATCGGCCTTAAACTGCGAAGCCGACCAGATAATGATGGCACCGTAGGCGACGAGCGCCACTGTAGCCACGAGCACACCGATATGGACCTTTTGGCGAAACGTGCCGCGCGAGGCCGAAAGTTGCTTGTTGACGCGGTCCAGGCTGCTACGAGAGCCGGTCTTGGTTGAACGGAACAGATCCGCCGGAGAAAAATCCATCGCAACCTCCTATCGAACCGAAGAATCGCCCGAGGCCGAAGAGGTATCGGGCTCGTCATAAATCACACCGAGCACGTCGCGCACGACATGCATCGCGGTATCTGAGCCGCCGCCGCCCTGCTCCAGGACAGTAGCGATGACATACTTGGGATTATCGGCCGGTGCATAGGCGCAGAACCAAGCGTATTCGTCCTCGCCGCTTTTCTCGCCCGTGCCCGACTTGCCGTATACCTGCGGCGTCAGGGTACCAAAGTGCGCCGCCAGGGACGTCGATGCCGTGTAAATCACGTCGTGCATGCCGTTGCGAACAAGAGCCAAATCCGAATCACTGTTGATCTTGGCCTCCAGGCGCTTCTTCTTGCCCTTGCCGTTGTACTTATAGGCATCGCCGTCGCCATCGCGCGACACGGCAGACAAAAACACGTGAGGCACGTACTGTTTGCCGCCGTTGGCAAGACCCATATAGGCACACGCCATCTGCAGGGGCGTCACCAGGATGTCGCCCTGACCGATGGCAATGTTGGTCATATCACCGGCATTCCACTTGCGGTCCTCGGCAGATGCGTCGGTGAAGTACGACTCTTTCCACTCGGCATCGGGAATACGGCCCGCGCCCTCACTCGGCAGATCGATACCGCAGGTCTTGCCTAGACCCCAGCGACGAAAGACCTCCTGCAGGCCCTCGGAATGTTTCTCGTCATAAAAGAACGCCTTGCCCATGTCGTAGAAGACGGGGTCGCACGAGTTGGCGATACCCGACTGCAGCGTCATGGTGCCGTGGCCGGAATGCAGCCAGCAGTACTTGCCCCACGACTTGCCCAGACCCGTCCAATAACCCGTGCAGTTGGTCGTCTGCCCCGACGTGTAGGTTCCAAACTCAAGACCGGCCAGTGCCGAGAGCGGCTTGATGGTCGAGGCCGACATGTACTGTCCGCTAATGGCGCGGTTGAGCAGCGGGTGCGAACCCTTGTCATCATTGAGCTCGGTCCACACGTCATTTGAGACACCGCCGATAAAGACGGACGGATCGAACTTGGGCTCGCTCGCCATGCCCAGGATCTCGCCATTGTTGGGATCGAGACACACCACTGCGCCGTTGCCGGCATTGCTGTAGCCAGTGGTCTTGGCAAGCTCGATAGCGCTCGCCAGCGCCG
This sequence comes from Collinsella aerofaciens, assembly GCA_030826265.1. Lineage (GTDB taxonomy): Bacteria > Actinomycetota > Coriobacteriia > Coriobacteriales > Coriobacteriaceae > Collinsella > Collinsella aerofaciens_AY. The sequence continues at coordinate 72,264 of JAPJOH010000007.1, forward strand.
TCTCACAGGCCTGCTGAATCTTAAGGTCGAGCGTGAGCTTAATGTCGGAGCCGGCCTTCGCGGGCACGGCGCCGGCCTGACCGGTCACATTGCCCGAGGCATCGACCTTGACGGTCTGCTCGCCACGAATGCCCTGCAGCAGGTTTTCGTAGTAGCTCTCAACGCCCGCCTGGCCCACGATATCGCCCGACTGGTACGTAATCTTGCCAGCAGAAGCATCATCATCGCCAGAGGTTTTCTTATTCTGGGCCTCGAGCTGCTCGGAGGTAATGGTGCCGGTATAGCCCAAGATATGGCATGCCGTCTCGCCATATGGATACTGACGCTCGGTACGCTCGGCAATCTTGACGCCCGGGAACTCGCCGGCGTGTTCCTTGATATAGGCAACCGTGGAGCGACGGACGTCCGTCGCGATGGTATGCAGGCTCTGAGCGCCCTCTGTATTGTCCTGAATATTGCGAAGGACCGCCACGTAAGGCATTCCAAGCACGTTGGCAAGATGGCGAACCAGAACCTCATCCTCGGCAAGGTCGCGGTAGGCCACGACAGCAAGTGAGGGACGGTTCTGGACAAGCGCCACGCCATTGCGATCGAGGATGCGACCGCGCACAGCGGGTGTTGTAACGGTGCGAGTCTGATTACTATTGGCCCGCTTCTCGTAATAGTCCGATGAGACCATCTGCATGCCCCACAGCTTGACGGCGAGCGCCGCAAACATCGCGCCCACACCCGTGGTGAGGATGGAAAAGCGGCCCTTAAAGGCGGTCACCGCGGTATTGCCCTCGCCCTCGGTGGCGCGCGGGGCCGTTCCATGCTGCGTATCGTAGGTAAAACGGGAATCGCCACGACGCATGATGACCAGCGCGACCACGATGGCCACAACCAGCACGATACCGGCGATAATAACCGTCATCTGGGAAGACATCTACGGGCCTCCCCTATTTGAGCTTACGGGTCTTGGGCTTAAAGCGCATACCCGTCTGGCGTCCGCCACGTGCGGAGAATCCATAGCCGGACTGCGGCACGACGCCGGACATCAAAAACGGAATGGCAACCAGACCCGTCAGGATCGAGGACGGCAGCGCATGGCCGAAGATCGCCACGACAAAGCTCGTCTCCAAACCCATAAACAGCAAGACGATGCTGTAGATCACATTAATGACGAGCGCGAAGGCGCCCACAGTGACGCCGCGCGCATTCGGGGTACCGCCCGTCTGACCGACGGCGCTGTGCACCAGGGCAAAAGAACCCACGGTCAGCAGGAGCGACATAACGCCCACCGGCACGGCAGCGGACAGGTCATAGAACAAGCCGCTGCAAAAACCGCACACGACGGCACGGGTCGGGTCGCCCGAGAACACGCTTAGGCACACCAGGATAATCATGAAGTTGACGCGACCGCCCGCAATGGAGATCTGCGGTGCCAGGCCTGCCTGCAGCAGCACGCACACGATGGCGGCGATCACAAACGTGCGGGAGCTCATCCCCTGCTCGTGTAGATCCATGGACATGCCCCCTATTCGTTCGAGCCAGAATCGGTCGTCTCGGACGTGTCAGAACTGTCATCCGAGCTCTCGTCCTTCGTCTTGGTCGCAGCATCGCGCGACGTTCCCTGCGGCGTGCTGTTGGCCGTACTCACGTCCTCATCCGAGGCCGACTGTTCGTCGGTCAGCGAGGTAATGACCAGCACTTCCTCGTTGTTCTCGGCCGTCGTCTGAGCGCGCACCACAATGGTGTAGTACACATCGTTTGCCGATTTCTCAACCGACGAGACGGTGCCGAGCGGTAGACCCTTGGGGAACACGCCACCGATGCCCGAGGTCACGATGATGTCGCCAACCTTAACATCGGAGTCGACGCTCACGTACTCAAGACGCAGCGTGCCGTCAGCCTGACCCTGCAGCATGCCCTGGGCGCGCGTGTCCTGCACCATGGCGGACACGCCCGAGTTCTCGTCGCTAATCAAGCGCACGGTCGACGTTTTGGCCGATACCTCGATAATCTGGCCGATAACACCGGCAGAACTCGTCACGGGCATGTTGATGGTAAGGCCGTCGGCAGAGCCCTTGTCGATGGTAACGGTCGAGGTCCAGGCATCGCCAGAGGCACCAACGATACGAGCAGCGGTCGATTTGAGGTTATAGGTCGACTGCAGGCCGACCAGCCCCTCCAGACGCTCGGCGGTCTTTTGAGCCTCGGAGAGCTCAGCAACCTTAGAGGTCAGTTCCTCGTTTTGCTTCTTAAGCTCGTCAAGCGTGTCCTGCGACGCCGTAAGGTTAGAGAACACGTTGCCGATCGCATTGAAGGGAGCCGCCACGGCCGAGCCCACAAAGCGCACCGGCGAGGTAATCGTCGTTACGCCCGAACGCACGGCATGAATCGGCCCTGCCTCGCCCTCGCGGATGTAAAACGTGAGCAGCAACACCGAAATCAGGCTGAAAACAATCAACGGGCGCATACCCGTTGATTGTCGCTTGGTATTCAGATTTGTGGAGAAACCCGAAGATCGTGCCAAATGGAATCCACCTTTTGGAAATTAAGCATTGGTCTGGACGAAGCCGCCATCAAACGCATTGGCCTCGAGCACGCGGGCGCAGCCGTTAACGACATTATCGAGCGCCGTGGGGCTGACGTTGACCGAAACACCGGTCTCATCGCGCAGGCGCACGTCGAGACCGCGCAGCAGCGCACCGCCACCGGTCAGCAAAATGCCGTAGTACATAAGGTCCGAGGCAAGATCGGGAGGCGTAGCGTCGAGTGCGTCCTTGACGGCCTTGGCCATCTCGTCGAGCGGCTTGTTGAGCGCGCGACGAATCTCCTCGCTCTCGATGCGCACGGTCTTGGGCAGACCGGTGATCACGTCGCGGCCGTTGACCTCGACGTCGAGCTCGTCCTTGAGCGGCACGGCGGAACCGACCTTGATCTTGATGTCCTCTGCCGTACGCTCGCCGATGGCCAGGTTGTAGGCATCGCGAACGTGCGTGAGGATGGCCTGATCGAACTCGTCACCGGCAATACGGATGGACTGCGAGACGACGATGCCGCCCATAGCGATAACGGCGACCTCGGTAGTACCGCCACCGATGTCGATGACCATGGAGCCGGTGGGCTCCTCGACGGGCAGGTCGGCGCCGATAGCGGCAGCCATGGGCTCCTCGATCAGGTAGGCCTGGCGAGCACCGGCCTGGATCGTGGCCTCAAAGACAGCACGCTTCTCGACCGACGTGACACCGGAGGGAACGCAGACGACAACGCGCGGACGCGGGGTCCACGGATAGCGCTTCTCGGAAGCCTTGTCGATAAAGTAGCGAAGCATGGCCTCGGTAACATCGAAGTCGGCGATGACGCCGTCCTTCAGGGGACGAACGGCCACGATGTTGCCGGGCGTACGGCCGAGCATGCGCTTTGCCTCGATACCGACCGCCAGGATGCGCTCGTCGTTCTTGTCGATGGCGACAACAGAGGGCTCGCGAATGACAATGCCCTTGCCGCGCACGGAGACAAGCGTATTTGCGGTGCCGAGGTCGATGGCAAGATCGCCCGCATAGCTACCGAAGAACATATCCATCAAAGAAAACAACGCAACTCCTGATGTGTTGGATGATTGCTGGAAAACTACTAGCTCATGATACTAGCGCAAGCCCGGCACCTCACTTGCGGTGAAGCGCCGGGCAAAGCTAAATCCCATAAGGTCACTACTGGTTGTCAGCAGCCGAGAAATCCATATCGAGCGAGGAAACGGCCCAGCCGATATGGTTGTCGGAGCGCACGAATTTGACGGTGTACTCCTGCTCGCCGCCCTTGGACAGCGAAGCCTTGACCTTGGCGGTCGTCTCGGTCATGGACTGATCCATGCCCTCGACGGACACGGTGGCGCCCTGCGGAATCGAGGAGATGATCATCGACTTGGCGTCCTCGGACAGGCTCGAGGCCAGGCAAGACTCGGCCTTTGCGGTGTCACCGTCGCCGGCAGCCTGGAACAGATCGGTGATAACCGACTCCTGCGAGGGGAAGCCAAAGCCGCGCGTGTAGGCAAAGCCCAGACCGCCCGCGGCGATCAAAATGAGCAGAAGCAGCACGATGAAGACTTTAAGACCCGTGTGGCGATGGCGACGACGGACCTTGGCCTGCTTACGATCCTGACGGTCCTGCTGGACCATCTCGGACTCGGACAGCGTAAAGAAGCCGGTGTCCGAGGGATCGGGCATAAACTGACCGGTCGCGCCGGTAGGATCGAGCGGATCGACGGCAGAAGCGTCCATCGCGGGCGCCGGAGCCGTGGCCATGGCCGTCTGGGCAGACAGCGCGGCAAGCGAATCGTGCACGCGGGCAAGCTCGTCGGCCTGCTCGGAGGTGAGCTGGTAGATGCCATCGGCAGTAGCGGCGTTAAAGGCATCGAGTGCGTCGGAGGGACGGCCGGCGGCAGAAAGCGCCTGACCCATGCCGGCGTTGAGCGCACGCGTGTCGTCGCGGGGACCGGCAAAGTCGATAGCCGTGCGGTAGGTCTCCACGGCATCCGCCGGACGGCCGAGCTTAATGAAGCAACGACCGAGCTCGCCGAGTGCGGCGGCAGGAGCCGGATTGGCGCCGTCGATGGCAGCCTGACGGAAGGCAGTTCCTGCGTTGGCATAGTCGCCCGACTGGAACAGCGCATTGCCCAGACCCAGGTAGGCCTTAAACGGCGTGGCATAGGAAGCATCCTGCGTAGCAGCAGAGAACGCCTGAGCGGCCGTCGTGTAGTCGCCCACGGCGGCAAGCGCCTTGCCGCGGTTGGTGAGCAGCGCGCCGCGCTTGCCGTAGGTGCCGTCGTTGAGGGCGGCGGCATAGGCCTCGGCGGCCTCGGCATACATGCCCAGGTGCATCAAGGCGTTGCCACGAAGGTGATCGGCCTCGCCCATAATCTCATCGGGAGTCTTTGCCGCGCCAAGCATCTGGGCGGCAGCGGAAAAATCACCCGCGCGGTAAGCGGCGCGGCCCTGTTGGATCAGCTGGCTATTCAAGGAAGTCCCCTTTACTCGTGAACGATCTCGACATGGACGATCTCGTCGCCGGCACGCAGCTGCGAAATCACATCGAGACCCTCGACCGTGGTACCAAAGACGGTGTAACCGGAATCGAGGTTATGCTGGGCACCCAGGCAGAAGTAGAACTGCGAACCCGCGGAATCGGGGTCCATGGAGCGTGCCATGGCAAGGGCGCCATCGACATGGCTGTTGCGCGGATTGGTGGCAAACTCGCCCTTGATGCAGTAGCCGGGGCCACCGGTACCGGGCATGCCGTCGGGGCCCTCAAGACCGGCGGCGACGTCGGCGCCGGACATGTCGCGGGTATTGGGGTCGCCACCTTGGATAACAAAACCGGGCACATAGCGATGGAACTTAAGGCCATCATAGAAGCCCATCGTAGAAAGCTCGCAGAAGTTCGCGACATGAATGGGAGCGCCCTCGCCGTCAAACTTGACCTTGATGGTACCCTTCGACGTCTCGATAACGGCGCACTCGTCGCCGGCAAGCTGATACTCAGGCGTGTAGAGCTCTTTCTTAAAACCAAACATGTGGTTCCTTCCTCGTGCGTTTAAAGCATATTTATACGAATTGTAGCAATAAGCATGCGCTTACATCAATTGCGCACGTAGGTTATGCCGACTATGGCGAACTAATTTTAGGAACGCTGCTGCGGCTTCCAGGAACCCACATTGGCGTCGTACTGGTTCAGCGCGCTGTTGCCACTCTGCGCGATGGGCGCCAGGATCTCGCTTTGGTGGGAACTCATCGACTCGCCATCGGGAATGGCCAGCGAGATGTCCCAGCTCTGGCAAATCACGTCGACGCGCTCATACATCCACTCGGCAAGCTGCTTTAAGTGGGCGATGTCGTCCGCATAGACCGTATCGTCCTGATACTTAAGGTTGTTGAGCTCATCTTGCGTCTTTTTGATCTGGTCGCGCAGGGCGTAGGCACTCTGCGACAGCTCCTGACGGGTGGACAGCGGCGTTCGAAGATAGCCGTTGTTAAAAGAATCTATGACCTCGCCGATCTGGTCCTCGTCACCGTAGGACACGATGGTCTGATACAGACCGTCGAGCCTGGTATAGAGCTGATCATCGGTGAGCACGGTTTCTTCCTGGACCACCTCGGCAGAATCGTCCTGCTTGGTATCGTCCTCAGTCGCCTCACCCTTTTGGCGCGTAGGGAAGGTCGTCTGCGCGGCCTGGCCAAACTGGTCATAGAAGCCGGGCATAACACCCATGGGATCGGTCGTCACGAACCAATAGGCACCGCCACAAACGACAGCAAGGACCGCGATGACGATGAGCGGCTTGGGGATATGACGCTTGTGCTTGTGATAGGCGTCCTCGTCGGGATGCACTTTGCGCTTGGGTTTTTGAGCATCGTCATGCAGGGAAACGGGCGTGGGAATATCGACCTTGGGAATACCGAAATCCTTATCGAAAGCCGGCAGCACGCAGGTCTCGTTAGGATCGGCGGCGTCCGAAAGAACCGCGGCAGCCGAGGCAGGCGCATGCGGCACCTCGGTATCGATCTGCTCTTGCGTTAGGCGCGGAAAGCCCGCCGTGCGGCCCGCTGCCAGGTCGGATGCGGCCGCGTCCTCGGAGAGGATACCCGGAGCGGGGCGTCCGCATTTGGGGCACGTACGATCATGCGGAGAAAGACGGGCACCGCAGCCCTCACAGAACACGAACTCGGTGTGCTCGGGGCCATCGCCCGGACCCACATAGGCGTTGCAGTAGGGGCAGAACGAGGCGCCGTCCTCGATAGTCTTAAGGCAATGCGGGCAGATCACGGCATCCTCTTTTCAAAGCAATTCAAACAATCGAGGTTAGAGCATAACATCGCCACGGCCCCACAGGAGCAAGGCACCAATTCAACATCGCCAGGGCGCGTAGCTAATTCTTCTTTTTGCTTGGCATCGAGACCTTGATGCCTTGGGAGGACTTGGTCACGCGAGAGCGCTTGGCTCCGGTACTCTTCTTTTTCTTGGGCTGGGCCTGGGCCACTCCCTCGAGTGCGCGGGCCTCGGCCTCGCGAGCGGTGCGATCTTCGCGGCGCTGCGCCATGTCGGCGGCGAAGCGCTTGGCAAAACGCTCGGCCGTCGAACCCGTCGAGCTCACCTTGCCGCCACCGCGACCCAGGTGGACGCGCACACCGCGGCCAAAACCAGTTGCAGCATGACGACGACGCGGCTTGAGCGAATCCATCATCGTGGCGAGCTTAAAGAACACCGCGCAGGTAAAGACGACGATAACCGCCAAGATAACCATCTGGCCCATCGACAGGTTGGCAATAGACAGCAGCTCCGGGAATCCGATAACGCCCACCAAGATGCCGGCGACTACAAACACAAAGAGCACCACACGTAAGGGCGTGAGAGGCTGCGAGATGCGCCAGATCAGGCAGACGCTCGCCGCGCACGACGTAAGCAGGCACATCGTAGACAGCGTAAGCTGGCTAAAGCCAAACACGCGCGCCACAAAGATATCGAGCGCCGCAGCCAAAACGACCGCAATCGACGCCGGTAGTGCACGCTTGAGTACGTTCGTCAGGAACGATCCCTTCACGCGAGCATTGTTGGGCTCCAGGCCCAACACAAAGCCCGGCGCGCCGATGCAGAAGAAGTTGATGAGCGTCATCTGGATGGGCTCGAAGGGGTACGGCGGCAGCGCGATGCACAGCGCCGCCAGGTCCATCGAGAACAGCGTCTTGGTCAGGAACAGCGAGGCCGAACGCTGCAGGTTGTTGATGGAGCGACGGCCCTCGGCCACCACGGCGGGCATCGAGGCAAAGTCGTTGTCGACGAGTACGATCTCGGCCACGTTACGCGCGGCATCGGAGCCGGCCGCCATGGCGACGGAGCAGTCGGCCTCCTTGAGCGCCAGCACGTCGTTGACGCCGTCGCCCGTCATGGCCACGGTGTGCTCGCGGCGCTTGAGCGCCTGTACGAGCTCGCGCTTCTGCTGCGGGGTCACACGACCAAAGACATGGTAGCGGTCCACTGCGGCATCGAGCTTGGCCGGCGTATCGAGCGTCGTGGCGTCCACATAAGCGTCCGCCCCCGGCACGCCCACCACGCGCGCGATCGACGACACCGTACGCGGGTCGTCGCCACTAATCACGTTGAGGGTCACGCCCTGCTCGTTAAAGTAGCCGATGGTCTCGGCCGCTGAGGTACGAATCTCGTCACGGATGGTCACAAAGCCCACGGGCTCGGCCTCGCCCACCATATCGCCATCGGGCGAAAAGCCGTCCACGCGCGCCACCACGAGCACGCGGCAGGTATCGGCAAGCTCGGCGACACGGTTCTCGACCTGCGAAAACACACGATCGGAGAGCACAAACTGCGCCGCACCCATCACATAGGAGCCCTGCGCAAACGACGCGCCGCTCCACTTTTTGGAGGACGAGAACGGAATGACCGACAGCGGCTCAGACACCTCGACCGGGCGATCGGCGTAATAGTTGAGCAGCGCCCGGCAGGTCTCGTTGGCATCGGCCGAAGTCGCACGCGCGACGTTAGCCAGCGCAAAATCGAGCACCGTGGTATCGACGGGAACGGCCGCCTCGTCCGAGCCGGCGTCTAGGCTCACGCCCTCAACCGGCAGCGGATAGGTGCCCTCGACCTCCATGCGGCCCGAGGTAATGGTGCCCGTCTTGTCCAGGCACAGCACGTCGACGCGCGCGAGCGTCTCGATGCAGTAGAGCTGCTGCGCGAGCACCTTGCGGCGCGCCAGGCGCACCGTGGCGATGGCCAGTACCGACGAGGTCAGCAGTACCAAACCCTGCGGAATCATACCCAGCAGGGCGCCCACCGTGGACAGCAGCGCCGAAGAGGGCACGCGACCAGCTAACAGCTCGGAGAAGCACCACGAAAGCGCGCTGTCACCCGGGGTACCGGCGGCGTCCCACAGCTCGCTCACGCTCGAGGAGAACAGTGCCAGACCAAGCGGAATCATGATGATGCTCGCAAAACGCACGATGGCGTTGAGCACGTTCATGATCTCGGAATTGACCTTTTTAACGTACTTGGCCTCGTTGTTGATCTTGGCCACGTAGTTGTCGGCGCCGACATGGATCACGCGGGCGCGCAGCAGGCCCGAGTCGATAAAGCTGCCGCTCATGAGCTCGGAACCGGGCTGTTTCTTAATAAGGTCACTCTCGCCCGTCAGCAGGCTCTCGTTCACGAGCGCCTCGCCTGATACCACCACGGCGTCGGCCGGAATCTGGTCGCCGCGCCCCAGGCGGATGATGTCGTCGAGCACGATCTGGTCCAGGTCGAGCTCCACCTCGGCGCCGTCGCGCACCGCGATGGCCTTCTTGGAGGTCAGCAGCGTGAGCTTATCGACCATCTTCTTGGAACGCATGGACTGGATGACGCCAATAGCAGTATTGAGGAACACCACGAACAGGAACGTCAGATTCTTAAACGAACCGGTCAAAATGACTAGGAACGCCAAAATCACGTTGATCAAATTGAACAGCGTGCAGAGGTTCTCGATGATGAGCTCTTTGACCGACTTGGTCTTGCGCTCCATGTTGCGGTTGATCTTACCGGCGGCGATGCGCTCCTCGACCTCGGCGGTCGAGAGTCCGCGCTCGATATCCGTTGCTGCCATACCACGTCCCATCACGTCGCGTCGGTATAAGAAAAACCGCCCGGACCATGCGAGGTTCGGACGGTCTCACGTTCGATGGTACCCCATGTTGGATTCGAACCAACGGCCTTCTGCTCCGGAGGCAGACGCTCTAATCCCCTGAGCTAATAGGGCTAACGTTTGGCATTATACCCAAGTGCACCACGGGCTATCAAAATAAAAGAAAAAGCTTTGCAATTCCGGGGAAGACGCGGCGCAACGGCTCACTTTAGAAGGCAAAAGCGAATCAGATAGTATAAACTCTCATGCACCATATATACACGGCTCGCGATGCGGGCCGTTTTTGCAAGGGTTATCCATCGAGGTGAGAGGCACACCATGATTGCAATTTTAAAGCAGAGCGCCAGCGACGAGGCCGTCAGCCATATCGTCAGCTGGATTGAGAAAAAGGGCCTGAAGACCGACGTCTCGCGCGGCGAGAACGAGACGATCATCGGCCTGGTGGGCGATACGACCAAGATCGACCCATTCCTGCTCGAGTCCATGGACGTCGTCGAGCGCGTGCAGCGCGTCTCCGAGCCGTTCAAGCGCGCCAACCGCAAGTTCCACCCCGAGGACTCCGTCATCGACTGCGGCCACGGCGTCAAGATCGGCGGCGACCAGTTCCAGGTCATCGCCGGCCCGTGCTCCGTCGAGGGCGAGAACCTCATCCGCATCGCCCGCCGCGTGAAGGCAGCCGGCGCCACGATGCTGCGCGGCGGCGCCTACAAGCCCCGCACTTCCCCGTACGCCTACCAGGGCATGGGCCCCGCCGGTCTGGACCTGCTGTGCGAGGCATCCGCCGAGCTCGACATGCCGATCGTCACCGAGATCATGGACCCGCGCGACGTGCAGGTCTTCCTCGACAAGAAGATTGACGTCATGCAGATTGGCGCTCGCAACGCCCAGAATTTCCCCCTGCTCAAGGAGGTCGGCAAGACGCAGACCCCGGTTCTGCTCAAGCGCGGCATGTCCGGCACCGTCGACGAGCTGCTCATGGCTGCCGAGTACATCATGAGCGAGGGCAACGACAACGTCATCCTGTGTGAGCGCGGTATCCGCACCTTCGAGACCCGCACCCGCAACACCTTCGACCTCAACGCCGTGCCGGTGCTCCACCACCTGTCGCACCTGCCCGTCGTTGCCGACCCCAGCCACGCCACCGGCTACACCCGCTACGTTGAGCCTATGGCGCTCGCGGCGACCGCCTGCGGCGCCAACGGTCTGGAGATCGAGGTCCACGACGACCCGAGCCATGCTTGGTCCGACGGCGCTCAGGCCCTCACCCCCGACCAGTTCGACGACACCATGCGCCGCATCCGCGCCATCCGCGAGGTCGTCTGCCAAGAGACCGTTCAGGAGTAGCCCATGGGCACGGTGAGAAACGCACGCGTTAACCAGGGTGGCCCCAAGTGCGCCGGCATCGTGGGCCTGGGCCTCATCGGCGGCAGTTTTGCCCGCGGCTATGCGCAGGCGGGCGTCCGTGTGCTGGCCTGGGACCCCGATGACGACGTCATGACGGCCGCCAGCATGGGCACCGTTGCCGGCGAGCTCAACGACGAGACGCTCGGCGAGTGCGACATCATCGTCCTGGCATGCTACCCAGAGGCCTGCATCGAGTGGCTCGAGGCGCACGCCCAGGCACTCGCCGACGCCACCGACACCGAGGCCATCATGGGCCCCGTGGTGATCGACACCGTAGGCGTCAAGGGCATCGTGTGCGAGCGCGCCTTTGAGCTTGCCCGCGAGCACGGTTTTTACTTTGTGGGCGCGCACCCCATGGCGGGCACGCAGTTCTCGGGCTACGCGCATTCCCGCGCCGGCCTGTTCCAGGACGCACCGCTCGTGCTTGTACCGCCCGCAGTGGACGACGCACTCAAGCTGGAGCTTTTGGGCCAGGTGCGCGAGATGGTACGTCCCTTGGGCTTTGGCAAGTTCAGCGTAACGAGCGCCGCCGAGCACGACCGCGTCATCGCCTTTACGAGCCAGCTCGCGCACGTCGTCTCCAACGCCTATGTTAAGAGCCCGACCGCTCAGGTCCACCACGGCTTTTCGGCCGGCAGCTACCGCGACCTCACCCGCGTGGCACACCTCAATCCTCAGATGTGGTCCGAGCTCATGATCGACGACGCCGATGCGCTCGCCTTCGAGATCGACCATCTGATCGAATCGCTTGGCGCCTACAGCCGCGCCCTTAAGGACCGCGACCAGCGCTATCTGGAGAATCTCCTTGCCGAGGGCGACCGCATTAAGCGCGCGCTCGACGACGAGGCCTCCCACTAGACCACCCATCACGCCAGGTCGAAAGGACCGAAGCTTATGGCGATTACTATCGATATCGACACCGCACGCCCCTACCAGGTGCATGTGGGCACGTTTTTGCTGGAGCAGGCAGGTCCGCTCGTCCGCACCACCGCCGGCGGCACCCGCGCCGTCATCGTGACGGACACCAACGTGGGCCCGCTCTATCAGATGCCCGTTAAGCAGAGCCTGGAGGCGTCAGGCTACGAGGTGAGCATCTGCACCTTCGAAGCCGGCGAGGCCCATAAGCGCGCCGAAACCTATGTTGCCATTTTGGAGTTTGTGGCCGAGCACGAGCTTTCGCGCTCCGACGTGATCGTGGCACTCGGCGGCGGTGTCGTGGGCGACGTGGCGGGCTTTGTGGCCGCCACCTACATGCGCGGCTGCAAGTTTGTGCAGATCCCGACGAGCCTGCTCGCCATGGTGGATTCGTCGGTGGGCGGCAAGACCGCCATCGACCTGGCCGCCGGCAAGAACTTGGCCGGCGCCTTTTGGCAGCCAAGCGTGGTTATCGCCGACGTGGGATGCCTGGCGACCCTCACGCCCGAGCAGTTCGCTGACGGCTGCGGCGAGGTCGTCAAGCACGCCGTGATCGCCGACCCGGAGCTCTTCGCCGAGCTGGAGAAGACCCCGCTCACGCTGGAGCTGCTCAACCGCGACGTGGCCCGCGTAGCGCTCATCATCGCCCGCAATATCGACATCAAGCGCGCCGTGGTCGTCGCCGACGAGCGCGAAACCAACCAGCGCAAGCTCCTCAACTTTGGACACAGCGCCGGACACGCCGTCGAGGCCTGCGAGCACTTTGAGCTCGGACACGGCAACTGTGTGTCGATCGGCATGGGCATCATCACGCGCGCCGCGGCCCTGCACGGCGTTTGCGATGCCGCACTGCCCGGTCGTATTGAGGAACTCTGCGCCCGCCATGGCCTCAAGACCCGCTGCGACCTAGATGCCGATGCCGTCTTTGCCGAGGCGCTCCACGACAAGAAGCGCGCGGGCGACACCATCGACCTGGTGATTCCGCACGGCATTGGCCGCTGCAGCATCGACCGCACGCCACTTTCCACTTTCCACGAACTCATTGCCGAGGGCCTCGGCCAGAAGGGAGACGCATCCGCATGCTAGCCCGCATCACCCCGTCCCCGCTCAAGGGCACCGTTCCCGCCATTGCGTCCAAGTCGATGGCGCATCGCCTCATCATCTGCGCTGCGCTTGCCAACGGCGAGACACACGTCACCTGCAACACCACCTGCGCCGACATCGAGGCTACGGTGCGTTGCCTTACGGCCCTGGGTGCTCGCATCGAGACCGTCGAGAACGGCTTCCAGGTCCACCCCACCATGAAGAGTGTTGAGTTTGGCCTGCTCAAGGCCCTTGCCGGCGGCACGCTTGACTGCGGTGAAAGCGGCTCCACGCTCCGCTTTATGCTGCCAGTCGCCTGCGCGCTGGGTGCAGAAGCAACTTTTGTGGGTCAGGGGCGCTTGGGCGCCCGCCCGCTCTCCCCGCTCTCGGACGAGATCATCGCCGCCGGCTGCGACCTACAGGGTCTGGGCGGTTTTCCGCTCAAGACGAGCGGACGCATGCGCCCGGGCACCTTTGTGCTTCCGGGCAACGTGAGCTCGCAGTATATCTCCGGCCTGCTGCTAGCAGCCCCGCTGCTGGCCCAGCCCTCCTGCGTGCAGGTAACCGGCCTCATCGAGAGCCGTCCCTACATCAACCTGACGATCCAGGCCATGAAGGCCTTTGGCGTCGAGGTCAACGTCGAGCGTATTCCGGCCAAGGACGGCCAGCCCGAGGTCACGAACTTCCGCGTGAGCAGTGGCTCGTACCGCACGCCCGGCAGCGTAGCCGTCGAGGGCGACTGGTCCAACGCCGCCTTTTGGCTGTGCGCCGGCGCCATCGGCACCGACCCCATCACCGTCGAGGGCGTGTCGCTGAGCTCCGCACAGGGCGACCGTAACGTGCTTGCCGCGCTTTCGCGCTTTGGCGCCCGCATCGTGCGCTCCACCAACGCCGCCACCGTGCAGTCCGACAAGCTCGCCGGCTTTGAGATGAGTGCCCACGACATTCCCGACCTGGTGCCCGTTATCTCGGCCGTGGCCTCGCTGGCGCAGGGCCGCACCTTTATCCGCGATTGCGCCCGTCTGCGCATCAAGGAATCCGACCGCCTGGCCACCACCACCCGCGAGCTCACCGCGCTGGGCGCGCAGGTGCGCATTGCCGGCGATGACCTCATCATCAAGGGTGTCGATGCCTTCACCGGCGGCGAGGTCGATTCGCACAACGACCATCGCATCGCCATGATGGCCGCCATCGCCGCAAGCCGCGCCACCGGCGAGGTCGTGATCCACGGCGCCGAGGCTGTCAACAAGTCCTATCCCGATTTCTTCGACCACTACCGCCTGCTGGGCGGCAAGGTCACGCTCGAGGAGGAATAGCATGTCCTCGACCTTTGGCAACATCTTGCACGTAAGCATCTTCGGCCAGTCGCACTCCCCCGCCATCGGCTGCTCACTCGATGGCATTCCGGCGGGCATCGCTGTTGACCAGGGGCAGCTGCAGGCCTTCCTCGACCGTCGTGCCCCCGGTCGCGACGAGACCGCGACCAAACGTCGCGAGGCCGACGCCGCCCACATCATCGCCGGTGTGGTCGATGGACATACCACCGGCGCGCCCATCGCCGCGATTATCGAGAACACCAACACGCGCTCCAAGGATTACTCCGAGCTGCGCCGCAAGCCCCGCCCCGGACATGCGGACTTCCCTGCGCGCGTGAAGTATCACAACATGCACGATGTCGCCGGTGGCGGGCATTTCTCCGGCCGCCTAACGGCACCCCTGTGCATCGCCGGCGGCATTGCGCTGCAGGCACTCGAGGCCCGCGGCATTAAAGTGATGGCGCATGTGGCGCAGATCGGCGGCATCTCCGACCTGCCGATGGACGACATAGTCTATCGCGAGGCCGACCGCAAGGCGATCCTTACGAACGATCTACCGTGCATTGACGCCGCCGCAGCCGGCCGCATGCGCGAGGAAATCCTAGCCGCGCGCGACGAACTCGACAGCATCGGCGGCATCGTGGAGTGCGGCATTTACGGGCTTCCCGCGGGCATTGGCGACCCCATGTTCGACGGCATCGAGAACCGCATCGCGCAAATCGCGTTTGGCATTCCTGCCGTAAAGGGCGTGGAGTTTGGCATGGGCTTTGCCGTGGCCGCCATGCGCGGCAGCGAGAACAATGATCCGTACCGCATCGATGCCGAGACCGGCGAGATCGAGGTCGAGTCCAACAACGCCGGCGGCATCCTGGGCGGTATTTCGACCGGCGCGCCCGTCATGTGGCGCATGGCCGTAAAGCCAACGCCTTCAATTGGCCGCGAGCAGCAGACCGTAGACATGGACGCCATGGAAAATGCCGAGCTCTCGGTCCACGGCCGTCACGATCCCTGCATCGTCCCCCGAGCCGTCCCCGTAGCCGAAGCAGCCGCCGCCCTCGCCATCTGGGACGCCCTCCTCGAAGACGCCGCCCAGCGTTAGTCCACCAACCCCAAGGGTAGTTAATTTGGGACGGGGCTATTTTAGCTACCCCCATATGCCAGTTGATATTTGCGCTGACACCCATCGATTCATCGACAGTCAAAGGGTAGCTAAAATAGCCCCGTCCCAAATTAACTACCCCCGTATAACCATTCACGAAAGGGGTCCCTATGGACCTTGCTGACATCCGCCAGACCATCGATGGCATCGACGCCACGCTCCTCAACAGTTTTGTCGAGCGCATGGACATTGCCACCGAGGTCGCCAAATCAAAAATCGAGATGGGCAAGGCCGTCTTCGACCCCGCCCGCGAGCGCTCCAAGCTCAACAACCTTGCTAGCCGCGCTCCCGAGCGCTACGAGGCGCAGACCATCACGCTGTTCCGTCTCCTCATGAGCATGAGCAAGGCCGAGCAGCAGCGCTATATCAACGAACTCAAGGGCATCACGGTCTCGCAAAAGGCCCACGCCACGGCCAAGGCCTTCGACACGCCCTTTCCCCAGACTGCCAGCGTCGCTTGCCAGGGCGTAGAGGGCGCCTACAGCCAGATCGCCGCGTGCAAGCTCTTCGACGTGCCCGATATCGCGTTCTTCGAGACCTTCGAAGGCGTTATGCGCGCCGTGCGCGACGGATTCTGCGAGTTTGGCGTACTGCCCATCGAAAACTCCACCGCGGGCTCGGTCAACGCGGTCTACGACCTGCTTGCGCAGTTCGACTTCCATATCGTGCGCTCGCTGCGCCTCAAGATCGACCACAACCTGCTCGTCAAGCCCGGCACCAAGCTGCAGGATGTTCGTGAGGTCTATAGCCACGGTCAGGCCATCGCGCAATGTGCCGGTTTTATCGAGGCGCATGACCTACACGCCACCAAGTATCTCAACACGGCCATGTCGGCCGAAATGGTCGCCAACTCCGAGCGCACCGACGTCGCCGCCATCGCCTCGCGAAGTTGCGCGGCGCTCTACGGTCTGGAGGTGCTGGAGCCCAACATCCAGGACTCGGACAATAACTACACGCGCTTTGTCGTCATCAGCCGCGAGCCGCGCGTCTACCCCGGCGCCAACCGCACCTCGCTCATGATCACCACGGCCAACGAGCCGGGCGCCCTCTACCGCGTGCTCGAGCGCTTCTACGCCCTCAACATCAACCTCATCAAGCTCGAGAGCCGCCCCATCCCCGGGCGCGACTTTGAGTTTATGTTCTACTTCGATCTGGACTGCCCCTTTGGCAGCAAAGCCCTCGACGACCTGCTCGACTCGATTGACGACGTGTGCGAGAGCTTCACCTACTTTGGCAGCTACACGGAGGTGCTCTAGATGACCGATGTCACCACAACCCGCCCCTACGGCGTGCTGGGCCGCGTGCTGGGCCACAGCTACACCCCGACCATCTACAAGGAGCTCGCGGGGCTTGAGTACATGCGTTTTGAGCGCGAGCCCGAGGAACTCGCGGCCTTTATGGCGGGCGACGAGTGGGAGGGCACCAACGTGACCATTCCCTACAAGCGCGCCGTCATGGACTACCTGGACGAGCTGAGCCCGCTGGCCGAGCGCATGGGCAACGTCAACACCATCACACGTCTGGCTGACGGCCGCCTGCGTGGCGACAACACCGACTACTTTGGCTTTCAGTGCCTAGTCGAGGAGCTGGGCGTTGAGGTCGCCGGCAAGAAGGCCCTCGTGCTCGGTGCCACCGGTGGCGCCGGCACCACTGCCAGCATGGTGCTCGGCGACCTGGGCGCCATCGTCGTGCCGGTCGGCCGCACGAGCGAAGTCAACTACGACAACATCGCGCAGCAGCCCGACGCCACACTGCTCGTCAACTGCACGCCCGCCGGCATGTTCCCCCACTGTCCCGATGCCCCCTGCACGCTCGAGGGGCTCGATGCGCTCGAAGGCGTCATCGACATTGTCTACAACCCTGCACGCACGGGCCTGATGCTCGAGGCCGAGCGCCGCGGCATCCCCTGCATAGGCGGCCTGCTGATGCTCGTGGCCCAGGCGGCGCAAGCCGTTGAGCGCTACACCGGCCAGGTCACTTCGCGTGAGCGCATTCTGGACGTAACGGAGCGCCTGTCACGCCGCGAACAGAACATCGCGTTGATCGGTATGCCGGGCTCGGGCAAGACCCGCGTGGGCGAGCAGATTGCCCTGCTCACGGGGCGAGAGCACATCGACCTGGACCGCGCCCTCGAGGAGCGCCTGGGCATGCCCTGCGCCGACTTTATCGTCGAGCGCGGCGAGGCGGCCTTCCGCGAGCAGGAGACGGCGGCGTTGGCCGACATCTCCAAGCGCAGCGGCCTGGTGCTCTCCACCGGCGGAGGCGTGGTCACACGCGACGAGAACTACCCGCTGCTGCACCAAAACAGCCAGATCGTGATGCTCAACCGCAAGCTCGACGAGCTCGCCCACAAGGGCCGCCCCATCACCGCCCGCGATGGCATCGACAAGCTCGCCGAGCAGCGTATGCCGCGCTACCGCGCCTGGGCCGACCACATCATCGACTCACGCGACTGCGCCGCCAACACCGCCCGCGCCCTCGTCGACACCCTCCCACCCGCTCTCTAACAAAAACCACCACAAAGGGGACAGGCACCTTTGTGGTGGTTTTACAACCGCAAAGGAAGCAACCATGAAAGCACTCGTCATCAATGGCCCCAACCTCAACATGCTCGGCATTCGTGAGCCGGGCATCTACGGCAGCGACAACTACGACCGCTTGGTACAGATCTGCCAGGAGGCAGGCGCCGCGCAGGGCTTTGACGAGGTCGAGGTCTTCCAGTCCAACCACGAGGGCAGCATCGTCGACAAGATCCAGGAGGCCTACGGCAAGGTCGACGGAATCGTCATCAACCCGGCAGCCTACACGCACACCAGCGTGGCCATCCTGGATGCCCTTAAAGCCGTCGCCATCCCGGCTGTGGAGGTCCACATCAGCGCTGTCGAGACCCGCGAGGACTTCCGCCAGGTGAGCTACGCCCGCCTGGCCTGCTTCGCCACCATCACCGGCGAAGGCCTGCAGGGTTACGCTCACGCGCTGGAGCTGTTGAGGGAACGACTCGAAAAGTAGTCTCGCGCGCAAATCCATCAACCCCGATTCGCACGCCAGTAATGCCAGTGCCGCCAGCAGCAACCTCGCTACTGGCGGCACTTTATTACTGGCATATAATCGTTGCAGCCACACAACGTCTGGAGACTCGCATGCTAAGCATCCATCTGGGAGATTACCCCGGTTCCATCTACGATACCGAGACCTACTTTAGGAACTCATACTTGGACTCATGGTTCGAAGACCCTATGGCCGCACAGATCATTAAAAGCGTGGACGGATCAGAGCTCATCGGCCCCCACAACATCGTAAGCAAGCAGCTGGGCTCGATCACCCCACTCGAACTGTCCGGCGGCGTTAAGACGCTGCTGCTGGTGCGCAATCTACCAAACATGGTGTTCAATGCATCCACTTGCGGAGATAACTGCGCCCGCTGGCTGCTCAAAATTGGCAAAGAGCAGGATGTGCTGGTGACCCTTTACCACATCATGAAATTTCCCTGGAAGCGTTTTGAGATTCGCATCAATAACGACGGCCGCATCGTCAGGAACATGCAGGAGTTCGTCGGTGCCACCAATGATTTTCTGGATGTTGATGAGTAATGAAAGGATCACACACCGTTGTCGTGGAGCGCGCAAAAGTCAAATACACGCTCACCTTTAAACGCAATATTTCCTTCATCCGCGGCAACAGCGGCACGGGCAAAACGACGCTCATCTCGATGATTCGCGACTACAACGACCGAGGACCGGAAAGCGGCGTTGCACTCAGCTGCGACGTGCCTTGTGAAACGCTTTCCGGCAGACGCTGGGAGCGCGAGCTTTCGATCATCGAAGATTCAATCGTCTTTCTAGATGAGGGCAACGAGTTTATCTACTCAAAGGACTTCGCCAAAACCGTAAACGGCTCGTCCAACTATTTTGTTCTGATATCTCGTCGCGATGCCAACGAGCTCCCCTACAGCGTTGATGAGATCCTGAAGTTAGTCAACACGACGAGTAAAACAATCAATGGCCGCAAGAGCGACAGGCGCTTCTACTCGGTGACCAAGCCGCTATATGACCACACGGCAAGCATGCTGTATCAGGATCTAAATGTTGGATTCGAGGTACCCGACGCCGTAGTTGTCGAGGATAGCAAATCTGGCTATCAATTCTACGACGCTCTTTGCAACCGGCTCGGAATCCCCTGCTATACCGCCACCGGCGTAGCAAATCTAAAGCGGACAATTCACGAATGCCCCGAGCAAAACGTTCTTGCCATTGGAGACGGCGCAGCGTTTGGTCCCTACATCGAAAAGGTGCTCGGACAGCGCGTTTACAAGAACGTTCGCTTGTTCCTCCCGGAATCATTCGAGTGGACACTTCTGCAATCTGGCCTCATTCCCAGTAACGACATTCCAAAAATCCTCAAGGATCCTTCGAGCTATATCGAAAGCCGCGACTACCTAAGCTGGGAACGATTCTTCACCGACGTATTGATCAAGTACTCGGCAGACACTCGCTACGCCTACAGAAAGGCAAAGCTCAATGAGCAGTACCTGAGGCCGCAGGCGATGAATGCAGTTGCAAACGTCTTGCCCGAGTGCCTGAAGGCAGACTAGACAGACTAGATATAGTGGGGAGGGCCAAGTTGGTCCTCCCCGTTTTTGTTACGCCTTCTTGATCACGTACGCCAATCCAATATCGCAGGCACAGCGTACGATTGACGCGAAGAACCACGATGCTGGCAGCGTCATAAGCAGAGGCTTGCTCACGCTCGGCTCCAGCCCCCTTTGGCGCGCCGTATAACCAATCCACATCAGCAGCACAATAGCAGCTCACGCCACGGCTTCGGCCTAAACGTATACCCGGCAAGAACAAAGAACACCGGCATGTGAAAAAGCCCAGACCACCAAGCGGTCTGGGCTTAATAAACGATGGTGCTCCATGGCGGATTCGAACCGTCGACCTTGGGATTAGAAGTCCCCTGCTCTATCCAACTGAGCTAATGGAGCAAATAGCCGCACGCCCAAGCAAGCGCAAGCCTGTCAGGCGCAAGTAATTATAACCTAGTTGAACTGCTCGCGATACGCCTTGCAGACCTCATCAACCGGGCCGTCCATGCGAAGGTCACCCTTCTCAATCCAAACGGCACGCTGGCAGATGCGCTCAACCTGCTCCATAGAGTGCGAAACGAACAGAACCGTCACGTCGCCGCTCTGGATAAAGTGCTGGATACGGTCCTCGCACTTCTGCTGGAAGAACACATCACCGACGGACAACGTCTCGTCAACGATCAGAATATCGGGCTCGGTAATCGTCGCGATTGCAAAGGCGATACGCGCCACCATGCCCGAGGAGAAGTTCTTAAGCGGCATATCGACAAAGTTCTGCAGCTCAGCGAATTCGATAATGCCGTCAAAGTTGGCATCGATGAACTCCTTGGTATAGCCAAGCAGGGCGCCGTTCAGATAGATGTTCTCGCGGGCGGTCAGCTCGGGGTCAAAACCAGCACCAAGCTCAATCAGCGGCGCGATGTTACCGTGCACCTTAACGCTGCCCTCGCTTGGCTCAAGCACGCCAGCGATAATCTTGAGCATCGTAGACTTGCCGGAGCCATTGGTGCCGACCAGACCCACGACCTCGCCACGATGAATATCAAACGAGATATGCTTAAGCGCCCTAAACTCCTCAAAGAACAACTCATGCTTGGCAAGCTTAATGAAGTACTCCTTGAGGTTGGTCAGCGACTCGGACGCCATGTTAAAGATCATGGTGACGTCGTCGACCTCGACAGCCAGAGGCTGCTCGCTGTAATCAACAACAGATTCAGTCATCACAGCACTCCTTAGATGTAGAGGATGAACTTGCGCTCGGACTTATGGAACACGGTATAGCCAATAATAAGCGCAAGAACCGCCCAGGCAACGCACATACCAAACGTCATAAGCGAGGGCGTAGTCTGGAACAGGAAGATATCGCGCATAAACTGCAGGTAGTTGAACATGGGGTTCGCATACATCAAGATACGCACGAGATGCGGCATTTGCGCAATATAGTCAGTCGTCCAGAAGATGGGCGTAATGTAAGTCCACGCCGTAATGACGACGCTCCACAGATGCATAACGTCGCGGAAGAAGACCGTAAGGGCAGAGAGCATCATGCCCAGGCCCATGCAGAAGCACATAAGCAGCAGCAGGCAAACCGGCAGCAGAATCAGGTGCCAAGAAGGCATAACGCGGAACCACAGCATGACGATGGCGACGGCGACCAGCGAGAAGGCAAAGTTGACCAGCGAGAAGAGCACCTTCTGCGCCGGGAAGACCCAGCGGTGCACCTTAACCTTCTTGAGCAGAGGGGCAGCGCCCACGATCGACGTCAGGGCCTGGTTCGTAGACTCGGACATGACGGCAAAGGTAATGTTACCCACGATCAAGTACAGCGGGTACATCTCGGGCGTCATTGAGCCATTGCGACCCTGGCCAAAAATCGTCGAGAACACGATGGCCATGACGATCATCATCAGCAGCGGGTTGAGCACCGACCATGCGACGCCCAGAACGCTACGGCGATACTTGATCTTAAAATCCTTGGTAACCAGCTGACGAAGGATAAACGCGTCCTTCTCAAATTCGTTCTTAGCAAACGTCGCAGGCAGACTGCGAGTTTCTTGTTGCTTTGTCTGATCCGACACGGATGCAACTCCTTTACTCGTAATCGTTGACAAACGAACAGTATAGACCCGACGGCCATGCAAACGATTCGCGCAACAAAACTGGAGAACTAACCCACATCTTAGGATGCCAAGCCCAAACCGCTATACTTTCAAGGATTGAACGTATAAGGAGCATTGAGTGAATTCTGAATCCATCGCCGTCATCATCCCCTGCTACAACGAAGCGCCCACGATCGGCAAAGTCATCGACGACTTTCACCGCGAGCTTCCACAAGCGACGGTCTATGTCTATGACAACAACTCGTCGGACGATACCTCACGCATCGCCACCGAGCACGGCGCCACGGTCCGCTTTGAGCCCCGTCAGGGAAAGGGCAACGTATGCCGCCAGATGTTTCGCGACATCGACGCCGATTGCTACCTGATGGTCGACGGCGACGACACCTACCCCGCCGAGGCGGCCAAGGCCCTCTGCGAGCCCATCCTTAACGGTACGGCCGACATGACCGTAGGCGATCGCCTTTCAAACGGCACCTACGCCGAGGAAAACAAGCGCGCCTTCCACGGCTTTGGCAACAATCTGGTCCGCGCCATGATCAAGTGGATCTATGGCTACAGCTTCGATGACGTCATGACCGGCTACCGCGCCATGAGCCGCCCGTTCGTTAAAACCTTCCCAGTGCTTTCCGAGGGCTTTCAGATCGAAACCGAGCTCTCGATCCACGCCGTCGACCACCGCTGGCGCATCAAAGATGTGCCCATCGAGTACCGCGACCGTCCCGAGGGTTCCGAGTCCAAACTCAACACAGTGAGCGACGGCATTAAAGTCGTTGCGATGATCGGCACGCTGTTCAAGGACTACCGCCCGCTGAAGTTCTTCAGCCTCGTAGCGCTTCTGTTCGCGGTATTCGGCCTCGCCCTGGGCATGCCCATCGTTGTCGAATATTTCCAGACCGGCCTCGTCCCGCGCTTCCCCACCGCTATGCTCGCCGTCTCGTTTATGTTCCTGTGCGGCCTGAGCCTTGCGACCGGCTTCATCCTAGATTCTGTAGCAAAGGTCGAAAAAAAGCAGTGGGAGGTCAACGTGTACAGCAAATACGCCTACGACGGTAGTGTCGAGAAAGTTGGTGTAGAGCCCCATCCGAAGCGAGTCGGCCCGGCGTCCTAGAATCTGGAATACGGTTGATATCCTATGCCGCCTCGACCCTGTCCGCAAGCTCGA